>JANYJZ010000035.1 GCA_025358305.1 Ignavibacteriota bacterium
AAACCTCACGTACGGAATCGAAGAGGGTCTAATGGAAACAGCGGTGATGGCTTGCTTGAGCGGGACACTCGACCCGAAAGGAGAGAAACGGCTTGGACTCACATAGCCTGCACACTACTGCGCCATTTTACTACTCAACGATATGCGCTTGATAGAACAGCAAAGGCCCGGTCGAGAGATTGGGCTTTTGCCGTTTATGGGGAATTGAATGAAGACTCTTTTGTATTGGTTGACATTGATAGGTTCTATCTGTAAACTTACAGTAGGAACAGTTGGAGGCTTGAGATGACGTCGGAGAACTGGGAGAGGAGAAAATCCATCAAAGTACTGATCATTGGCGCGTTGACGGCGCTTTTATTTCTGCCAACGAGCTTGTTTTCCCAAGGCTGGTCATTCCTTGGCCCTGACTCAGTTCAGTGGCGGGATGTAAGCCAGATCGATGTTTCCTCACGGTCCGGACATCCAACAAGGATCGTCGCTCGTAACCCAGCAGGCATTGCTGCTCAGATAGGCGGCAAATGGCATATGGCACTCCGAAATCACCCCGATAGTTATCCGAGCTTCCATACCAGTTATTATGGGGCGCGATTTTCACCTTGGAATGACTCGACCGCAATCATTGACGTCGACAGATATGTTGGAGAGTATTCAATCTATAACCTCGCTTACGTCGATAATACATACGCAGAGTCGACATGGACGCCGAGTTCAAGCTTCACTCGTTACGCCACACGTTTGCGACAAATTTGGTGTCCGCAGGCATTGATATCCTGTCCGTCAAGGAGCTCCTCGGTCATCAGGATATCCGAACAAGCATGGTGTATGCGAAGGCAGACACGGAGACGCTCAGGCGCGCCGTCGACAAACTGAAGAACTAATTGGTAACGGTTTGGAGAAAGTTTGGTTGGATTTTGGTGGATTATTTCGGTCGGGGGAGGGTTGCGGAGGAAAAAGCTGCGAGAACAAGTGCGCCAGAAGGGAGTCGAACCCCTAACCCTCAGCTCCGTAGGCTGATGCTCTATCCAGTTGAGCTACTGGCGCTCTGTTTTGGGCACTTTGATTCTTGAAAACACCGTTAAAAAAACCGGTGTGGTCCCAATTTAGTCCCAATTCGTATAGGGAGGTACAGGGTATCAAGGAGTGGTGCCAGTTACAGTCGCAATATGGTAACAAAAAATCGTGATATTTCCAAGGCCTGAAGAATAGTTGACTTTGACCAAAGGCCTCTGATCGATGCGATGATTGGGGGCTTTCTATTATAGGAGACGAATCGGTCGTGATTGACAGTACGGATTTCTTTCCCTATACTCTTGGAAAGGGGTCAATCGGACCATTCACCCACTGCTCAACCAGACTCCACTCGCCGCCACGCCATTCCTCCGCGGAGGCCAAACGGGATAAAAGGATATACACGGTCAGAGTTGGATTCCATATTTCGTGCTATCAACATCAGAACGAAAGCTCGACATCCAAACCCTGAACTAGAAAAGCAGGAGACTCTGACACGTTATCGTGATACGACCGACTTCGACTCGGTTGAGGTTCCGCCGTGGGAGAAAACGTGTACGCCCCTCAAAACGGTTCTACCTGTGTACCCCATCGACGTAGAACGCCTAAGAGTCGAGGGGACGGTCTGGGTCACAGTTTTGGTGGAGACGGACAGCAGTGTGCGCGATCCGAAAGTCGAAAAATCTGATTCGCCACTTTTAAATGCAGCGGCCTTAGCTGCAATCATGCAGTTTAGATTCTCACCTGCTGAGATGTCTGGACACAAGGTCGCAGTACGAATTGCTTTGCCGTTTCGTTTCAAATTGGATGAATGACTCTCGGCATGAGCCATTTGACTACTTCATTTCCAAGGAGTGACGATGAAACACCTGCTCTGCTGTTGTCTCGCGTTTTTGGCCTTCCGTCAGCTCTCATCCGGCCAAACGGTATACCTTGATGAGCTGAATCTCTCCGCGATGGAATGCGGATGGGGCTCACCGGCAGCCAGAAAGTCTGTGGACGGAAATTCATTGAAGGTGGGCGGACAAGCCTACGAACGCGGCGTTGGTACACACGCCGTGAGCACCTTCCTTCTGCATGTTGATGGTACGGGAAGACGATTCCGAGCATCGGTCGGGCTTGATGACGAAGTGGGGGGCGGGAAAGGCTCGATCACATTCATCGTCCTCGGTGACAAGCGGACACTCTGGGAGAGTCCTGTGATGAAGCAAGGAGACAAGCCTGCCAATTGCGACATCGACATTTCCGGAGTGACGCTCTTGGGGCTGCTGGTGACGAACGGGGGGGATAATATAGACTATGATCACGCAGACTGGTGCGATGCAACACTGGAGCTTGCCGGACAGCGATCCCTTGATGCACTCGTCGTTCAAGAAAGAGCGGAGCCGTATATTCTGACCCCTCAGCCTTCCGAAAGACCGAGGATCAACGGTGCGAAGGTGTTCGGTGTCCGACCAACTCATCCGTTCTCGTACACCATCGCGGCGACCGGCAAACGCCCGATGAGATTTGCCGCTCAGCATCTGCCGGCGGGACTGACACTCGACACGGTCACGGGACAGATATCCGGGAGTATGACTGCACCCGGCGCGTATCAGGTCACCCTCGTTGCGGAAAACGACCTCGCCACGGCCTCGCGCCCGCTGACGATCAAGGTGGGGGATCAGATCTGCCTTACGCCCCCCATGGGTTGGAACAGCTGGAACTCCTGGGCATGCTCGGTCGATGATGCGAAAGTGCGCGCCTCCGCCGATGCGATGATCGCCTCCGGATTGGCTGATCACGGATGGACGTATATCAACATCGATGATTGCTGGGAGATCAAACCGGACGCGAAAGAGCCGGAACTCCAAGGGGAAGCGCGCACGGCTGACGGGATGATCGCGACGAACAAGAAGTTCCCGAACATGCGGGCGCTCAGCGATTATGTCCACAGCAAGGGATTGAAGCTCGGCATTTATTCCGGTCCTGGACCGATCACCTGCGCCGGCTTTACGGCGAGCTATCAGCATGAAGCGGAGGATGCTCGTCAGTACGCACGATGGGGCATCGACTATCTCAAGTACGATTGGTGCTCATACAGCCGCATCGCGAAGGATCGTTCGCTCCCCGTGCTCAAGCAGCCGTACCAGGTGATGAGGGACGCCCTTGACAAGGTCGACCGCGACATCGTCTACAGTCTGTGTCAATACGGGATGGGAGACGTCTGGAAGTGGGGCGCGGAGGTCGGCGGCAATTGCTGGCGGACGACGGGCGACATCAACGATACCTGGTCCAGTATGGCCGGTATCGGCTTCGGTCAGTCCGGGCATGAACAGTATGCCGGCCCGGGACACTGGAACGATCCCGACATGCTCGTCGTCGGACGTGTCGGTTGGGGTCCCGAGCTTCACCCTTCAAGACTTACGCCGGACGAGCAGTACACCCACATCAGTCTTTGGTCACTCCTTGCGGCGCCGCTCCTGATCGGGGCTGACATGAGTCACTTTGATGACTTCACACTCAATTTGCTCACGAACGACGAGGTGATCGACATCAACCAGGATCCGATTGGCAGACAGGCGCGACGGATCTCGAGTGAGGACGGGAAGCAGATCTGGGTCAAGGACATGGAGGACGGATCGAAAGCGGTCGGGCTATTCTCTGCGGACGCGGCGGGGCGGACGCCGGCCGATTACTTCCAGTGGAATACATCGCCCACAAAGGCGAGGATCATTTTCAAAGGGTCGGATGTCGGGATGTCCGGTTCATTTTCGGTCCGGGATGTCTGGCGGCAGAAGGATCTCGGCGTTTTTACGGGCCAATTCGAAGCCGATGTTCCTCCTCATGGAGTCGTGCTCATCAGGGTGACGGAAGTGCACCGATGAGATCGTCGTGCCCCGGCGACGTGAGACCATTAGCGACTTACCGTATCTTCCTCTGGGAGTCGTACGGGATCATCGCTTCTGGAGCGTGGCCGATAGAAACTGAGCGAAGAACCTCCGGCTTCCGGTGAGGAGCATGCCTCCCATTGCCGTGTAAGGAATGACGAGATACTCCTTCGGGATCGCCGAATTCCTCAGCGTGATCCCGATCGTCACCATCAGGCCGATCATCACGTACCCCTTCCACGCCGTAAATGCGAATGCGCAGACGCGCTCCGGTAGCGACTGGATGCGCGCGATGTTCTTCTTCGCGATCTTCGAAAAGCCATAGATGTAGCCCGCCGCTGCAAGGAGAACCCCCATCCCTTCGAGTATGAACCCTGTTGTGAGCGAGAACGGCGCGATCCACACGAGCGCCCGCAGGCAGAGGAGTAGCCCGACGGCGGCCCAGATCAGGCCGGCGAACAGGAAGAGCCAATGCCGAGGAACAGCCGGGTGGAGCTTCTTCCAAGGGTCCCGCAGTTGGTATGGTGGTGTTGGAGGTTCCACGGAGGAAGGGGATGGGTCAAATGTGCGGTCGGGATCCCCCGAGGAGGAAATTCTTCACGGCCCAGAGCGCGATCCCGGGACGTGTCTGGACATGCATGATGTTGTACGGAAGGTAGGGATGTCCGTACGGTGTGTAGATCCGCACGGGGAGTTCAAGCGATCGTGCGACCCGCAGGATGCCGAGCGGCAGGCTGAAGAGGAGTTCCAGCTCGCAGGATGTCCCCGCATCCTTCAAGATCTTCAGTGCGTCGTATGCGAGCCGGGAGTCGTGCGTCGCCACCGAGATGTGGCCGGAAGTACCGCGAAGCTCCCTGGCGACGCTGAGAAAGTTCTTCCGCGCATCGATGCCGCGGATCTCGGGATCGCTCCACTGCCCCTTGACGAGCCGGACGCCGATCCCGAGCTCCCGGATGCGCCTGGCGTCCTCGATGCTTCTCTGCCACCGCGATGGGATCGTACAGCCGACGCGCGGGTAGACCTTGAGTGCTCCTTCCACCAATCGAAACGTCGGATCGGCCGTCTCGGGGCCGTGCGCGTCGAAATGGAGGTAGACATTCCCGGGCCGTGCGTCCTCGACGAGCGTCATGACCTTTTCCCGCTCATCATGGAGCGCTGGCGTCTTCACCGAGAGTCGGCAGTCGAGGCGGTTCGTCTCTATCGCACGGATGGCCTCTCGGTACCGAGCCAGCACCTCGTCGGAACTGGTGCTCGAATCGGTCCACGGACACATGGTCATGGACCAGCCCCTGGCCGCCACCATCCGGCACACCGAGAGAGCGTCTTCGATGCCCGGCCCCGCGATATGGCTCGCGGCCAACCTTCGCATGATTCGCTGCTTGATGCTTTGCATAAGAGTGGCCCGGGGGCGGACGCGTTACGTTTTGGGGGACTTGGACCTGAACGCGGGGATCCGGTTCAGGAGGTAACTGGAGCTGTCGCTGCCGAGGTTGATGAGTCCGCGGAGAGAAAGGGGGTAGAGGTGAATGCCGACGAACTGATGCACGTCATCCGTCCAGACGTGAAGCCACGGATCGTCGGTCCCCAAAAATTCAAACGCTTCGAGCTCCTCTTCCACCGCGTGATGGATGGTCTCGTGCATCAGGATGACGCCGGGCGAGCAGTGAGCGAACGCCTCATCAAAACTGATCTTCAGCACCCAATACCGGTTCGCGTACTCCACTCCCATGAGGAACGCAACGGCGGCGCCATTGATCGTCAGGAAATTCACGCGGAGGATCCCCGCCTTCGCCGCAGAGAGCATGTACTCGCTGAAGAACCGGTTGAGCTGTGTATGCGCTCCGAGGCTCGTCCTGTTCTTTTCCTTCCAGCTTAACGACTCGATGCGGACGAGATCCTCAAAACTGTTAGGTACGTCATTCTCGTCGGGGATCCGAAAATCGAACGCAACTGTGCCAAGGGCGTCGGCCCGTTTTCGCGCTCTGCGCATCGTGTAGCGGTTCTTGGAGGAGATGCTCTGTTCGAATTCATTCCATGGGTGGGTGATCGGAAGCCAGGGGGATGCAGATGAACGCTCGGCTTGAAATCCTAGGCCCTTGTTCTTCGCGTCCAGCAGGGTAGTGACGGGCGCATCCGCGGGCAGCCGCCGGAACACGGTGGGTTTCCGGAGAGCAATGATGTGGTCGATGAGTTCCGCGGCCTCGGCTTCCTTCTCGTAGATCAGACCGCTCGGCTCGCACAAGACCTCAGTTCCGAGGATCTCCAAACGTCCTTTGGTGAGCCCGTTGACGAACGCCAGCGGCGCGATCGCAGTGATCTTCCCGTCCACCCGCTTGACCATGACGTTGAGCTCGTCCGGCGGGCAAAATGCCTTCGCGCCTGCCACGAACCATTCATGCTGCAGCAGGGGAGAGGAAAAGCCGCGGGCAAGCGCTCGCCATTCCTCGGCGATGCCCTCTAGCCCAGCGAGCGTGTCGATCGTTTCAATCATTTCAGGGGTGCGGCCCTAATGTGTCGACGTGATCCGGGTATCTCTTGATCCGTAATGTACGCACCGGGGCCTCGGCGAGGAGTGAGGTAAATCACAAATGCCCCGATCCGCTACGGTTTCACCATTCGCTAGGAGAAGATAATAGATTTTTTTGACGGGAACAACTCCTTTTGTGACGCAGATACGCGAGGACCGGACTTCTCTCCCCTCGTGTCCCCGTCCACTTGACTTTGTAGCCTTCCCTGCTCATATTATCCATTAGAATCGGGCAAAAGGGGGTAAGAGTATCACCGCTCGCGAGCGAGCTCGGTCGCCTCATCTCGCCATAGCCGAACCATCAATCATTCGTCCTATTCTTCCGTCGTATGACCGTATTGAACCGGATGGCAGCCATTTTCGTGCTCTTCCTTGCGCTGGGTCCCGGGCTCTGTTCAGCATTTCCCGACGGACCGGCGGATTCCACGACGCAGGTCATCCCGATCGGCGGGAATGCCTGGGAGACGTCTTCGATAGCCGGCGCGGCGAAGATCTCCGACTCCGGCCTCGTTCGCTGGGCCGACCCTGAGGCGGTGTGCAGGGTGATGTTCCGGTTCAACGGGCCCTGTCGGGCGAATCTCGCGTTTTCGCTGAGCCTTTTGCACGGCCGTTCAGCGATCCGGGTCACCGCGCAGGGAAAGACCGTCGTGATCGACTGCCAAGCGGTCGGAGAACATGACTATCCCGTCGGAGAGATACGGGTGGAACACGAGGGGTACGTCGCGGTCGATCTCCAAGGGGTGTCGAGGACCGATAGTACTTTCGGAAGGCTCGCCGCCCTCATTGTGCGCGGAGTGCCCCCGTCGCTCATGAGCTTCGTCCGAAACAACGAAGGCAACTTCTTTTACTGGGGGAGAAGGGGACCGTCCGTGCACCTCAACTATTCGCCCCCGGCGGACACGAACGTCGAATGGTTCTACAATGAGGTGACGATCCCGGAGTCCCAGGACGTCATGGGCTCGTTCTTCATGGCGGAGGGCTTTTCCGGCGGATATTTCGGCATGCAGGTCAATTCTCCGATCGAACGGCGGATACTCTTTTCCATATGGAGCCCGTTCGCAACGGACGACCCGAAGGCGATACCGGCCGACCAGCGGGTGGAACTCGTGAGGAAGGGACCGGGCGTTCATGCGGGAGAGTTCGGGGATGAAGGCTCCGGCGGCCAAAGCTACCTGATCTTCGACTGGAAGGCCGACTCGACCTACCGATTCCTCCTCCACGCAGAGCCCGACTCGAGCGAGCGAACGCTCTACACGGCCTACTTTTACGCGCCGGAACAAAGCCGGTGGATGCTTGTGGCAAGTTTCCGGCGGCCGAAGACAGCCTCGTATTTGAAGGGTCTGCACTCGTTTCTCGAGAACTTCATACCGGAAACGGGCATGGTCGAGCGGAGCGGCCGCTTCGGAAATCAGTGGGCGAAAGGGCCCCGAAGCGGCTGGCATGAACTGACGCAGGCGCGATTCTCGGCGGACAATACTGCGCGTCACGCATACCGCATGGATTACGCCGGCGGGTCGGTCGGGAGGTGGTTCTACCTGAAGAACTGCGGGTTCTTCGATACCTATACCAGGATTGGCGAGGTGATCCATCGCGAAGCGGGCGGTACGCCTCCTGCGGTGGACCTCTCCGAGCTGCCATAGGCGGCCGACGCGGCCGCTCGATATTCTCAATCAACACATACATGTACATTCAGGAAAGGCGCGATATGACATTACAGATCAACAGCGAAGCTCCCAATTTCACGGCCGCCACGACGAAGGGGACGATCAATTTCCATGAATGGATCGGCAACGGCTGGGCGATCCTCTTTTCTCACCCGAAGGATTTCACGCCGGTCTGCACGACGGAGCTCGGAACCATGGCGAAGCTCGAGCCGGAATTCGCAAAACGGAACTGCAAAGTGATCGGACTGAGCGTCGATCCCGTTGAGAAGCACGGAGAGTGGGCGAAGGACATCGAGGAGACGCAGGGGGCGACCGTCCGGTTTCCGATGATCGGCGACCGGGACCTCACCGTCGCGAAACTCTACAATATGCTCCCGGCGAGCGAAACCGGCGTGGCGGACGACCGCACGGCGGCGATGAACGGTACCGTTCGGTCCGTGTTCATCATCGGCCCCGACAAGAAGATCAAGCTTATGCTGACCTATCCCATGACGACGGGCCGGAACTTCCACGAGATCCTGCGGGTGGTCGATTCGATGCAGCTGACGGCCAAGCATAAGGTCGCGACGCCGGCGAACTGGAACAACGGCGAGGACGTCATCATCGTGGCGGCTGTTTCGGACGCCGAAGCGAAGGAGAAGTACCCGGAAGGATGGAAGACGCTGAAGCCGTACCTCCGGATCGTCAAACAACCCACCTGATCCGGCCCCGAGAGAACTTCGTTCGCCCGTCGACACCGGGCAAGCGAAGGGGAGGCCGCGCTCCCCGGCGCGGTCTCCCCATGGCGTTACTTGGCGTTCAGCGCTGGAACGCCGCGATCTGCGCCCGGAGGATCGCAGCGATCTCGTTGCTGTAGGACTTCACGATATCCTCTGACACTTCCTTCGTCATCCGCAGCAGCCGGTACCCGAACCAAAGCCCCGCGAACAGGTGCGCGAGCGCCATCACCCAGACGATGGCGAACACCGTCTTTGCGAAAGCGAGGCTCCCGAACAGGAACACGGGGAACGCCGCGACCGTCAGGAGACTGAAGATCGCGATCCCGTAGTTCGTGACCCAGTACCAGATCCAGAACCGAAAGATGCCGCTCCTCAGGAGCGTCGGAAAGAGATGATTGTTGCTCGCCAGTTTGGAGAAGATCGTCTCGGCCATGCTTTCCCGGTCCCGCTGGGAAAGCTCGTACGCCTTGTCCCGTTCCGCCGGCCGGAGTGCGAACAGGAGCGTCTGGAAGATGATCTCATTGGACCGCGAAAGAAATCCGAAGAACTTCCGGTCGAGCCAGATGTGAAGTTCACCGATCCATTGGACCTTGCTGATGGTCCTGATCAGGAGCACGTACGCACCGACGAGAGCGGCGCCGACGAGGAGGACAGGGATGGGGAAATTCTCCACAGAAGCGATCATCGACCGGCTGCTCCCGACGGCCAGGGCCGCGACACCGAGAAGGAGGAGAAAGACATAGATCGCCAGTGCGATTTTTATCGTTTTTTCAAGGTTCTCGAAGTACGCGTAGTGGCTGCTGGCGTTTGCCATGACTCTTTTCGTCGAATTCGACTCAATGCCCCTTCTTCTGCGCTAAAAGTAGTGATTTTTGGGTCGGTTAGCAAGGAAGACCCATCCGTGTGATTTCGCCGATACTCTTCCCCCCCGTGTGACCAGAACCACATCCGCCTCGCATGAATGCATTAGATTGGATACAATGATCGGCGCAAGAAGCGCAGAGATTTCATACGGAATCATTGAAGGAATGCGTGATGATCGACCCCCAACAGGTATTGACATGTTTGAACTTCGGGCGAGTTGACGGCGAATCGGACAACCGCTTCAACACCTGTTTCATCGGCACGGAGATGCTGCGCCAGGTACTCCTCCCGCAGCATTCACTCATCGTGGGGAACAAGGGGTCGGGGAAGAGCGCGATCTGCCGATTGCTGAGCGAAGACCTTCAAAAGGTCAAGCCGCTACTCCCCAAAAATTACAGCGAGATCTACTGCATCCCGGCGTACGGCCTGCAGAGCGAGCAGTTCCTCCCCGACGTCGATCTGCGCGAGCTCCAGCCGACCTCGGTCGACGACTTCCGCGATTTCTGGCTCCTCTATCTCGGCCTCAAGACCGCCTCGACGCTCATGGCGGATCCGAAGGTGGAAATCGCTGCCCTCAAAGGGAAGAATGTTGCGCTCAAGACGTCGTACGACACGCTCCATAGCATCCTTGTGAAGCTCGGGCTGCGCGAGGAAAAGAACGCCTTCAAGAAGGTCCGGTCACAGATCTTTGGCGGGGGAAACGGCGCGCGAGCCTCGCAGTCGGCGGGCGGGAACGGGGTGTCCGGCGCGACGGACTTCAAGCATAAGACCGGCATGAGCATCATCGCTCTCCTCGACCACGTCGATGTGGTCCTCCGGGAGACGCACAGCCTCGCCTGGCTCATGCTCGACAAGCTCGATCTCCTCTTCGTTGACGACATCGTGAAGCTCAAGGCCGCCATCACCGGGCTCGTGCAGCTCCTCGTGCAGTACGGCAACCAGTTCAAGAACATCCATCTGAAGATCTTTCTTCGGAACGACATCTACCGGCAGCTCCACATCGTCAATAAGTCGCATCTCGTGAGCTACAGCAGCGACATGAAGTGGCCCGCTCATCTGCTCCTGAAGCTCCTCGTCGCCCGCGCGGTCGTCGATCCGCACGTCCGGGACTTCTGCGAAGAGCAGCTCGGTGAAAAGGTCGACGTCAGCGGCGTCATTCTCGGCGCCGACGACTACGTGAAGCGGATCTTCTACACGATCTTTGAGCCAACGATGGGGAGCTCGGAGGCAAATTCCACGCCGACCGACCAGTGGATCCTCCGCCGGCTCGTCGACGGCACGGGCAGCAGCTTCCCGCGCGAACTCATCCATCTCGGGAACCGTGCGGTGGAGAAACAGCGGGAGATGAACCGGATGGCGAACAGGCACTGCTCGGTGAAGCTCATCAGTGCCAAGGCGTTGAAGGACGCGTTCGAGGTGATCTCGGCGTATCGGTGCGACACGTACCTCTATTCGGAGTTCCCGCACCTGTCGAAGCATTTCGATGTATTCCGCGGGAGTGACACGGCGGTCTTCCACCGCCAGGAGCTCTACATGCTGTTCGAACCGCTCTCGATCAAAGGGGACGACGCGATCCGCGCAGTGTTCGACACGGGTCTTCTCTTGCCGCTGGGGAACAACGTGGATTCAAGCAGAAAGTTCAAAGTGCCGCTGCTCTACAGGACGGGTCTCGGCGTCTCCGACCGGAAGCATTACTCGGACGCGCGTCCCGCAAACCGCCAAGAACACCCGGTGCGCGAACGGGAGCAACAGCACCAACAGCACCATCAGCATCAGCCGACGGCAGGTTCGAACAACTAGGGGACCAGACCGTCGTCGTGGTCAGGCCTGCGGCGCGTCCGGCGCGGTCGCGATGGCCTTGCGGACGCTTGCGAGCATCATGTCGGTCGTGTACGGCTTGATGATGTAGTCTTGGATCCCGTCTGTACCCTTGGCGGCCTGGATCGCAGGGTCGAGGTACCCGCTCGAAATGATCGATCGCACCCCCCGTTTCACCTCCTTCATCTTGAGCAACGCATCCCATCCGTTCAATTTCGGCAGTCCGATGTCGAGGATGACGAGCTGGACCTCATCCTTGTGGGCAGTGAACGCCTCCACACCCTCCACGCCGTCAGACGCATTGATCACCTTGAACCCCTGCGATTCCAACGATTTCGTAAGGGACGTCCGGACAAACTCCTCGTCCTCGACGACGAGGATCATCCCGCGACGGGAAGTGTCCGCCCGGGGTTGGGCGGGCACGATCGCGACCAGACGTTGCGTGTCCTCCTCGCTCACCGGAATGCAGACCGTGAAGACCGAGCCCTCACCGAGACGGCTCTGGACATCGATGACCGCGTGGTGCGTCTGCACGATCCCGTAGACGACGGAAAGTCCCAGTCCCGTTCCTTTGCCCATCTCTTTCGTCGTAAAGAAAGGATCGAAGATGTGCCGTCGGGTCTTTTCATCCATGCCGGTCCCCGTATCGGCGACGCTCAGCCGCACGTAGCGCTGGTGGGCGACTGCGGCCGAGTGCTTCTGCCGGAGGAGCGTGCCGTCCACCTCGTCGGTCGCGATCGTGATGCGTCCGCCTGAAGGCATCGCGTCGCGGGCGTTGACGCAGAGATTGAGGAGTACCTGATGGACCTGGCTCGCGTCGGCAACGACCGGGGGGAGGTGCGGATCGAGGATGCTCGAGAACTCGATCGTCCGGGGGAAGGTCTGCGCGAGCATCGCGACGAACTCCGTCACGGCCGTGTTCACATCGACGACGGCGAACGTGATCGGCGTCTTTCGGGCGAACGTCAGGATCTGTTGGACGACCATGGCGCCCCGGTCCACGGCCTTCGTGTTGATGCCCACGATGCGGTCGATCTGTTCGCGCGACAAATTCTGCTTCTGCAGGCCGAGTGTATTGATGAGGATGATCTGGAGGATGTTGTTCACGTCATGGGCGATGCCGCCGGCGAGCGTGCCCATGCTCTCCATCTTCTGCGATTGGCGCAGTTCCTCCTCCATCCTGCGCCGTTCCGTCATGTCGCGGCCGATGGCGACAAAGCCCCGGACCTGCCCGTCGGTCAGCATCGGTTTGACGGAAAAGTTCATCGGAACGGTCGTGCCGGACTTGGCGCGGACGCCGCATTCAAAATTCGTCTCACGGGACCCGATGAGCGATCCTTCTCGTCCATTCGGGTGGAGATTGCCCGGTTCCTCGAGAAGCTCGTCCAGGCGCCTCCCGATGAGCTCCCGTTCCTCGTAGCCGAGAATCGACGTGACGGCGGTTCCGCGCACCATCTCGATGCGGAACGCATCGTCGGTCGTGACGAACACGTCGCTCATGGCCCCGAGGGCGGACTTGAGCTCGTCGAAGTGCGTATTGACGATGATCTTGTGCCGGAAGATGAAGTAGACGGCGATCGTCAGCGCGATCGTGCAGGAGATGTAGTACGATTCGGGTCCAAGATGGAAGATCCCGAAGAAGACGGACTCGGTAAAGGGGCCCGGGAGGAGCATGAGAAGGAGGGCGAACGCGCCGAAGAGGAGGTTCGACCTTCCTGCCCTCTCATAAAAACCGCGGGCCACCTCGTAGAGCATGGCGATGCCGATCGTGAAGAAGATCGTCAGCCATGTGAGATAAAAGACGTATCCGCTCTGGTTGATCCCGTGCGACTCCGACAGGGGTTCCGGAATGAGCCCGAGGAGGATCATGGCGTACCCGAAGAGCCCTGCCGTGTAGATGCTGATCGTGACCAATCGGGAATGGAGCACTTCGTAGCGCCGGACGAACAGGACGATGAAGTGGAGGAAGAAGAACGGGAAGAGGGCGTAGACGAAGTTGCTCGCCATGCCGATCCACGGCCGGTACCAGAGCCCTGGGGACGCGGTCCAGACGTAGCCAGCGACTCCCAGGAACACGAGGAGCCCGATGCAAAACGCGAAGAATTGACTCAGGACGTTGCGCGGGGATTTGGAGAGGACGATCGCGGCAAGCGCGATGTTGGCTATGGTATAGCCGATAATGATGCTCGCAAAGAACATGATCCTCCTCCTCCGTCGCCTCCGTCGTACTACGCCTCACCAGGTAGAGAGAGCCTCGCCTTGGTGCGTTGACTAATTACGCGCGAACATGCGGTACCGCTTGAGCTTTCCTTCGACGACCGCAACGAGCATGTCGGCATCGACAGGCTTCGTCAGGTAATCGTCCACGCCCAGCTGCACGCCGGAACGTATGATGACGCCGTCTCGCAAGGAGCTCATGAACACGAACGGGATCTTCCGCAACTGCGGCTGCGTCTGGACGGCCGCGAAGAACTGGAACCCGTCGAGTTCGCTTTCGCCGAACTTGATGTCGCTCAGGATGAGGTCCACCGAGGTGGTATTCAGGTGGACGAGACCTTCGTTGACCGAGAGGGCCGGGATCACCTGGAACCCCGCGTCGGTGAGGAGGTCGTCGACCACCTTCAAGAGGAGGATGTCGTCGTCCGCGACCAGGATGCGCCCCTTGACCGCGAGACGTTCGATCGTGGAGAGGATGTACGGTTCGAGCTTCGCGCTCTCCTCAGAGTTGATCCGGTACTTGTCCTTCAGCGCGTTCAGGGCGCTCGTATCGCGGAGGTTGATCTCGTTGCCGACGATCATTCGTTCGACCTCTGCGGTGTAGAGCTCGAGCCGCACGTCCGCTTCCATCGCAAGGTGTTCGTCGAAGGTCAGGTCGAGGAGCTCCTTGAGCGCAAGGATGTCCTTCGCTGCAGCGACGGTCGGGTCGCCGTCGGCGTAGAGTTCACGGAGCTTCTTCCGGTAGAGCTCCTGTTTTTCCGCCATCTCGACGGGAACTTTGGTCCCCATGAGATCCATTTTGTAGTCGTATTCCTTGGAGAGCTGTTCCATCCGGCGGATGAACGTCGCTTCCATTTCCTTCTGGAGCGTGCCCCGCAGGGTCCGAATGCGATCCTCCTGGGCCCCCAGCAGGGCGTCGTACGATTTCTGCAGCCGCTGCTTCTCTGCTTCGATCGACTGCGCTGCGGCCTGTTCGACCTTCTGGCGCTGCGATTCAAGGTCGGTCTGGTACTTCTGGTGGAATTCGGCCTCGAGTTCCTTCCGGAGGACCGCCTGCTGCTGACGGAAGTGGATCTCCTCCTTTGACCGGAGCGCCTTCTCCTGCTCCTCGAGTTCCACGCGGTGTGCCTCGGCAAGGGCGACGCGCTTCGCCGCGAACCCCTCCTCGATCGTCTTCTTCTGCGTGTCAAATTCCTTCTTCCACTCTTCCCGTTCCTTCGCGAGACGCCCTTCGAAGTCCTTGGAGAGCTTCTTCTGGAGCTCCTCGACCACCGACCGGTGCTGGAGGTCGCTCTGGCCGCGGACCGACTTCTCCGTCTTCTGGACGGCGTCGGCCAATTTGGACTCGAACTCCTTGTGCAGGACCTCTTCTCGGGACTTCACGGCGGCACTCTCGTGCGTCCGATGCTCCTGCAGAAGCTTTTCGATCTCCTTCTTGTGCGCGGTGCCGAGTTTTTTCTCCCGTTCCGCGTGGGCCTGTTCCATGCCCTTCTTCTGCGTCTCGTGTTCAGCGAGGAGGGTCTCGCGTTCGCGGGTACGCTGGGCTTCCAACTGGGCGGTGAGCGTCTTCTGGGACGCTTCGAGCTCCGCGCGGTGCTTCTTGTCGCTCTCTCCCTTCGCGGCTTCCCGCGCTTCCCGTACGGCATCCGCCACCCGACGATCGAACTCGGCCCGCAAGGTCTTTTCGCGTTCAGCGTGGCTCTGCTCGGCCGCTTCGAGTTCCCGCATCTGCGTCTCGGCGAGCCGGCGACGTTCTTCTCCGTGCGCGGTCTCCAAACTCGTGACCTGCGCCTCGAAGTCTCGGGCCCGGCGCTCCTGATCTGCCGCAAGCCGTGCATCGAACTCCGCCGAGAGGTGCTTGCGGACCTCATCGAGGTCTGCGCGCTGCTTTTCGTTCTCCTCGAGCTCCCGTCGATGGACCTCGGCGAGTTTCTTGCGCTCCTCCTCGTAGGATGTCTGGAGAGCGCGACGTTGTGTTTCGAGTTCCTGCTTCCATCGTTGCTGCTCGGCCGTGATGCGGCTCTCAAAATCCGCGGCGAGCTGCTTCTCCTTCTTTTCGACCTCCACCCGGCGCTGCTGTTCGCTCTCGCCCCGCACGGAATCACGCGCTTTTTTCAGGTTCTCGTCGTTCTGACGCTGCAACTCTGCACGGATCTGCAGTTCGTGTTCCCGGAGCGTTTGTTCATGCTTCTTTGCCACACCCTGCTGTGCATCGGCGAGCGAACGTTCCTGCTCGGCGTGTGCCTTGAGAAGCTTGGACTTCTCTGTTTCGAGCGTCTGCTTCCAACGTTCGGTCTCCGCCGCGAGGCGGGACTCGAACTCGGCGGAAAGCCGCTTCTCCACATTCTGGACCTCGGTGCGGCGATGTTCGTCGCCCTGGGCCCGAAGCGCAAGTTCGGATTCTTTGAGCTTTTCGGCAAGTTGGCGTTCGAACTCTTCGCGGAGCTGCCGTTCGCGCTCCGCGAACGTGGCCTGTTCGCGCGACGTGAGATCGGAATGTTCCCGCTTGATCTGGTCCTGGAGGCGCTTCTGTTCGCTCTGGTGGTTCGCGGAGAGTTTTGTGGCGAGATCCTGCTCGGCCTTGGTGAGCGATTCCTGATACTGTTTCTCGAGGATGGCTTCGCTCTGCGCGGCGGCTGCCTTCAACTTGCGCAAGTAGTCGCGCTCGAGTTGTTCCTTGCTTTCTGCGAGCTGGTGCTCGAACTTGGTCCGCAGCGCCTCGCGATGAAGTTCGACGTTCGCCCGTTCGTCTTGGACGAGCTTCGCGGCGTGTTCCTCCGCTTTGCGGAGTTCCGCCGTGAATCGCTCCTTGTACTCCGCCTCAAGCTGTTGGCGGACCTGGTGCTCAAGCATCTCGCGGCTCACGTCCGGAAGGGCTGCGGCCGCCTCTTGTTTCGGTGTAGCGCGTGGCGGTTCGGGCCGCGCCGGTGCTGCGGCAGGCGAGGGGGCCGGGTCGGAGGAAGACTTGCCTTTAAAAACGCTGAGCCGCTCTTCGAACGCACGGATGAACGGGTTTGTCGCGTCGATGAGGCGCGCTTCTGCGATCGTCGCCGTCGCCTTTTCGAAATCGCCGTCTTTGATCAGCTTATCGGCTTGTCGAAGGAGGTTCCGGAACACCTCTTGGTTCCCACCCCTACCAGATTGCTGGGGTGCCGGGGGGGCGTCCTTTACTTTCGGGGGGGTTACTGCCATATGTCACCGGGGGCTGATACGTTACCGGCAGAGATACAGCCCTCCCTGCATGTGCGAACTTGCTTCATGGTGCCCGAATATACGAATTTAGTGGGGTAAATGTCAACTGTCTCCTCGAAAACGGCCTTTAACGGCAGAAATTACGTCTGTTGCTGAGGATAAAGAGTGAAGCGTTGGACTTTAAGTGCTTGTGGGGTAAGGACTTCAGGGAAGGCTGTCCAGCGCGGCACACAAACGCATCACTCCGGTCCGAAACGACTCTGGCGTCCCGCCGAGTCCGAGCCGGAAGTGGTCGGGAAGGCCAAAGAACTCTCCTGGGGCGATTGCGGTGTCATGACGCGAGAGGAGGTGCTGGTAGAGCGTGTCGACCGACCCGTGCATCAATCTGGGGAACATGACGGTACCGTACACTGGGAAAAAACACTCCAGATCCTCCCTCGGCGCGAGGAGCTCCTTGGCGCATTTCCGGTTCTCGTCGAGGATACCTTTGGACCATGCGCGGATCGCGTCGAGATGTTCGAGCGCGATGACGCTCATCCGTTCGGTCGCGTGCGGAGGGATGTTCTCGAAGAGATCGTTGAGAAGCCACATGCGGCGGATGAGAGAGGGTTCGGCGAGCACCCAGCCGCACCGTAAGCCGCTGAGTCCGTAGACCTTCGTGAGGCTGTTCGTAATGACGAACTCCTCTCCAAGGTGAACGGCGGAACGCGGCGTGATGTCGAATGCCGCGTCGAGGTAGACCTCGTCGACGAGAACCCGCGCGCCCGAGCGCCTCGCGATCGCGCCGATCTCTTTGAGCGTCTCCTCGCTTGTGAGGGCGCTCGAAGGGTTGTGGAGGTTCGTCACGACGATGAGCTTTGTTCGGGGGGACATCCTCGACGCAATATCGCCGGGATCGATCTGGTAATTGGCTTCAGGACGCCGGGGAAATCGTCGTACGACCGCGCCGAGGTATCCCGCGGTCGCAACGATGAGCTCGTACCCAGGGTCCTCGATGAGGATCTCGTCGCCTGGACCCGCGAGCACCGCCATCGCGATATGGTTCGCCAGAGAGGTTCCGAGCGTGGCGAAGATGCGATCCGCGCCGATGCTGCAGTGGCGTGCGAGCGCCTCCTGGAGCGGCAGGTAGCCGTAAAAACTGTTCCCTGTGATCTCAAGGTCCTCGAGACGCACGGGCAGGCGAGAGAGGGGGTAACTCATCAGGCCGCTCGTCGCAAGGTTGTACGAGACGTGGACATGTTGTTTCGCCCACTGCATGTAGCGCGATTCCATGACGCGCGGGGTCATCCGTTGCTCCGGAGCTGGCGTTTCCAGTAGAAGTAGACGGGGATGCCCGTGAGGAGGATTGCCACGCCGATGAGGGTATTGACGGGATAGGTGTAGACCGTGTTGATGACGACGAGCGCACAGACCGAGACGAAGAGCGCGGTCGTATAGGGGTGTCCCGGCATGCTGAACGCCTGCGACGCCGCGGAGTCCCGGCGGCGGAAGACGAAGATGCAGCTCGCGGTCAGGCCGAAAAAGATGAAATCGTCCGAGACGACGTAACTCAGGATCTGCTCGTACGATCCGGACAGGGCGACGATGATCGCGCAGAGGCCCTGGAGGACGATGGCGACGACCGGTACGCGGGTCCGCGGGTGGAGCGTTGCGACGCTCTTGAAGAAAAGCCCGTCGTTTGCCATGGCGTAGTAGACCCTCGGCGCAGTGAGGATCCCCTGGCTCAGGAACCCGAACGTCGAGATGGCGATGCCCAGGGCGATGATGACCGCCCCCTTGTCGCCGAGCGCAGCCCGCATGACCTCGGAAGCGGGGGTCTTTGTCGCGGCCAGGCCGTCGGCGCCGAGAGCCCGCAGGCTGACGACGTTCACCGCGAGATAGAGGAAAACCACGCCGACGACGCCGATGAGGAGTCCACGGGGAAGGTTCTTCTCCGGTGAACGGATCTCACCAGCGATGAAATTCGATGTCTGCCATCCGCCGTAGGCGAAGAGCACGGGAACCATCGCTGCGCCGAACATCGTGATGGCGTCGAGCGAGACCGGCTGTTCCAACGAAGCGTGGAGCGCGAACTTGGAATCGGCTATGAGGATATACCCGCAGAGCACGAGAAAAGCGATGGCGCCGATCTTGAGCACCATGAGCCCGCTCTGGACCGTGCCTCCGATCCGGACGCCGAGGCAGTTGAGCGCGGTGAGAAGAGCGAGCGCCGCAACGGCGATCGTCCAATCGGGAACGCCGACGCCGGTGAGTTCGATGAAGTACCGGGCGAACGTCATGGCGACCGCGGCGAGCCCGCCGGAGGTGCTGACGAGGAACAGTCCCCATCCGAACAGGAAGGCGAGAAGCGGATGATAGGCTTCCCGGAGGTAGGCGTACTGACCGCCGACCGCCGGCCTCCGCGCCGCGAGTTCCGCATACACGAACGCACCCGCGAGGGCGATGACGCCGCCGAATCCCCATGCGCCGAGGATGAGGAAGGGTGTGTGAACGATCGTGGCCACGACATGCGGGTTCATGAAGATCCCTGACCCGACGATGCCCCCCATGACGAGCATGATCGCGTCGAAGAGTCCGAGGCGCTGCGCAAAGCCGGTTGCTTTTTCCTGTTGTTCGGTGTTCATCGTGTTCAGAAATGACTTCGTGAATATAGGGAATGGGTGGCGCAAGTGCAACGGCAAGTAACACGTCTCTGGCGGGGACGTCTCTGGCGGGGACACGTCTCTGGCGGGGGTTGTTCCTTGCTCGGGTTTTCCGTATTTTTGAACCGATGTCGTCGAAACCTCTCCATATCCTGCAGACCTGCTTCTCTTCGTCGTGGGGCGGCCTCGAACTTCAGGCGCTCGAGGTGAGCCGGCGGCTCATCGGCCGGTCGCACACGGTCTGGATCGCCTGCGTGGAGGGGAGCAGGCTGGAGTCGGAGGCGCGCAACGCCGGCGTGCCCGTCGTCCCGCTCGGCGTCTCGGGCTACTTCCATCCAGGAGCTGTCCTTGCGTTGGCCCGATTCCTGCGCCGAGAACGGATCGACATCATCCACGCTCAACACTCGAAGGACCTCGCGACCGTCGTCCCGGCGAAGATCGCATCGGGCCGGAAGTGCCCGATTCTCTTGAGTAAGCGCGTCGGTTCGTACCTCATGAAGCGCGATCCGCTCCATCGGTTCACCTATGCGCACGTCGACAGGGTCCTCGCCATATCGGAGGTGATCCGGAAGAATGTCGCGGAGACCACGCCCGTCCCTCGTGACCGCATCGTCACCCTCCACGATGCCGTCGATCTCGGCCTCTTCTCCCCGTCGGCTGCGCACCGCGACGCACTCCGCGCGGAATTCGGCTGCGCGACCGGGAGCGTCCTCGTGGGATTCATCGGCCGGTTCTCTCCCGGGAAGGGACACGAGGAACTCCTCTTGGCCGCCGCGCTCCTCGCGCCGGACTATCCGGAACTTCGGTTCGTCATCGTCGGCGAGGCGAGCCGCGGCGAACAGGCGTATGAGCGTACGGTGCGCGCACGGTGCGCGGAACTGAACCTCGGCGCCATTGTGCTGTTCGCCGGCTTCCGCAATGATGTGCCGGATGTCCTCTCGGCGTTCGACATCTTCGGGTTCCCGTCTCACGCCGAAGCGTTCGGCGTCGTCCTCATCGAGGCGATGGCCATGGAGCTTCCTGTCGTTGCAACGAACTGCGACGGTGTCCTCGATATCGTCGTCGACGGCGAGACCGGGATCCTTGTCCGGCCCAAGAACGCGCCCGAGCTCGCCTCCGGCGTGGCGAGGCTGGCGCGGGATCCCGCGATGCGCCGGTCGATGGGGCTTGCGGGCCGGAAGCGCGTGGAATCGCTCTTCGACCAGCGAACGCAGACCGATGCGATACTTCGGATCTACCGAGAGCTCCTCGGGCGTCCCGCATGACGCTTCTCCCGATCGAAGATGTCCTCCCCGAGCTCCGCGGCGCGCTCGCACGGGGCAACAACCTCGTCCTGTGCGCCGACCCCGGCGCAGGCAAGACCACGCGGGTTCCGATCTCCCTCCTTGATGAGGTTTGGCTCGCAGGGAAGAAGATCCTCATGCTCGAACCGCGACGGCTCGCCGCCCAGCGCGCGGCCGCGTACATGTCCCAGCAGATCGGCGAGGATGTCGGCGGCACCGTCGGTTACAGGATCCGGGGAGAGCAACGCACCGGCAAGAAGACGCGGATCGAGGTCGTCACCGAAGGCATCCTGACCCGGATGCTTCAAACTGACCCGTCGCTTGCCGACGCCGG
Organism: Ignavibacteriota bacterium; assembly: GCA_025358305.1. Classification (GTDB taxonomy): domain Bacteria; phylum Bacteroidota; class Ignavibacteria; order UBA10030; family SZUA-254; genus JANYJZ01. The sequence goes on from JANYJZ010000035.1 coordinate 21,139, forward strand.
CATCGTTATCTTCGATGAATATCATGAACGGAGCATCCATGCGGACCTCGGACTCGCACTGACGCTCAACGCTCAGGAGCATCTCCGGACGGACCTCCGCATCCTCGTCATGTCCGCGACGCTCGACGGTGTCTCCGTCTCCTCGATCCTCGGCGATGCGCCGGTGATCGCCAGCGAGGGGAGGGCATTTCCCGTTTCGACGCACTACCTTGCACGGCCGGTCGAGGGGCCGCCGGAACCGGCGGTCGTGGCATCCGTGCTGCGCGCCCTCAGGGACGACGAGGGGGACCTCCTCGTATTCCTTCCAGGGCAGCGCGAGATCCGGCGCGTCGACGCGCTCCTGGCAGAAGCGGAGCTTCCCCCGGGAGTCAACGTACACCTCCTCTTCGGTGAAGCGCCGCCCGAACGGCAGAAGGCAGCGCTCCTTCCATCGGGACAGGGAAGACGGAAGATTATTCTCGCGACGAGCGTCGCAGAGACGAGCCTCACGATCGACGGCGTGCGAGTGGTGATCGACGCTGGTCTCGCTCGGAGCGCCCGGTTCGACCCGCAACGCGGAATGTCGGGGCTCATCACGGGTCCCGTGTCGCAGGCGGCGGCCGACCAGCGCAGGGGCCGGGCCGGACGCCAGCATCCTGGGGTCTGCTACCGGCTCTGGACGGAACAGCAGCACAGGCTCCTGCAGGAGTTCGCCCCGCCGGAGATCCTCGTCGCCGACCTCGCCCCGTTCCTCCTCGATCTTGCGCAGTGGGGCGCGCCGGAAGGGGAGGGGCTGCGGTTCCTCGACCGCCCCCCCGCCTCCCATCTCTCCCAGGCTCGCGATCTGCTCCAGAGGCTTGGAGCGCTTGACGCGGCCGGCCGTCTTACACGGCACGGGGAGTCAATGTCGCGGCTTCCCATCCATCCCAGGTTCGCCCATATGCTCATCCGGGGCGCCGAACTTGGCCACGGAGCTCTCGCCTGTGACATTGCCGCCCTCCTTGAAGAACGCGACCTGCTGCGCGGCACGAGCGATACGGATATCGATCTCGCCTCCCGGTGGTACACGCTCCGAAAAGGGAAGGCGCGCGACCGCTCCGCCCAGGAGCGTGTGCTGGCCCAAAGCGCCCGGCTCAGATCGCTCACCGGAAGCGCTCCGCGCGACGGATCCGGCGAGGCGCTCGGGATCCTTCTCGCGCTCGCCTATCCGGAGCGTGTCGCAAAGCGGCGTACGCCCGGCGGCGTGCGCTACCAGCTCTCTGGCGGGGCGGGGGGAACGCTTCCGGCAAAGAGCATCCTCTCGCGTGAGGAATATCTCGCGGTGGGCGATGTGGACGGCACGGGAACAGAAGTGAAGATCTTCCTCGCGGAGCCTCTCACGGAGGAGCAGATCCGGTCTGCGTTCGCCGACGCACTCGTGACCCAAGAGGAGGTCAAGTGGGAGGAGCGTCAGGAATCGGTCGTTGCCCGGAGCGTCACGCGCTTCGGCGCGATCACTCTTTCCGAGAGGCCCGTCACACGGTCCTCCGAGGTGATCATAGAACGCATGGCCGACGGGATCCGTCTTATGGGCCTCGACACGCTTCCCTGGTCTCCCTCGGCGCGCTCGCTCCGGGAGCGGTCCGAATGGCTCCGGAGGACGGGGAACTCCGGCCCGGATTGGCCGGACCTCAGCGACGAAGCGCTCCTCGAACAGATCATGAGCTGGCTGGGTCCGTACCTCGGTGGGATCACAAAGCGAGCGCACCTTGTCCGGCTCGATCTCGCGAAGATCATCGAGGGGCTCTTCTCGTACGAGCAGCTACGCGAGTTGGAAAGCATGGCCCCGACGCATCTCACGGTCCCGACCGGTTCGCGCATCGCTCTGGCGTACGGCAAGGAGGGGCCGCCCGTCCTCGCCGTTCGGCTCCAAGAAATGTTCGGCCAAACCGAGACCCCCTCGGTGGCTCGAGGTCGGGCGAAGGTCCTCCTCCATCTCCTTTCCCCGGCGCGCAGGCCGCTCGCGGTGACCCAAGACCTTCCGAGTTTCTGGAAGAACGCCTATCCGGAGGTCCGGAAGGATATGCGCGGCCGGTATCCGAAGCACCACTGGCCGGAGGATCCGCTCGACGCCGAACCGACCCGCAGAACGAAACGCCACTCCTGAACCATCTCGATCGCCAAGGTCGTTTTGCTTTGGCGGTCGGCAGATTTTTTCGTATGTTTCACGGATGAATCGCTCACATCACTCGCCGCTGCGTCATGCGGGAAATGCGACCTGCCCGAACTGCGGACGCCGGGACATCGGGAACTCGGCGTACTGCCCGGACTGCGGCCAGGAGAACCACCCGTTGGACCTATCCCTGGGGCATTTTCTCGCCGAGCTTCTCGAGAGCACCATCCATTTTGATTCCAAGATCTTCCGGACGCTCGGCGCGCTCCTGTTCCGGCCCGGATTCCTGACGCAGGAGTATGTCGGAGGCCGGCGTCAGCGCTATGTCCCGCCCATCAGGCTCTATGTCTTCGTCAGCGTCGTGTTCTTCTTCCTCCTCGCGGTGCTTCCCGGAGGCGCCCAGCATTCCTCGGCCCGGCAAGAGAACAAATTGAACCTCTCATTCTATTCGGTCGACGGGCGGATCCTCGCCGGGATGGATGAAGTGCAGCTCGATTCCGTGATGACGGCGAACGGCATCGAACGGACGGCGGCCAACCGCTACGTCGCCCGCAAGCTTGCCGTCATCGAGCGCGGCGGCCTTGGCGAATTCGCCCACCTCCTTCTGAAGACCTTTTCGTACATGATGTTCGTCCTCATGCCGGTCTTCGGGTTCTTCGTCTACCTCTTGTATCGCCGGAGAGCTCTGTTCTACGTCCGGGGCCTCGTCTATGCCGTGCATCTCCATTGTTTCATCTTCCTGGCGCTGTCCGTCTTCCTCGTCGTCGGCCCGCTCCTGCCGGTGTTCGTCCTGTTCGGGATGGAGGTCGCGGTCGTGCTTGTCTATGGGTTCCTGTCGCTCCTGCGGCTCTTTCGGGAGCCGGTGGGCTGGACGCTCCTGAAGGCGTCCGCGCTGAGCGTTCTCTACCTTCTTGCGATCGCCGGCTGCTTCCTTGTCGGCGTGCTCACGAGTATCGTTCTCTTCTAAGGTCCTAAGGTAAGACCGGCGGCGTGCAACGGCACGCTCGGCCGGGATCTCACTCACTCATGAGGGTCATGTATGAAAAAGATAGTCCGTTGGGCGCTCATCGTCATTGCGGCAGGGTTCGTCGTCCTGCAGTTCTTCCGGTCTCCCAAAAACAGCGCTCCCGCAGATCCGGCGGTCGATTTCATCGCGCAGTACCATCCCCCCGCGGACGTGGAGAACGTTCTGCGCGTCGGGTGCTACGACTGCCATAGCAACGAGACGAGGTATCCCTGGTACGCGGAGGTCCAGCCGGTCGGGTGGTGGCTCAACGAGCACATCAAAAACGCGAAAGGGGAGGTCAACTTCTCGGAATGGGGGTCGTATCGGGTGCGCCGAAAGTTCAAAAAGCTCGAGGAGATGATGACGCAGGTCCAGAAGGGCGAAATGCCGCTCCCGTCGTACCAATTGTTGCACGGCGACGCTAAGTTATCCGCCGAGCAGACGCGGCGCTTCCTCGAGTGGGTGGGAGCGATGCGCGATACAATCAAAGCGACGACGCCGGCCGACAGTCTGGCGAGACCGCGGCCGACGTCCTAACGAGCGGGAGTTACTTGAGGGCTTTGCGGAAGAGCTTCTTCATCTCTTCCCACGATTTCGTGTCCGCGTTCTTATTGTACGCGATCGCCATGTCGAACTTCTTCCCCAATTCGGTCGCGGCGGGGTTCGTAAACGCGTGGATCGCTCCGGGATAGTTGAAGAACCGGAAGTCCACGCCGGCCGCCTTCATTTCGGCCTTGATGGCCGTGATGGATTCCGGCGAGATAAATTTGTCGTCCGCGCCATTGCAGACGAGGATCTTGGCCTTCACCTTCCCCTTCTCCGCCGGATGCTCCGTCGCCAGGCTTCCGTGGAAGCACACCGCTGCCTTGAGGTTGGATCCCTCGCGCGCCATCGCCAGGACGACGCCGCCTCCGAAGCAATACCCGATCGCGGCGATCCTCGTCGTGTCAACGAACCTGCTCTTCTTCAGGAGACCCAGCGCGGCGTTGAACCGTTCCTTCATGACGGGAAGGTTCTTCGACACCTCCGCTGAAAACTTCCCCGCGTCGTCCGGATGCTCCGCCGTCTTGCCAGAGCCGTACATGTCGACCGCGAACGCGGCATAGCCAAGCTCGGCGAGCATGTCCGCGCGCTTGCGCGCGTAGTCATTGAGACCCCACCATTCATGGACGACAATGACGGCGGGCCGGGGGCCCTGGATCGCATCGTCGTAGACGTAGTAGCCCTTCATCGTCATGCCAGGGATGGAATAGCTCACCTCTTTGCCGACGAGCCCGGCCGTGGCGAGTGACGCGCAGAAAAATAGGAGTGCCGCAAGGGTGGTGCGCATGGGGGATCTTCCTTTGTGGTGAATATTGTCAGTTCAGGAAAAATATAGAAAATAGTCCCGAGACTCGCAAGGTACGCACATGGGCAGGAGAGTCGTATGGGCAGGAGAGTCGTAAGGGCGCGGAATGGTGTCCGTGCCGAGGGTGTGACGGATTTCAGCTTCCGCACCGACTCCCCGCTCAGTCGTTCCGGAGCGCCGCCACCGGGTCGATCCTCGCGGCGCGCGCCGCGGGGTAGAACCCGGCAAGGAGGCTCACGCCGATGCCGAACGCCAGGGCGATAAGGACGAGCCAGACAGGGAGCGCGAAGAGGTCGATCGGCGGGATACCTTCGCCCTTCATGTAGCGCTGGGCTATCGCGGAGACGATGCGCGTGATCGTCCATCCGGCGAGGATGCCGCCGAGCGTGCCGAGCACGCCGATCGCGCCCGATTCGACGAGGAAGAGGTAGCGAATGTCCGACTCGTCGGCCCCGAGCGACTTCAGGACGCCGATCTCGCGGCGGCGTTCGTTGATCGACATGATCATCGTGTTCGCAATGCCGAGCGACGCGGTGAGCAGCGCGATGAGGCCGACGACTCCGAGGGCGAGATCGAGGTAGACGAAGACACGCTGGATCTCCGCGAACTCCGCCGCGAAGCTGAAGGTCTTGAACCCCATCTTTTCGACCGAATCGCGTATCGTCGTGTAGAGGACCTTGGGGTCGAAGTCGAGCGTCACCTGCGAGTAGGTTCGGGATTCCCCTTCGTCCGTGCTGCCGAAGATCGAACCGTTGCTCATCGCGGTGATGATCTCGATCGGACTTCCGCCGAAGCCCGTGGCTTTGAATCTCTTCGCCGATGCGACCGGCATGATGACGTCCTCGATCCGAAGCCTTCCCATGCGCCCTTCCTGGCGCACGCCGCAGACGGTGAGCGTGTCGCTGATCGTCGCCTGCGCGTCGGTGAACCCAGTGAAGAACCTCCGGACGACCTCGCCCGCCTCGCTCCGCAGGACCTTGCTCCGGTAGGGGGCGTGGAGGAGGGAATCGACGTGCACCTTCTTCGCCCGGTCGAAGAGCGAGACGCCGCGGTCGGTGAGGACGTGGGCGAGCGCGCTGTCGAGCGTGGATACCCGGACGGAAACGATGATCGACATGCCGACGGCCGAGTCAGGCCTGGTGATGCCGGCCCTATGAAGGAGGTCGTCCGACACGATCGCCTGTCGAGAGCTGTCGCCGGAGAACGCAATTCCCGCGACGAGCCCGGAAAAGAGCTTGGTCCTGACGGCGGCGGCCGGCAGTGCCTGCGCCTTCGTGCTGACGACCGAGTCGCCGAGCCGCACTTTTACCATCATGGCATCGTATGGGTAGACGAGATTTACGCCGGGGATGGCGGAGAGCCGTTCGAGCGCGGCGGCGTCGAGTTTCGGTGCGGGGGCAGAGTCGGTTTCCTGGCCCTTCTTCTCGACGAAGACCTGCATCGTCGAGAAGAGGCCGAGCTTGTTGAACTGCTTCTCAACATACGCCTGGTTCCCTGCGCCGAAGGAGACCATGGCAACGAACGCGGTGATGGCGATGAGGACGCCCGAGATCGTCAGTGTCGTCCTGAGTTTCATCCGCCAGAGATTGCCGGCGGCGAGGATGACGAGATCGCGGAACGTCACAGCGCACCCCCTGTCGCGCCCGCCAGATCGGTTCCCGTCACGCGCCCGTACTGCATCCGGACCGTCCGGTGTGCGTACTCCTGGGCCATCTCATGGTTGTGCGTGACCAGGACGACGGTCAAGCCTCCGGCGTTGAGCGACTGGAGGAGCCCGGCAATGCTCCGGGAATTGTCGTAGTCGAGGTTTCCAGTCGGCTCGTCCGCAAAGAGGATCTCTGGGCGCTTCACAACCGCACGGGCGACGGCGACCCGCTGCTGCTCTCCGCCCGAGAGGTCGCCGGGGCGGTGCGTCATCCTGTCGGCGAGGCCGAGAGATTCAAGCATCGCGGCGCTTGCGCGCCGGCGTTCCGCCGGGGGCGTGCCGTTGAACAGGAGCGCCGCTTCGACGTTCTGGAGCGCAGTGTAGTGTGAAATGAGGTTGAACGACTGGAAGATCATGCCGACCTTTCGGGCCCGGTAGGCCGAGAGCTCGCGTCGGGACATCCCGGTCAGGGGAGATCCCTCGAGGGCGACCGTCCCCGACGTCGGAGTGTCGAGCCCTGCCAGGAGATTGAGAAGCGTCGTTTTGCCCGATCCGGAAGAGCCAAGGAGCGCAAGGTACTCGCCCTTGTTGACAGCGACGCTGACGTTGTCGAGGGCTTTCACTTCGTGCGGTCCGCGCCGGTAGTACCTGCACAAGCTGACTGTCTGTAAATAGGGTTCCATCGGTGGCAATATGCTCAATGTATACGTTTCCTTGAACGGCCAAGAGGTGCGGAATGTTGCGCGCGCCTCATCCATGCCGCGGTGGAATGTACGTCCCGTTTCCCTGAGTTGCAATCGGGGGAGGCGAAGCGTACCTTTTTGAACGCGTTTGGGGAGGTTTTCGATCCAGTGTAGCGTTTTGGGGTCACGGTGCATCTAACGGGGAAATGAACGGTCATGACTGACGAACGGGAACTCATCGGGAGGGCGAGGGAAGGCGACGAGCGCGCCTTCCGGGAACTCTACGACCGCCATGTCGATGCGCTCTACCGGTTCCTCAAGCAGTATTCGGACGACTCATTTTGTGTCGAGGACTGGGTCCAACGGGCGTTCATCCAGGCCTTTCAAGCGATCGATTCGTTCCGGAGCTCCTCGAAGTTCTCGACGTGGCTCTTTACGATCGGCCTGAATGAGATGCGCTCCGACGCCCGGCGCAAGAACATCGTCGCGTTCGACAGCCGCGAACTGGAGTCGTGGGACGGGCGCGAGGAGGAGCAGGGGGATTTTCTCTGGGTCGATGCGATGAAAGGCTGGATCCGGGAACTCGACGAGACGAAGCGGTCCGTCTTTCTCCTCTACGAAGTCGAGGGATATACCCACGGCGAGGTCGGGGAAATGCTCGGCATCACCGAAAGTACATCGCGGGCGCTGTTGTGCCGCGCGAAACAGATCTTGAGGTCTAAGGCTCAATCACAGGAGAAGCGCGAATGAACGATCGATTCTATTCGAATGAGGATCTCCCCAACGGGGAGCAGAAACGCAGGATGTGGCGCGCGTTGCGCCGAGGGACGAGGCGGCGGCGGTCACTTTTAATGTTCGTCCCCGACCTCCCGTCATTCTCGTACGGGATCGCCGCGAGCGTCATCGTCTACTTCTTGGCGGTCGGCGTCCTCTCGACGGTGCGCAGCTCGATCGCGGGCGCGCAACCGGACGCCGTGCGGCTCGATCAGGCGTATCAGTTGGCGATCGAGCAGTTTGAACGAGTCGTGCCCCGGGTCGTGGCAAGTCGCAGCGCCTCGTCCGGTCCTTCGCTCGAGGCGCGCCAGGCGGAGCTCGCCCAGTTGAACACGGCGATCGCCGAGCTCCGGCTCGCCACCGGCGAAGGGGATCTTTCGCCGCTGAAACAGAAGCGGCTGCGCCAGTTGTACGGTCTTAAACTACAGATCCTTCAGGAAATGATCGAAAATGCGGAGGTGGAACTATGAAACAGGCACTGATGGCCGTCGCGCTCCTCGTCGTCGTTCTCCGCGCGGATGCCGGGACGACGAACACGCTCGAAAAGCATATCGCAACGAAGCCGGGGCAGCACATCGAGGTGAACGGCATCTCGGGATCGAAGGTCATCGTCCGCTCGTGGGCGAAAGACGAGATCTATGTCCACCTCAACGTGAGTATCTCCTCCTCAGATGAGGAGTACGAGAAGGCATATGTCGCTTCCGTTGCCATCGACGACGTGCAGACGGCGGACGATGTCCGCCTCACCTTGCATGATGGGGACGTGAACAGAAGAAAGGTGTCGTGGCTCTCTCAGCTCTTCGGCCAGTTCTTCGTGAACAAGGAGATCTCCGGGGAGGTATACGTTCCGCAGAAGAACCCGCTGACGACCGATATGAAATACGGCTCGCTCACCTTGGAAGGGATGAATGGCGAAGTGCAGCTCCTGGGGACGACGAACTCCGTCACGTTGCGGAACTGCGCCTCCGTGAGCCGCGTGGAGAACAACTACGGCACGACGAGGATCGAGAACTCGGGGGGCTCCCTGCGCCTCACCGGGAGCAGCTCGAAGGTGACGGTCTCCGACTTCGAAGGAAGCGTCGAGATCGACGCCAACTATTCAACGGTGACCGTCAGCCACGTCTCCCGCGACGTGTCGGTGACCGACCAGAGCGGGAAGCTCACCTTGGACGACGTCGGCGGGAATGCGACGCTCGACGCGAACTATTCGACGATCACGCTCAATCGTATCAAGGGCGCGGCGGACGTCCAGTGCGTGAGCGGGACGGTCCGGGTCCGAGACGTCGGGGCGGCCGACGTGCGAGCGAACTACTCTACGATCGACATCGCCGGCGTCCGCGGGCTCGCCGGCAAACAGCTCCTCGTGACGAGCCAGTCGGGGAGGCTCACGCTGGAAGATGTCGTCGGAGACGTCGTCATCGACAACCCCTATTCCCCGATGACGCTCACCCGGATCACGGGCAACGTGACCCTCACTTCGACGAGCGCCACGGTCGAGGCGACAGAGGTGAAAGGGGACTGGAAGTCCCAGACGCAATACAGCACGATCACCCTCCGGCAGCTCAACGCGAAGTCGGTCTCGATCACGAACTCCAGCGGGGCGCTCAAGCTGGGGATGACTTCGGTCCCCGCGACGCTGACGATCTCGAACAGCTACGCCGACGTCCGGGTCTCCATGCCGACGGGGTACGCCGGGGACGTCGACCTCGATGCGGAATACGGTACGGTTGAGACAAGCCTCCCGTTGAAGGTGAAGGTGCGCAGCGGCTCCGGGTCGGCCAGCGGGAAGGTCGGCTCCGGCACGGGGTCGATCAGCATCGAAACGAAGTCAGGAAACATCGATCTGGATGAAAAATAGCGGTTTCGGACGTTTCCGCGGGCCCTATTAGGATGCCACAGAAATTAACGCTACCTTACCCCTGTCATTTGCGCATCATGCGCTCTCGCATGGTGTGGAACAGCAGGAAGGGAGAGCATCCCCTCCGGCCTCAGATGATGCCCTCTCGTGACGGGCAGTGATCACGAAGTTTCTTAGTATCTTTCCTCCGGAGGTTCGAATGAGGCTCTATGTAGGCAATCTCTCCAAAGAAGTCACAGAAGACGATTTACGCGGTGCGTTTGAGACGTTTGGCAAGCTCGACGAAGTATCCATCGTGAAGGACCGTTCCAACGGCGTCTCGAAGGGATTCGCCTTCGTGGAAATGCCGGTCGGCGATGAGGCGAAGAACGCCATTGCCGGGCTCCAGGGCAAAGAACTCAAAGGCCGTTCCATGGACGTCAACGAAGCGCGTCCCAAGACCGATCGCCCCTCGGGCGGCGGCGGCGGGTACGGCGGCGGTCGTAAGGGCGGCGGTGGCGGCGGTCGTCGCTGGTAAGACACCACCTGCAGCCGGTCTGACCGGCGGCATCTGATCTTCCTCTGCATTCCTGATGACAATTACTTCTTCCCACGCGCTCCTGGCCGTCAAGGCCGGGAGCGCAGGCGGGATCCTCGCACCTGGCTAAAGAGAATTTCCTTCTTTTCAAAAAAACCGTATCTTGAGGCTCACCATCACCTCGAGAGGGTCGCCCCATGCGTCGTTCCATCTTTGTCCTCCTGTTCTCTCTGCTCTCACCGCTTCTCCTTGTAGCCCAGCATATTACACCCGATTCCGTGAAGGCGGAGTTCCTTCACGCCTGGAACGCGTATAAGCAGTACGCCTGGGGACACGACGCACTCAAGCCCCTGTCGAAGCAACCCCACGACTGGTACGCGACCTCCCTCTATCTGACTCCCGTCGACGCGTACGACCTCATGCTGCTCATGGGTCTGAAGAGCGAAGCGGCCGACGCGAAGAAGCTCATCCTGGAGAACCTCTCGTTCGATAAGGACATACAGGTGCAGACCTTTGAGATCACGATCCGGCTCCTCGGCGGCCTCGAAAGCGCCTATCAACTCGACGGGGACCCGCGCTTTCTCGCGCTCGCCGAGGACCTCGGCAAGCGGCTCCTGCCGGAGTTCAACTCCAAGACCGGAATGCCCTACCGCTTCGTGCATCTGCAAACGGGACAGCTCCGGGACTCGCTCAATAACCCGGCGGAGATCGGGACGGCTCTGCTGGAATTCGGGACCCTCTCGAAACTCACCGGCAACTCGGTCTACTACGACAAGGCGAAGAAGGCGCTCGTGGAGCTCTACGCTCGGCGTTCGGCGATCGGGCTTGTCGGCTCGGTCATTAACGTCGAGACGGGCGAGTGGGTCAACACGACGAGCCACATCGGGGGCGGGATCGATTCCTATTACGAGTACCTCGTCAAGGCGTGGCTCCTCTTCGGCGACCGGGAGTGCAAGCAGATGGCGGACGACGGGCTCCGGGCCGTGAACCGGTACCTTGCCGATTCGACCGCCGACGGCCTCTGGTACGGCGACGCCGACATGACGACCGGCGAGCGGACCGGCACGACGTTTGGGTCCCTCCATGCGTTCTACCCGGCCGTCCTCTGCCTCGCCGGGGATACCAGCCGGGCGAAGGCGCTCGAGGCCTCGTGCTACCATATGTGGCAGATGTACGGCATCGAGCCGGAGGAGATCGACTATGCGACCATGAAGGTGACCGCGAAGGAATACTACCTGCGCCCTGAGATCATCGAATCTGCGTTCTATCTCTATCGGAAGACCCACAATACGACATACCGCGACATGGGGGAGACGTTCTTCCGTGGGATCGTGCGCTATTGCCGTACGGAGGCCGGCTATGCCTATCTCAAAGACGTGACGACGAAGGAGAAGGCTGACGGGATGGAGAGCTTCTTCTTTGCCGAAACGCTGAAGTATCTCTATTTGATCGTCGCTCCGGAGGAGACCCTCTCGCTCGATGCGGTCGTCCTGACGACCGAAGGGCACCCCATCCGGCCGACCTGGAGGAAATAGGGGAAGGTTCAGAACCATGAAATCTCGTCACGTCACGACGAGATTTCATGTTCGCCCATGACGTGATACGTCGATGTCAGAACTGAAAGTATGATATCAGATAACGAAAGGGAGCATGAAATGAAAGCGGTTCTCATAGAGAAGCCCTACGTCAAGAAGTTGTATGGGATCTCGGGCAAGCTTACCGACCAGGGAGCCTGGGCCTCAGCCAAACCTTTGATGGACAGAGTATGGGAGGACATTCGCGCAGATCAGCACAAGACCACTGGGATCAATTACTGGTATTATCATGGAGCCCGATCGATATTTGTCGGAGTAGAATTGTTGAATGCGGATATCAAGAATGCGAAGCTTGAATTCCTCGACATTCAGATACCGCACTATGCATATCTCAAGTTCATCGGGCCATACAGTGGGATGAATCGTGCCTACAGCGAGCTTTCAAAACTCATTCGTGATCACACTCGAACGGAAACTGGAAACAATCTAGAAGTCTATGGACATGACAATGGCCCTACTTCAATACCAGAAGTTGAAGTACTTTTAGGCGTTGAATAATTACGGTCAGCGGCCGCCTCATCAATGCGTGCTCACGGTTTCATCTGTCTCAGGGTGTTGATATCCGTGAGTACCTTTTGTGCCTTCTCACTTTCAGGAGGAAGGATCGCGTAATGTCTGGTCAACACGCTCAGCGCTCGGTCTCTATCCCGGAGTTGGACGAAGACAGAGAGGAGGTCATCGTAGGCGATGCCCATACGCACATCGAGCGACACCGCCCGCTCCAGCGGCGAGATCGCCTCACGGATGTGCCCTGCCTTCAACAGTATGTCACCCTCAAGCCAGTGCATGCTTGCTGATGCGGGGTTTATGCGCAGATAGCTTCTCGTGAGATCCAACGCTTCCTCGAATTGCCCCCGGCTGACCAAGATCCCGACAAGCGTTGTCCTCGCATTGAGATTGTTCACCTCCACCGAAAGGATCTCGCGCAGCAATTGCGATGCCTTCGCGAGCCTCCCCTTCTCGATGGCGGTGTACGTGAGATTTTGGAGGAAGACGCTGACCCTCGTGCTCTCAGGAGCGGATTCCAGCCGATTCATGAGGTCCTCCGGGAGGGGGACGTCCGCCGGTACTCTCGGCGGTCGATAGAGCCAGATCGGAGGGCCGGGTTGATTGTCATTCGGTTCGAACTGCGCCTGAAGCTTCCACCGGGTCTTCAGCGAATCGTAGTACGAGAGAAATTGCGCGTAACGCGCCGGATCGCTCCGGTACCTGTCGTAATCGAAGCTCGTTCCCACGACGATGTCGCAGTCCTCATACCAACGGGTGTCATAGAAAGGCGCGATCCGCTCCGCGTTCACGGCGAGGAATGGAATGGGGAACACGCGTCGGCTGGAATCCGGGAACTCGAGTCCAAACGGGATCGCCGCAATGACCGCTCCCTTTGGCGTATGTTGCATGATCCAATTCTTCGCGAGTACACGCGTGTCGGGGAGCCCGAAGGAGCGATGATATGCTGCGACCGACCATAACGGCTGGACCAGCAAGAGCGATCCAAGGACGACGAACATGAGCTTTCCTCTTGGAGCGTCTTGAATGGATGGCTGGGGTTTGCCGCCGGCCAACTTCCCTGCGATAGCGGTGACGAAAGCCGCTGTACCGACGGAGGCCAAGAGTATCATTGGAGGGAGAATGGGGAGCAGGTATCGCTCCGCTCGCATACTCCATGTTGAAATGATCAGCAGATACATCGCCGGAAAGAGGGCCACCACAAAAAGCCGTACGTCGCGTCTGTACAACGTCCAGATCATTGTTGCGACGGCCGCAGTCGCGATTGCCCATCCTACGCCGTTCGGGAGTGCGTGAAGGAGGTAGTATTCCCACGTCTGCATGGTCGGATCGACCCCCAGGTGTCCCGCCGCCATGTGCATCTCCTCAAAGCTGAAATCGCGATAGAATTCGTTGAAGCTCAAAACGATGTAGGGGTTGCAGAGCAGGAACACCGCCCCCGAGAGAGCGGCACCCTCGATCAAGAACCGGAACGGGAGTACGTGAGAGCTCTTTTGCGCGGAACGCACGCCGACAATGTGGGCCGCTGCCATGATGACGAGGAGGAGGGCGCCATTGTACTTCGACGATGCGGCAAGCCCGATGCTCATGCCGGCCAGGAGATACCATCTCCGCTTCGGATCGGTGAGAATCCGAGAGAGGAACAAGAGGGAAAGCGTGGAAAAGAAAGTGAGTGCGGAATCGACGTTGATAAACTGCGATTGCTTCATAAGTAAAGGACACAAGGCGCACAAAGTCGCTGCGAGCAAGGCGACGGCATCGCTACCGATCTCGCGGCCGATCTTGTAGACCACGTAGACCGATCCAGCGTCAAAAGCGACGGAAAGTAATCGGGCAAGAATCACCGATATCGTCGGGTCCGCAGCGTACGATTGCTGGAAGGAAGCAAGTGTTGAATACACACCAGCGACGGATCCGACAGAGAAGTGGCCGACCTGGATCAAAAAATTGAGAAGAAATGTCAGGGCGGGATAATTGAAGAAGTGGGGGTTCATATCGAGTCCGGCGTGACCCCAATTCCAGAACTTCCACGAGATCGCGAGCGGAAATGCCTCCTCGTAGAGCTCTGGTAATCCCCAATTCACGTGTACGACTCTGACCGCTAGGGCGGAGAGGAGTATGAGGAGGATACTATACTGGTGCTGAGTCTTTGCCAACGTCGCTCACTGTCTGAGGAGAAGTTATGCCAATATATGAAAAGAGGAGTTGGAATCCAGCGCCGAAAACTGGAGTAGCGTTAAGGAAGACTTTCAGTACCCAGGACGGGGTACACTCTTCAAGGAAGGATGATGATGCTTCAGGATTGTCCATTCTCGTCAAATCTCGATTGAGTGAATGAACCCCAAAGTCTCGTTCGTTAGGTATGAGCGGTTAAGTGGGTGAGCGCTTCGCCCTTTCCTACTGAATGTAGCGCGCAAAACAGGTCCAATCTGTCCCCATTGGTTCATTCCCCAGAGCCTCCAAGCCAATGGAACTCAGTGAACGGGCGGTCCAGCCGTATTACTTTGCGGACATCCAGTATCACGCTGGGATCGCCGTCATTGATACAAAGTCCGGACCTGTCCGAAACTACGATCCCGAAAAGACACTCTGTGATATGTTCCGGTTCAAGAATATGCTGGGGAGCGATCTCACGTTCGAAGCGCTCAAGCAATATCTCGGCCGTCGGAGATGGGATCTCAATGCCCTCATGGGATACGCGGAGGTGTGTCGCGTCAAACACGAGATGACGCAATACCTCAAGGCGATCCTCGGGTGAAGCCAGAGCCGACGAATATATCGGCTTCGGTTCTTGCGCGGCTGAAAAATATTGCCGACGGGGCGGAACTCAACTTCAACGTGCTCCTCGTGCGATATGTCCAGGAACGATTTCTTTCCCGGGTGGTGGGTTCATTGCATGCCAAGAGCCTCGTCTTGAAGGACGGGTTTTTGCTGCTTGCGTACAATGTCGAGAGAGCGAGGCCGACGAGAGACAGCGACTTCCTCGGGATCGATCTCTCAAACGATCGCAAGGGCATCAAACAGGTCGTGCGTGAGATCATCGCGGGCAGTCAAAACGACGGAGTGGTGTTTCTGCCGGAGTCCCTCAGGTCACAGCTGATCAAGGAAGCGGAACGGTACGAGGGAGTTCGCGTGAAACTCGACGTCAGGATTGGATCTGCCCGGATCAACCTTCAAATCGATTTCGCGTTCGGGGATATTGTCAGCCCCCACCCGCTGCAGATAGACTATCCAACGCTCCTGGAGAAAGCAAATCTCAACGTTCTTTCGTATTCAAAGGAGTCCATTGTCGCAGAGAAGTTTGAAGCCATCGTACAATTGGGCGCGTTTAACACCCGGATGAAAGACTTCTATGACATTGACTTTTTGTCGGGTGAATGTGACTTCAATGAAGAGACGTTGCGCGATGCGATCTGGAAGACGTTTGGGCGGAGGCAGACGAGCCTCCGTCAGGCTGTGGTATTCCTCGAATCAGGGATCCGCTCCGACGCCAGCTTGATGCGTCAGTGGGGTGCTTTCACGACGCGATCACACTTGTCGACCCGACTGGATTTCAATGAAGTAGCAAACACTATCCGACGGTTTCTCTCTCCAGTATTGCACGATGCGGTCAAGCGAGATTCGCTTCATCGGAGGTGGAACAGAAACACCAGCGAGTGGATGTAAATGGGGATGTGAGGCTGAGGTGCGGCAGCGGACTGCCATGGAGATGGGCAGTGGCAGCGCTAAGGGAAAGTTTCTGCACCCAGAAGACGTTCATCTATAACACCGTTTGTTTTGCAACGGAAGAAACCGAACGATGTTCAATCGAAGGATGCTTGTGCGATAATCATTACGACTGCTCAACGCATGAGAACCATCTTCGTCATTCGCACAATGCCTCCCGCGCTCAAACGACAATAGTACACTCCACCGCTGAGTCCGCTTGCATCCCACACCACTTCGTAACTTCCCGGCAGCCTGACTTCATTGACGAGGGTGGCAATGTTCTGACCAAGCCCGTCGATGACCGTCATCGACACGGCTCCTGTCGCCGCCAGATCGAACGGAATGACGGTCGTCGGATTAAAGGGATTTGGATAGTTCTGCCGAAGTGCAAATTCATGAGGAGTTCCTGCGGCATTGTCGACGCCAGTCGTTTGGAGTGAACCGTTCCACAATGCAATGTTGAAAAACGGAGCGGCAACAATTTCGTCTTTTCCGACAATGTCCGTGCCGGAATATGAAATGTCTACGAGATCTCCGCTCAGTATCGTTCTGGTTGTATGGAGCAACAGTTCGTTGGCCGTCACCACGGCGCCATCCACCGGATGACCACCATCATCGGCAACGACCGAGAACCCGGACAACTCTGTTACGGGCTGGAGCGGTTTGTTGAACCTCAAGACAATATCTCGACCCCCCGGATAGATCTCACCGTTAGCAAGTTCCGTCGGTCGCAGGCTGTCGGCTACGTTAAGCCCGACGAAGTAGTTCAACTTGGCGGTGCCGGCACCGCTGACCGAACCCGGTCGATAGTTAAGCAGGATGGTGTCGCCGATCTCGATTGCCTGGGAGAGCTGGAGGTAAAGAATCTTTGCGTCGATGGAATCGCGATGCGCACTCGCGATCGTCACCGGGAGCCGGTTCAAGAGAGTCGCAAACCCGGTGTACTCCCCTGTTGAGCTTGAGATCTGCGTGTTGAAGTTAAGCCGCACCTGATGTTTCGTTACGACAGAAGCCTCCATCACGGCAGGAACAACATCCCATCCTTTCAGCGTGCGGATGTACTCGGTTAATTCGAGGCCGTTCTTGATGTGCTGTGCGACTGTTGGGTGGTAGTCGGTTCCAATTCCCAGATCACCCGTCATGTGGGACATTTCAAAAAACTCTACCGTGCCCTTCCCCTTGCTGTTTGCGATAGCGACGATGGTCTGGAAATAATTTCGCACGAACGGGGCATTGAGAAGCGGGCCGAGCAGACAGAGGATGTCCGGAAAAGCATATCGGGACTGGAGCGTGTCGATGAAACTTACATAGTGACTAACAAAGCGAGCCGAGTCGCCCCCGCCGGTGCTGAAATCGTTTGTCCCAAGCTCGATGCAAATCAAGTCGGGTGTTGGCTGAAAAGCGTATTGAGGAGAGTCCTCCCAGAGAAAAATTCTCGGATACAGATTCGGCATGCAGTCGGGATCGCCATTCGGGGGGCCGTCGTAGTTTCTGTAAATGCCGATTCCGGATTTGGCGACCGCCAGATGTCTCGCATTAAAATTCCGAGAGGTCAGCGCGGCATACGTCATGTAATGATTTTGTGTCGATCCGGAAAACACCTGTCCAAGCGCGCCTTCATTTCCATAGCCGCAGGTCACCGAATTGCCGATGAACTCGATGAGTCTCGTGTGTTTGTTCGACAGCGGGACAATTGCCCTGTCGGAGCTGATGACAAACCCGTTGAACGAGGCTTTCCCAAAATCCTGCTCCGTCAGCTTGAAGAGTTCAATTTCATGGACCGTATCGACCAGATTTGCCGCGACAGAATACGTAAACGTGCCCGCACTTGGTTGCAGTTTTGAAAGGACAACCCCGTCAAGGATGACATTATAATAATTGAATCCCCATTCATCGTCCAGTATGACGGAGATGCTCGTCCCGGTGAATGCCGCCCTGACGGAGACTCCGGGATACGCAAACCTCGGAGCTGCCGGGTCTGTAAAATCGATTCTCCCGGTATACTCGATGAGCGAGTCGGTGGCAGGAATCGTTACCTCTCCCTGGCACCAGACGACGTTCGAGATCAGCAGCAATGGAACCATCACGAACAGCAATTTCATTATCTCGTTTCCTTTTTGAGGGGACAATCAGTCTATCTTCCGCGTAACGTTCAGGGTCAGGCGATCGCTGATGAGTTCGGGTGACATGGCGGAAAACCCATTATATACAAAACTAATGAATACTTCATCATAGTGTCAAGGGGTGCCAAAGTTAAATAAGAAAAGTAGACCTTCCCATTTTCCATATGCGCTCCTCCGGCCCTGAGCTTGAAGCAACCGATGGGAGCATTACATTGTTCGTTGATTCAATGTCCGGCAAAGTGCGTCACGTCGGTGCTTGGCCAGGTGCATGGAATCCCGATGATGAGAAGTAGTCTAGCGCCCGATGCAAAAAACGGTATCTGCACCGTCTACTTCAGGCGGATTTCGAAAGTCGATGAGACGGCGAACGTGCTGGAGACGGAGGGGGCCACGATGGGATCTGAGTGTAGCGCTAAGGGGAATATCCGGCACCCAGTATTTCATTCCGTCATGAAAACGTTGGTGCTGAAGGGACGGAAGTAGCAAATTTAACTAAAACTGCTCCTTTGGAAGATAATCCGTGCCTTTCACCAGGATGGACGGGGGACTTGACTTAATGCAGTCTTTTATGTATAATAAACTTAATGAGTATATTGTACTAAACACGTTTACTATAAAGAAATGAACCACCTGAAGGAGTATGTCGCGAAGGTACTCGGATGCACCCTAAGCATCAGTGACGTGCGAAAACAAGATCTGGATCGGTTGCCCTTTCATATCAATGCAGCGTTCCGGTTTCACCAAACCAAATTGTTGGACCGTGACGTGATCATCGCGGAAGCAACCGATGCATCGATCGTTACGACCAAACAAGTCTCGACTCAGTTTCAGATCGTACGGAAGATCTTGGAAAGACCCGTCGTACTGTTGGCAACCCTTATCCCCGCCGTCACAAGGAAGCGCCTCATCGAAAAGGGAGTCGATTTCATCGTGCCGGATAAGCAGCTCTTCTTGCCCTCCCTTCTTGTGGACATGCGAGAGACGTTCCAAAGGCCGAATGTGCAGACGGGAAGGATGCTCCCATCGGCACAGGTTATCGTGCTGTACAAGATCTTGCATCGATCCGAGAAGCTCGAACAGCTCTCCTTCAAGGAACTCGCGGAGCGCCTACAGTATTCGCCCATGGCGATCACCAAGGCGGTCCGCAATTTGGTCTACCACCAACTCTGCGAGGTGAGCGGAGGGAAGGCGAAATACCTGCACTTCCATTTCAGCGTCCCGGAGTTGTGGAACCGCGCCAGCCCGTTGTTCGTGGCGCCTGTATCAAAACGGCTCTATCTGGATGTGCTTCCTCGAGGGCTCTCTTTCCTCAAGTCGAGCTTCTCAGCGTTGCCGGACTACAGCGACGTAAGCGAAAGCGGGCAAGAATATGTTGCACTGTACATGGGATTGTTTCACGGCCTGCCCAACAAGGAAAAGCTGGTGGGCATGAATGATCGAGAAGGGCGCTACTGTGTGGAATTATGGAAGTATGACCCTCGCATCCTGACGGGCACATCGTCAACAGTCCGGTCTGTCGACCCGCTTTCCCTCTATCTCAGCTTACGAAGCAATCAGGACGAACGCATTGAGACGGCACTCGACGACATCATCAGGAGGCATATATGGTGAAAGGGCTCGACGTTTTTCGAGAGTATTTCAAGGACTATTCTGATCGGTACATCATCATCGGCGGTACGGCGTGCGATATCGTGATCTCAGCCGCAGGTCTGACGCCACGCGCCACGAAGGACATCGACGTCGTACTTGTCGTAGAGTCGCTGGATCCGGAATTTGTCAGACAGTTCTGGAAATTCATCAAGGACGGAGAATACGGTGAACAGCAGAAGAGCACATCGGACAGGACCTACTATCGGTTTATGAACCCGGGCATAGGTGGTTTTCCCCAACAAGTCGAGTTATTTTCCCGCAGACCCGATGCCATCGATGGCGATGCGAGTGCCTGTTTCACAGCCATCCCGGTCGATGACGACCCTTCGAGCTTGTCTGCGATACTCATGGATGACCGGTATTACACGTTCACCCTAGAGCATAGCATAGCCGAAGCCGGGCTGACCCGAGCCCAGACTCCAGCGCTGATCTGCCTGAAGGCGAAGGCCTTCCTGGATCTTCGAAGTCGCAGGGATGCAGGAGAGCGTGTGGACGAGAAGAGCATCAGAAAACACAAGCTTGATGTATTCCGGCTCGCTCTGCTGCTTTCTGCCCGGACAGTTGTCGACCTCCCGGAGCCGCTAAAAGAGGATATGCAGAAATTTGTAGTTGTCGTGGGGACAGATCTGCCTGATCAGGCAATCTTCAAGGAAATGGGGGCAATTGGTATCGACGTTGACAAGTTGTTCCAGCAGCTCTTGTCGGTATTTGCATTGGTGAGGCAAGGCGGGTAAGGCCTAGGAATTTTGCTCGATGAATAGCCTTACTCGGATCATGAAGAGTAGCGCAAAGGGGAATCTCCGGCACCCAGTATCAGTATTTTTGACAAAGGTACTGGATTTGACTTGAAGACCTCCGAATCTGAGCGATGAGTGAGCCTTCAGCGCCGCTCGAGCAAAGGCTGGTCAGAAGCTCGAAGTTACAAGCACTTCGTCAAATCCGTGCCTGTTCGTGCATCTTATGCGGCGACGACCATCAGCAGCACAAGCCCAACTAACAGGTATGGGACGATCGAGACATACGACTTCGTAAAGAGACGCCATTTGATGAGAGCAGCGGCAACTCCCACAACCAATAAGCAAGAGTTGAGCGATGAAATGATTTCCATAGGCTTTCGTGCAGAGATGAAGGTGCAGGGCCGAGAGAACGGTCCTGCACCTTGTTTGACGTTTCGCCGTGCGCGCGGAATGACTGCTCACTGGCTAGGTTTCCCGTCCCAGTTCCGAACGGGAGAGGGAGTCACTTCATAAGAACCATCTTCTTCATCTGAGTGAATGGCGTCCCCGGGGCTTCCGTTAACACGGCAGAGAGCCGGTAGAAATACACACCCGAAGTCAGTCCGTCGGCGTTAAACTCCAACTCGTTCGGTCCGGCAGAGAACTCTTCGCGCTCGGCGAGCGTGGCAATCTCCTGGCCGAGGCTGTTGAAGATCTTCACCGTGACGACGGCATCGTTGGGCAGCTCAAATTCGATCGTGGTGCTCGGATTGAACGGGTTGGGATAATTCTGCTGGAGGGTGTACGATTCCGACACCGTCAAATCTTCGGTGGTAGCCCGAGCTGTGTAGCTCTGAGACGCGAGTGCCGAGGCGATGGAGTATTTCGCGATGAACGGCTGACCGGGATTGACCATTGCGCCGAAGCCACGGAGGACGACTGTCCCAGACTCCGTGAACGGGATGTAGTAGACGCCGTGATGTTCTGTCCCGATGAGTGAGACAGGATCTGAGAATCTCAGCATCGTTCCTCCGACGGCGCCCGTCAGATCGAAGACGTTCATGCTGTAGCCATCGCTTTGACGGAGGAGTACGTTGGACGACGGATGAAGCACCGTGGACATCATGCTCTGACCACCAGGGGTCATTATCTTCCACGCAGCCTTCTTGGTCGCGATGTTGTACTTCATGAGGAGGTCATGGTATGCGAAATCGTTGATGCCGTCCGCCGTCTTTCCGCGCCCGACAGTACCGTGAAGGTAGAGATCGTCGTTCGGACCGGCCATCACCTCGAGGAGCTCATTGCTTGAATCATCCGTCTTTTCTATCGTTTGAGCATCCACCGTGCGCACCTCGCCGCCCCCTCGATAGCGGAAACTCGAGACTGTTCCAGTAGGTGATACGATGGACATGCGCCATTCGCTTTTACTGACAAAAGTACATTCGCCGTTCTTCCTACATTTCGTCGTTTGCGCATCCCAGTATCCCCCCACCACGAGATTTGTCCCACTTGTTGTGATGAATTTCGCCGGGCCCCCGTAACTAGCGGTATTCAATATGAATGACTTCGAACTTCCATCGGCGTTATTCTTCCAATCCTCAATGACGCCTTGGTATACGTTCTTTCGGGTGATCAGCTGCCCGGTCGTTCCGTTGAACAGCATTGCTTCGTCAAACCCGAATCCCCTAAACGCCGGTGACGGTCGCTGAGTCATATCCTGCTCACTCTTCGCCTGTGCAAGCACCCAAGGATTACCATCGCTTGTCATGGAGGGCCCGAATACATACTGCTGGCGCGCATTGGGGACGACGGTCGGGATAGTGACCTCAAAGACACGTTCCCCAGCGGCATTGAGCTTGACGAGTGTCGAATTGAGCGGATTAAACCCAACGTCCCCCTGAGGGGGTGGAGCGGTCGAATAGGCAAGGATGATGCCGCCATCCTGGGTCACCGCGGGAAAACTTGCGAAGAACGACCGATCCGGGAACGAAAAACTCCACAGGTAATTGCCATTTGCATCGTAATAGTACACTGGGCCGTTGCCGTAGAGCGGCGGTGAGACGTAGACGCCGTTTACGGTCGGGAGGAGCTTGTGATCACGGGCGGGAATCGATTGTTGCCAGAGTATCGTGCCGTCCGGTCCTACCTTCGCCAGTGAATCCAAAGATCCCGCCGCCGACTTCAGGGAGACGTAGGTATCACCTTGACCATCCTGCGCGGCTACTTCAAACGATCCGATGGGCCGCCAGAGTCGCCAGATCTCGGTTTGTGAAAATGCGGAGGCGGAAAGGAGGAGGATCCCGGTGAGAAATGATAGGAAGTTTTTCATTGAGGTCCCTTTCAAAGGGTTGGGGAGGAGCACATTTCCATTTCGGAGAAAAGTCATGGTACGGAGTTCGATGAAAATCTCTTCAGTACAGTCCCGCAATGCTGAGGTTGCGCCACGATCCCTCCCCACTCTGATCTGCCCGCGAGCGTGAACTCCAGTCCGGAGCCATCTCGCAAACAATCTCTCCCTCACTGGTCGCAGGTGCCGTCTTCTTGCATCTCGAAGCCGCCCCGAAGGAATCCAGTCCTGCCGTCAAGTTACGACATCCCGAGTGAAAGTCAAGTCTTGATTATAGTTCGTTTCCGTAGCATTGGCGGCCCCGACTGATGTGCCATGCTCGAATCCAGTAAGGGGCAAGATCATATACTCACAACAGCAACAATTGATAGTAATCTCCTCGAGTGCTCGCCGATCTGGGACAGAATGGTCCTGATGAGGCGGATGAGTTGGCCTGAGCTGAAGAAGAATTGTGGGTCTTCGTGAAGCAGAGTGTAGCGCTAAGGGGAACTTGCGGCACCCAGTATGCGAAATGTATGCGAAAACACTGAAATTACCGCCTCCAGGCCCTCTTCGTGCCGTAGGGAGGATTCTCGTATGAGCTCTATGTCGCCGGAAATCGATATGTAACGCCGTGTACCGTGATATTTGCTATATGTAATAAATATCGTATATTTGTTACATATCGAAACGGCACACAGTCACGGAGGAACCATGGTATTTAATCCCACCCGCCCATACGCACTACCCCTGCTGCCACCTCAGCTTAACTTCAGGCATGACAAGTTCATCTACCTTATGCTGAAGACCCGGACTGAACTCGGCGAATTGAATGGTTATTCTCATGCGCTGCCAAATCCGATGCTGTTGCTTTCCCCGTCCGTCATCAAGGAGTCCGTCGCCAGCTCAAACATCGAGAATATCAACACGACGGTTGAGCGGGTATTGCAGATGAAGCTCTTTCCGGAATCCGAACAACGGCAGCCGGACAGGGAGGTCCTGAGGTACAGCGAGGCGGTCTATTGGGGCTTCGATCAGCTCAAGAAGCTGCCGATCTCAACCCGAGTAGTTCTGGGGATTCACAAGAAGCTGCTTCCCGATGCGAAACACGCATACCGAACGACTCAGAATGCGATCTCCAATGCGACGAGCGCGGAGATATTGTACACGCCTCCCCCGGCGCAAGAGATCTCCGCGCTGATGGGAAATTGGGAGAACTTTCTTCATGCAGAGGATGGCGTCGATCCTCTCGTAAAGTGTGCGATTGCACACTATCAGTTTGAGGCGATCCATCCATTCATTGATGGAAACGGAAGAACGGGAAGGATCTT
The DNA here is from genome assembly GCA_025358305.1 of Ignavibacteriota bacterium. Taxonomy (GTDB): domain Bacteria; phylum Bacteroidota; class Ignavibacteria; order UBA10030; family SZUA-254; genus JANYJZ01. The sequence goes on from JANYJZ010000035.1 coordinate 45,057, forward strand.
GATTGTGCTGAATCTGATCGAGCAAAGACTGCTCTCGCTCCCGATTCTGTATGTGAGTGGATTTATCAACAAGAACAGAGGCGAATATTATCAGCTCTTGCGAGAGGTCAGTTCCAAGGACAACTGGGAGGATTTCATTGTCTTTATGCTGCAGGGCTTCTACACTCAAGCAAAAGAAACGAAGCACCTGCTGTTCATGCTCGCAGACATGTTGGAAGAGACGAAGGAGCGAGTACGGTCGAACCACAAGAAGATCTATTCTGCGGATCTCGTGGAGGCATTGTTCGCATACCCTATCGTCAGTCCTGTCAGCCTAGGAAAACGGATCGACGTGAACTACAGGACGGCCAGTCGGTATCTTGCGGAGTTGACAAAGGCAAAAGTCTTGGAGGAAAGCTACGTGGGGAAATACCATCTCTTCCTGAACAGACCCCTCCTGGAGTTGATTGGAAAATGAGCGGAACATGGAGGGCGTTGTAGCGCTAACGGGAATCGAACCCGTATTTGAGCCTTGAGAGGGCTCCGTCCTAACCGTTAGACGATAGCGCCAGAGAAAGATTCAAAAAAAAACACTTGATGCGGCTGAAATCGAGGATCTTGTCGGTGTAACACCCCTTGTGGCGGTATTAATGTACGTATCCCCGCTCTCAAATTCAATACAAAAATCCGGCCCGATAGCATCGGGCCGGACCTTTGTTACACCATAACGCACGCCCTACGGTCGTCCCGGAGGGAGCGGTATCCCGCCTGGAGGAAGCTCATTCTGATTCTTGCTCACAAGAAACGCGATCACACCGCCGGCGATCGCCGCCGCGCCGACAGCGTAGTAGAGCCACTTGCTTTCCTTGCCGATCTCCTGCACGTGGATCTCGAAGTAGTATCCCTCGCCCTCGAACCCCTGCGGATAGTCACGCCGGTAGTACCAGCGGATCTCCCGGTTCGTGCCGGCAAAGTATCCCTCCCCGATGTCCCCTTCCGTGGTGACCGGCGCGGCCGAAAAGGCCGGGTCGGTCTCCCGCTTCATGACGACGTCCACCTTGAACTTCAGGTCGGGGTCGGTCTTCAGGTCGTAGTTGATGACGATAATGTCGTCCTTCACGGTCCATTTGACGTTCGTCCCCTGGGGCTTCTCGTCCTCCTGCTGCGCCATAACGGGCGAGTGGAGGAGCAGGGCCGCCAGGAACGGGAGGACCGCAAGGACGATCTGCCGCTGGTACCGGAGGAGATGCTTCATGATCATGGCGTTCACCTATTTCGTAAGAATCATTTTCTTCGTCTGGACGAGGTTGTCCCCGTCGAGGAGCCTATAGAGATAGACCCCCGTGGCGACCGGGAGGTGATTGTCGTCGACGCCCTCCCAGACGAACGTGTGGATGCCTTGGTCGTACGCACCGTCGGCGAGCGTCGCGACGCGCTGCCCGAGGATCGAGTAGACGTCTAGCCGGATCCGGGATTCATGCGGGAGGCTGACGCTGATCGACGTCGTCGGGTTGAACGGGTTCGGGAAGTTCTGCGACAGTTCGAACGTCGTCGGGAGCTGCTTCGCGATCTCGCCCCGGACGAAGTCCTTCGTCCCGACGATCATCGTGAACGGCATCTTCGGGCCGATGCTCGTGAACGTGTACGTCGGGTGGGCCCGCAGATCGTACGGCGTGGTGTTGTACGCGTTCACCAGGACGACCTCCAACCCGGCCGGGATCTGGTCGATGCCGCGGAAGGTGATCGAACCCTTCGTGCCGGCCGTCTTTGAGACCTCGAACTGCCAGGTCTGACCTTCGCCGATGCCGGGACGGACATCCGAGCTGAACCGCGGGAACCTCTTGTCCCACTCGGGGCGGTTGAAGTAGAGGAACCCCTGGTCGAGGAAGAGCGGCGGCTTGTGGCTGTCGTTCTCGTCGAGGCCCGGTCTCGCGGAGGAGGAGACCCCGATGAAGTTGTCGGGATCCTCGTTGATGTCGGACCGGAGCGAGAGCTGCACGCGCCAGCCGTTCGCCTGCGCCATCGCGTGGGGGGGAGCGGGGCCGAACGGATAAGGCATCTTGAGGAGCCCGAGTCCCGAGCCGTTGAAGAAGTAGTACCCGCCGAACGGCTCGAGCGTGGTCGCCGTGACGAACGACCCGCCGTACGCGTAGAGCGCCGTCGCGGCAGGGAGGCCGTTGAGGTCGAGCACCGCGGCCCAATCGACGTTCTTGTCGAACGGGTTCGCGATGATGTTCCAGCCGTCATGGAGCGTGATGGGATACGAGGCCTCGACCGTATCCAGGACCGGCATCGTCATGTTCGTGACGAAGCTGAAATCCTTCTTCTTCAGGAGCCAGTAGCCGTGCCCGGTGATGAGCCGGGAGAGCGGCGTGAGCTCTTCGAGATAGTTCTCCGCGGAACCGTTGTCCCAGAACATGCGCCAGTCGGCGGGCGGGGTCCCCGGGAGGTTGTCCGTGAGCCGTTTCGTGGAGTCGACGATGCCCGGGTTGCTCACGAGCCGGTAGAGCGTCGAGAGCTGCGGGTCGGTCGGGAATGAAACGACCGTCGACATCGGCACGATGAGCGGGAGCGCGCCCGAGTAGATGGCGAACGTCCCGGTCTCGCCGTGGACGCTCGTATCGGAGGCCGACTCGATCCGGATCTTGCAGGAGTTGCCGAACGGCGTCGCATCCGGCAGCCTCCAGCTGTACGATCCCGAGTTCGGTATCCCGGTGAGGAGGGTCGCGTACGTCGTCCCACTGTTCGTCGAAAGCCGTACGTTGACGCTGCCCGTGATGTCGATGCTCGTCCACTGGAGCGTCTGGACGAACCGCGTCACCCACGGCTTGGCGGGAAGGACGCCGCTCACCGACTTCGGCCGCGTCGTGAAGTTCCTCGCACTGGAGAACGTCGTGATGTTTCCTCCGACCTTCGCCTTGACGCGCCAGAAGTACATCGTCTTGTTCTGGAGCGCCGGCACCCGCATCGTCGAATCGGCGATCGATGCGCTGTCATAGACGGCATTCGTAAAGAGCGAGTCGGTCGCCACCTGGAGGATGTAGGCGGTCGCGCCCGGATAGGCGTGCCAGCTCAGGACCGGCGAGGGGGCAATGCCGGATGCGCCGTCGGGAATGCCCGACAAGCTCGGCGGAGGCAGAAGCGTGCCGAAACTCGCGACCTCCACGATCCAGTTCTGCATGATGACCGAAGCAGCACTGTTGGCGCCCGTGTACGAGCCCGTCCCCGAGCCCTGCCACTCGATGAATCCGAACCCGCCGTTCGGCGCCGCGTTGATGTGCACCGTGTCGCCGGCGTTGTACCACGCTCCGTCGGGGCTGACGGTCCCGCCGCTGCCGGCGACCGTGAAGAGGTAGTGCTGGGTCGTGAAGGAGGCCGAAATGACGGAATCCTTCACCACCGTGATCGTATGCGAGATGGCGCCGCTGTCGCTCCACGTGTTCCAGAGGTACTGCGTCGGGGCGACGAGCTGCTGCGGCGAGGTCGTGCCGACCGTATGGGCCGAATTGAGGAGCCAGTCGAACGACATCGGCGCGGTATACGTTGAATCATCCACGACGATAGAACGGCCCGTCGGACTCGTCTGCAGCGTTATCCGAGCCCCCGGCGAGAAATTGCCGGTGACGCTCTTCGGGGTGTTCATGATGACCTTCGTCGGGTTTAGGTTCGTGACGACCGACCCGGTCCAGGCAGTGAACGCGAAGCCGCTGTTCGCTGTGGCGGAGAGGGTCGCCGTGTCGCCGACGTTGTAGAACGTCTGCCCGGAGGGCGAGATCGAACCGCCGAAGGGCGGGTTCGCGTTCGTCGTGAGGCCGAACTGCGTCTTGAAGTGCGCGGTGAACGTCGAGTCGTGCGTCCCGACCTCGATGATGTGCGTCCGCCCGGCGCTGTCGCTCCAGTCGGTCCAAAGGTACCGCGTCCCGCCTGCGACCACCTGGATGCTGTCGGCCGATATGGTGTGCACCGATCCAGGCAAGAAGCTGAACGTGAAGGTCGACGTGAAGAGGGCGCCGTCGACGAGGAATGTCCGGCCCGCCGGGTTCGTCTTCACCGTGATGAGAACGGCGTTCTGGCCGAAGTTCACCGCCTCCGTGATGGGGCTGACCATGAAGAGCGTCCCGGGGTTGTTGCCCCCGGAATAGGACCCTGAGCCGCTGCCGCTCCAGCTGAGGAACCCGTAGCCGTTTGCCGGCGTGGCCGTAATGACGACGGCTTCGCCGCTGTTGTGCCACCCGCTCGCCGGCTGGATCGATCCGCCGAGGCTAGAGTTCATCGTCAGGAAGTACTGGGTCGTGAAATTGGCGGTGTAGATCTTCGGGACCGACGGGGCGACGACGTGCGTGGCCGCGCCCGAGTCGCTCCAGCTCGACCAAACGTAGCGCGTCCCGGCCCCGCCGTTCTGTATCGTGTCGGCCTGGATGGTGTGGTTCGAGTTTGCCAGCCAGCTGAACGTCTGGGGAGCGGTATAGGCCGTGCCGTCGACGATGATCGTCCGGGCTGGCGGCGACGTCGTCACGGTGACCTGGACGTTTCCGAGCGTGAACGAGGCGGACTCCGTGATGGGGCCCGTCATCGTCACGTTCGCCGGGTTGAGAAGGCCGCTATAGGACCCGGCGCCTGAGCCGACCCACGACGTGAAGGAATATCCGCCCGACGGCGTTGCCGACACCGGGACGGTCTGCGCGCTGTCGATCCAGCTGCTCGCCGGACTGGCGGTGCCGCCGGTGCCCGCGTTCATCGTGAGGAAGAACTGCGACTTGAGCTTCACAGTGAAGGTGGTATCCTTGACGAGCGTGACGCTGTGCGTGCGCGCGCCGGAGTCGCTCCAGCTCGAGTAAATGTAGCGCGTGCTGGCCGCCCCGTTTTGGACGCTGTCAGAGGAGATCGTGTGGCTTGTGCCGCTGGTGAAGGTGAAGGTCTGCGGACTGGTGTAGATCGTTCCGTCGACCGTCACGGAGCGTCCCGGAGGGTCGGACTGGACGGTCATCTGGACCGGGAAGAGCGTGAAGCTGCCGGTCTCGCTCAACGGCCCGTTCATCGTGACCGAAGAGGGGTTTGCCGGCCCGGTGTAGGAGCCGGAGCCAGATCCTGCCCAGGTGCTGAAGCTGTAGCCGAGGTTCGGCGTCGCCGTGATCGGTACGTTCGAACCGCTGTTGAACCAGTTGGTGGCTGGGGAGACCGACCCGCCGGTCCCCGCGCCTGTCGTCAGAAGGTACTGGGTCTTGAAACTCGCCACGAGGATCGAATCGCTTGTCGGCGTGAAGAAGTGCGTGATGGCGCCCGAGTCGCTCCAGCTGGCCCACGTGTAACGTGTGCCGACGGCTCCTGACTGGGGATCGGTGACGATCGCCAGGGTCAGACCGTTGCCCGGCGCAACGCTGAAGGTCTGCGGCAACGTGTAATCGCTGCCGTTGACGCGGTAGGCCCGGTTGGCCGGGTTGGTGCCGACGGTGATCTGGTATGGGTTCTGGGCGAAGTTCGCCGTCTCCGTGATCGGGCTGTTCATGAAGAGCGTGCCCGGGTTATTGCCGCCGGAGTAGGAGCCGACGCCGCCGCCGTTCCAGTTGAGGAACCCGTAGCTGCTCGCCGGCGTGGCCGTAATGAGCACGGACTCGCCGCTGTTGTGCCACCCGCTCGCCGGCAGGACCGTCCCGCCGACGTTCGTATTCATCGTCAGGAAGTACTGGATCGTGAAATTCGCACTGTAGGTCTTCGGGACCGACGTCGCTACGATGTGCGCGGCCGCGCCTGAGTCGCTCCAGTTCGACCAGGCGTAACGCGTCCCGGCCGCGCCGTTCTGGATCGTGTCGGTCTGGATCGTGTGGTTCGAGTTCGCCAGCCAGCTGAACGTCTGGGGGGCGGTATAGGTCGTGCCGTCGACGATGATCGTCCGGGCTGCGGGCGACGTCGTCACGGTGACCAGGACGTTCCCGAGCGTGAACGAGGCGGACTCGGTGACGGGGCCCGTCATCGTGACTCCTGCCGGGTTGAACGAGCCGCTGTAGGAACCTGCACCCGAGCCGGCCCACGACGTGAAGGAATATCCGCCCGACGGCGTCGCCGACACCGATACGGTCTGCGCGCTGTCGAGCCAATTGCTCGCCGGACTGACGGTGCCGCCGGTGCCTGCGTTCATCGTGAGGAAGAACTGCGTCTTGAGCTTCACGGTGAAGGTGGTATCCTTCACGACAGTGACACTATGGGACCGCGCTCCGGAGTCGCTCCAGCTCGCGTAGATGTAGCGTGTGCCGGCCGCCCCGTTTTGGACGCTGTCAGAGGAGATCGTGTGGCTTGTGCCGCTGGTGAAGGTGAAGGTCTGCGGACTGGTGTAGATCGTGCCGTCGACCGTCACGGAGCGCCCCGGGGGATCGGAGTGGACGGTCATCTGGACCGGGAAGAGCGTGAAGCTGCCGGTCTCGCTCAACGGCCCGTTCATCGTGACCGAAGAGGGGTTTGCCGGCCCGGTATAGGAACCGGATCCCGTGCCGCTCCATGTGCTGAAGCTGTAACTGACGTTCGGCGTCGCCGTGATCGGTACGCTCGAGCCGCTGTTGAACCAGTTGGTGGCAGGGGAGACCGACCCGCCGGTCCCCGCGCCCATCGTCAGGAGATACTGCGTATTGAAACTCGCCACGAGAATCGAATCGCTTGTCGGCGTGAAGAAGTGCGTGATGGCGCCCGAGTCGCTCCAGCTGGCCCACGCGTACCGAGTACCGACGGGTCCCGACTGGGGATCGGTGACGATCGCCAGGGTCAGACCGTTGCCCGGCGCTACGCCGAAGGTCTGCGGCAACGTATAATCGCTGCCGTTGACGCGGTAGGCCCGGCCGGCCGGGTTGGTGCCGACGGTGATCTGGTACGGGTTCTGGGCGAAGTTCGCCGTCTCCGTTATGGGGCTGAGCATGAAGAGCGTCCCGGGGTTGTTGCCGCCGGAGTACGAGCCGACCCCGATGCCGCTCCAGTTAAGGAACCCGAAGTTGTTCGTCGGCGTGGCCGAGATGACCACGGACTCGCCGCTGTCGTGCCACCCGCTTGCCGGCAGGACCGTCCCGCCGACGTTCGTGTTCATCGTCAGGAAGTACTGCGTGGTGAAGTTCGCGGTGAACGTCGTGTTGACCAAGGGGGCGACGGTATGGAGCCGCGCTCCCGCGTCGCTCCAGTTCGACCAGACGTAGCGCGTCCCGGCCGAGCCGTTCTGAAGGGTGTCGCTCTGGATCGTGTGGTTCGAGTTGGCCACCCAGCTGAACGTCTGGGGTGCGGTGTACGTGATACCGTCGACGATGATCGTCCGGGCTGCGGGCGATGTCGTCACGGTGACGGAGATCGTGTTCGGCGAGAAGTTGGCAGTTTCCGTGATGGGACTGTTCATCGTCACCGACCCAGGATTGGAAGCGCCTGAGAAGGAGACGGTCCCCGAACCGATCCAGTTGAGGAAGCTGTAGCCGGTCCCCGGTATCCCGGTGATCGGCACGACCTGGGCGCTGTTGAACCAGCCGCTCGTCGGCGTGGCGGTGCCGCCCGTACCGGCGTTCATCGTGAGGAAATACTGCGTGGCGAACGATGCGGTGAACGTCGTATTGACGAGCGACGAAACCGAGTGCGAGAGGGCCCCCGCGTCATTCCATCCGGTCCAGTCGTACCGTGTTCCCGCCACTCCGTTCTGAAGACTGTCGGAGGCGATCGTGTGGCTCACGTTCGCCACCCACGTGAAGGTCTGGGGGGAGGTGTATGTCGTCCCGTCGACGGTGATCGAACGCCCGACGGGCACGGTCGTGAAGGTGACTGTGATGTTGTTCGGCGAGAAGTTCGCCGTTTCGGTGATGGGGCCGTTCATCGTCACAGAAGGGGAGGCGAGCCCGCCCGTATAGGAGCCGGTCCCTGAGCCGGTCCAGTTCGCGAAGGAATATCCTGTCCCCGGTGTCGCGGAAATGGGCACGGACTGGCCGCTGTTGAACCAGTTGCTGGCCGGCGACGACGTGCCGCCCGTTCCCGCCGCCATCGTGAGATAATACTGCGTGCTGAAATTCACCGTGAACGTCGTGTCGCTCACCGGCGCCACCGCATGCGACTGTGCGCCGGCGTCGCTCCACGAGGTCCAGTTGTACCGCGTGAGCGTGTCGCCCTGGGGCGAGACCGTGTTGATGGTGTGCGACGCCGTCGCGGACCAGACGAACGCCTGCGAATTCGTGTAGGTCGTTCCGTCGACGATGAACGTGCGCCCTGCCGGCGACGACTTCACCGTGACGTTGATGGGGAAGAGCGTGAAGCTCGCATTCTCGGTGATCGCTCCGTTGACCGTGACGGAAGAGGCGTTCACGGGGCCCGTGTACGAGCCGGTGCCCGAACCCGTCCATCCGGCGAACGAGTACCCCACCGTCGGGGTCGCGGAGATCGGTACCGACGCGGCGGTGTCGCGCCAGCTGCTGACCGGAAGGACGGTGCCTCCCGTCCCCGCGTTCATCGTGAGGAAGAACTGCCGGCGGAACACCGCCGTATAGGTTGTGTTCGAGAACGGCACAAGAAAGGAGTGCGTACGGGTGTCTCCGTCGCTCCAGTTGTTCCAGATGTAGCGCGATGTCCCGAGCTGGCTCTGGATGCTGTCCGTCGAGATGCTATGCACCGAACCCGGCAGGAAGCTGAACGTCTGCTGAATGGTAAAGGGCGAACTGTCGACGTAGAAGACCTGTCCCGGGGGGGACGTCGTGACGCTGATGAGGACGTTGTTGAGCGTAAAGTTCGCCGTTTCGCTGATCGGCCCGCCCATGAAGACGCTGCCCGGGTTATTGCCGCCGATGACAGCGCCTGGCCCTGAACCGCCCCAGAAGTTGAAGCTGTAGCCGCTCGAGGGGATCGCGGTGATCTGGACGAAGGCGGCGCTGTCCTGATACCCTGTGGCGGGCGTTGTCGTGCCGCCTATGTTCGCGTTGACGGTCAGGAGGAACTGCGTCTTGAACGTCGCCGTGTACGTCGTGTTGACGAGCGGCGTGACGTTATGGGACCGCGCGCCGGCGTCGTTCCAGCTGTTCCAGGCGTAGCGGATGCTCCCCGCGGCGGTCTGGAGGCTGTCGGTGGCGATCGAATGGGTCTGGGTGGCGGTCCAGGTGAAGGTCTGGGGGCTTGTGAAATTCACGCCGTCGACTGTGATCGTCTTTCCCGAGGGGACGGTCTGCACGTTGATCGTGAGCGTCGCGGGTACGAACGTCACGGAGATCGTGTGGTTCGTCGTGACGCTGTCGAACGGATACGAGACGACGGCTCCCTGCGATATGCCGTCCACCAGCACGCTCGATACGGCGAACCCCGCGTTCGGGATCATGGTGAAGGTCTGGCTCCCGCCGCTGATGACGTTGACGGCGCCGGTTGGGGAGATGGTCCCGTTCGCACCGGAGGAGGCGGTGATCGTGTAGGTCGTGAGCGTGAAGGCGGAACTCACGGCTGCTGTGAGGCCCGACGCCGAGGCGGTGATGTTCTTCACGCCGGCCTGGTTGACGCTCAGGTTGCTGAACGTCGCGAGGCCTGAAGCGTTCGTGAGCTGCGTGGTCGTGCCGGTGAGCGCACCGGTGCCGGTGGAGAGGCTCATCGTGACCGAGATGCCCGCGGTGGAGACGTTGTTGCCGGCAACATCGCGGAGCTGCACGGAGACGGCCGGGGCAATGAACGCGCCGGCAAGACCGTTCGAGGGCTGCTGGACGAACGCGAGCTGCGTGGCGGCCCCCGCACTGACCGTGATCGTTCCGGAATTCACCGGAGTGAGGGCTGCGGAAACGACGTGGATCTGCGCGGTCCCGGTGAGATGTCCCGTGAGGATAGCGCTCTTCACATCGCCGTTCGGGACGAGATCACCCGCGGCGACGCCGCCCGTCGGGCTTGCCAGCGACCAGGAGTCTGCCGCGACGTTCGAGACGAAGTTCCCCGATCCGTCCCGTGTGATCGCGTAGACGGTGATCGCGCTACCCGATACGAGGCTCTGGACTGGGACGACGGAGCCGGAACCGTCCGGCGCCGTCTCGACGCGGACGGTCGTCGCTGTGCCCGCCGCGATCGTAAAGCTGCTGCTCACCGCCGAAGCGAGCCCGCCGCTCGATGCGGTGAGGCCCTTCGTGCCGACGAGGTTGATGCTGAGATCATTGAAGGTCGCAAGGCCTGCCGCGCTCGTAATCCGCGTGGTTGTGCCGGAGAGCGTCCCCGTCCCGGAGGATAGGGCCGTGGTAATCGAGACCCCCGACGCGGAGATGTTGTTCCCGAAGTTGTCCTGGATCTGGACCGTGACCGCGGGCGCGAGTGCCACGCCTGGAAGGGCCGAGGTCGGCTGCTGGAGGAACACGAGCTGTGAGGCGGAGGCGGCCAAGATCGTGAACGCGCTGCTGATCGCGGAGGTGAGCCCCGTACTCGACGCTGTGAGGTTCTTCGCGCCGGCGAGGTTAACGCTCAGGTCGTTGAAGGTCGCAAGGCCGGAGGCGTTGGTCAGCTGGGTGGCCGTCCCGGAGAGGACGCCGGTGCCGCTCGTGATCGTCAGCGTCACGCCAATCCCCGGCGACGAGATGCTGTTCGCGAACGCGTCGCGAAGTTGGACGGTGACCGCCGGCGTGATGACCGAACCCGCGGTCGTGCTTGTCGGCTGCTGAACGATCGCCACCTGCGTCGCCGCCGCCGTGTTGATCGTGAACGGGCTGCTGACCGCGGAAGTGAGCCCGGAGCTCGCCGCCGTGAGGTTCTTGGAGCCGGCCAGGTTGATGCTGAGCGTGCTGAAGGTCGCGAGGCCCGATGCGTTCGTCGGGACGGACGTCGTCCCGGAGAGCGTGCCGGTGCCTGTCGAGAGCGACATTGTGACCGAGATCCCCGATGTTGAAACGTTGTTGCCGAACTGATCGCGGAGCTGGACGCTCACGGCCGGAGCGATGGTCGCGCCTGCCGTCGTGTTCGTCGGCTGCTGGACGAACGCAAGATCGGCCGCACCAGCGGCGCCGATGGTGAAGGCGCTGCTGATCGCGGACGTGACGCCTGCGCTCGCCGCCGTGAGGTTCTTGGAACCGGTGAGGTTGACGCTGATGTCATTGAAGGTGGCGAGTCCGCCCGCGTCGGTGTTTTGGGTCAGCGTGCCGCCGAGCGTGCCGCTCCCGGTTGAGAGCGAAAGGGCTACGGGGACGCCGATGCTCGCTATGGTGTTGCCGAGGGCGTCCTCGAGCTGCACGGTGATGCTCGGCGAGAGGACGACACCTGCGGTCGCGTTGGTCGGCTGCTGGATGAAGACGACCTTGGAGGCGCTGCCCGCGGAGATCGCAAAGGCGTTGCTGATCGCGGAGGTCAGTCCTGCGCTCGTTGCGGTGATGTTCTTCGAGCCGGCAAGATTGATGCTCAACGTACTGAACGTCGCCAGGCCCGACGCGTTCGTCGTTTGCGTGACCGTGCCGCTCAGCACGCCCGTACCAGAGGTCAGGGCAACCGAGACGGAGGTCCCGGAAGTGGAGATGTTGTTTCCGAGAGCGTCTTGGAGCTGGAGGGTCACGGCGGGAGCGATGACAGCGCCGGCCGCCGCGTCGGAAGGCTGTTGGACAAAGACGATCTTGCTCACCGTCGCAGCGGAGATCGTGAACGCGTTGCTGATGGCCGACGTGAGGCCGGAACTGGATGCGGTCAGGTTCTTCGAGCCCGCAAGGTCGACGCTGAGATCATTGAACGTCGCGAGGCCGCCGGCGCCCGTATTTTGGGTCAGCGTGCCGCCGAGCGTGCCCGTGCCGGTCGTCAGAGCGACCGTCACCGGTATGCCGGATGTAGCGATGGCGTTGCCGAGCGCGTCCTCGACTTGGACGGTGACCGCGGGAGCAAGCGTCAGGCCTGCGGTGCGGTTCGTCGGCTGCTGTAGAAAGACGACCTTCGTGGCCGTTCCGGCCGAGACGGTGAACGTGTTGCTTACATTCGACGTCAGCCCTGCACTGCTCGCGGTGAGGTTCTTGGAACCAATGAGGTTGATGCTGAGACCGCTGAATGTCGCGAGACCGGTTCCGTCCGTCGTCTGGGCGCCGCCGCCGCTCAAGACACCCGTGCCGGTCGAAAGCGTGAGGGATACCGATGTGCCCGAGGTAGGAACGCTGTTCCCAAACGTGTCTTCAAGCTGCACGGTGACCGGCGGAGCGATGGTGGCCCCCGCGGAGACCGCCGTCGGACCCTGAATGAACGCGACCTTTGACGCGGCGGCGTGGGTAATGTTGAACGAGGTACTCGCCTTCGTTCCGAGTCCGCCCCCCGTCGCAGACGCCGTCAAGATCTTCGCGCCCGCGAGGTCAACGTTCAGATCATTGAACGTGGCCACGCCGGAGGCGTTCGTGCTCCGCGAAACAGTGCCGGACAGCGTGCCGGTCCCTGATGTGAGCGACATGTTGACCGTGACGCCGGAGGCCAAGACGTTGTTGCCCAATGCATCCTGGACGTTGACGGTGATCGATGGCGAAATGTTCACACCTGCAACGGCGTCGGTCGGCTGCTGCGTGAACGCAATGGCGCTGGCCGGTCCTGCGGAGATCGTGAACGCGTTGCTCACGGCGGATGAGAGGCCGGCGCTCGAGGCCGTGAGGTCCTTGCTGCCCGGCAGGTTGATGCTGAGTCCGGTGAACGTCGCGATGCCGGAACCGTTCGTCACGGCCGTCAGCGTCCCGTTTAGCGGTCCGGTGCCCGTCGTCAGGGCGAGCGAAATATTCACTCCCGCCGTGGAGACCCCCCCGTTCAGCGAGTTCCGGAGCTGGACGGTGATGGCCGGCGAGATCGAGGCGCCGGCGACGGTATTCGTCGGCTGCTGGATGAAGGCGACTTGGGTGGCGGAGAGAAGCGACGCGTTGGCAAGCTGATTCAGGTGTCCGGTGGAATCCTCGATCTCGGTGTTCAGGCCGCCGACATAGGCGAACACTTTCGTGAACGGATCGGAAGAGTTTTTCCATGCGAGGTTCGCGGGCTGGTCCTCGAACGAAATGCTCGCGGTGAGCCGAAATCGCCCGACGCGCAGGCCGGGGCTCGCCGGGATGATCGTGCCGCTGCCGGCGCCGGGAGGGACGCGGGGATTGATCCGGATCTCCGAGCCGACGACCGACATCGTCGTGGGCTGCTGCGAACTGTTGAGATCGGAGCTGCCTGCGTTCATCGACACCGAGATCGTCCCCGCCGTGATGAGGGGGTCGAAGGTAAGTATCGGCTGGATGCTCGCGAGTTCGAACGGTGTGCCGCCCGTCCGCTGGAGCACGATGTCGAACTCATAGACCGTGCTGCTGACGATGACGTCATTCTTCAGGATGAGTTCGTACGTCGGGTTCTGGGCGAGTGCCAGTTGCGACAGCACGACGAGCATCAACAGGGTCATGATCGATTTCATAGAGAGCCTCTTCATAAAGGATTCCAACTCTTGCTTCACATGTTCCCGGGTTTGCATTCCGGTGTGCTATTGCGGCACTTTCGTGCCGGTAAAGACGTTGTTGTCGGGGTAGAGAAAGTCCGACGCATCCACAAATCCGTCGAGATTGAGATCCGCCTGGCGGTAGCCGCCGAGGAAGACGTCGTTATCCGGTCCGGTAAAATCGCTCGCGTCGATGAAACCGTCGCGGGAGTAGTCTCCGGCGTAGAGACCGAAATGTCCGCCGCTGAGGGGTTTCACGCCCGCGCCGAACGCCGCGGCTGCGCTTGCCGTGAAGTCGTAGAGCGCGCTCGAGCGGTCGAGCGCCACAGCGGCTGCACTCATCACCGGGAGATGGTTCCGATGAACCACGACGATCCGGTACGATCCGGTTCCTACGCCCAGGAACGTCACGGGTTCTGTGCCCCCCGTGTCGACGATCGCGCCGGTGCTCGTCAGGAACGCCGCCCGGCGCGCGATGCGCGTCGCCACGGTAGTGCCCGTCCGGAGCTCGACGAGGACCCAGTCGACGACGCCGGCCGGTATCGCGGCCACATGTTCAGTTCCCGTGTAGCTCCACGGTGCGCCGCTGTAGGGCTGCGAGAGTGGGACGAAGCCCTTCGTTCGGAGCGACGTGTTCATTGTCGCGCCGTTCCACGCCCCTTCCAGATAGGCTTTCGCATTCACCACCGGTGGGAGCACCGAAACAGTCTGGCTGCCCGACGTGCCGCCGCCGGGGGCCGGCGTGACGACGGTGACCAAGAACGATCCGGCGGTGCTGATATCCGATCCCAAGACGGCCGCGGTGAGTTGCGCCGTGCTGACGAACGTCGTGGACCTCGCGTTGCCGTTGACCCTCACGACCGATGTCGGGACAAAATTTGCGCCGTTCACTATGAGCGTGAACCCAGCGGCCCCGGTCGTCACGACGTCCGGCGCGATGCTCGAGGTCGACGGCAACGGATTCAGGACGGTGAAGCTGGAGCTCGTTCCGGTGGCCTCTCCGGCGGTCTCCGTCGCCGTGACGGTGACGCTGCCGGCGCCGGAGAACGAGATCCCGTACCCCGTCAATATGCCGCCGATGAAGGCGTCGGTCGTGCCGCCGCCGGTGAGGAACGTGCCGGTCGTCGTGACGTCGACCGTTCCGGTGAACGATGTGACGGTCCCGTTGACCGAATCCTGTGCGATAATCTGAATGAACAAGGGAGTTCCCGCGGTGGTATCCGGTATGACCCCTCCGCCGTCGCTGGAAATGGCGAAATGATCCACTTGCGCCATGCCGGAGGCAGCTCCTAAGATAAGCAATATTCCGATCACCAGAAACCGAACGTTCATGTCAACCCCCGTGATCCTGTGCGGTTCGTACGTCACTTGTCGACGACAGAAAGGACATTGCCGATCTTCTTGATGAGCGCCTTGACATCGTACGGCTTTCGCACGTAGTCGAGCGCTCCAGTTCTTAAGGCGAGGACCGCCGACTCGACCGAGGCGTATCCTGTGATGACGATGACCTTCGCCTTCTCGTCGATCCTGCGTATCTCTTTCAGGACCTCGATGCCGCTCAGGGTCGGAAGACCGAGATCCAACAGGACGAGGTCCGGGCGATGCGTCCGGAACAGCGTGATGCCCTGCGGACCGTCCGCGGTCGTATAGACGGAGTAGCCCTCGCTCGAGAGGAGGGAGCGCTGCAGCATCAGCTGCACTTCGTCATCGTCGATGATAAGAATCTTGTTCATGGGAAATCCGTTCCTTTGGACTATGAATGTGCGATTAAGACTTTCCCGCCGGGCCATCTCGGCCTTCGGCGGCATCGGCGCGTTCACGCGTCGTACGGACCCACTCTGTCGAGGGGCGACGCCGAACGAACTTCATATAGAGAAGCAGTTTCCAGACCGCGTAGCGCGGGATAGAAAGGAGCGTCCGGTAGAGCTCACGGTCGGCCCGTGCTGCAATGAGCCCGACGAGGACATGCGCAATACCGAGGACAAGGAGTATTTCCCAGAGTATAAGGAACAAAAATGCGCCGGAATAGCCTGTGACAGCGAGCACGGCTGTCGTCACAGTCAGGAGAAGCACCCCCCCAATAAGGTTCACAAATGGCGGAATGACGAGATCCACGAGTGCGTCGAGTGGCCGGAGAGAGAACGTCCGCGCGGAGGCGGCCAAGAGCGGCCACGTATAGCGCCGGATGACCGGGAACCGGCCGCGCTCCCAGCGTGAGCGCTGGGACTCCGCGTTCGCTGCGGTCGCGGGCATCGTCGCCAGGACCAGTGCTTCCGGGGCAAAGACGATCGGTACGCCCCCAAGGAGGAGAACGAGGCCGTACTCCAGGTCCTCATTGAGCGAATATGTGTTCCACGGATGGTGCCGAAGCGTATCGGCCGCGAAGCACATGCCGTTGCCCCGGAGGCCGGCGGAGAACCCGAACAGGCTTCTGGCAAGAGGCCGGACATGGTTATAGAGCGTGAACCCGAGGCGGGTGACCTCCGAGCTCCATGCGCCGGGGAGCGGTGCGACCATGTCGCTGCACTGGAGGGCGCCGGCGCCCTGTTCGAGGTAGTGGTTCATGACCGTGAGAAAGTTCGCGGAGGCGACGCTGTCGGCGTCGATCACGACGACGCCGCCGTAGCCCGGCTCGCTCCGCAAGATCTCGTCGAAGCACCAGCGCAGCGCATACCCTTTGCCGCGGAGGACCGCGTCGGTCCGTTCGCGCACGACCGCCCCGGCATTCCGGGCGATCGACGCGGTCGCGTCGGTGCAGTTGTCCGCCACGACGATGACGTCGAAGAGCTCCTTCGGGTAATCGATGGCAAGAAGGCTTGCGAGCGTTCGGCCGATCGAAAGTTCCTCGTTGTGCGCGGGAACGACGACGGCGAACCGCCGTCGGGTCCGGGCAGGGAAGGCCCTCTTCGGACGCACGAACAACGCGAGGATGCTCAGGGCCATCAGGTAGACGACGAAGAACCCTGCGATCGACAGGGACACTATTTCGAACAAGGCGATCATCGCGTCCTCTCCTGCGGAGATGCGACCGCGCCATGTCCCGCGGCGAGAAGCCCGAGATGCGCGCTGAACGTGCGCAGGCGCGGCAACACCTGGTAAGCCCAGATCCCCCCGACAAGCATATTGTAGAGCGTGACCATGGCGAGAAGCGGGACGACCTTGATGTGAGCGATCCCTTTCTCCCAGATGACCGTCTTGGCAAAACCCGTCTCCTTGCCGCCGAGCTTGTACTTGTACTGCTCGGTTCCCCCCTGAAAATCGAACGTCGTGCACCCCTCGCGGATGGCATCCCGGATGACGTAGCTCAACAGGACCTTGCCGGGGCTGTAGCGTACGAGCTCGTGCATGCGGTCGAGGCCGCTCAGATAGAAGCAGCACTGGCCGTGCATGAAATACGCGTGGACGGCGGCGAAGCGCACCCCGTCCTTCGCGAAAAAGTAGAGCCGGGCTTGGTTGTTGCGCATGAAGTTCGATGTCGCCCTGCGGTGAAAGGCCTCGAAGCGCGACGAACTGAAGTATCCGGCGATCCCCTTTCCGGTCCACGCGGCCGTATGGAGCCGCACGTAGTCGTCAAAATCGGCCTGGGAAGGTTCCATGATCGTCTCGAGTTTCGCCCCGCTTTTCTCGAGGGAGCGGCTCCTGCGGCGCAGGATCCCGCGCTCGGCGGGTGTCAGGCTCTTGAGATATGTTTCCCAGTCCGCCGGGAGGGGCATCATGACCCGAGCGATCGCCTTCGCGTCATGGCGCAGGTGCACCTTGGCATGACCGACTTCCCGGAGGAGGAGCCCCATCGAGCGGGAAGCCGAGTCGAACCGGAAGAGCGTAATGACGTCGCTCGATCTGCTCTTGAGTTCGTCGGCGCAGAACCTGGCGAAGCACGCAAGGACGTCCGTTTCCCGGCCGGGCCGCAGGAACGGGGCGTACTCGCCGTAGATCTCCAAGGTGCCGAGGAGCCGCAGGCGCCGTAAGGCGAGGGGACCGAGATGCGTCTCCTCAATGAACGCAGGAAGGACGCCGACGAGCACGCCAGAGTCGCGTACGGTGGCGATCCGGAGCCGGAGATCCGGCCGACGGTAGATCGACCACCAGTCCGCAAGCCACCGGAACGATTGGAAGATCGTCCCCTTCGCTTCCTCGTGCAGGGCCGTCCACTCCTCGTCGAGCGCCTGGAACTCCGTTTCGGTCGTGATGATATGGAGACTCAGGGCGTTCATGACCGGGTTGGCCTGCAATAGATGACGTCGTTCGTCCAGCGGTGCCGGATCTTGCGGACGCGGATGTCGTACCCCATCTCTCGGAGCGAGTGTGCGAACCGTCCCGAGTCGATGTCGTCGGCTTCGGTGTCGATCATCCGCTGGAACGTGATGGAACCGCCCGGGTTGAGCATCGACATGAGCTCCTTGATGAGGCCCTGATGGCTCCTGCTGAGCTTGCCGGTCACCTTGTTGAAGACGTCGTCGAGAATCATGTCGAACCTCGCCCCCTCTTTGCGCAAAGCGCGGATCCCGGTGGTGGCGTCCCCTTCGACGATCGTGACGTCGGGAATCGAGCCGATGAAAAAATGTCGTTTCGCGGCCTCGATGATGAGCGGGTCGATCTCGAGAACCGTCACCACGGGCGCGTGATGGGCGCGGTGGAGCATGTGGAGGGTCGTCCCGCCGCCGAGTCCGAGGAGGAGGATGCGCGCGTGGCGGGGGGTCCCGAACGGACTCTCGGCCATGGCTCCCCAGTACTCCCGTCGCGCTTCCGACCAGTTTCCGCTCGTATAATAGATCGAAAACGTGCTCTCGCCGAGCACCAGCCGGCGCTCGTTGCCCGACTGGATGACCTTCATCGGTCCGGAATAGGCCGAGGTGCCCTCCTCGAGGACGGTGGCGGGGTGCATCTGCAACCGGAGCGTGCAGAGGAGATTATTGATCTTTGCAGACCGGTAGATTCTCGCGAGTTTCTCTCCCAAGGTATACTGGAGGATCGACGAGCTGTCGTAGTCCTGGAGCAATTCATACGAGTTCGGGCCTGCCGGGTGCCGCGGCTCGGGCGTCGCCACCGTGCGGAGCGGGGTATGTCGCAGGATGAAGAACACTCCCATCCGGAACAGGTGGAACATCTTCGTGAGGATGTAGTTCGCGAGCATGCCCGGCGTCGGGTTCTTGACGATCCTAATGCGCTTGAACTCGTAGTACTCACGGATGAGGCGGTTCCGGATCTTCGCCATGAGTTCTTTTGTGAGGAAGAGCATGAACCGCAGTTTGCCCGACGTCCGGGGGGACCGTGCGCGGAAGAGCCAGTTCTGGCTGTCGACCGCGTCCCACTCTCGGTATTTGTATGCCTCGTCGCCTCGGAGAAAATCGAACACGCGCATCCCTTCGGTGATCCCCGCGACCATCGCGAGGGACCGGATGAGAAAGCCGGGGCTGCACCGCATGATCGCCTCGGAAGCATGGGCGTTGCTCTGATACATATAGATGCGATTCCGGTAGTTGAAACAGAACGTCACTGCAACGGGCGTGCCGTCGGCGTTCAAGAAGAACATCCGCAGCCAGTCGCGCTTGGCGAACTTCGTCGCGATCTCGACGTGGAACGCCCGGTGCCGCTCGTCGTCGAACGCGCTCGGAAATCCGAGGCTCTTCCAGCGTTGGCCGTGGATGAACGAAAAGTCCTTCACGGCCTTCACCAGGTCGTCCGTTTCGGAGCGGATGAGCTCAACGTCGGCTTTGAACTGCGCCTGGAGATTCTTCAGCTTTCGACGGAAATTATACCGCGCGGTCGGACTCAGGTCCTGGACGAGATGTTCCGCCTTTTCGGGCAGTTCGACGTACGGACAGACGTTGCCGCGGAACTTGTACACATCGATCTCGTGGTTCTGGAGGATCGCCGGCAGAAGCCGTGCCGTCGCCGTCCGTTCGTTGATGTCCTCCATGTCGAGGAGGTCCCACTCCTCGGTCGTCGTCGTGAGGTGCCGTGCGAAACTCTCCAGCACGCTCCGCTCGAACCCCGGGAGGATGATCATGTCCGTGTAATCCGAGAGTCCGCATCCCAGGAACTGCGCGTGCCGGGCGACCGGGAGCCCCAGGAGCCTCTCCCGCCCGATGAACAGGGGGGCGATGCCGACGAGGCGACCATGATGCGTCAAGCGGTGGATCCAGAGCGTCCGGTCAGCGCCGAAATGGGCCCACCAGCTCCGGAGCCACTCGAACGTCTGGAAGACGGACACCGGCGAACCCTCGACAAGCTCCGACCACTCCCGCTCCAGCGCGTCGAACCCTTCGGCGGAGCGCACGGTCGACACCGCGCACGCCACCAGCCGGTTCGCCCCGTCAGGGCGCTCCGTCGCGCCGTTCATGGGGCGCAGGTCGGTCATCGCGGGTTGCATCGGCATGGATCCGTTTCTCTGCTATTGACCATTCTTCTTCTGATGCTCCAGAATCGGCGCGGCGAACTCTTCCATGAACTGTTTCCGAACGTTCTCCCGGACGAGCAGCCCGTCTTGGGCCGAGTCGGGTTCGATCCGGAACACGAGACGAGGGATCTTCGTCCTGTCGACCCGGTCGGCGAGCAGCCGGGAGAGGTCCGACGCGGCGATCGTCTTGCCGTTCCGGCCGATGTAGCAGAGCACGGGGATCTCCCCGAGGATGCCCGCGGGATCGGGAACCCCGACGACGCAGAGTTCATGCTCCGGGTAGAGCTCTCGGACGTGCTCTTCGATCTCCAGGGTGGAGAACGTGACCCCGTCCATCGAGATCATCTCGTCCCTTCTCCCGACGAGGTGGAGGTAGCCCCCCTCGTCGAGAAATCCGAAATCGCCCGTCTTGAACCAGCCGTCGGACGTCTTCGACGTGCGTGTGAGCGGCTCATTGTTCCAGTACCCGACCATGACGTGGCCGCCGCGGGTGGCGATCTCCCCCGTGGAGCCCGGCTCGAGCGCCGCGCCGCGCTCGTCGAGGACCGCGATCTCCACGTCGGGCGACGCAGACCCTACGGTGTCGAGTTTGTCGTGTTCTTTTCGGAAGTCGAGGAACCCGGTCCTCGGCGCCTCCGTGCACCCGTAGTGCATGCAGATCCGCGCGTTGGGGAACAGTCCCATGAAATGGCGCTTCTGATCCGCCGTCATGGAGGAGCTCCCGAGCTCGATGTGCCGGACTTGGGAGCCGATCCGCTGGACGAGCGATTCCAGGTGCCCGAACATGTTCGTGAACGCGGAGGGGACGACGGAGAACGCATTGGAGCGGTGGCGAAGCATGCTCTGCACCATCGAGACCGGGTCGAGCGGCCCGTCGTTCAGGACGACGGTCCCGCCCACGACATGGAGACTCCAGCATTTTGCCAGGCCGAACGAGCGTGTGAGCGGCGTCGTGACGAACTCGCGCGTCTCCGTATTGATGCCGGTGAACTCGATGATGATCCGCGACGCCCGGATGAGGTTCGTGTGGGAGAGGAGGACGCCGTTCTTCGCCGCCCCGGTCCCCGACGTGTAGAGGATGAGCGCTCCGTCCCCCGGTTTCGGGGGCCGGATCGGCCGAGCGGTCCGGACGCCGTTGGAGCGGGCCCGAAGGCCGACAGAATGCGCGTAGGGTGATCCTTCCGCTGAAGCTTCCACGAGGAACATGTCGCATTCGACGATGCTGCGCAAGCGTGGATGTTCGAGAAGATCGGAGGCGCTCGTGACGACGAGCGACGGCGCACAGTCGGCGACGAGCTGCTGGACGGCGAACAGAGCGGTGTCGTCGGGGATGGGGACGGCGATGCCGCCGATCTTCATGACCGCATACGAGGTCACGAGAAAGTCGATCTTGTTCCGGAGCACGATGACGACGCGGTCACCGTTCGCGACGCCCTCGTCGGCGATCATCTCGGAGAGCCCGTCCACCGACACCAGGAGTTGCCGGTAGGTGACGGAGACGTCACCGCAGATGATGGCCGGCGCGTCGGGGTTCCGGCGCGATGCTTTGACAAGATGGTCGTGGACGAGTTGCATGGTCAGTTGGTGATGCGAGTAAGGGTTGATGATTCTGTGTGTCGGCGTTCCCTTGGGAGTCGAGTCTTGGTTCAGGGCCCGGGAGCCGTAGGGTGCGTGCCGGCCCGGAGCTTTCGGACGAGCCTTTGGGCCCGGAATGCCGCAAAATGGTAGAGCGATGCCGGGAACCGGTGCTCCTGAAGCTGGACGCGCAGGAGCCCCCATTCCCGCGCCAGGAGGAACCGGAGGTACGCCCGAAACCGGACAATGCGCATCGCACGCCGACGCGCGGCGCTTCTGTCCGCAGTGGGCACGACGAGGATGTTCGCGTTTCGCCGGACCTCACGCGTGAGCTCGAATTTGTAGCCCTCGTCTCCCCGGAGAAAATCGATGGACCTGATGCCCTGGTTGACGGCGTCGTCCATGAGGGAGAGGAGAAGCGCGATCCCGGGGCGCCGCTTCGCGGCCGGAGCCTCGTCGTCGAACCCGGAAAGGTAGTCGTAGAGCCGTCCCTCGTAGGCGAACGCAAGCCTCGCGGCGACGGTCGCGTCGGCAGAGACCGCACGCTTCAGCCGGAGCCATCCGTTTTCCAGGAACGTGTGCGCGGCCGCGCTCTGGAAGGCGGTGAACGCGGGACTCGCGAAGAGCCCGGGATAGCCGAGTTTACGCCAGCGCCGCTGGTGGAGCATCATGAGCGCCGTGAGCGCCTCGTCGGCGTCCGCTCGCGACATCGGGGACTCCACCGAGAAGAGCGTCCGTTCCTCCGCCGCCTTCTGCGCCTGGCTGAACCGCCGGCGGACGCTCGCGTCGAGCGTCTTGAGATACTCGGCGACGGACGTCGCAAGCGTCAAGTGCGGACAGATGTCCGCATCGGTCGTCGTGCAGGCGAACCCCGCGTTCTCGAGCGCCGGCACCAGGACGGTGCGCACGACACTCGACGGGGATGCATTGAGGAACTCGATCTCGTCGAAGAGGTCCGCGTGCTCCCGGAAGTAGCCGGCGAGCTCCTGTGCGACAGCTCGGGCGTACGCGCTCCGGGCCAAGATGTCGAGGTAATCGCTCGGACCGTCATCGAGAAACATGCCTGAGGAACGGTTGAATGCCGAGCCGCTTCCGAGGAGGCCGAGGTGCGCATAGCCGCGACTGCCGAAGAGCCGCATGGATTCCAAAAAGAAGGGGGCGACCCCGACGAGAGTGGGGCCGTCCCGGACGAGGAGCACGTGGAGCGTCCGGTTCCCCGCCGATCCGATGTGCTTCCACCAGAGGGAGAGCCATTCGTAGGTCTGGTAGATGGTCGCGTACGAATCCTTCGCGACGGCGTTCCATTCTTCCCGCAAGGTGGGGAATGCGGCGAAGTCGTCCATGACCTCCACCGTCAGCATGGCCGAGCCCGTCCGACCGGCATCCGAGGTTCCGTGAGGCTGAGATTCCAATATCGTGATATGTGCAGTTGGATCAGGCATCATGGGCTCACGATGAAACGTTCGAGGATTCCGGGGTGTCGAGGACGTCCGCGGAGACCTCATGCTGGTGCCGGACCGGTCCCAGGATGATCATCCGCAGCTTCCACCGCAGCCATCCGTAGTACTCGTACGGCGTTAGCATGCGCAGGGCGAAGCCAAATGTACCGATCGTTCCGCGTATCAGGATCCGGCGGATCTCGAACGGGTCTTCGCCGAACGCTGCCGGCCCGGTGTACACGCCGCAGCCCGTGAAATATCCCGCCTCCGAGGCTATTTTCTTGATCTCCTCGTTCACCAGCCCGTACGGATAGGCGACCGACCGAACGGGAGCATTCAGGAGGATCTCCAGGAGCATCCTCGAGCGTGAAAGCTCTTCCCAGAGCTGCTCCTTCGATATCGACGGAAGGGCCGGGTGGCTGAGGCTGTGCGAACCGATCTCATGTCCGGCCGAATGGAGTTCGAGCAGCTCATGCTCGGTCATGAGGTCCGACGCAGGATGTTCCGAGCCGTGGTCCCAGACGTTGCTCAGGATCTTGGAGTTCGCAATGGCAAAGATCACCGCCTTCATGCCGAACTTCTGGAGAAGCGGGTACGCATTCTCGAAGACGTCCTTATACCCGTCGTCGAACGTGATGATGACGGGCTTCCGAGGGAGGTCCAGCTCCCCCTTGAGATACAGGTGATAGTCGTGGAACGTGATGCTCGTGAATCCCCAGCGCTCCAGCAGCCGGAGGTGCTTGCGGAAATCCGATGCATACACGCACATGTACTCGTGCTTGCGCGAGTCATCCGGATCCTGGAGCACCCGATGGTAGATCAAGACCTTGATCGCCTTCGGGTGTTCTCCGTTTGCCGACTTCTGTATGGTTGAGTCAGATTCCATGGACGATCGCTCGTTCTACCCCTTGAGTTGGTGAAGTACGCGTGCAGGAACGCCGGCGCTCACCGTGTGCGGCGGTACATCCTTCGTGACGATCGCCCCGGCGGCGATAATGGACCCGGTGCCGATCCGGACCCCCTTGAGGATGATGCAGCGGCAGCCGATCCAGACGAAGTCCTCGATGATGACCGGTCTGTTGTCCTCGACGCCGTCCTGCGTCATCGCGTGCATGTCCGAATCCATGATGACGACGTCCCAGGAGATCGCGCAGTTGGCGCCGATCTCCACTTGGCGGTGAGCGATTACGACGGTGTTCCTGTTGAGATACGTCCCCTTGCCGATGCGCAAGACCGCCCCCTTTCCCACTTCGAGCCGGACGCCCGAATAGAACTGGCAGTTTCCGACGTGGACCTCCCCTCCGTCGTTGAAGAGCTTGGGAAAGGGAAGACCGCCCGAGACGACGATGATCCCCGGCTTCTTGAACTTCCGAGCGAACCAGAGACCCTTGAGGTGGTCCATAAGGGAGTGCCGATGGAGCCGGTCCTTCAACCGTCCGATGGTCGACAGCGGCAATGCCGCGTGTGCTTCATGTGGTGTGGAGGTCATCGCTTCTTCTCTGAGTGTATGCGTCGAATGAGTTGCTCGATCTGGCGGCCGATCACCGTCCATTCATACTGGGCGTTCATCAGTGCGAAGCCTTCGGCGGCGAGCTGCGACCGGAGCGCGCCGTCGTTCAAGAGCCGCACCGTCTCGTCGGCGAACGCCTGCGGGGTGTCGGCGATCAGGATCGATCTGCCGTGTTCCACGTTGATCCCCTCACAGCCGATGCTCGTGCTGACGATGGGCTTCTGCATCGCCATCGCTTCCAGGGCCTTCAGGCGCGTGCCGCCGCCCATCCGGAGCGGCACGACGAAGACGCTAGAGCGGTAGACGTACGGCCTCACGTCGTCCACGAAGTTCGTGACGATGACATTGGTATTGGCCCGACGGATGATCTCCTTCGACGGGTTCATGCCGACGACGTAGATCTTCGCATCCGGGACCTGCTTCTGAATGAGCGGAAAGATGTTGTCCAGAAAGTAGAGTACGCCGTCGCTGTTCGGCAAATACGACAGTGCTCCGGTGAACACGAGGGAATGCGGCTCCGGCGTCTGGCCCGACGGGGCGAAATACGACGCGTCGACGCCGTTCGGGACGACGTATTTCGCTATCTCGGGGATCTCGTGGTCGAGAATGTCCTTGTCGCGGCTCGAGGTCGTGAAGAGCGCGTCTTGTTTCTGGTAGTGCGCCAGTTCTTCGTGGTAGAACTTCTTGTACTCGTCGTAGTAGTGGAGCTTCCGAAACGGGGAGTTCGCCTTGAGCCACTGGCGCCGGAAGATGTCGTACTCCACGTTGTGCGAGTCGAGGATCTTCACCGCGTTCGTACGCAAGGTGTAGCTCCCCATCGAGGAGAATTCCGTCAGGACGATGTCGAAGTCGTTCTCTGCGATGACCCGGTCGATCACTTTCTGCATCCGATCGCTGTACGCGATCGTGTAGAAGAAGCTGTGCTTCGACCAAAAGGAGAGGACCTGGATGATGCGCTTGAAGCGCCGCTTCCACCCGTACATGACGACGTGAATGGCCCGAAGCTTGCGGGAGAACTCCGCCCGGAGTTTCGGGAGGTCGTCGTGCATGGAATAGACGACCACCGTGACGTCATGGTGCTCCGCCAGCATTCTCATGATGTGATACATGCGCAAGGGACCCCCGGAGATCGGGGGGACCGGCGTATAGGGCATAATGTGAAGTATCTTCACGACTTTGGTTCCTTGTGGGGGATGAATGCGCCCTTCAGATTGCGAATCGTGAGAAAGCGCTTGGCGAACGCGATCTCCCCTTCGTTGAACGTCCGAAAGGCGACGAGGGCGGTGCAATAGACGGCCGATGCCACAGCGACCTGGGCGATCCACGGTACGTACGGGGTCAGACGCATGAGCCAGATCGCCGCGCCCATGATGATCCCGCCCGCTAGGGCCTTGAGGGCGACCGGCACGCTCGAGGAGCTGAAGAGCTCCTTCGGAAGGATGTAGATCGCGGTCATCATGATGTAGAACTCGGTGATGAGCGTCGCGAGCGCCGCGCCGATGCCGCCGTTCCCGTACTTCAACTGCGTGTAGGGGATCATGAAGTAGTTCAACACGACGTTGATCGGGATGGCGAAGAACGACGCCGTGGCCCACTGGCGCTGCCGGTCGCATGCGATGATGGCCGTGCCCAAGACGATGTCCACGTAGATGAGGACCAACCCGATGCCGAAGATCTGGAGGTTGAGGACCGATGGGCCGTAGTTCGTCAGACCGAAGAAGAGATCGATGATGTTCCGGGAGAACGCATAGACGCCGATGCTCAAGGGGATCCCCGCAATGAGGATGAACTCCTGGCTCTTTTGCGTCGTGTGCGCGAGCACGAGGTCCTCCTTGCCCCAGAGCTTGGAGAGGACAGGGAGGATCGCCAGGGAATAGATGCTCGGGAGGAACGCGAGCACGTCGAAGAACCTGTACGACGCCGCGTACCATCCGACCACCTTCTCCGGCGTGAACAGCGAGAGCATGAGTGCGTCGATGCGGTAGTAGATGACCCCGAAGAGCGACCAGAGGAGATAGGGAACGCCTTCCCGGACCAGGGTGAGGCTTTCGCTCCAGTTCACGCTCGGGAGGCGCTGGGCGATCATGCGCCTGGCGTGCTTCACGCAGATGAGGAAATTGATGAATGTGCCGGTCACCATGATGATGGCGACCACGATGACGTTCGCTCCGAGCAGGAGCGCGGTCACGCCGAACAGGGAGATGAACATCCGTTCTGCGATCGCGCCCATCGAGGTGTATTGCATCATCTCGTGCCCGAGGAACGATCCGATGAGCACCGTCTTGGCGGAGAGCCAGAGCATCTCACAGCCCATGATGACGAGGAGGATCTTCACCGGGGTGGGATATCCGATACTGAACGCCATCGTCATCATGCAGGTGAAGGACACGGCCCAGATCGCGACCCGGAAGGCGATGGAATTGACGATGATCTGCGGCGCACGGTCCCGATTGCGCGCGATGCGCTTCGCGATGCCGTAACGGCCGTCGTATTCGATCGCGATGAGGAAGATGCCGGAGATCATCTGGGCGAGATAGAGCCTGCCGAAGTTCACCGGCCCGAGATAGCGCGGCAGAAAGATCATGAGGAGGAACGTCGATCCCCATGTGACGATCTGCTGCCCGAACATCGAGGTGGTGCTCCGTGCGACGGATTTGGCGATGTCTTCGTTCATGGGTTCCTGTGAATTGATCGCATGGTCGCGCACTCAAGGAGCGCCCGGACCGCAAATTTGGGGAGTGCCAGCATCCTATGCCAGCGCTGGGGTTCCTGGAGGAGCCGGTAGAGCCATTCGAGTCCCATCCGTTGCATCCAGTGCGGCGCCCTGGTCGTCCGGCCCGCCAGAAAATCGAAGGATCCGCCGACGCACATCGCAATGCGCACAGGAAGCCTCGGGATGTTGCGGGCGCACCAGAGTTCCTGCTTCGGCGCCCCGTAGGCGACCATGAGGATGTCCGCGCGGGCATCGGTGATCCGGCGGCAGATGTCGTTCTCCTCCGCAAGGGACGGGGAACCCGCATAACATCCCGCGATGACGAGCCCGGGGTGGCGAGCCGTAAGCGTTTCGCCGGCAAGCTCGGCGACGCCCGGCTGCGCACCAAGGAGGAACAGCCGTAACCCGCGGCGCATGGCGATCCCCGCGAGCCCGTCGAGTGTGTCGACGCCCGTGACGCGCTCGGTGCTCCGGTGTCCGTAGAGGCGCGCGGCGAGCTTCACTCCCGTACCGTCCGGCAGAATGAGCGAGGCGCCGTTGAGCGTCTCGCGAAACTCCTCCTGGCCCTGCGCGGCGACGATCATCTCGGGGTTCACCGGGATGACGAGATGGCCCCGGCCGGCTGCGGCCATGCGGTCCAGAATGACTGCCGTCTCGGCGACGGTGACGGTGTGGACCCGGACCCCAAGGATCGACGTGCTGCGGATCGGCGCTGGAACGCTCGGCGCGCCCTCGGCGGGCTTCCTCGCGTTCGGCTCGGCGTTCACGGCCGTTGTCTGATATGTGATATTGTGATCCACGGTCTCCTATGTGGCGAACGGCAGATGCATTTTGAGGCTCGCCGAGTGCGGCTCGGTGAGAAAGAAGTAGTTCACGCTGATCTCCCCGCTGCGCCAGGTCCGCATGTTCGTGCCGTCGAACCAGAAGGCAGTGTAGCCGGCCTTGGCAAACGTGGCGAACGTCTGGGCGGCCTTGGAGTTCGGCTCGGCGGGGTTGCCCCATACCTCCATCATCCAGGCGGGCTTCACCTCGTTGAGGAGCCTCTGGGCGCCGCGCAGAGCGGTGTTCTCATGCCCTTCGATGTCGCATTTCACGAACCGGATCGCCGGCAGTATGTCGTGGAACAGGACGTCGAGCGCCCCAGACGCGACGGTGACCTTCTCGAACCCCTGGTGGGGGGTCCCGTCCACGATCTTTGCTTCAAAGATGTTCTCCTCCCCGGAGTCGAATAGGGGGATCTCCATCGTCACCGACCCGGCGGTGTCGGAAACGGCGACGTTGAGGACCCGGACGTTCGTCAGCCGGAGCTTCTTCACGACATACTTCAGGATGCGCGTCGTCGACGGGATCGGCTCCACGCTGTGGACGCTTCCCGTGCTCCCGACGAGGTCGGAGAAGAACTTTGTGAAGTACCCCATATTGGCGCCGAGGTCAAGGACGGTGTCCCCCGGCCGGATAAGATGCTGGATCGGCTTGAGGTCGGCATCGCTGTCGACGGTGATCGTATTGATGACCTTCGCATGCCGGTACTCCTGGATGGCCAGGACGAGCCCCTTCGGGAGGGAGCGCTTGAGTAGGCGTTTTGTCGTTGCAAGAGCGTTCATGAGTGCCGATCAAGTGTGATACGAAAAAGGATGAACGACGATCGGCCGGGGAGCCGGCGCTTCGGGCTCCGGTTCCTTGTCGGCGAGCTCGAGGACGGGGAGGAGTCCCATGAGCATTCCGAGCCAGACCATGTTGCGGTAGAACGTCAGCTGTAGGTCGTAGTAGGAGACGACGAGCTGAGAGAGAACGGCAATGATCGAGATGATGCAGACCGTCTTGAGGTACGGGTCGGTGAGGTTGGAAAAGACCGACGACGCCCTGAAGATGTACGAGCCGAAAAAGAGGAGGAACAGGTACATCCCGATGGCCCCCGTCTTCGCGATGAGCCAGAGGATCTCGTTATGCGGGATGTAATCCTTCAGCGGAAAGGGGATGTTCGGTAAGACGATCGGCTGGAAGTACTTCCGCCCGAATCCCATTCCCAGGACCGGTTGGGTCCGGATGGTGAACGCCAGGTCGTAGTTCTCCATTTCCCGGTACATGTTCGATGAATAGCGCTGCGCGGCCTCCTTCTCGGAAGTGTAGAAGGCCGATCGGATGAAGATCGCGGGCTTCGCCAGCACGCTCGTGCTATCGCTCTGCCAGTACATCCCCAGGTAGAGCCCGAAGACCACGAGCACGGGGACAAGGCCCTTGAGGAACATCATCTGCTGCCGACGCGGGAGGAGAAGGACGAGCGTTGCCATGCCGACGATAAGAGCGCCGAACGCCGCACGGCGCTGGGCGACGATGAAGCCGACGATGAGGGGTCCGAGGAGCCAGAAGATGACCTTGCGCTGCTTCACGTTACCGCCGAAGATGTACGACCCGAGCAGCAGGACGAAGAGCGATGTGAAGAAGAGCGGGTCCTCGTGGTTCGTCATGACCTCGTAGCCCTCCAGGGTGAACCCGACGGAGGCGAACCGGATGATGCCGATGAACGCCTTGAAGGCGATGGCCGGTATGCAGACCCAGAAGAGCGCCTTCACCTGGGCCTTCGTCTGGATGACCTGCGGCACGAAGAACGACATGACGGCGAGATAGAACAGCGCGCGGATCTCCCAGAGCGCGACGAGGAAGTCGCCCCCCTGGCGCATCCCATTGACGAACGAGAAGATGAGCCAGAGGAAGAACAAGATCGCGGCGGGCGCCACCGGGACGTGCATGAGCATCATGTCCTTCCGGAAGAGGACCAGGAGGACCCAGATAAAGATAAGAAGAAGGAGATGGAGCTCCATCGGCGTCGCGACGGCGAACGCAACGTTCGCAAGCGCCGGGAGACTCTTGAGGTTCTGAAAATATTCGACGCCGATGATCGTGGAGGATCCGGTGAACTCGCCGGGGGTGAACTGGTCGAACGCGAGGACGGAGAACACGAACAAGTAGAGCCCCCAGTCGATCCGGTAGAAGCTCAGAGTGAGTGTCACGATCAGCCCGATGAACGCGATGCTCGGGAAGAGGCTTCCGCCGGTGTTCACCAGGAGGAACGCAATGATGACCGACCCGATGATCTGATAGAGCACGAGGCGCCGAGCGGCCGCGTCGATGGCCTTGAAGCCTGCGACGCTCCGCGCGACGAGATCCTTGATATGGTGCGAGACGGTCATATGCGTACGCGTCCGGTCAGGGCGTCACCATGTCGGGCATGGTGTACATCCGGTAGAGGAGGATGGCCACCTGGATCAAGGCGATGAAAATGACGACGAGATACGAGGAGGGCTCGAGCTTCCGCTCGCGCTTCCCGATGATGACCACAACGATCATGAGAATGATGGTGCTGCCGAGGTTGACCATGTCCTACGCCGTTACGAGGGTTTATTGCTGTCGAACCGATTGAACACAAAACCAAGGACCTGGCGTTCGTTGATCTGGTGGAACACGCCGTTGATGTCCTCCTGCTTCGTCTGGCCCGTATTGACGACGATGATGAGGCCCTGGAGCTGGTTTGCGTAGAGGACCGGAAATCCCCCCGTGTTGAGCGACGGCATGTCGACGATGACGAACTCGAACTCCTGTTCCAGGGAATAGATGACGTCGCGGAACGCGGCCAGCTGGTCGAGACTCAGCAGGGGGTGGAGGACCGGCTGCGCCGCGAGCGAGGAAAAGGGCGCGGAGGAGACGACGCCGTCCTGGATCTCCGTGAAGTGCTCGGCGGTCACGACGGAGAGGTTCTCGATCTGGGTCCGCGTCACGTGGATGTTGCTGGTCCTCAGGGCCTCGGCGAGGCCGGGGCTGTTCGTGACGCCGAAGATCTGGTGGAGCCGCGGGGCGTAGACGTTGAGGTCGACGAGGACCGTCTTCTTGCGCGATCCCATCGCGAGCGACACGGCGAGATTGCAGGCGATGAGCGTCTTGCCTTCCCCCTGGTTCGGGCTCGTGACGCCCAGGGACATGATGACATTCTCCTGGCTCCGGGAGAGGAACGAGTAGTTGAACGCATTATAGAACTGGAACTTGATGATGTCGCCGTCGATGTGCGCCCCGATCTCGGGGTTGACAACGATCTGCTTGATGACCCGGACAAGCTTCGTGTTCTCGGAGCCTTCGGGCTGCCGGGCTTCATCCATGGGATCGCCGACCTGTTGTGATGGCATTGATTTCATCGTCTCCTTGTCGTCGCGCGTCATTCTTGCCCTTCCCGGCGGCCGTCGGTGATGAAGGCGATGACCGGTTTTTGATACACTTCGACATCGCGCGGCGTCCGGATCGTCGTGTCGAGCATTTCCTTCAGGATGACCGTGACGATGCCGAAAAAGAGGCCGATCATGAAGCCCGCGAAGATGAGCTGGGGACGGTTCGGTTTCGAGGGTTTGACCGGCATGGCGGCCGGATCGATGATGATGAACTGGTTCGTCCCGCCCGTGCCGAGGTCGCGCGCCGTCTTGGCCTGCTCCAGTTTCACTTTAAGCTCGTCATAGAGCTTCCGGTAGATCTCATAGTCGGATTCGTTCCCCTGCTCGACGTGCTTGCTGACGGACGATTCCTTCAGGCGGTCGACGAGCTGCGCGCGCCTCTTTTCCAGATCGTCGCGCTTCGGCTGCTGCTTCGTAAGCTCTTCCTCGATGGCGTTCTGGATCCGCTGGAGGAGGGCGAGGAGCTGGTCCTCGGCCTTGATGAGGTCCGGATACATCGGCTTGTATTTCCGGGAATAGTCGTCGTATTTCGCCATGAGATCGCGGAACTCGGTGACGAACGGGATGTCGGCCCGCTGGAGGTCATAGAGGGTCTGCTTCCCGGTGTCCGTCTTGATCGCTCCCGGGAACGTCTTGAGGATGTCGAGGTCGTGCTGATACGCCTTTCCCTTTGTCTCGAGCTCGTCGATCTGGTGCTGGTAGGTCTCCACCTGGGTGTAGAGCTGGATGCTTTCCTCCGGCATGACGTCGACGCGGGACCGAAGCCGGCTCACAACGAGCTGCTGGCTCGACTCGAACTTCTGCCGGATCTCTTCCAATTTCGTCTCAAAGAACGTTACCGCCCGTTCGTTCCGTTGGCCTTCCACCCGAAGAACCGTCTGGATGAAGAGGTTGGAGAGCGTCTCCGCCCCGAGCTTCGCACGGGCGGGATCGACGTCGGTGTAGGTGATCCTGAACGAATCAGATCCTCGGCGTTCGATCTCGATGTTCTTTTCGACCTGGTCCACGAGGGCCTGCTCATCCCCTTCCGAGAGCTGCCCGTGGGCCAGGCCGAGGCTGTCGACGAGCTTACGGAGCGTGAGACGGCTGTAAATGATCTCATTGAAGGTCCGGAGGCGATCCTCCGAGGCGATGGCCACGGCGACCTCGAACCCGATGAGCGGGTTGAGGATCTCGTCGCGCTGGACGAGGATCGTGGTCGTCGACTCGTACTTGTTCGACAGGAGGAACGCGCCGATAGCGCAGAGCACCGTCACGATGACGGCCGGTATGAGGAAATGGCGCCTTCGGTGGCGCAGCACCGCGATGATTTCGTGAAGAGTGAGCTGAGCAGAGCGCACGGCAAATTCCTTCTGAATGATCGATTTGTCCTACGAGAGAATACACCATCAGGTGTGCAATTGATGTGCCATGATGGCCCTCGGCAACTGCCCCAGAAAATAACAAATGCGGACATTGCCGGATGTGTGCTGCGTCTCTTTTTTGGGAATGCGCGGAGAATATCTCGATGTGTGTAGAAAGTACGCACGCATACCGCACCATTACGGCACATGTGTAACTCTTACACACTATCGGGGGAACGACGAAACCATTTGCCCTGTACGGATTTCTCCAACTTTTCTTCACGGAATAAATCACGAAAATCATGCATCTCCCCGCCTAATCAGGCGCGTAGTACGGTCTTAGAGCCGAGCATCACCTTGGTCGATCTTAGATGGGGGCTCGGAAACAATGAATTTGGGGGACTCGGGCGGACGTCGTGGCATTCTGGCACAAACTTTGCCTTTTCTCTGCAGTACAAGCCCGTAGGGATGTCCGACTCTCTCTCACGTGAGGCTCGCTCACACACGAGCCCCCCTTGCGGTCCTGCGCATGCACCGATGCATTTGAAACCATACAAGGATTGGATGAATTTCATGAAGACGATTCTTCTCTGCGTCTCACTCCCCGCGCTTCTTCTGGCGACGGCGGTCTTCTCCGGATGCGGCTCGAACGAGATCGCGAAGGAGAACCTCACGCAAATCATGCGCTCGGGAAGCCGGCCGATCCAGGCCGAGGCGCAGTCCGATAATTACGTGATCCGGCAAGGCGACCAGGTGCAGGTATCGGTCTGGGGATATCCGGAATTCAACATGCAGTCCGTCGTGAAGGAACTCGGCCAGGTCGCGATGCCGCTCCTGGGCGACCTGACGGCGGCGGGACTGACGAAGGATCAGTTCACGCAGCAGCTGACGAAGAAGCTGACGGAATACATCCAGGGCGAGATAAAGCTGACGGTCACCATCGTCAGCGCGACGCCGCAAAAGGTCACCGTGCTCGGCGAGGTCATGCGCCAGGAGAACTACCCCCTCGCGTCCGACGCGACGCTCCTCGAGGTGCTCTCGACGGCAGGGGGGACCACGCCGGAGTCCGATCTGAGGAATATCAAGATCTTGCGCAACGGCCTGAATCGCCAGCCGATCGAAGTGGATCTGACCTGGTACATGGAGAACGGCAACATCGAGGCCATTCCCGTCATCCGGCCCGGGGACACGGTCTTCGTCCCGAAGCGTTCGAACATCATCCGGGAGCTGTCCGATTTCATGCGCGACGCGATCTTCATCTTCGGATTCTTCCAAGTCTTCAATCACTGAGCCCCTATGACCTTACGTCAATGCCGCGGGAATACCGCGGTGCACTTTCTCGTGTGCGGTTTTCTTGTCCTGACGTTCGCGGGCCTCATGGAGGCTCAGACGAACACGCTCTTCCGGCCGCGCTCCCTTCAATCCGGGGCCCGCGCGCTTGGATTCGGCGATGCGTACATCGCGGACGACAACGACATCAATAGCATGTACTGGAACCCCGCCGCACTCGTCTATCTTCAGCACACCTCGCTCGTCCTGAATCACACGCTCGACCGGGCGAGCAACATGATGAATGAAAGCTTCGCCACGCCGCTCCTCATGCACAAAGGAGAGGTGTTCGCGATGGGAGTTATGCTCAATCATGTCGGCCGTCTCTCCGAGAGCTCGATCGCCAATCTCTCGGCCCTCCAGTACGGTTACGACGCAGCGTATGCCCGAGAGGTCGTTCCGACCTTCAGTCTCGGCGGCGCGATCAACGTGCGCTACGGCAGTGCGGGATCAGGCAAATTGTGGGCGTTCTCCTCTTCGATCGGCATGTTCTACACGCCGGCGGCGGATATCCGGTACGGTGCGGTCTTGAGCGGTCTCGGGAACGGGATCCGGTACACCTACGACGGCTCTACGACGATCCTCACCTCCGAACACCTCGCGCGCGACCTCCAGATCGGCGCCTCGATGCAGTTCCCGTCCGCGGGCCAAAAGGCCATCCTGACGCTTTCCATCGCGAACGAGAAAGTGTTCGGTGTCAAGGGGCTTCGCTATAAAGGCGGCGCGGAGTATGTGTTCCTCCAGATCGTGGCCCTTCGACTTGGGTACGACGTCGATCCGGACTTCCAGGTGGCGACCTACGGCGTCGGCTTGCGTGCCGGGAAATGGCAGTTCGACTACGGCATGCTTCCAAGCCGTCTGACCGACAGAATATATCAATTTACGCTCGGATTCGACCTCTGGAGCACGGGCGAGATCGTCCGGACTGACCGCTAAATGGTCGGATGCTCCGCAGTACCGGGCATGATCTGCATCACAACTTTTTTTGGTGAATTGGGCTACTATACATGAGCAATTTGAGAACGACATCACCCGAAACCGAACCGCTCGCCGCAGCGCAAGGGGTGCTGATGGGGCAGATCCTCAACACCATCGCACGTGTGGCTGTAAGTGATCTGAGCGTCCGGATCGTCGGCGAGAACGGCACAGGCAAACAGTGGCTGGCGCGAGTGATCCACGCGATGAGTTCCCGAGCCGACCGGGAGTTCGTGCCGCTCGACTGCTCGACGATCGCGGCCGGGCAATTTCACCGACATGTCTTCGGCACCGAGACCGCCGGAGCGGCGGGCCGGGAAGTGCGCCCCGGAGTCCTGGAATCTGCGATCGGCGGAACGGTGTATTTCGACAAGTTCTCCGTGCTTCCGCTGGAGTCGTGGAAAGAGCTCGTTGTCGCGTTCGAGCGGCAGCACTTCCGCCGCGTCGGCGGCGTCGAGGATGTCTACTTCAACGTGCGGGCGATCGAGGGCCTGAGCGTGCCGGTGGACGAGTCGCACTTGAGGACCGGCGCCGGCGGCTGGTCGTCCGTCCGACTGGGGCAAGTGGGCATCAACCTCCCTCCGTTGAGAGAGCGCCGGGAATCGATCCCGTACCTGGTCGGAGGGTTCATTACGGAATGCAACGCGAGCGGCCGATCGTCCATCGAAGGGATCACTCCCGAAGCGCTCGAGCTCTGCACACTGTTCGACTGGCCCGGGAACGTCCGGGAACTCCGTAGTGCGATCGAGAGTGCCGCGCTCGTCTGTCGTAAAGGCTGGATCGACCGGGACCATGTGTCGCCGTACCTGAAGAATCGGTCCCTTGACGTCCCTGAAGCATTGTCGCAGGTCCAAT
This sequence comes from Ignavibacteriota bacterium, assembly GCA_025358305.1. GTDB lineage: Bacteria > Bacteroidota > Ignavibacteria > UBA10030 > SZUA-254 > JANYJZ01. The sequence goes on from JANYJZ010000035.1 coordinate 80,773, forward strand.
TCGGTCTCTGACCGTCACCAATTCACGAGTACTCACCATGAATACATTTGGAATGTCACTCGAGCAATATGCGCTGTTCCTGATCCCGCTCGCGTTGTCGCTCGGGATCACGCCGTTGGTGATCTCCTACGCGAAGCGCATCGGTGCGATCGATCAGCCGAACGAACGGAAGGTCCATAAGAATCCCGTCCCGCGGCTCGGCGGCGTCGCGATCTACGTGAGCTTCTTCGTCACCCTCGCCATCGCGCTCTATCTCGATTCAGGAGCCGGGACGTTCGCCGGCATGACGCCGCACACGGGACTCATGCTCGTGATCTCGCTGACGATGGTGCTCCTCATCGGGATCTGGGACGATCTCTACCAGCTCTCTCCGGGCAAGAAGCTCATCGGCCAGGTCGTGGCTGGTACCGTCGTCTACTTCGCGGGTTTCAAGATCTCCGCCATCACCCATCCGTTCAGTCCCGACCTTCTCTCGCTCGGATACCTCGACTACCCTGCGACGCTCCTCTGGGTGGTCGGGATCACCAATGCGATCAATCTCATCGACGGCCTCGACGGCCTTGCCGGAGGCGTGGCCGTGATCGTCTCTTTGACGATGTTCGCCATCGCGTCTTTGAAAGGCGATGTCACCACCGCGATGATGGCGCTCATGCTCGCCGGTTCGATCCTCGGATTCCTGCGCTACAACTTCAACGGTGCGAGGATCTTCCTCGGCGACTCGGGGAGCCTCTTCATCGGCTTTCTCCTGGCGATCCTCTCGATCAGGAGCTCCACGAAGGGGTCGACCGCATTCTCCATCATGGTGCCGATGCTCGCGCTCGGCCTGCCGATCATGGATACGCTCCTGTCGATGACCCGCCGCCTCCTCCGGTCGATCGTTCCCCAGGAGAAGCAGAGCCAGACGATCTTTGGGCGGCTCGTCGGAATGTTCCTCCCCGACCGGGGGCACATCCACCACCGGCTCATCGACCGCGGATTGTCGCACCGCAACGTCGTGCTCCTGCTCTACATGGTCTCCTGCGCGTTCGGTCTCGGCGCGTTCGCCGTCACCATCACGAACAATTTCGGCGCGTCGCTCATCCTGGTGACGGTGGCGATCGCGACCTTCATCGGTGTCAGCCAGCTGCGCTACAAGGAGATGGCGGTCCTTCGCAACGGCACGCTCCTCCCGATGTACGAGTGGCCCCTGATGAACAGCACGCTCTTCCACGGCTTCCTCGACGTCGCGTTCATCGTCGCGGCCTTCCTGCTCTCCTTGACGCTGAGCGACCACCCGACGCATCTTGACGCTGTCCAGCGCCCGTTCTATGTCACGCTCTCGCTCATCTGCGGCGTCCAGCTTCTCGTGTTCTATCTCGTGGGGATGTATAAGTCGACCTTCCGGCAAATGGGGATCGGCGACCTCCTGAAGCTCCTCAAGACGGTCACCATCGCGGTGTTCGCGACGTTCGTCCTCCTCGAGGTCGTGCCGAACGAATTTCGGCCGATCAGCCTTGTCCTGGTGGCGCTCGATTTCTACTTCCTCCTCTCCTTCGTCGTGGGAGCGCGCGTCTCCTACCTCGTGCTCCACTACTTCTCCCGCAACGAACAATTGCGCGACGGAAAGCGCATCCTCGTCTACGGCGCCGACGCAAAGGGCCTCATGATGGTGCAGCAGATCCTCCAGGAGAACGCGCGGATGTTCAATCCGGTGGGGTTCCTCGACGACGACCCACAGCTCGAAGGGAAGAAGATGAACGGCTATCCGATCTACGGAGGCCATTGGAAGCTTGCCCGGCTCCTCAATACGCTGAAGATCGACGAGATCCATATCGCCAGCGAGGATGTGAAGCCCGAGGCGCTCCGGAGGCTCATGTCGATCTCCCGGGAGAAGGGCGTCATCGTGCGCTCGCTGAAGCTTCAGTTGGAGGAGGTCGAGCAGGTCCACGATACGCGCATCCTCCCGCTCCGGGAGCAGTTCGCCGCTGCCGGAAAGTAAGACCCGAGGTCGGTTGCTTCGATCCTGACTGACCGCGCCCGGGCGCTCGAAGCGCCCTTCCACTTCTTTGTGACGAGACCATGCCAGCCCCTGCATTTCTGAGCCGGCTCCAGCGGGTCACCTCCTCGGGGAAGTTCATCTCCGAGATCGACGGACTCCGCTTCATCTCGATCGCCACGGTCCTCCTGTTCCACATCAACCAGCACCCGTTCTTCTACCAACTCGGCCATCGCGTCAGTGCGGGGGAGCGGGTCGTCGTTCAGACTCTTCTCGGGCAGGGATTTCACGGCGTCGAGCTCTTCTTCGTCATTAGCGGGTTCATTCTCTCACTCCCGTTTGCCTCCCACTTTCTCAATGGCAAGCCGAACGTCCGGCTCGGCGAGTACTATCTCCGGCGCTTGACGCGGCTGGAGCCGCCGTATATCCTCTGCCTGATCGTCCTGTTCGCCCTCGCGGTCGTGGTGAAGGGAGCCGACAGCGGCGCCCTTTTTCCCCATCTCCTGGCAAGTCTCGGATACCTCCATAATGTCATGTACGGACACGAGAGCCTGGTCAACGGGGTGGCGTGGTCGCTCGAGATCGAGATACAATTCTATCTCCTCGTCCCGGTGCTGACGATGATCTTCGCCGTCCGAAATACTTTGATCCGCCGTTCGATCATCGTCGGAGTGGGCGCGCTCGCGATGGCGTTCCAGTGGTTCGTGGTCGGGTCGTACCCCGTGCTTTCCCTTACCCTGCTGAACTACCTCCAGTGCTTCATGATCGGATTTCTCCTTGCCGACGTCTTCCTCGTTGAATGGAGGGGGCAGCCGGTCCGGAGCGCACGCTGGGACATCGTGAGCCTTCTCGGATGGCCGCTTCTCCTGGTCAATTGTAACCTCCCGGAGGAGTCCCGCTCGGTCCTCGCGATCCCGCAGGGAGCCTTCCTCCACGCGCTCCTTTTTCCACCCCTGACCTTCGCGCTCTACTGCGCGGCGTTCCGGGGGAAGTATACGAACCGATTCGTCACCAGCCCATGGATCGTCACCGTGGGCGGGATGTGCTACACCATCTATCTGTTCCATAACTTCATCATCGGCGGGGCGATGCGGATCACGACGCGCCTCCTCCCGGAGGGATCGTACGCTGTGACATTCCTCCTCCACAGCGTCGTGATCATCCCTGCCATCCTTGCTTTCTGCACGATGTACTATCTCCTCATTGAACGCCCCTGTATGGATAAGAGGTGGCCCCAGAAGTTCGCGTCAAAGCTCGCCCTTTTTGCCGTACCCCGACATGCCCCCCAGGCCGCGGTGCTGCGTCAGCCGGTCGTGCCGGGCACGAGCGTCTCCAGGCGCCGGCGGATGAGCTCCCGATTCTTCCCACGGAAGGGCCCTCTTCTGTAGCCATTCGGCCACTGCCGTTCCAGGACGCTTCTCCACCTTTCACCCCTCACGTTGTACACTCAATTCTCCCCCTGCCGCCCCACGCTCACCACCATCGCGCTACGCCCCCCTTGCGAACCAGGACTTTGTGATCTGACATCGACGGTGTTCGGCCGAAAAGCGCCGATCAAGTGTTTCCCGTCACGCTAAAATAATTCGATGGTGCGACTTTTTGAAGATCCGGTGATGCATATCACATGATTGTTGGTTCCTCTTGATCGCGTTCGTATCCTGTGTCCGAACGGGTAAATCGAGCAGACAGATGTACTCGCAGTGCGTGCTCGGATTCATGAAAAGCGACAATCGAAGGAGCAGACAATGATGAACAAGTTGATGATGAGTGCGGTCCTGATCATGATCACGTCGGCAGCCCTCTACGGCCAAGCGTCCTCCAGTCTCTGGGTGACGGCGTATTACCAGGATTACGGCGTATGCGCCATGCCGCCTGCCCAGGTGGACTTTTCCGCGCTGACGCATATAATCTACTTTCATACGGACGTTGACGTCAACGTCGCCCCGTACTTCCTTCCCGTCGTCAGCGCTGCCGAATCCACACGGATCGAGTGGAGCAACTCGTCGCAAGGTTGCGCCCGGACAAGCGGCGAATCGTACCAGGCGGAACTCCTTCGGCGAGGCCACGCCGCGAACGTAAAGGTCCTTCTCTGCGTCGGCGGCATCTACGGCGCGGGCGCGACCAGGATGGGGCAGATCGCCTCCGATTCCGTGAAGACCCAAACCTGGGCGAACTCCCTCATCGCCTACCTCATTCGGAAGGGATTTGACGGCATCGATCTCGATTGGGAGTTCCCGCAGAACCAGACCGACTACATGCGTATGCTCCGGATCCTCCGGCGCGGCCTCGACAGCATGCCCGCGCGGGGCGTGTTCACCGCAGCCGTCTACGGAGACGCGAACAGCTCCGCCTACGACTACCCGAATCTCAAGTACTACCTCGACCAGGTCAACTGCATGACCTACGATATGTGGAACAACCAAAACACCGTGTGGCTGAACTCCCCCCTGGGCAAAGCAGCCGGTAGCCCGAGCGCCTGGCGGACGTGGAGAGCGTCCTCCGCGCTCTCCTGGGCGAAGAAGGGCGTTCCGAAGAACATCCTTGCGAACGGCATCCCGTTCTATTCCTGGAAATTCACCGGCGTGACTGCCCTCGGTCAGCCGCTCGCGGGATACAACTACGGCGAATTCTCCGACGCTGCGAACGCCCTCGCCGGCGGCGGGACCTACCACTGGGATGATTCGGCGAAGGCGCCATGGGTCACCATTACCAATGGCGGCGTGAACACCCTCATCACATACGACGACACGAATTCCGTGAAGTACAAGGTCCAGCGGACCAAGGACGACGGGATCGGCGGCGTCATGATCTACGGGCTCTGGGACGGCTGGCTCTCCAGCGCGCCGGCAGGCAAAAAGGATGCGCTCCTCCAGGCGGTAAAGTCCGCCAATGGCGGAACGTTCGTTCCGCCTCCGACGACGGCGGCCCCGACATTGAATTCCCCCGCTGACGGCGCGACGGGCGCCGCGACCTCGACGACGTTCAACTGGAATGTCGCCTCCGGCGTCACCTCGAGCGAGATACAGATCTCGACGAACTCGGCCTTTTCCGCCATCGCCGTCGACCAAGGGGCGATCGTAGGGACGAGTTATCTTGCCGGCAGCCTGAGCAACGCAACGACATACTTCTGGCGCGTCAACGCCACGAGCTCCAACGGAACGAGCGCGTGGTCGGCCGTCCGAAGTCTCACGACGATCGCCGGAGCGCCGAGCGCTCCTGCGGCCCCGTCGCTCCTGTCGCCCGCCCAGGGTGCGCTGAATATCGTCCTGAGTCCCGATCTCCGGTGGAGGACCGCCCCGAGCGCCACGACGTACCGGCTGCAGCTCGCGACGAGTTCCTCGTTCTCCGCGCCCGTTGTGGACCAGAGCAGTATCACCGATACGCTGCTCCACGTGACCAATCTGAGCTATAGCACGGTGTACTATTGGCGCGTCGTTGCGAGCAACGCGATCGGCACCGGAGCGTGGTCCGCGGCGTCGGATTTCACAACCGCGGACAGCGTCATCGTTTCGACCAGCGTGAAGGTCTTCCAGGATACCATTGGCACCGCGTGGCGCGACAACTCATGGAACGCGACGGTCACGTACGGCAGCACGGAACGCGTCTACGAAGGAACAAAGTCGATCCGGGTCGACCAGAACGCCTGGGGCGGCCTGAGCATGCACAACGGTCCGTGGGGCTCCCCGGTCAACATGAATCCGGCGGACTATGCCCGAGTCGAGTTCGCGGTCAATGGAGGGGCCACCGGCGCGCAGATCAGCGTCCTTCTCGCAAATGATGCGTCGGAGACGTTCCCCACCGTCAGCTACGGCACGGTACCGGCGAACCAGTGGGCGTATATCTCGCTGCCCATGAACCAGCTCGATCCCAGCGGCCACATGATCAACCGGGTCGGCATCCTCGAGGTCGCAGGGACCACGAAGACGTACTTCGTCGACGACATCCGGCTCATCGGCAACGGACAGGTGTCGACACTTTTGGCGGCCGCGCTGGTGTCGCCGGCGAACGCCGCGGTCAATCAGATCGCCGCCGCTCCGCTCCGGTGGAATGCGTCGGCCGGCGCGACTTCGTACCGGCTCCAGGTCTCGACGAGCGCAACGTTCGCATCGCTCCAGATCTATCAGAGTGCTCTGACGGACACGACCTTCACGCCGAGCACTCTCAGCGACAATACGACCTACTACTGGCGCGTGAGCGCCTCGGATGCGTCCGGGACAAGCCCCTGGTCGTCCGTTTGGAGCTTCACTACCCAGGTTTCGCCGGTCGTCGCTCCTGCGCCTCCGCCGCTCGGGTTCCCCGCCGGAGGAGCGTCCAACGTCTCAACGACGACCTCTCTGCAATGGAACCGCGTCGCTTCGGCGAGTTCGTACCACGTGCAGGTCTCTGGTGATTCGTCCTACGGATCGTTCTTCCTCGATCAGAACGGGGTCACCGATACGACGCTCGCTGTGACGGGTCTGGCGAACAGCACGACATACTACTGGCGGGTGGACGCGACGAACACGGCCGGGACAAGTCCCTGGTCCGCGACCCGAAGCCTCACCACGAAGGCCTCAGGCCTTGCGTTCGCGGCCAGTCCGTCGTCGATGAACTTCGGCAAGGTCGGCATCGGACAGTGGAAGAAGGACTCGCTCACGATCACCAACCAGGGAAGCGTGTCGTTGACGGTCACGCAGGTCCAAGCTACGCTGCCCCAGTACAACGTGATCTCGAATGTCGGCGCGCTCGCCCCCGGGAACAGCGCCAAGGTCTTCATCACCTTTGCGCCAAGCCAGCGCATCACGTACGACGACAAGATCGCCATCGTCATCAACTCGGGGAACTCATCGGACACCGTCTTCGTCACGGGCAAGGGTGTCAATCCCGCGCACTTGCGCCACGGTTCGGCGAACGTCAACCTTGGCAACGTGCCGACGGAGGTCTTGACTTCCGACACGGTCATGGTGTACAATGACGGCGAGCTCGACCTCAACATCGCGAACATTCAGTCGACGAACGCGGTGTTCAATATCTCGCCGCTCCAGGCAGTCATCGCCCCCGCGGACAGCATGCGGTTCATCATCACCGCGCACCCGACCACCTCTGGCATGCAGGACGGCTACTTCTTCTTCGACAATAATGGTGTCGGGACCCCCGATACGCTCCACGTCCAGATCGACAACGCGACGGGGATCGGGGATCCTCCGGCCACGCCGTCAGCGTTCCTCCTCCGCCAGAACTATCCGAACCCGTTCAACCCGTCGACGACGATCTCGTTCGATCTCGCGACGCCGGCCGTGGTCTTCCTGAAGATCTATAACTCCCTCGGCCAGGAGGTGGCGACGCTCTACGACGGCCAGCAGTTGGACGCCGGCACGAAAACGGCCGTCTTCCACGCGGATGCGCTCCCCTCGGGTATCTACTATTACGGTCTGAGAGCTCAGGGCGTCGATCTTGCCGGGATCCTCAAGCATGACGTCTCGATCGCGCAGATGAAAAAAATGATCCTCATCAAATAGTTCCCTCGAACCCTCGGATGGCGTACGAGAGGGAGGCACGAGGCGGTGGTAAGAGAGAACCATCAACAGAGTCTGGGCGGGAACATTGTCCAGACTCTGTTTTTTTGGCTCGGACGCACAGAAAAATTTTAGCGGGTAAATCCCGCAACGAAGAGGTCTCGTCAGATTCGCATGGCTTAAAACTCTACAAATTGCAAAATTTTTCAATGTACACTCGCAAGAAACTATGGATTTGAAGCAAATAATCGAATATATTGGCTTTTTTCCCTTGCAAAATCCCGGATTTATCTTTAGTTTAGAATGTCCCGGTTGGTCGAGGGGACACATCATTCCTTGTGAGTTGCCCTTCTTAACGCAAATTGATTGAAAGGATGCATATTGAGGAAATCCACATCCTCGTATAGTAACGGTTTATGCCTTGCCCTCATTGGGATGTTGATCCTTCTGATCGTCGGCGGACGGGAGACCTTTGCGCAGTCTTCGAAGGATTTGAACGCCGCACCAGCCTCCACGAGCAGTGCGACCGCGGGTAATCTCTGGGTGACCGGTTATTACCAGGATTACGCGGTCTGCACGATGCCCCCTTCGCAGATCGATTATACCGCGCTCACGCATATCATTTTCTTCCACACCGACGTTGACGTCAACGTCGAGCCCTACTTCCTCCCGGTGGTCAGCGCTGCAGAATCTATCCGCGTCGAGTGGAGCGATTCTCGTCAGGGGTGCGCCCGGTCGGGAGGGGAGTCGTACCAGGCCGAACTCATCCGCCGGTCGCATACCGCGGGCGTGAAGGTTCTCCTCTGCCTCGGCGGCATCTACGGCGCGGGCGCCACTCGGATGTCGCAGATCGCCGTCGATTCGGTCAAGACCCAAGCGTGGACGAATTCTCTCATCGCATACCTCGTTCGGAAGGGGTTCGACGGCGTCGACCTTGACTGGGAGTTCCCGCAGAGCCAGGCCGATTACATGAGGATGCTGAGGATCCTCCGCCGCGGCCTTGACAGCATGCCCGCGCGGGGCGTCTTTACGGCTGCCGTCTACGGCGACGCGAACAGCTCCGCCTATGACTACCCGAACCTGAAGAACTATCTCGACCAGGTCAACGTCATGACCTACGATATGTGGAACAACCAGAACACCGCCTGGTTGAACTCCCCCCTGAGCAAGCCGGTCGGCTCGCCGAACAATTGGCGGACCTGGAGAACGTCGAGCGCGCTCTCGTGGGCCGCACGCGGCGTTCCGAAGAGCATCCTGTCCGACGGCATTCCGTTCTATTCCTGGCGGTTCACCGGCGTGACCGGTCTCGGCCAGCCGCTCGGCGGAACGAGCTACGCTGAATATTCCGACGCCGTCAATGCGCTCAACACCGGCGGGACCTACCACTGGGACGATTCTGCGAAAGCGCCCTACGTTACCTATACGAACGCCAGCAACGGCGTGAACTACATGATCACGTACGATGACACGAATTCCATCCGGTACAAGGTACAGCGGGTCAAGGACGACGGGATCGGCGGGATCATGATCTACGGTCTCTGGGATGGTTGGCTCAACAGCGCCCCGGCCGGAAAGAAGGACATCCTTCTCCAGGCCATCAAGGCCGCCGTGGGCGGCACGATCGTTCTTCCTCTTCCTCCTCCGACGCAGGTCTCACCGAGCGAGGGGGCCCTCAATGTTCCGCCAGCGACCACATTGACGTGGACCTCGATCGGCGGTGCCACCTCGTACGGGCTCCAGGTCGCCGGCGACGCGTTGTTCACCTCGCTCTTGGTCAACGAGAACGCCGTCACGTCGACTTCTTTTCCGGTGACCCTAAATTCCCAGACGACGTACTACTGGCGCGTCAACACCCGCAATTCTGCGGGCGTCGGCGCCTGGTCGGCGGTGAGGGACTTTCAGACGGCCGGCGGCACGAGGATCAGCGGAGTCTGTTTTTTCGACATGAACCGGAACGGGATCCAGGGGGCGGCCGAGCCGTCCATGGCTGGATGGGTGGTGCATCTGTCGGGACCGGTGTCGGCAACCACAGTGACCGATTCTTCGGGTTCATACCGGTTTGACGATATGCCGGTCGGGCAGTACACGGTTTCGGTGGATGTGAAGAGCCTCTGGTCGCAGACCTCTCCCATGGCCTCCTCAGCGTACGTCATTACCGTCACCGACGGATCAGCGTTTGACACGGCGACGTTCGGCCTCTACTCCGCGCTCGCCTTCCCCTTCGACGTCTCACGCTATTGGAATATCGTGGCGCTCCCGGTCGTGAACCCGGACAACCGCACCACGTCCGTGTTCTCCCTCGCGACGACGCAGGCCTACTCGTTCAACTCTGATGACGGGTACTTTGCCGAGGATACGCTCTCTGCCGGGCCGGCGTACTGGATCAAGTTCGGCGGCGCTCACACCGTCTGGTCGGCCGGCTCGCGGTTCTCGACGGCGAGTGTCGAGGTGGCGAAGGGCTGGAATTTCGTCGGGTCGGTCTCGACGCCCATCCCGTCCACCAATCTTGTTTCGATCCCACCGGGGATCATCATCGGAAACGTCTTCGGCTACAAGACGGGAAACTATATCGCTGACAGTCTCGAGCCGGGGCAGGGATATTGGGTGCAGACCTCCGATTCGGGGACGATCGTTGTGTCAAGCCTCGCTCTCAACACTACCCCCGGAAAAGAGAATGCCTCGAGTGCGATGAAGAATCTCAACAGCGTCACGTTCACGACGCGCAACGGGGAATCTCAATCGCTCTATTTCGGCGTGGACAGGACCTCGCCTGCCTCGATGCGCTATGACATGCCTCCGCTTCCGCCGACCGGCGTATTCGATGCACGGTTCACCTCCGGCGGTTCCACCGGGATGATCGCGAGCGTCCTGCGCACGACGCCGGACCATGCGGTCGAATTTCCGCTCGCGCTGCACTCCGCCGCCTTTCCCTTGAAGATCACGTGGGACGTCCGATCGAGCGCAGAGTCCTATGCGCTCCGCATCGCCGGCGGCCCCGCTGCAACGCTCTCCGGACAGGGGAGCCTGACCATCGATTCGCCCTCCCCAGGCACGAACGCCGCCGGTCTTGAGACGATGTCGGTCGTCGTCGAGGGAAGCTCGGTCTCCTCCGCGCCGAAGTCGTTCGCCTTAGAGCAGAACTATCCCAACCCGTTCAACCCGTCGACGACGATCGGATTCACGCTTTCTTCAGCGAGCGCTGTCCGCTTGGAGGTCTTCAACGTTCTGGGTGAACGCGTCGCGCTGCCGGTCGACCGCGACATGGCGGCCGGGACATACTCGATCCCCTTCGACGCCTCCAGTCTCCCGTCGGGCGTCTATTTCTATAAGCTCTCCGCGATCGGCGCGGCCGGAGCGAGCTTCGTCCGGACCAATAGAATGGTCCTCTCCAAGTAAGTTCCTTCCGTTCTTTTTTTGTATCCCTGGAATGCAGTGCAACGAGGTCCTCGGTCTGACCGAGGATGCGGCGTTATGCCGTCTGCTGGAAGCTGTTGAGCTTGTTGTGGAGGGTCTTGCGGCTGACGCCGAGGATCTTCGCGGCCTTTGCCTTGTTGTATCCGGCAGAGGCGAGGGTCTGGAGGATGAGGATGCGTTCCGCCTCGTGCGTCGAACAGCCGACGGGGATGCTGATGACCCCATCCGGCGTCACCTTCGTGCGGATCCGCGCAGGGAGGTACTGGGGGGTAACTGTGTCGTTCGTGCAGATGACGAGCGCGCGCTCGACGACGTTGCGGACCTCGCGCACATTTCCCGGCCATTCGTACGATGAGAGGATCTCCATCGTCTCGGCGGAGAACGTCGGCTGGACGCGGCCGTAGCGTGCCGAGAAGATCGCGGAGAAATACTCGATGAGGAGGCTGATGTCTTCTTTCCGCTCCCGCAAGGGGGGGATGAAGATCTCCACGACGCTGAGGCGGTAGTAGAGGTCCTCTCTGAGTTCTCTCGATTTCAATGCCGTGGTGATGTTCTTGTTCGTCGCGGCGATCATCCTGACGTCCACGCTCACTTCTTCGCTGCCGCCAAGCCGGCGGAACTTCTGCGTCTCGATTGCCCGGAGGAGCTTCGCTTGGGTGTCCATGCCCATTTCGGCGATCTCGTCGAAGAGGAGTGTGCCGAAGTTCGCGAGCTCAAAGCATCCCGCCTTCTTCGTCAGTGCGCCGGTGAAGGCGCCCTTCTCGTGACCGAAGAGTTCGTTCTCAATGACGTCCTTCGGGAGGGCGGCGCAATTGATGGCGATGAACGCCTGTTCGTTCCGAGGGCTCTGCTGGTGGATGAGGCGCGCGACGACCTCTTTTCCGGTGCCGCTCTCGCCGGTGACGAGTACGGTCGACTGCGACTTCGCGACGAGGCTCACCGCCGAGCGGATCTCGCACATGGCGGGGCTCTGGCCGACGAGGACGGCGCTCAGCTCGCCCGCGGACGGGGCGGCGCCGGCGTAATCCTTCGGGGATTCACGGTAATTGGTGGCCTCGCGGAGGATCGATTCGATGACGCGGGGGTCGGAGCTCGTGCCGATGAGAAAATCGTGCGCGCCCGCCTTGACGATCCGGACGGCGTCCTCGACGGAGCCGCTCGAAACGCTCACGATATGCTTCGTACCGATGGTGTGCTGGCGGCAGAATGAGATGAGCTTCAGGGGAGCGTCACAGATCCCCGCAGTTCGCAGGACGCAGACCTTGAAATCGCGTGAAAGGAGTTTTTCTTCTGCCTCGTTCAGCGAACCGACGGCAGTGACGCCGATATCGGCCCTGTTGAGCTTCTCGATGACCTGGCCTGCCGGGTCACCGTTCAAGGAGACAAAGAGTACTGTGTGAGACTGCTGCGACATTCTATCCTTTTCGTTCGTAACGATGCGTTCAAGTGATCATTCCCGGGCGCGGACGGCGTTCTGCCCGTGCCAGGAGGTTCGTTTCAGAGAGGGGACAATGCGCCCCCGCATTGCATCTCAGTCCGGATGAAGAGTGGCAGTGAAAAAGGAAGGCGTAGTGTGTTGGATCCCCGGCCTCGCGTGTTCTAAAAGCTCGCAATAATATGCGCTTTTCACCCTAGACTGTCAATAGCAATGTAACCTTTTTTCTCACTCAAGGCGTGACTGACATCACAAATGAGGCCATCCGAAAGTAAGGACTTAACGGTCGGGGGTGAAACGAAAGTCTCGTGCGGTGCAGTATAACCGGAAGAATATTACCAAAAAGACGCTTTGGTCCTCTTAGAGCGCTGCGCGTCCTTGAGGCTCCGCGCGTCCGGTTCGCGGTGGTCGATGGTGGCTGTCGGCGTCCGCCAGGCTTCAGCGGGATCCAGTCCAAAAATAGTCGTTTGCAACGTCGAATACAACCCTCTGAAGAGAATGAAGACGCATGATGCTGCGCGTGCGAGAACGGAATGGTTTGTCCGGGAAAAAGTCGTACATTGGGGGGGGGAGGTTTTGCCACACGCTAGACGATCCTCCGGCGTGAGCCCTCACCCGAGCTGTTCTTTCATGACAACGAGCTATGATCCCTGAGATCCTCATCTCCAACCTCCGTGTACTCTTCGTCGGGAATGCCGTCGCCGAAGTATCGGATGACCTCGGGTTCGCCTATCTGAGTACGAACAATCGCTTCTGGCAGATGCTCGAATACGCAGGCATCACGCCGACGTTCGTCATCTCGTCCTCCGAACGCAAAGTGCTCGACAATGCGAAGCATGACGGCGTCCTCAACGATATGTACAAGAAGTTCTTCTTCGAGAAGAAGGAGACTCTCCTCCTGAATCACCGCATCGGCCTCACCGACCTCAACCGGCGCCGAACGTACGCGAACGAGGACGATCCTGCGGGGGAGCCCACGGCGGAGGATGTGCAGAAGCTCATGAAAAAGATAGAGAGGTTCAAGCCGAGGATCGCCGCCTTCGTCACGAAGCCAGAGGTCTTCGAAAAGCTCTGGAAACCCCTCTTCCCGTCGGTCCGGAAGGAGAGGGGAAAGCAGGACTTTCAGATCGGGAGTTCCGAGATCTGGCTCTTGGGGAGCGCGAGCGGCCGGCTGAAGGACACCGATGCGCTCGAAGAGGTCTTTGAAGCCCTTGCCGCCAGGCTCGCCGAGCTGGAGGTTGAAGGCCGCTCGTAAGCGGCTCGCTCGTCAGCGGATCGTCAGCGGCTCGTCAGCGGCAGAGCGCGAGTTGAACTTTATTTGCCGATACAGTACATTACGATCGTTCTTGGTGGCCCGCACCATACGATCTCTTTCTCGGAGGACTTGTGAACCGTCACCATGCGTTCTTGCTGCTCATGCTCAGTCTCTTCGCACTCTCGTGCAAGGAGACCACCACGATCTACGAATCCAACACTTTGACCGATCCCGCGATCATGCCCGAGGTCATCTACACGTCTCCCGGGGCCAACACCACGGGGCCGTACGACGGGTTCACGACGAGTTTCACTGTCCGGTTCAACAAGCTGATGGATCCCTCCTCGGTCCGTCATGCGGTCCACTTTCTCTCGAGCGTCGGTGACATCCTTCCGGACACCTGCGGCTTTGCGATCAACCAGGGCGATGTCGCAACGATCGTGCCGGTCCGGTCGGTTCTGACGTTGCCGTTCCTCTGGCGTGTCGGGCGCCAATATACGCTGCGGATCGATTCGACGGCGAAGGACATCTTCGGGAACCATCTCACGGAGGGATGGACCATGACCTTCATGCCGGAACCCGCATTCCGCGTCAAGAGCATTTCGCCCTTGCCCGGAGCGGTGAATGTGAACACGACCAGCGTCCAGATCTCCTTCAATGCTCCGGTGGACAGCGCATTGCGGTCGCGCATCACGTTCACACCGCCGCTACCGGGACTCTGGCGGTACGTGCGTTACACTTCGGCGGAGTACGATTCGAGCCAGATCGGATTCCAGAGCAACTCTGCCTTCCCCCCCGGGATGACGTTCTCCGTCACCATCCCTGCGACGGTCTCCGATAAGAACGGAGATCCTTTGACGGCGGGATTTTCGTCCTCGTTCTCAACCACCGGCTTCACGGTCACCAGCACGAACCCGGGCGACGGCGGCACGGGCTGGCCGATCAGCGGCTTGCAGCTGACGATCGGGTTCAACGATTCGCTCGATGACTCGACGGTGCCGGGAGCATTTTCGATCGATCCGGCCATCGCCGGAACCATCGAGTATTCGCCTAACCCCCGGACCTTCTACTTTGTCGCATCGGACAACTACCTTCTCAATACGGTCTATACGGTGAAGATCGATACCTCCGTCCGGTCTCTTGCGCACGCTCGAATGCCGCGTCCGTACGTGTTCTCCTTCCTGACGGCTCCGACCGGTTCCGGGAGCTCGAATCCTTCGGTAAGTTACACCACTCCGCGCAACGGGGATACGCTCGTCCCGATGCAAAGCCCCATCTACATCGTTTTTAATTCGGCTCTTGATACGGCCAGCGCGCGCGCGGCGTTCAGCATCACTCCCCCGGTGACAGGATTACTGTCCGTGCAGAACTATGGGGAGATCTACTTTTCGCCGATCGATGCGTTCGTTCAATCGACACTCTATACGGTGACGATCGGGAGCTCGCTCCGGTCCTCCCAGGGTGTTGCGCTCGCCGCACCTTACGTCTTCACGTTCAGGACCGAACCGTTCAACGTCACTCAGACCAATCCTTCGGACGGGACGACGCATGTCCCGACGTCGATCTCTTCGATCACGGTCACGACGAACGGCTTCATCGATCCAGCAACGGTGAGCGCTGCATGGAGCATCTCGCCGAACACTCCGGGGACTCTGACGCTCGCCCAGAACGGGCGGGTACTCGTCTTCCAACCTTCGTCGCCATTGCTGCCGCTGACGCCATACTTCGTGACGATCTCGACAGCGCTTCATTCCACGTCTGGCATCGCTCTCCCGGCTGATCACTCATTTGCGTTCGCCACCGGGAATTGAAAGGGAGTCACGCATCGGAGGTCCCGGATCAAGGGCAACCACCACATCACACGCAAGAAGGGAGAAACGTCGTATGGGTCTTTTCGAACAGCTCGCAGGCGGGTTACTCGGTAACACTGCGTCCAATCAAGACATGCAGACGAACATCGTCGGAAGCATTACGAACCTCATTGCGGGCGCCGAGGCCGGCGGTTTGACGGGTCTCGTCCAGACGTTCAAGGAAAAGGGACTCGGCGACGTGGTCTCGTCGTGGGTGGGAACGGGGGAGAACCTTCCGATCAACGCCGACCAGGTCCGCCAAGTGCTCGGCAGTCCCCAGGTCCAGCAGATCGCCCAGAAACTCGGCGTCTCCACCGGCGATGCATCCCAGGCGATCGCCCAGTACCTTCCGCGGATCGTCGACAAGCTCACGCCGAACGGATTGGTTCCCGCGGACGATCTGGTCGCGCAGGGTCTCACGATGCTCAAGGGCGAACTTCTCGGCTGAACGCCGATTCGGCCGTGCCAGATGATGAAGATGAGCTCATCGCTCGCCTCTCTGGCCCCTTCCGTGCGGTCGCTGGAACGAGGATCGATGTATCTGGCGGGATCCAAAGTCTCTCGACGCAGTGGAGACCCGGTTTCCGGCTGAACACCTCCCCGTCAGCACAGGACCTTCCCGTACCATCGGCGGCGAAACCCGGCGTAGCACGCCTCATTCTTCGAGCTTCAGCTTCGCTCCCCCGGGCTCACCCAAGAACGTCTTCAGCGTGCCGCCCTTGTTGCTTTCTGGAGGCGCCTCTTCTCAGGAAGGGGAACTCGATCCGTCGGTCCTTCCGACGGCCGGCGACCGACACGCGTTTCGTGGCAATGCCGTTGGCCCTCATCCAAGCCCGGTTGGGGACCCAACCCATACGCGTAACAATTTCTTAACATTGCCGGACGACAAAAAACGCTTTTCCCGTTGGCGGAGTCGGTATAAATCAGTATCTTCCTACGCATTCCTCCCTCTGTCATTCCAGCATCGCATTCTTGGTCAGATGAATACGCATGAACCGATCCATTCGCGTCCTCGGCACAGCATCAGCTTCCGGAAGAGGCGCGCGCTCAATTGGCTGACGCTCGGATTCACATACTCGGCGATGTATATGGGCCGGTACAATCTCTCATTCGCGAACAAGGCGATCTCCGACGCGTTCGGCTGGAACAAGACGCAGGTCGGCGCGATCATCACCGCGGCGCTCTCCATCTACGGGATTTCCGCGCTCTTCAACGGCCCGATCGCTGACAGGATCGGCGGCCGCAAGACGATGCTCATCGGGGTGTTCGGTTCGGTCGTCTTCAACGTGGCATTCGGCTTCGGTGCCTACGTGGGATTTCTCGGAACGGGCACGCTCCTCCTGGGATATTTCGCGACCGCATGGGCGCTGAACGCGTACTTCCAGTCCTATAGCGCGCTCGCGCTCATTAAAGTGAATTCGAGCTGGTTCCATGTGCGGGAGCGGGGTGTCTTTTCGGCGATCTTCGGTTCAATGATCCAAAGCGGACGCGCGCTCGTCTTCGTCATCGGCGGCGTCGTGGTGGCGTTTCTCCCGTGGCAGTGGGTCTTTTTCGTTCCGGCGGTCATCATGCTCTTGATGGGACTGCTCACGTACCGGTACGTCCGCGACAGCCCAGAGGAGACCGGCCACGAACCGTTCGACACGCAGGACGCCTCGAGCGGGGATGTCGAGAAGGTCGACATGAAATACCTCATGAAGAAGGTCTTCACCAATCCAGTGACCGTCACGATCGCCGTCGCGGAATTCTGCACGGGCTTTGTCCGTCACGGATTTGAGCAGTGGTTCCCACGGTACATGCAAGAAGCGCAGCACCTCGAACTCAGCTCCAAGGTATTCCAGCAAGGTGCGTTCGTCGTCGTCGTCGCCGGGATCGCCGGCGCCTTCGCGGCCGGGACCATGTCCGATCTGCTCTTTAAGTCGCGTCGCCCGCCAGTGGCCTTCATCGGTTACATGCTGCAGATCCTCTGCCTGGCGGTGGTCTGGATGAGCCCCAGCCTCGAATGGATCATCGCGGCGTTCGTCGTGAACTCGCTAGCGATCAGTATGGTCCACTCGATGCTCTCCGGCACCGCGTCTATGGATTTTGGGGGTAAGAAGGCGGCCGCCACCGCCACCGGAATGTTCGACGGTATGCAGTACATCGGCGGGGCGGCGGTCGGCTCAGGGATGGGGTGGATGCTTGAGACCTGGGGTTGGGGCGTCTGGGGTCCGAGCATGATCGGCTTTTCGATCATCGGTGCGATTCTCATGCTGTTTATCTGGAATGCGACGCCGCGAGGTTCCGCGACGCATGCACCTGTCGGACCGCATGATACGCTTATCGAAGAGATCGTCTAAAGAAGCGTCGCGTGCCGTTTCTCGCTTGCACGGCGAGATCTCTCCGCCCACCTCTCGGGGATGCCCCCCCCGCCCCGAAACCAGGGCATTTTTACGCTTGAAAGGAGCTTCTGAAAGTCGTGTACTGAGCCGTCAGGGGTTCGTTCATGCAACCACATCAAAGGGTATGAGAATGAAAACCTTCTCGACCATGTGCCTGCTCCTCCTGATCCTTCCTGCCATCGCCCCTGCGCAGGATTTTTGGATGCCCGTGAACAACGGGCTCGGAACCGACTCGATCGTCAGGGCGATCGTGACCGCGAAGAACGGCTCGCTCTTCGTGGGTATGTCGGAAGGGCTGTAAGAATTCCGTATGAATTTTTGGGAAGACAAAGAAAGGGCAGCGTACGCTGCCCTTTTTCTCTACTGCCCGGCCAGGACTCGAACCTGGACGAGCTTGCGCGCGCGTCCGCGTTGCCGGCCATACGTATGTCGTTATGATCAAAAATCTCCGAACTGACAACTCAGCGATTGGAAGCCGCGCAATTGCTACTAATTGATATTTTGGTTAGTTTAATATCAATTTTCTTATTCCAACTCTGCGTATGATCGGCCAAACCATATCCCACTATAAGATTCTCGAGAAGCTCGGCGAAGGCGGCATGGGCGTCGTCTACAAGGCCGAGGACACGACCTTGAAGCGCATCGTGGCGTTGAAGTTCCTCCCGCAGCATATCAGCGCGACGGAGAATGACAAGGCGCGATTCCTCCAGGAGGCGCAAGCGGCGGCCGCATTGAACCATCCGAACATCTGCACCATTTACGGCATCGAGGAGCACGAGGGCCAGATCTTCATCGCGATGGAGTTCGTCGACGGGCAGACATTACGCAAGAAGATGGGCTCCTTGAACCAGAAACAGGCGATCGATGTCGGCGTCTTCATCGCCGACGGCTTGGCCGCCGCGCACGACAAGGGGATCGTCCACCGGGACATCAAGCCCGAAAACATCATGATTCGGAAGGACGGGATCGCACAGATCATGGACTTTGGACTCGCGAAGCTCCGGTCGAGCTCCAGCAAGATCAACCGCCTGACAAAAGAGGGCAGCACGGTCGGGACGGCAGGCTACATGTCACCCGAGCAGGTCCAGGGACACGACGCGGACCACCGGTCCGATATCTTCTCCCTGGGCGTCGTTCTCTATGAACTCTTCACCGAGCAACTCCCGTTTCGGGGGGTCCATGAGACGGCCCTCATGTACGAGATCGTCAACGTCGACGCAACGCCGATGTCGTCGCTCAAGCCGGAGATCGACACGAACCTCGACGCCATCGTCTTGGAGTGCCTCGAGAAGGACCCGGCGGACCGATACCAGTCTGTCGCAGAAACGTCGAAGGACCTCAGGAAGTTCAAGCGCGAATCGAGCCGCGCCCGGGCCAGCCGCGTCACCGGAACGCGCCCGGCCTATCAGTCATCGGTGATGCAGCCTGCCGAAGGATCACGTGCAATACTTGAGAAACCTTCGCGCAGTTCATCAACGTTGCCATGGGTTGTTGCTCTTGTGTGTTGTATTGGAGCGGTTGTGATCGGCGGTTTGTATCTCCGGGGCTCTTCGAGCGAGGGATCGACGGTCCGCACGTCCATTTTGCCGCCGGAAAGAGAGAAATTCCATTTTTATGGGAATACTTCTGGCCCGCCAATTATTTCACCGGACGGGAAACACATTGTGTTCGCCGCAAAGGATTCCGCCGATAAACAAATGTTGTATCTCCGGTCGCTCGATGAGATCGAGGCGCATCCGCTTGCAAGTACAGAAGGAGCCATTCATCCCTTCTGGTCTCCGGACAATCAGTTTATAGGATTTACAACGCATGGCAAGTTAAAGAAAATTGACATTTCTGGCGGATCTCCGATCGTCATTTGCACTGCGGCCGATTCCCGAGGTGGCTCATGGAGCAAGGATGGAACGATAGTATTTTCTCAGGGAGCTTTCGGCTCCCTTTCAATGGTTCCTGCGTCCGGTGGAACACCTACGAAAATTACGGAATTGGATTCGTTGCGGAAAGAAACCACTCATCGCTGGCCGTTCTTTTTGCCCGATGGAAAACATTTTCTATTCTTTGCCCGGACTTCCACGACCGGCGCACAGGGTGAAGGAGACGCGATTCGATTGGCGTCTGTCGATGGCAAGACCAATAAGGTTATTTTGAATACATCGTCGAATGCGATTTACGCTTCAGGGCAACTTCTCTACGTACGGGGTAACACTCTCGCTGCCCAGAAGTTTAATGCAAGTTCTCTCGAACTCGAAGGCGAAGCGACTGCGCTGGTTCAAGACATTGCGTATGACCCGTCTATATCCAGAGGATTGTTCTGGGCTTCCGATAATGGACGGTTGGTCTATCAAACCGGAAATGTCCAAGTTGGCTCGAAGCTCAGTTCCGTGGATCGCACTGGAAAATCATTGGGTGTGATCGGAGATATTGGAGAGTACCTGCCCTTTCGGATTTCTCCGGACAATAAGAGAATAGCCACCGGCGTGTTCGATCAGAAATTCCGGAATAACGATGTATGGATCATTGAAATAAAGCGCGGCTTAAAAACACGCTTTACGTTTGACCCCGCAGCAGATAACAATCCCATTTGGTCCCCGGATGGAAATAAGATTGTATTTATGTCATTGCGAAACATAAACGGAGATCTCTACATTAAATCGGCGAGCGGCGCGACGAACGAGGAAATCTTGTATGAATCCAATGACCGCAAAGTGCCAACGGATTGGTCCCCCGATGGTAGGTTTATTGCCTATACCGTTTTCGGTAAAAGCAATGAAATCTGGATTTTGCCGATGGACGTACATGGACAGCGTTCAAGCAAGACTCCGTTTCCATTTCTAGCGACAGAATTCAACCAGATTCAAGCTGTATTTTCACCGGATGGACATTGGATTGCCTATACGAGCAATGAATCCGGACAAGCGGAAGTCTATGCGCGTCCTTTCCCGGGGCCCGGTGGAAAATTTCAGGTTTCTTCCGAGGGTGGGAGAAATCCTGTCTGGCGCCGGGATGGGACAGAAATTTATTACATCAGTGTGAATGACTCAAAGCTGATGAGCGCCGGAATTGCAGAGAAAGGAACGACAGTAGAAGTAAGCAATGTGCATCCATTATTCGCAATGAATGGAACGGACTACGATGTCATGACGGACGGAAAGTTCATACTGAATACCCCATTGGAAACACAGCTTACATTGCCTCTCACACTTGTCGTGAATTGGGATGGCGAGTTGAAGAGGAAATAGGTTGATTGAGTTGTTGTATCTTTGAATCATTCAATGAAGTTGCTCCAAGATCAAGAAGGGGTAACGGTTGGTTCCGTCGTGGCCTCGGTCGGTAATCGAGGCCACGGATTTATCAGACCATCAGGTCCTGTATCTGCGGTAACCCTGCTTGCTACATTCCCCCGAAAAAGGTACATTCGTTAAATGTGACGTTCGGCTCCCGCTAGGGGAGTGGGAGGAGACAGATAGAGAGGATGAATGTAGTGATGCGGATTCCTCATGACAATTCCGGAAACGATAACCATGTAAGACTGCGTTGTTCATATCGGAGAGCGATACTATGAATAATGCCGAACTTGTCGTCTTGAGAACGTTTTCCAACGAGATTGACGCCAATATCGCTTGCGGACATCTTGAAACTGAAGGTATTGAAGCTCTCGTCAAGAGTGATACCGTGCACGGACTTTGGCCCGACATTCAGCATTTTCAGGATGTTCGGCTTATTGTTCCTTCGGATGTCCGGGATCGCGCAGATGAGGTTCTCAAAGCGATGGGAATGTAGAGGTGACGTAATCCTCATTGTGCGGTCCATGTCGTGTCTGGGGGCGAAGAAGAGGGCGCTTCGAGTTGTCGCGCCGTACGAGGGTAGGTCAAATCTCTGCTTATGACAAAGGTCGCTATAATAGAGGAGGGCAGGTAGAATGAATTTACGCCCAACCGTATTGCTCACCGTGGCCGTGATTGTGATCGCTTTTCCTGAAATGATTCACGCGCAGTCTCCATTCTATATCCCCGTTACCATCACGCAGTCTGGAAACACAACGATTGATACCTTTGGTGTCGCCCACGGTGCCACATACTGCATTGATTCCACTCTGGGTGAGAAAGAACTCTTTCCAAATGTCATTGAGGTGTTTGACGCACGATTTGTGGATCATCGGGATACTCCGTGCCTTGGACAAGGTCTGCGTCTGGATTTGCAGCCCGCATCCGGGATCGACACCTTCCAGCTCCAATTCCGAAAGGGTAACGGGCCGTATAATTTCCAAATTAGTTGGCCGCACGATGAGAGTACGATGCTTTATAGCCTGATTATCACCGACCCCATCGTCCACAGTTTGGGGTTCATCGACATGCACATGGCATCGAGTGTGACGATCACGCAGCCCTCCATTTCATCGGTCTACATTATCGCGAGCGTAGGGGATGACGTGAAACCTGGGAGCGAGCTCTATCTCGCGTCTTTTTCATTGGCTCAAAACTACCCTAACCCATTCAACCCTTCCACGACGATTTCCTACACGCTTCCGTCTCAGAGCTTCGTAACATTGAAGCTCTTCAACGTGCTCGGGCAAGAAGTCGCATCTATGGTGAATGGAATCGAAAGTCCTGGAAACAAATCCGTGCGGTTTGACGGAAGTGGGCTTCCCAGTGGAGTATATTTCTACCGGTTGCAGGCGGGGAGTTATTCGGCTACGAAGATGTTGATGATCGTAAGATGAGGGCTTGCTCTCAATCGCAAGCAATCCTTCGAGCCCGGATCAACGACGGCGCTTCCAGACGATGTCTTCGCCGTTCCTTCTGGGGAGCATCTGGATCGTTCCGTTTGCGTCCTTGACGAATAGCTTCCTTCCCCTCGCGTCCCCAGTCACAAAGAAGATATTATCCGTCTCAGGTATCAATTCTTGAGGCGCCTTCTCGTTTCTCGATCCGTAGAGTGCTTTGCCGTTCATGGTCACTGTATACGTCATCGAATCTCCCATCTCGTACGTGCCGACATAGGCCCGCTCCACGTCAGCGGAGACGGCGACGCGCGGCGGTGCCTTCGGTATCTCGAAGACCTGCGATGAGAGCAGCCGCCACTGGGTGGAGTCGTGAGTGTACACGTTCATTGTCGCGTAGGTGGTATGGAGCTGCTGGCCGAAGACGGTCTCGTATTCGTCTGCGACGTAATGCATGATCGCAAGGTTGCCGCTGAACACTATGGACGGCTGCACGATGTTGATCCTTCCTGTGTAGCCTCGCGGGAACGGATGGAGAGAAGAGAGGAGTTCGGCCTTGGTGCTCCGCGAGCCGTCCTCTGAGACCAGGAGAAAGGAGTCATCGAGGTACGTTTTCCAGGCGAGGGTGTCGCCTGTTCCGACGGCATTGAGCAGCGTCTGCTCAATCGCAAGGAGTTCAGCAGTTTGAGTTGACGTATCTTGTGACGCTACTTGTGCGTGGCATTGACCGAGCAGGAAGACGAGGGCCGCAATTTGGAAGGCGATTGTTCGGATGGAGAAAGGGGGGGCGGCGTGCATACTCTGCTCCAATATGGTGACCATTCCTACGTAACGAAAAAAGGGCAGTGAAAACTGCCCTTTATTTTGCTGCCCGGCCAGGACTCGAACCTGGACTACCTTGCTCCAGAGGCAAGTGTGTTACCAATTACACCACCGGGCAATGATGATTCGTTTCCAATATAGCAAAAGACGATTCGATTTCAAAATACTATCATCCTCCGCCTGCGGTTCCGTTCAAAATCGCCTCACATTCCTCCTTCCGTAGTACCCCCGCCAATACCGACGAGGTGCCAAGGCTCCGGGCCTGATCCGACGCTCCCAGCTCGAGATACTCCTTCATCACCGCCTTGAGGACCTCCGGTTCGCGTGGAAATGCCCCTCCCGCCGCTCGGAGAATGCCCATGCAGGAGTCTCTCCCCCCGGAGGAACAGACGTCGGAGATCTTGCCGATCCCTTCGCGCAAGTAATCTGTCCGGCCATTCCTGATGCACGCGTCCAACTGCGTGAAAAGATAGCCGCGTTCTGCATTCGTATCCCCCTGTCCACCCGCGAAAACGGCCGCGTAGTAGTACGATTGGGGATACCGTGCGATCGCGAGCTCTCGTTTCATCTCTTCGCTTGCTTTCTCTTTCTCTCCGAGTTCGAACAGTGCGACCGCACGCAGGAGATGGGCCTTCGGAGCGAACGGGTAATCCTGAAGAAGCCTTCCACTCACGTCCGACGCCCGGTGATAATCCGCCTTCTCGATGAGGTTGGAGAGCAGATAGAGATTTGCCTCCTGGTGGAGCGGGTTGTCGGCAATCGTCGCCTCGAACTTCTCGGAAGCGGCCTGCGTCTTTCCGGCGAACCGCAGCATCAATCCTTCCATGAAGACCTTCTCCGCCGCGTAGCGGCTGCTGATCTGCATCGCATAGAACGGCGCCGCGCCGAGAAGAGCGACGAGCATGGCGAAGCGCAGCAACGCGAGGCGTGGAGGGATCTTCCATCGGAGAAGGATGGCCGGCGACCGGAGATGCCCCATCGCAGCACCGGCGATGATCCAAAAACCGGCGGCGACAGGGATGGTCCGCAAGTTCATGCTCGCGAGATTATCGATCAGGACTGCGGCGAGCCCCGCGCAGTAGCCGGCCAGGATGAATCGCCCCGGGCCTGCGCTCTCCGGCAACGCCCTCCGCATGTACCGGATGAAGAAGAAGAGGACCGCGCAAAAGGCGAGGAAGCCGAGAATGCCCGTTTCGGAAAGGAGTTCGAGGTACTCGTTGTGTGCGTGCGGGACGATGTCCTCCGAGCGTGCGATCCAGTAGTCGGGGGAGCGGAACTTCGGAAGGAACAGGAGAAAATTCCCGAGGCCGTTCCCGATGACCGGCGAGGAGAGGAACGCCCGCCAGGCACCACCGTAGAAATAGATCCGCCGGTCAAACGAAGAGGTCCCGGACGACGCGAAGAGCGCCGAGATGCGCCGCTGGACGATGTCCGGGAAGAGAAGCCCCAGCACGACGAGGACGGCGAGGGCGGCGCCGGCATAGAGCCACCCCTTGCCCGAAGCCCGTGCGGCAACGAGAAAGAAGAGGGGCACTGCGATGAAGAGCGCCAGCCAGCTGCTCCGGGATTCAGTTTTCACGAGAAGGAACAGCATGACCAGGAGAAGGGTGAAGCACATGGGCCCCAGGGCCGACCGGTGCCTGTTCGCGATGCCGATGCCCAGGAGGACCGGGAACATGAGCACGAGAAAACCGCCGTAGTACGAGGTGTTGCCGAGCGACGACATGACGACCTGGTCGCCGGAGGTCAGGAAGAGGATCGACGGCGAGGTGATGAAGGCCTGGACGGATCCGACGAGACTCGTCACCAGACAAATGCAGACAAGCCCAGTGTGGAGCAGTAATTCATTCTTCGGGTCCCGAAACGATGCGCTGCTCGCCGCAAAGAGAAGGAAGAGGCACGACAGCGTCAAGAGAGCCCAGAGGCCGCTTGTCACGCGAGCCGCCCCCACGAGACTGACGGCGCCCGCCAGGAGAAGGCCGAGGAATGAGATGTGTACCCAGGTAAATTGCAGTACCGGTCGGTCCTTCCACTGAAACACGAGGAGGACCACCAGGAGCGCACTCCCGACGACGAGCGCCGGGGCCTTGAGGATCGTACTGTCGTACGAATCCGTCACCAGGACGAAGGCCGTTGCGGCGAAAGTGAGGAGGACGAGCCAGGAAAACCGCCTCTGGAGGAGGATAGAGCCCTGCGTTGGGCTCTCCTTCGACGTATTCTTCACTTGGGCGTCTCTCTCACGTGTGGGTCAGTTGTCTCTAGTTGTGGACACGATGTGGATGGATGAAAATGTTTGAAATTTATTCAAAAGTCAAGTTTTCCCCTCCTCGGACCGATTTACCTTGTTTGACTTTCAGCCGTTTTTTTGCTATATATCAAGGCCTGTTGATCACGTTTGGAGAATATGAAAATACCAGCGCAGGGTACGGCTGACGAAGCTGGACCTAAGCCAGCGAAAAGTGGAAAACGCGACCTATTCTGCGAACGGCAGGGTAAGCTCTTCTATCGTACCGAAAAACCCGACCTCCTCATACAAGAAATCAAGTCCAACGGCGTAGATCCGTCAAAAAAGAAGCCCAAGACGCGTGATCTGTCCGCGCTTCGGAACGAGATCTCCGCATACCTGCTCGAATACGTCGAGGGGTTTCACATCCCGACCTACTTCGTGAGCAGGCTTTCCCCGACCGAGATGACCGTCAAGCGATCGGAACCGATCCCGCTGACCGTGCGCGTATTCAACAGAGGCGACGACGTCCTGGCGGAGCGGTTTGGTCTGAAAGAGGGCAAGGAACTTGATGTTCCCGTCATCGAGCATTTCTACCAGTCGAACGGGTCGGCACCAGCGTGGGTGAACGAGTACCACGTCTCCGCGTTCGGCATCGCCACGCCTGAAGAATTGAAGCAGATCAACAGGATCTCCTCGAAGGTCAACGCGGTCTTGCGCGGACTCTGCGACCGCCGGCAGCTCGGCCTGGCGAAGCTCAAGCTCGAGTTTGGCCGCTACAAGGGCGCGGTGATCCTCAGCGAGGAGCTCTCGCCTCTGACGTGCCAGTTCCTTGACTTCGCATCGGCGAAACAGGACCGGTTCTCACTGGGCGACGTCGGCTCGGCAGAATCCCTGGCGGAACTCTGTGATCGTCTGCGTCTGACCGTATAACGGCATACACCGGCGGCGTGATCACAAAATACGGTTCGAATGTTGTTGCATGGTTCTTTGTCATATGTCTCTCGGGCATGGCGGGAGCGCTCTTCCTTCTGGAGCCCGCTGCCGCGCGGTACGGGGTCGCGTTTTTCTTCGCGCTCGTGCTCGGATTTGTCCTGAACTTCTTCCGTGATCCGGAGCGCGTGACGCCTTCCGGCGACGGGCTCGTCATCTCCCCGGCCGACGGAAGGGTTTGCCTCATCAAGGAGCTCTTTGAAGGCGAGTTCCTCGGCGCGGACGCTGTGCAGGTGAGCATCTTCATGTCGCCGTTGAACGTCCACGTGAACCGGTATCCGGTCTCGGGCACGGTGGGGTTCTTCAAGCATTACCCCGGAGAGTATCTTGTGGCGTTCGACGACAAGTCGTCGGAGCGCAACGAACGGACGCACATCGGCATTGATGCGGACGGCTGGAAGATCCTCTTCAAGCAGATCGCGGGCACGGTCGCCCGGAGGATCATCGCCGACCTTGCGGTCGGCCAGCGGGCGGTCGCGGGCGAACGGTTCGGCATGATCCGGTTCGGGTCCCGCGTGGACGTCCTCATGCCCAAGGGAACGGCCGTTCGGGTCTCCCTTGGCGAGCATGTCGTTGCGGGTGAAACAATTCTCGCAGAGTACCGTCAGGGGAAGGACGCGGCATGAGGCCGCATCGCCCGACGGACCAGCGAAGGAATCTCAGCGTATGAAAATTACCAGAGCGGTCGTTCCGAGTCTCTTCACAGTCCTGAACATCTTCTGCGGGTTCCGGTCGATCGTCTATACCGCACAGTCGGATTTCAAGCTCGCCGCGTGGTTCATCATCCTCGCCGGTGTCTTCGACGTCCTGGACGGCGTCATGGCGCGGATCACGAAGTCCTCGAGCGACTTCGGCGTGGAGTTCGACTCGCTCTCCGACGTCGTCTCGTTCGGCGCCGCGCCGTCGTTCCTCGTCTATTCGATCCACCTTTACTCCATGAGCGGCTTTGGGATGCTCGTGAGTGCGATGCCGATGATCTTCGGCGCCCTGCGCCTCGCGCGGTTCAACGTGCAGCTTGTGGGCTATGACAAGGACTATTTCAAAGGGCTTCCCATCCCTGCTTCCGCGCTGACGCTCTGCGCGTTCGTCCTCACGTACGGGAAGAACGTCCCGGGCCTCACCGGCCTAGAAGCGACGTTCCTGACGCCGCTCGTCATCGTCGTGTCGCTCCTCATGGTGAGCAGCGTCAAATATGATACGCTGCCGAAGTTTTCCGGCCATGCCATACGGCAGCATCCGATGCGGTTCACCGTCGGTATCGTCGGATTGACATCGATCATCATCACTAAAGGCGCCGCGCTGTTCCCGTTCTTCGTCTTCTACATCGTGACGGGTCCGTTGCGCTACGTGATACAGTTCATCCACCATTCGCTCCATCCGTCGGAAAAATCCGAGGATCAGGAGTCGGAAATGTCCAGCGTTGACGTCTAGGAGAGCGCCGCAGTGTACCTTGCCAAGATCACGATAACGCTCAGAAAATCGATCCTCGACCCCCAGGGCAAGGCGGTGCACCACGCTCTGGAGAGTCTCGGGATGGCGTCCATGAAGGACGTCCGCATCGGGAAGTATATGGAAGTACGGATCGACACGAACGACAAACAAGAGGCCGAGCGCCTCACCGACGAGTCCTGCAAGAAGCTTTTAGCGAACGTCGTCATGGAAGATTATGCATTTTCGGTAGAGGCGGTCTGACATGCCCGCGCTGACATTTGGCATCGTCGTCTTCCCGGGATCGAACTGCGATCACGACGCGCAGTACGCCCTCGGGACCGTCTGCGGCCAGGAAACGCGACTCCTCTGGCACAAAGAGACCTCGCTCCAAGGTGCGGACGTCATCATCCTCCCGGGCGGGTTTTCCTACGGCGATTACTTGCGCTGCGGCGCGATCGCTCGGTTCTCGCCGATCATGAAGGAGGTCATCGCATTCGCCAACGATGGCGGCACCGTCATCGGCATCTGCAACGGATTCCAGATCCTCTGCGAGGCGGGACTGCTTCCCGGCGTTCTCCTGCGGAACGAACAATTGAGGTTCTCCTGTTCCTACGTCCATCTGCGTGTGGAACAGAACACATCGCGCTACACCTCGGCCTGCGTGCCCGGCGAGGTGCTCCGCATACCGATCGCGCACGGGGACGGGAACTACTTTGCCGACGCGGAGACGCTCCGGACCCTCGAGGAGAAGCGCCGGGTCCTCTTCCGGTACTGCGACCCCGACGGTACCGTGTCAGGCGGCGCGAATCCGAACGGCTCCCTGCGGAACATCGCGGGCATCATGAACGAACAGGGGAACGTCATGGGAATGATGCCGCATCCCGAGCGCGCCGTCGAGGCTCTCCTCGGACCGACGGACGGGCGCAAGGTCCTCCGTTCCATCATTGAAAGTGTTGTAGTGCACGGCGAGCTCACTCATTCATCGTTATCATAAAGGAGTACGTTATGTTTGGCAATCTCGGTACCGGCGAAATCATCCTCATCCTTCTCATCGTCCTCATCTTCTTCGGTGCGAAGAAGATCCCGGAGCTCGCGCAGGGCCTCGGCAAGGGCCTGCGTGAATTCCGCAAGGCGGCCCGGGACATCCAGGACGAGGTGGAGCATCCGGAAGACCACAAGAAAATAGACAACAGCCCGAAGTAGGTTCGAGCTGTCGTATCATTGATGCCGGCGGGAACAGCGGCGCGCCGGGAGACCTCCCGGCAGCGGGACTTCCGCGACCCGCCGATCCCTATCAGGAGCGGCCGTTGGCTGTAATACGCGACATTCATACCCACCGCTCGCTCGTCCGTTCCGGCACAGCGAGCTGCGAGACGATCACCCGCGGATTTCTTGATTCCATCAGGGAACATGAGAGCCTGAATGCGTTCCGGGCGCTCTTTCCCGAGGAATCCCTCGGGCGCGCCCGCGCCATCGACGCGAAACGATCGACGGCAGGTGCGCTTGCGGGAGTGGTGCTCGCCACCAAGGACAACATCTGCCGGAAAGGCAAGCCCACCGGCTGCTGTTCGAAGATCCTCGAAGGCTACGTCTCACCGTACGACGCAACGGTCGTCCGCCGACTCGAAGAGGCCGACGCTGTGCTCGTCGGCACGACGAACATGGACGAGTTCGCGATGGGTTCCTCCACCGAAAATTCCGCCTACGGCACGACCCGTCACCCCCTCGATGCGCAACGCGTTCCCGGCGGCTCCAGCGGCGGTTCCGCAGCGGCCGTAGCAGCCGGGCTCGTCACTGCGGCGCTCGGGTCGGATACCGGCGGATCGATCCGCCAGCCGGCTTCGTTCTGCGGCGTGGTCGGACTCAAGCCGACGTACGGCCGAGTTTCCCGGTACGGACTCGTGGCATTCGCATCCTCGCTCGACCAGATCGGGCCGCTCACCCGAACCGTCCGAGATGCCGCGGAGATCCTGCAGGTGATCGCCGGGCATGATCCGTCGGATGCGACCTCTTCGCGCGAAGCTGTTCCGGCCTACGTGGACGCCCTCACGAGAGATGTCAAAGGCCTGCGTGTCGGGCTCCCGAAGGAATATTTCACAACGGCGCTCGACAAGGGCATCGCGGACGCGATCATGTCCCGCGTGGAGTTCCTCCGGGCGCGCGGAGCGGTCGTTCGGGACGTTTCGCTCCCGCATGCGGAGTATTCGGTCGCGACATATTACGTGATCTCGACGGCGGAAGCGTCTTCCAATCTCGCGCGGTTCGACGGTGCGCGGTACGGACGCCGGTCCGACGGAACGACTCTCGCGGAGATGTATACGCGTTCCCGCAGCGAGGGATTTGGCAACGAAGTGAAGCGACGCATCATGCTCGGGACGTACGTGCTCTCCGCGGGGTATTACGACGCGTATTACAGGAAAGCGCAGAAGATGCGCCGCCTCATCGTGAACGACTTCGAGAACGCGTTCCGCGAAGTGGACTGCATCCTCACTCCCACGACGCCCACGACGGCGTTCGCGGTAGGGGAGAAGGCGGGAGATCCGCTGACGATGTACCTGTCGGACGTCTTCACGGTCTCGGCGAATCTCGCCGGCATCCCGGGCCTGAGCATCCCGTGCGGGAAGGATGCCAAGGGGCTCCCGATCGGATTGCAGATTCTGGGTAAACGCTTCGACGAATCGACCATCTTGCGCACAGGAGATTTTCTGGAAAGTGTCTGAGTCACCAGCTGTTTGTTCTGCATTTAAGCCACCACATCGAACATTATTCTACTCTGAAATCGTATGAGCATCCTTGTCAATAAGAAATCACGCGTCGTTGTCCAGGGGATCACCGGCGGAGAGGGGACGTTTCACACCCAGCAAATGATCGCCTACGGGACGAAGATCGTCGCCGGCGTCACTCCCGGCAAGGGAGGGATCCAGTACAACGGCAATGATGAATATCCGTTCAAGAGGCCGGTGCCGGTGTTCAACACCGTCGCCGATGCGGTCCGCGAAGAAGGGGCCGATGTGTCGATCATCTTCGTCCCGGCGGCATTCGCAGCGGAAGCGGTCATGGAAGCCGCGGAGGCGGGCGTACAACTCATCGTCACGATCACCGAGGGGATCCCCATCCGGGACATGGTGAAGGTGAAGGAATACCTTCTGCGCACCGGAACGCGGATGATCGGCCCGAACTGTCCCGGCATCATCACGCCCGGCGAGTGCAAGCTCGGCATCATGCCGGGATTCATCCATCGTCCCGGGAAGGTCGGCATCATCTCCCGCAGCGGCACCCTGACGTACGAGGCCGTCTGGCAGGTGTCCGAGCTCGGGATGGGTCAGTCGACATGCATCGGCATCGGCGGCGACCCGATCATCGGGACACAGTTCATCGACGCCCTGAAGCTCTTCCGCGAGGACGACGCGACGGACGCCGTGATCATGATCGGCGAGATCGGCGGTTCCGCGGAGGAAGAGGCGGCCGACTACGTACGCAAGCATTTCAACAAGCCTGTCGTCGGCTTCATCGCGGGCAGGACGGCACCTCCGGGTCGCCGCATGGGCCACGCGGGCGCGATCATTTCTGGCGGCAAAGGAACGGCGGTCGAGAAGATGAAGGCGATGAAGAAGGCGGGGATCCATGTTGTGGAGAGTCCTGCGATGATTGGACGGATGGTCTACTCGCTCGTCGGCAAGAAATCGTCGAAAAAGACCTTCGTGGTCTCGCGCGGCACGGCAGCGTCGCGGTCCAAACGGAAGAAATAACCATACTCGGAACGACCATGGCGCACTCTCAGGCATTTCTTGACCTCGTCAACGACGCAAAACGCCGCGTGAAGGAAACGAACCCCGAGGAAGTGAAGCGGCGGCTCGATGCGGGGGAAGCTCTCCTCATCGTCGATACGAGAGAAGACAACGAGTGGGAAAAAGGGCGCATCGCCGGCGCGATCCACCTCGGCAAAGGGATCATCGAGCGCGACGTGGAGGGCAAGGCGCCCGACAAGGACAAGGAGATCATTCTCTACTGCGGCGGTGGATTTCGGTCCGCGCTCTCGGCCGACAACCTTCAGAAGATGGGATACACGAACGTCGTCTCGATGGACGGGGGGTGGCGGCGCTGGAAGGAACTGGGGTATCCTACCGAGTAGGACTCGGAGATTTGATCTGCATGAACGTAAATCGAACATCATTCATCATACATGGAGCATACTGTGGTTGAACGTACATTAGCTATTCTCAAGCCGGACTGCGTCCGGAAGCATCTCATCGGCGAGGTCGTCGCCCGGATCGAAAAGGCCGGCTTCACCGTTCTGGCGATGAAGAAGGTCCGGCTGTCGAAGGAATCTGCCGGCGGGTTCTACGCCGTACATAAAGGCAGGCCCTTCTACGACGGGCTCGTGGAGTTCATGAGCTCCGGGCCGTGCGTCCCGATCGCCCTTGAAAAAGAGAACGCCGTCGCCGATTACCGTACGCTCATCGGCGCGACCGATCCGAAGGATGCGGCCCCGGGCACCATCCGGAAGCTCTTCGCCGACAACAAGGGGGAGAATATCGTGCACGGATCCGACTCTCCGGAGAACGGCCTCAGCGAGATCAATTACTTCTTTTCCAGCAAGGAACTCATCGAAGTGGGTTAACAGCGGGAAATGGCGGTTCGGGCCGGTTCCTTTGCACGAAGGAACCGGCTTTTTTACGTCCTGTCGCGTTCGCGCCGGGCTTCGTAGAGGAAGACGGCGCTCGCACTGGCGACGTTCAGCGAGTCGGTGTCGTTGAGCATCGGTATCGACACGCGGTCGGTGCAGGCCTCGAGCACATCGTCCGATATCCCTTCCCCCTCGTTTCCAAGGACGATGCAGCAGTTCCCCCGTAGAGCGTTCGAGGTGTGGATCGGGGTGCCGGCGGGGGTCGTCGCAACGACCTTTGTCCCGTATTCCCGGCTGAGTCCCCGAAGCGCTTCCGGGAGGTCGTCCACGTGGACGATGCGCATATCGAAGACCGTCCCCATGGAGTTCCGGACGGCGCGGCGAAGATAGGGACTGCTGGACGACGCACCGACGACGAGTGCGTCGACGCCGAACGCGGCGCAATTCCTGATGACGACGCCGACATTCTCCGCGTTGACCAGACCGTCGAGTGCGACAAGGAGGTGAGGGGCGGCGATGGCCCGGATGGTCTCGTCGAGGGATCGTTCCTCCGGGACTCGTGCGACCGCCATGATCCCCTGGTGGAGGTTGAACCCGACGATCTCCTCCATGAGGTCCCTCCCGGCGAGATAGATCGGCACCTCTGGCAGGCGCGGCGCCCCTTGCGTCCGGCGGATCCGCTCAAGCCATGTCTCGGTCGCGAGGATGGAGACGATCGTGAACGAGGACATGAGGAGGCGTTCGACGACCTTTTCCCCCTCGGCGACGAAGATCCCCTCCTTATAATGATCCGCCGGACGCCGAAGCGTCCGGTACGGCCGTAAGTAGGGCGCATCGAGCGACGTGATGCGGATGATCTGTTCTGCCGGTTTCATGTGGGAAGAAAGATAGGCCGAAAGGTCCTCAGAAGCAAGAAATGACACGTTCCGGAGCGATGACGCCTCGACGTTGCCGGCGGAAGTCGTCAATAAGAACGAACGTAGCGATCGTACCATGGATCGATCGACATTATTAACGCAGGTAGTCGTTGTCGCTCATGAGCCTCGCCGAGAGGACGGTCAAGACGTGGTCTGAGAGCGGAGCGCTCCCCTCGAGCACGATCCCCCCCCGGAGGTGCCACAGAAAAAAATCCTCACGCATGAGATCCTCACACTTCGCCGAGTTGCAGGCCTCCACCAACCCCGGTGCGCTAGACGCTCAACTTCGTCAAGAACGCATTTCAGCTCAATTCGGGGTCGAAAAAAGGCCGCACTCGACAAAAAGGCAAGGAATAATTTCGATTTGGATAGATGAGTGAAACTTCTTATATTGGAAACCGTAGAAACCAATAGAGTATTCTAAAGAATTTATTGGCTATAATTGCAGTATTTTACTGCTTTTTTTATCACCCTCTGGAAACTGTAAATACTCTATAGGTTTCCGCTGTACAAGGAGAAGGTCATGGACACTGATGCAGAGATAAAAAGCCGCATTTGCGCCGCCGCCCGTGAGCAATTCTATCTCTATGGATTCAACAAGGTAACGGTTGATGAAATCGCCACGAAGCTCGGTATGAGCAAAAAGACGCTCTACAAGTACTTCCCGAGCAAGGACGACCTCGTCATGGAGGTGACCCGAACGACGATCGCACAGATGGACCAGTGCTGCCAGGGGTTCCTTCTCGACGAGAATACCGATTTCGTCGTGAAGCTCAAGAACATGATGACCTTCGTGGCGATGCAGTACGCGAAGATGGGCCGACCCCTTATGGAGGACCTGGAAAAGAACGCCCCACACATCTGGAAGGAGATCGATCATTACCGCACCCAGAGCATCATGCGGTATTTCGGCAATCTCCTGAAGGAGGGGAGGGAGAAGGGCGTGTTCCGCACGGACGTCGACCGCGAGCTTGTTCTCATGATCTACAATAATGCGATCCAGAACATCATCCGCCCGGAGGTCCTCAGCCAGGTCCCCTATTCGGCCGCACAGGTGTTCGACGCGATCATCAAGATCATTTTTGAAGGTATCCTCACCGACGAGGCAAAACCGAGATACCTTTCCAATAACGCAACTGTGTAACCGGAGGAGCCACTTATGGTACGAACGACGATCACGATCTTCATACTCGCCGCGCTGGCTGCCGTGCCTGCGCATGCCCAGGAACAGCGCCCGCTCACGCTCGAACAGAGCATCAATATCGGGCTGGACAAGAGCCGGACGCTGCACGCCTCGCGTGCGGGCGTCGATGCCGCGGAGGCGCGGGCAAGCGAGGCAAACGCCGCCGGGCTGCCCTCAGTGAAGGCGAACGGTTCCTACACCCGGTTCAGCAGCGTTCCGCCGTTCGTTCTCACGCTCCCGCCGCCGCTCTCCGGGTCGTACACGATCTCGCCGTCGATCGTGAACAGCTACAATGTGCGTCTCTCGCTCCAACAGCCCCTGTTCACGGGGTTCCGGGTCCAGAGTAGCTCCTCCATGTCGGAGAATGTCGCGAAGGCTGCCGGCGAAGAATACAACAAGGACCGCTCCGAGCTCGTCTACGCCGTGACGAACGCGTACTGGTCCCTCTTCAAGGCGATCGAGTTCAAGAAGCTCATCGACGAGAACGCCGGCCAGGTCAAGGCGCATCTTCAGGACGTGCAGAATTTTCTTGCCCAGGGGATGGCGACGAACAACGACGTGCTGAAGGTTCAGGTGCAATACTCGAACGTTCAACTTCAGCAGATCGATGCGAACAACAACGTCCAGCTGGCGATGATCGGGCTGAACAACGTCATGGGCATCCCTTTGGAGACCCAGACCCAGCTCGTATCCGTCCCGGTCCTTCCGGAGGCCGGGCAGGGGGATTCGCTCCTGCGCCCGGGCGCGCTCCCCGACGTCGCGGCGCTCGTACGGCGGGCGGTCGAACAGCGTCCGGAATTGAAGGCCCTGGAATACAGGGTACAGGCAGGCGAGAACGGCGTGACGCTCGCGCGTTCGGGCTGGTTCCCGCAGGTCTACCTCTCCGGAGGCTATACGTACGCGCGGCCGAACCAACGCCTCGTCCCCACGCAGGATCTCTGGAAGGACACCTGGGACGTGAGCGTGTCGGCCTCATGGGACATCTGGAACTGGGGAACAACGGTGCATCAGACGAACCAGGCCCAGGCCGAGCTCTCGCAAGTTATGGATG
This sequence comes from Ignavibacteriota bacterium, assembly GCA_025358305.1. Classification (GTDB taxonomy): domain Bacteria; phylum Bacteroidota; class Ignavibacteria; order UBA10030; family SZUA-254; genus JANYJZ01. The sequence goes on from JANYJZ010000035.1 coordinate 116,546, forward strand.
CCCGTTCCCAGCTCCGGGACGGCGTCGCACTTGAGGTGACACAGGCGTATCTCAACATGAAGCAGGCCGGTGAACGGATCCTCGTTTCACAACAGAGTGTCGGGCAGGCGGCGGAGAACTACCGCGTGACGGACGAACGGTTCAAGTCTGGCATCGCCCTCAATTCCGACCTGCTCGACGCCGAGGTGGCTCTCCTCCAGGCAAAAACGTCGTATACGCAGTCGCTCGTCGACTATCAGCTGTCGAACGCCCGGCTGCACAAAGCAATTGGCCAATAGCGGTTCATAAGAAGGGTACATGGTATGAATAAGAAGAAGGTCATTCTCTGGGGCTCGTTCGTTCTTGCGCTCCTCGTCACGGTGCTTCTCTATAACAAGTCCCGGATGGACGCCAAATCCCAAAACGGGATTCTCGGGGCCATCCCCGTGTCGGTCGGCCCCGTCGTCCGCCAGCAGCTGACGAATACGCATGCGCTCGTTGGTACCGTCTACGGCCGTAATGACGTCGCGGTCGTCGCGGAGGTGCAGGGTAAGATCGTCGCCATGCGCGTGGACGTGGGGGATCCGGTGCACGCCGGCACCGTCCTCATGCAGGTCGACGACGAGATGAAGAAAGCGGCGTTCGAGGCCGCCGAGGTGAATTATGAGAAGGCGAAGAAGGACCTCGAACGCCAGCAAGCGCTCTCTGCCCAAAAGGCGTCGACGGACGCGCAGCTCGAATCCGCCCGGTTGTCCTTCAAGGCCGTCGAATCGCAGTATGTGACGGCAAGGCGCCAGTACAACGACACGAAGATCACGTCGCCCATCGAGGGAGTGGTGACGGCCCGGCCGGTGAATCTCGGATCGTATGTGCAGTCCGGAAACGTCGTGGCGAACGTCGTGGACATCTCCACGCTGAAGGTCAAGATCAACGTCAGCGAGAACCTCGTGTTCCGGCTCCACCCGGGCGACCTGGTCACCGTGACGACGGACGTCTACCCGAAGGCGGTCTTCCAGGGGACCCTGCAGGCCATCAGCGCCAAAGGGGATGAGTCGCATACGTACGCGGCGGAAGTGTCGCTCAAGAATAGCAGCGAGACGCCGCTAAAGGCAGGGATGTTCGCGCTCATCACGTTCTCCTCGCTCGAGCACGACGCCGCCCTCACCATTCCCCGGCAGGCCCTCGTAGGAAGCGTACGGCAGGCACGTGTGTTCGTCGTCGAAGACGGGGTTGCGAAACTGCGCGACATCATCGTTGATTCCGAGATCGGAACGGTCATCGAAGTGCTCCAGGGCCTGAAGGAAGGCGAGTCCGTTGTCGTCAACGGACAGAACAACATCAAAGACAACACGATCGTTGAAATTATCAAGTAGCCGTACGCGCGGCGACCGCGCGTGAAGGAGAAAGCGTCATGACACTTACAGAACTATCCATAAAGCGGCCGTCCCTCGTCGTCGTGTTCTTTTCGGCGCTTGCGGTGCTCGGCATCGTCAGTTACAGCCAGCTGAAGTACGAACTTCTGCCGAAGATCACGCCGCCCTTCGTCACGATCAGCACCGTCTACCCCGGCGCCTCCCCGAACGAGGTGCAGACCTCCGTGACGAAACTCATCGAGGATGCGGTCTCGGGCATTGACAAGGTCTCGGCCGTCTACTCGACCTCGTCGGAAGGCATCTCGTTCGTCAACATCGAGTTCCTTCAGTCGGCGGACGTGAACATCGCGCTCCAAGATGCCCAGCGGAAGGTCAACGAAGTGGCCTTCCGACTCCCGGACGGGGCGAAGACCCCGACGATCACGAAGTTCGCGATTGATGAACGGCCCGTGATCCGGATGGGAGCGACCAGCAACATGCCGAGCCGGGAGTTCTACCAGCTCCTCAAGGACAGGATCCAGCCCGAGATCTCGAAGCTTCCGGGCGTCGCACAGGTCGCCCTCGTCGGAGGGGACGAACGCGAGATCAGGATCAACGTCGACGCCCACAAGCTCCGGTCATACGGGCTATCGATCCTTCAAGTGACGCAAGCGGTGAAGTCGTCGAATCTCGACTTCCCGACGGGAAAAGTGAAAGAGGGTGAGGACCAGTACATCGTCCGCATCGCGGGTAAATTCAGTTCCGTGGACGACCTTCGCAAGCTCGCGATCGGACAGTCGAAGTCCGGCGGCGACATCCTCTTGTCGGACGTCGCGGAAGTGCAGGACGGACAGAAGGAGTACACCACACTTTCGCGGATCAACGGCGTGGCGTCGGTGGGCATTTTGGTGGTGAAGCAGAACGACGCAAATTCCGTCGATGTGAGCGCAAGCGTCCGGGCGGAGCTTCCGAAGATCGAGAAGACCTTCCAGAACATCCACCTCAAGTTCGATATCGCCCAAGATGGCTCGATCTTCACCCTCGACGCCGCCAACGCGGTGACGCACGACCTCTTGGTCGCGGTCATGCTCGTCGCGCTCGTCATGCTCGCCTTCCTCCATAGCATCCGGAATTCGGTCATCGTCATGATCGCGATCCCCGCATCGATGGTCTCGTCGTTCATCGGCATGTACGTATTCGGCATGTCGCTCAATCTCATGACGCTCCTCGGGCTCTCCCTTGTTGTGGGCATCCTCGTCGACGATTCCATCGTCGTTCTGGAGAACATCTACCGCCACCTCGAAATGGGGGACGACAGGATCACCGCCGCGATCAAGGGGCGCAACGAGATCGGCTTCGCCGCTCTCTCGATCACGCTGGTCGACGTCGTCGTGTTCATCCCGCTGTCGCTCGTGTCCGGCCTCGTCGGCAATATCATGAGGGAATTCGCGCTCGTCGTGGTCTTTTCCACTCTCATGTCCCTCCTCGTATCGTTCACGATCACGCCGTGGCTCGCCTCGCGTTTCGCGAAACTGGAGCATCTCGGCACGCGTTCTCTGTTGGGGAAATTCTCCGTGTGGTTCGAGTCCCGGTTCAAGGCGCTCTCGGAGGTCTACCTCACCGTCCTCCGGTGGAGCCTCCAGAACCGCTGGAAGGTCATGGTGGCCGCGCTCGCCCTGTTCGTCGCGTCGTTCGCACTCGTTCCCCTCGGGTTCATCGGAAGCGAGTTCATCTCGGTCGCCGACCGCGGGGAGTTCACGGTGACCCTTGAGCTGCCGCCGGGAGCGACGTTTGAGCGCACGAATTTCGCGACGCGGGAGGTCGAAGAGGTGATGTCGAAGGTGCCGGAGATCAAGAGGATGTTCGTCAATGTCGGTACGTCGAGCGAAGGCTTCTTCGGACAGACGTCGAACAACACCTCAGAACTCAATGTGACCCTGACGCCGAAAGAGAAGCGCGCTCGCTCGACCGATGACGTGGAACGGGACATCAAGTCGCAGCTCCTGCGACTGCCGGGGGTGAAGGTCCGCGTCGACCCGATCGGCATCTTCGGGACGGCGAACCAGGCCCCGATCCAGATCCTCGTGAGCGGAACGGACTACGATGAGGTCAGGGCGGCCGCTGTCAAGGTCGCGGATCTCATGAAGGGCATCCCCGGAACCTCTGATGTCCGCCTCTCCTCAGAGGAGGGGAAGCCGGAGACCCGCATCGAGTTTGACCGGCAAAAGATGGCCTCGCTGGGACTGAATCTCGCGGAGGTCGGAGCAACGCTCCGCGTTGCGTATAACGGCGACGAGGATTCGAAGTTCCGGGAGGGGACGAACGAATTCGACATCCGAATCGTGCTCGATGAATTCGACCGGTCTCGGACGAGCGACGTCGAAAATATGACCTTCCTCAACAAGAAGGGGCAGCTCATCGAACTGCGACAGTTCGCGAGCGTCTACCAGACGACGGGACCGACGAAGCTCCAGCGCCAGGACCGCAACTACTCCGTGACCGTGTTCTCACAGGCGGTCGGCCGGCCGAGTGGATCGATCGGGTCGGATATCAAATTGAAGCTCGCCGGCATGCTCCCGGAGGGTATCAAGGTGAGCTATCTCGGCGATTTAAAGAATCAGGCCGAAGGCTTCGGTAATCTGGGCCTCGCGCTCCTTGCGGCTATCCTGTTCGTCTACATGATCATGGTGGCGCTGTATGATTCCTACGTCTACCCGTTCGTTGTGCTCTTTTCTATCCCCGTCGCGATGATCGGCGCCCTGTTGGCGCTTGCCCTCACGATGAAATCGCTCAGCATCTTCTCGATCCTTGGTATCATCATGTTGGTGGGTCTCGTAGGTAAGAATGCGATTCTTATCGTAGACCGCACGAACCAGATGCGCTTGGAGCGCAAACTGAGTACGTTCGAAGCTCTCCTTGAAGCGGGTCACACGCGGTTGCGTCCGATCCTCATGACGACCGTCGCGATGGTCTTTGGGATGCTCCCCATTGCGCTCAGCGGGTCGGCCGGCGCCGAATGGAAATCCGGTCTTGCCTGGGCGCTCATCGGGGGTCTGACAAGTTCACTTCTGCTGACGCTCATTCTCGTGCCGGTCGTGTATACAAAGGTGGATCAGATGCGCGAAGCAGCTCCAGAGTTCTTCGCAAAGCTGTTCAAAAAGAGGGTGTGGAGGTTCGGCGAACGCCGCGCGACCCCAGGTCTCCCGGCGATGGAGTTTCAGGAGGGCAAGTAATCTACCGCGTGCGCGAGTCGTACCGACGTGGCGCGCGGTCCTCGCGGTTGAGGGAATGGGGAGCAACCCGGTCCGCGCGGGGGAATCCTCCGGCCGTGGGAGGGTTTCCGCGCTTCTCCTCGGGTGTCGTAAGATAGAGGATCCATTCCTTCATCTCGGAGGGGGCGCGTCCCTTCTTGAGGAAGGCGTCATGCTTCCCGGTGGCGACCGCGGACAGCGTATGCGGGTCGTCGAAGGCCGAGACGAACAGAAAGGGGAGTGCGACGTACTTGGGGTTTGCGCGCACGGTTTTATGGAATTTTAGACCGTCCATGATCGGCATATAGACGTCGGAGACGATAATGTCGAATGAACTCGACGCCAATTTTTCCAGCGCGTCATCGCCGTTGTCCGCCGTGGTCACGTTCCACCCCTGGTCCTCCAGATAATGCCTGCCGAGCAGGAGGTACTGAGGTTCGTCGTCGACAAAAAGGATCTTCATAGTTTGCCTTCATTTCTTGTATGTTCTACAACGAATGTACGACCCAGAGAGAAATAATCAACAGGGTATCTGTTCTGGCGCACAGGCATCAGTGGTTCCGGAAGTTCGAAAGCCGCACAGATTCTACGTTTTCTTGGTACTTCCATCGTAAATTCACTTTTTTTGGCCCATAGTTCCTGCGTTTTCCAATTCTTTGATTTTCCTGATTTTTCGCTTCTTTCTCCGCTTCGGTGCCGAACGTGCCTCCCTGTGTAGGCGAGGTCGCAGGCGTTTTTGAAGATGGGGATCGAATTCCCTACATTGACATTCAGACAACCGACAACACAAGGCCGTCAACCATTCCCGTGTTCAACGCGCGTACGAAGCTGCTGGAGGAGTCCAGATCGATCGGCACCATCCCCTCCATCGGTATCAGCGCCGAATTCTGACCTCAGCACGCGACCATGACCCCGAAACACGATCAGCCAGAAACCTCCCCGCTTCCGATCCGGCTCGGCATCAGCACCTGCCTTCTCGGAGAAAAAGTGCGGTTCGACGCAGGCCATAAGAAGGACCGGTATCTCACCGACGTGCTTGGGGCCTATTTCGAATGGGTGCCGGTCTGCCCGGAGCTCGAGGTCGGCATGGGGGTGCCTCGGGAGCCCGTTCGGCTCGTGGGAACGCCGGATGCCCCGCGGATGGTCGGTGTCAAGAGCGAGAAGGACTGGACCGATGAGATGGTCCGGTACGCCGAGCGACGTGCGACTTCACTCGAGGCGCTCGGGCTGAGCGGGTATATCTTCAAGAGCGATTCTCCGAGCTGCGGCATGGAGAGGGTGAAGGTCTTCGCGAAGAACGGCATTCCGACGAAGACCGGCCGGGGGCTCTTCACAAAGGTCCTCATGGAGACCTATCCGCTCCTTCCCGTCGAGGAGGAGGGGCGCCTCAACGATCCAGGGTTGCGGGAGAACTTCATCGTCCGCGTCTTTTCCTATCACCGGCTGCAGGAGCTGACTCGCCGGCGGTTCAGCGTCGGGGACCTCGTCCGGTTTCATGCGGCCCACAAGTACCTCTTGCTCGCCCACAGTCCCAAACATTATGACCTCCTGGGCCCCATCGTCGCGAACGCGAAGAAGACGGCGTATCCCCTACTGAAGGAGTCGTACAGCCGGCTCTTCATGGAAGGTCTCGCCGTCAAGGCAACGACGAAGAAGAACGCGAACGTCCTGCAGCACATCCTGGGATTTCTCAAGGACCATCTGCCGAGCGGGGAGAAACAGGACGTCCTCGATGCGATCGAGGATTTCCGGAAAGAGCTCGTCCCGATCGTCGTGCCGCTGACGCTCCTCCGGCACTATGTGAAGAAGCACGATATCGTCTACATCGCGGACCAGGTCTATCTGCAGCCCCATCCGAAGGAACTCATGCTCCGGAATCACGTCTAGCGCCCCTATACGGCTTGAAGGTTTTCGTAAAATTCCGTATGTTACCACCCAACCATGGACACCAGCGTTCTCTCCATACTCGGCTTTGGCTTCGTTCTGGGGCTCAAACACGCCCTCGATTCGGACCATCTTATCGCGGTCTCCACGATCGTCAGTGAACGGAAGAGTTTCTGGAGTTCCTCCATCGTCGGAGCGCTCTGGGGTCTCGGCCACACCTCGTCGCTCCTTCTCATCGGCCTCGCCGTCATCGCTTTTCACGTTCATATCCCGGACAGACTCGCTCAAGGGATGGAGTTCTCCGTCGCGCTGATGCTCGTCATCCTCGGCGCGAACGTCCTCTGGAAGATCGCCCGCGGAGGGAAGTTCCACGTTCACGTACACCGGCACGATGAGCATCTCCACATTCACCCCCACATCCATGAAGCAGCCAAACTTCCCGTCCACGCAGCAGAGAACCACCACGCGACCCACGTCGGCAAGAAGCCGTTCCTCGTCGGCATGGTGCACGGCATGGCTGGCAGTGCTGCTCTCATGCTTGTCGTCTTGGCGACCATTCCTTCGCGTACCCTCGCGCTCCTCTATATCGGCATCTTCGGCGTCGGTTCCGTTGGCGGCATGTTCCTCATGAGCACGCTCATTGGTCTCCCCTTTGCCCTTACCGCCCGGCATGAACGGCTCAGCCACCTCGTGCGTCTTGCGGCGGGCGCATTGAGTGTTTCGTTCGGGCTCTTCTCTGCATGGCAGATCGGCATCGTTCACGGCCTCTTCCTGTAGCGCGGAGTGCCCTCGATCCTTCACCGCCCGGTCCCAGCGTCTCCCTCGTTGAACCCAATTCCGCTTGAAAGGGAGGTGACTCCTTTGACACACTCGCAGCTACGTGCCGAGAACATCGGTCCGGTATATCCGTATACTGTGAGAACTCATTTGAACGTACAGAGAAGAGCATCATAATGGCAAGAGAAAAGCCCCCGCGGTCTGAAGAACAGGGGATGGGAAGGACGCTGCGCCAGGACATTGCCCGAGGTGATTTCCAGCGGACCATGCGCCGCGATTTTGACGAGCTGAAGGAGCTCTTCATCGACGGTCACAGGAAAGAGCGGCTCGGCGAGATGAGCCGCTTCAAGCGCTGGTTCTATACCGTCGGCTGGCTCCTGAAGTCACTTTCTTTTAAGCTCACTCCCGCGAGAAGGGTTCTGTTCGTCCTGAGTATGATCTTTATGCTGAGCTCTCATAGCTTCACGTTCGGAGAGGAGGATGGGGTCGTCACTGTCAAGACGGACGCCGCGGCCGAAGTGATCCTCATTTTCATCCTCATGCTCGAATTGAAGGACAAGCTCCTCGCCCAAAGCGAGCTCGAAGCCGGCCGCGTGATCCAGGCGGCCCTCCAGCCCGATCGCGCCCCATCGGTGGAGGGATGGTCCGCCTGGCTCCTGACGAAAGCGGCGAACGAGGTCGGGGGGGACCTCGTCGATTATGAACGGTTGGACGAGGAGAGACATCTTTTCTCGCTCGCGGACGTCGCCGGGAAAGGCGTCCGGGCCGCGCTGGTGACGACACGGCTCCAGGCGACGATCCGGGCGTTCGCGCCGGAAAGCACGTCCCTGAGCCAGCTCTCCTCAAAGATCAATGCGCTCATGTACCGGGATACGACGCGCAACATGTTCGCCTCGCTCGCCCTGCTTGAGATCAGTCCGGGGTCGGGCGTGGTGAAGCTCGTCAACGCGGGCCACCTGCCCCCGCTTGCGGTGCGGGGTACCACTGTCGAACCAACGGGGAAGGGGAGCCCGGCGATCGGCATCTTCCCGGAGACGGCATTCGCCGAGCAGACGATCGAATTGCTCCTCGGGGAGATGCTGGTGATCTTTTCCGACGGGATCCCCGATGCGAAGAACGAGAGGGGAGAGTTCTACGGCTCGTCCCGTCTCACCGATCTCCTGGCGGTCTCCGGCGGGCTCTCGCCGGAGGAGCTCGGTACGCGCATCACGTCATCGGTCGCCCGGTTCATCGGAGAAGCGAAAGTGTACGACGATATTTCCCTCGTCATCGTGAAGCGGGAGGGGTAACAGAACGGGCCAGATGAACCGCCAACTCGTGTTCGACATCGGGTTTCACAAGGGGGAGGACACGCGCCACTATCTCGCCAAAGGCTTTCGGGTCGTCGCTGTGGAAGCGAACCTCGTTCTCGCCGGAGCGGGCAGAACGAACTTCTCCCGCGAGATCGCCGACGGCTCGCTCATCCTTCTTGATATCGGGATCGCGGCCGAGGCCTCGGAGCAGACCTTTTGGGTAAACCATACGCACACGGAATGGAGTTCGTTTCAGCCGCTCATGGGCCAGCGGGGAGTAAAGGGCTTTCACAGCGTGGCGGTTCGCTGCTCCACGATCGGCTCGCTCATCGAGTCATACGGAGTCCCCTACTATCTGAAGATCGACATCGAGGGAAACGACAATCTCTGTTTCGGCGGACTACGCGGGCCGGCGCCTCCGTTATATATTAGCTGCGAGGCGTGCGATCTTCACTGGCTGGAACTCCTTCGGGGGCTCGGATACACGAAGTTCAAGATGATCAACCAATTCGATGGGTTTCGGGCGTACGACGAAGCGCGTGAACGGTCCGCTCTGCGGTCCATCCGCAATACACTTCGGTGGCAGGCGCTCTCGGCGCTCGGCCCGCGCGCCACGTTTCCGACAGGGAGTTCCGGTCCGTTCGGGGAGGAGACCGACGGAGGGTGGCATGACTTCGACGATATTGCGGCCCATTATCGGTCATTCTATCCGGAGAAGGGGGTTCGGCTCAACCAGCGGAGCTGGTTCGACTTTCACGCGACCTACGACGCATCCTGAGAATTGGCGCGCGGGGAATACGGATCTCTGTCGGGCGGGAAGAGTGAAGGAGTGGGTGCTGTAGGGATCGAACCTACGACCTCCGCCTTGTAAGGGCGGCGCTCTGAACCAGCTGAGCTAAGCACCCATCATACTCATTGCGGGCAATAATATACGGATTTCCCGCAGTTTATTCCAGATCCTCGTCGTCTCCGATGGGCGGCCCATCGGGAACATCCTCCGGTTGTGTCAGGTTCACGTACTTCGGGTTCTCCTCAAACAGTCGGATCTGGGAGGCTGCGAAGAGGAGATGCGCCTTCTGTTCCTCGTCCTTTGTTGTCCCCACCTGTTTGTCCAGCCAATGTTTGAGTTCCGAGATCTTGAGCGTGGCGATGGCCCTCGTTTGCGTCGATGCCACGGTGTTCGAGGCGAGCGTCATGAGCTGGTACATGAGGGAGGCGTCAACGACGCGCCTGATCTCGGCAGTGTATCCCTTCCCGTGGTCACCGTACCAGGTTGCGGCAAGGAGTTTGTCGATCACCTCCTCCAATCCCGGGTACTTTTGATCGCGCGCATGATATTCCACGAGCCGCGCCGCGCGCGCGGGGTGCAGGATCATGCCGAGCGTCCCGTTCGCCGCGGCTTCAGCCGCCGAGAGGGGGTCGAACGTGATCCCCGTCCGGATCTTGAAATGTTCCCTGCCGCGGTCGTACCCGAGAGGCCGGGGCGGAATGATCGAGATGATACGTTCCGGAAGCGCCAGTGCGTCGGACTGGATGGTCGCGAGAAGCCCGGTGAGGGCCCTGCGCTGGTCGTCCGGCGGTACGATCTGTGTCACGAGTTGTCCGTCGCCTCGGAGAGCGTACGTATAGGAGAGGCCACCAAGCACCTTGGACGTCGCGTCCACCTGATAGCGGTGTCCCATGTAGATCGGCACAAGGACGTCCTCGAGCGTCGCCATCGGCATGCCGGGTCTGATCTTCTTTTCGCTGAAGTTCTTCAGTGCGACCGCACGGACCTTCATGACACGGGCGAGTTCGTCGACGGCGTTCACACCGTTATCCCACAGATGGGTCTGGGGATGAGAGCTTCCTTGCGGACGCGCGTCTTGGTCGGTGAGAAAGATCAGCCCGCGCTTCGCGGCCTGCATGAGGATGTCATTGCAGGCGTCGTGTTCGTTCGTGCCGGCCGGGAAATCCTGGTATCCAAATGCGATCGCAACCTTGTCCCATTCGCCGATGCCGGTGGCGTAGGCCTCCGAGAGATCGATCGTCGAATCGTCCATGACCTGCGCAAGCGGTGGCGGGTAATCCATCACGGACGAGCGGTGCTCCGTGCTTGCGATGTAATTGTGCGAGAGTCCGAGCGTGTGGCCGACCTCGTGCGCGGCGAGCTGCCGCAGTCTGGCGAGCGCCATGGCGAGCATCCTCGGGTCGGTCGGCTTTCCCGCCTCATAGTCCGCAATGAGCCCTTCGGCGATGAGGAAATCCTGCCGTACGCGCAAGGAACCGAGCGAGACGTGGCCTTTGATGATCTCTCCGGTGCGCGGATCCGAAATGCTTGCGCCGTAGGACCAGCCCCTGGTCGAGCGGTGGATCCATTGTATCACATTATACCGAACGTCCATCGGGTCTGCCCCCTCGGGCATGAGCTCGACGCGGAACGCGTTCTTGTAGCCGGCCGCTTCGAACGCTTGGGTCCACCAGTTCGCGCCTTCAAGAAGGGCGGAGCGTATCGGTTCCGGGGCGCCCCGGTCGAGGTAATAGACGATGGGGCGGACGGCCTCGCTCATCTGAGCGGCAGGATCCTTTTTCTGGAGACGGTGGCGGACGAGGAACCGCTTGTCGATCGGTTCGCTCACGGGGGTGGCGTAGTCAAAATAGTCCGTGTAGGAATACCCGCCTCTCGGGTCAAAGGCCCGCGGCGTGTATCCCGAATCGGGAAGCTGGACGAACGAGTGGTGCTGCCGGACCGTGACCGATTGCGGCGTGGGGGCGACCTGCTGAAGATAGTACCCAGGGTCGTCGCCCGCGAACGTCAATGTTGCCTCGACTTCCGTATTCTTCGGGAAGTTCTTTGTGCGCGGGAGGTAGAAGGCGCAGCGCGAAGGGTCGAGGTGGTAGGCTCCCTGGTTCGTCCGCTTCAGCGCGGAGACGACGTCGTGGGCGTCGCGGAGGTAGAAGGAGGTCGCATCCACGAGTACGGTATCTCCGGTCGCGGCCGCGACATCGAATCCCCAGAGCGCCGACTGGGCGAACGATTCTTCGACGGCGCGCTTCTCGTCCTTATCCGACGTGATGGCGCGGTACGAGTAGTTCGGTTGGATGAGGAGAACTTTCGGACCTGTACGCTGGAACGTGACGACGCGGCCTTGTCCCAATTGTCCCCTGTCGAGGCCGATGTCGTTGGATCCGATGCCGGCGGGAAGGGAATTGACATAGAGAAACTCCCTATCGAGCTTATCGATTCTGAGCCAGATCTTTCCGGCCTTGGCATCCCAGTAGAACGTGAAGTATCCAGAATACTTTTCCGCTCCGACTATCTTTTCGGCGATCGACGGCATCTTTGGCTCTGCCTGCTGTCGGGCGACGGCGGGGAGGGAGAGAGTAATGACAACGATGAACAGCAAGAGATGTTTCGTCAAGGAAGTGCTCCTCCGAGTGTGGGAATAAAAAAAGGCGAGATCAAAAGAAAGTCTCTTGAATGGTTCTCGCCTTATTAGGATCTGGTGCTCTAAGAGCGGGAGACGGGGATCGAACCCGCGACGTCAAGCTTGGGAAGCTTGCATTCTACCGCTGAATTACTCCCGCAGTCATTTTATTGCCTTTCTGGTTGTGCTTTGCTGAATTTCCTTCGTCGGTTTGAATTCGTGGGACAAATACGGGACAAAAACTCTTCACTTAACAAAAATAATATAATCCTTTCTTCCTGTATTTGCAATTCTCAGTACCAACCCGTCATGTTCCGTGTGATACAAACTAACACCATGCTACGCAATAGAGTGACTCTCAAGCGTTTTTGAATACCATCCAACGGCACGAACCATGACTATCATCCAGACGTCATTCTTGACTTGTCTATGGTCGTAGCGACACTCTTTGGATCACAAGCGAGGTCAGACAAGTCTATCCACATATCGCATGCATCCTCCAAAGAATACCATTTGGCCATCAGCCGCTGAAACAAACCCATCCGAGGCCGATCGATTCCGTCCTCGTGCAGTGAGATCAACAACAATGTCGCACCATATTTCTCGTGCAATTTAGACGAGTTTATCCTGCTCCACGATAACGTTCCAATCTTAAGCCGCTTATCACACACGCCCATACTGTTTATGATCAACTGAGGCCCGCTCAAAAGTGCCTTCCGTAGCAGGAGCCCTGTACCCAATAAAAATAGCACTTCAAAACCTTCTTTAACGTACGGCAACTCCGGAGAACGAAACCATACCGTAACCCATCCGAGTCCTGCAACAAGTGCTACACGAAGCCACCTTTTAAAGAGAATTTCACGCGAATAATAGAATTCAAATTCTCCAACCACGCCACCATTAGTCATTTGAATTCAGCCATAATAGCCCGAGCTCCTGATGAGATCCCAATTCTTAAATAGATCTGATCCATCGTTTCATCTCGCTCGCAATTCCCAATATCTTCCAAGTACCACTTAACGACTTTGCTACCGATACGAAAAAACCCTTCTCTGCAAACAATTGTATTATGTGGTTCACCAACATGATCGGTTGATGAACAGCCTCAGCTATTGACCCATTCACAAAGTCTTCATTATTTACTATTTCTAAGGCAACGGATCTTATTATAGACTCGTAATCCTTGATATAAGCCATTGCGTACTGTTCGAAACCATAGGTTGTAACAGTGAAGTCCCAGTACTTCAAGTTCATCATCTGGGTTGCCTTGACATAACCACGACGATCCAAGATCTCAATGCTCTCAACAATGTCGTCGTCTGTAATACCCTGCTCTTTTAAGCCTTTGATTATCACGTTTGGAGTCACTCTAGCATTTCCAGATGCCAAGGCTAAGTCACAGGCCATTTTCAGAACAATCGAATCAATCCTAGTAAGCGATGGCATCAAATGTATCGCTGAGGTCAGATACTTTGGAGTCTCTCCCAATGCCGGTTTGTCGTGCGTTTCAAATATTGCATTTGAGATCTTTGCAAATTCCAGATCATAACTGTTAACATTTTGAATCCGTTGCCAAAGAGTTGATTTTAAGCACTCTGGAACATCGCAATCATCAATCAGAACTGGAATTATTTTGCTCCCATCACTGATGCGCTTTACGAAACTCGCATCTAGCTCCTCCCTTACCCAAGGCTTTGTTGTGCTGTGCTTCGACAACACAATTATAAACGCTTTTGCGTTTCTAATTCCCTCATTGAAAATCTTATCAATAATTCTGTCCCCCGGTGTCATCTCCCACTCATCAACCCAAGCATCCACGCCCTCGGACCTAAGTCTTGTAGCAAATGGAATGACAAATTCTGCTTTGTCTTCACTTGCATGAATTACAAACACTTTGGGATTCATGGATTCACTTTCCCACAATTCGCGAGCGTCCCGATCTCTTGACTCCCCCGCGTTCCAAACATGGAGTCCGATGAATGTAAAGGCCGAGCTTCGATCGCTTGGGGAAGAAATTCAATCCTGCACCCGTTGGGGAAATCGAAAAACCACAATCCTCTTGAAATGCCGATTCAGCCAAAAACAATTTGCCCAAGAACTCTAGACTAATGGCATTGCCTTCAATAAGAATATCTTCCTTTCCCAGCTTCTTGATTGACAAGGCTACTTTCTTGTCAGAGTATTCAGAACAAACTTCATCAGGCGATTTGACCTTCATCTGCTTCACTCCTTTTGTCAATGATCCCTACTCCTGCTGATCCTCACAAGCCTCTCGTTCACCCCGTGTCACTTAGTCTAAACTTGATAATTCATAATAAATTCGGGATCATTATTATCCGAGTGACCACTCCCAAGGGGGACATGGATTCAAAACCATTTCGCGAATATATGAAATTCGTAACTCATTGTAAACAGCCTCACGGTGTGATCACAACAAACCACGCAGCACGCCCAGGATCTTGTCTTCGTCCACAGTCTCCAAAGCATACCTCAGTTCCTCTTGCCGTCTGCGTCCACCCAATTCCGAACGAATCGTTCCAGTCTAATCTGTTCGGAAATCCGCTTTACCCTTTCTTCCCCTTTGACATTCCAAAGCATCCATGTTCCTGAAAAGCCCTTCTTCCCGCAAAAACTCCGCATCCACCTACGCATCGTTCGTACATCTTGAATATCATCCGAGGAAATCCACGTTACATTGCGCACGCATCTCGCCCGACCCCAGAAGCGGCCCACCCACGTATCAATAATTTCCCCCGTTGAAACATCAACCGTGCCCGCGAATTGTTTCTGCTCTAACTTCGAACCATACTTCACGGCATAGCTCTTGATAAAGCCATTTGATGAAATCACTCTAAGGTCGGTAGCTGCTTTCAACGCCTTCTCGTCCTCAAGCTGTCCGCTCACCTTTAGCCACAGATAAGTGAGGAACTTAAACCTCATCAAGTCTTCGACGGAATCCTTGAAACGTAGCTGGACCTGCCTTCGAACTCTCATCCCTTTCCATTTATCAAACTCATAGACGCAAAACGGATCTATCCAGATATGAAAATGAACTGCCCCACGTTTCTGAAATTCTAGCACCCACACAAAGCCAACGTCCGAACCGCACGCTTTCCGGAACCTCGTCAAGAAATAGTCAAGGTGTTGTTTTGTGATCTTGCACCTCTGTTCGTTCTGCCTGTAGGTGATTGTAAAAAAGTACTTAAATCGTTCCGCGTTATTCCACAACACCTTAATAAGTCTGCGCCTTGAACCATAGGAAAAAACGCTGATCTCTCCTCTACGTGATCGCGAAGTCGGATGGTCACGAAGCCGTCTCTTCATTGCACGATTCTCAGTCTGGATCGTGAGAGACCGCTTACACGCCTCTACATAACTTCCCATAGGCCCTCGTCGTCTCGTTTGTTTGTCCCAACCACAAAACGACGACGACGACTGACCACAAACCCATGATGAGATATGATAAATATAAACAAGCGAAGAGCCGCCCCAGAGCAGACTCAATCATTCTCATCGTTGCACAATACCAACTCAGGACGCTTACCATTTCACTAACAGGCACCCACCTGACGTGAAGCCACACGGGATTCATGCTATGCCGCATCGCGGCCCCTTTGCAACTCCTCCTGAGATGACACTCTGTTCTTACTTGCCCATCTATCCAGATCACTCTTCCGATAGAACGCGGTCTTTCCCCCTGGTTTCGAATAAGGGATTGCCTTTTCAGAATTGAGTTTATACATCCGGTTCATCGAAACGCCTAAGTAATCTGACGCTTTCGACAGACTCATAACGGAATCGCTTGATGCAATCGCGATTTTCATGAGCTCTGCTATCTCAAGTTTAAGCGATCTTACTTCTTTAGCAAGCTCTCGGTAGGAGGGCAGTTCATATTCGTTTGGCATTATTAGTTCCATGTATGCGGACAGGCTCCTGTAAACCATGCCCAATGTCTCCCTCTGGGGGACAAAAGAGATACTTTTAACAGTGACAGAGGATCAGACGGGAGCATCGTTCAGACTACCCACTACAGAAGCAAACTCCAGACCATTACATGAACCTAACAGTATCTCGCCACAACGCCAACACGAACCATTGAGGAGGGAAAGAACTAGATGGTGAATCGCGGGGAAGGTTAAACGGGACTTGAGAAATATCCTTTCAATCGGTTCTGATCATGAACTAAAACAAATATAAAACTTTCAGCACTTCATGTCAAGGAAGGGTAGTGTCTCAGTTTGAAATCCTCGCCCCCGGTTTATGCTTGACCGGATAGGCAGGATTGATTATATTGGGGTATGAAGAAACCTAAAAGACCCCGCGACCCCAATGCCCTCGCCAAGCTCATTACCGATCTGGCGACGGGTGAGAAGCACGAAGTACTCCCTCCCGAAACGAAGAACCCTAACGCTGTGGCATTAGGCAGACTTGGCGGCTTAAAGGGTGGCCACGCGAGAGCGAGGGCCCTAAGCGCCAAGAAACGCTCAGAAATAGCCCTGAAAGCAGCGATAAAGCGGTGGTCTAACCCGCGATAAATTGTGCTACCGCACAATGCTCATTTGATGAAATTATTTTAGCGTTTTCCCGCCAAGTCCAATTTGTCCAAAATTGGCATTATTCTACCCGTTTTGAGCAATTCTGGTGTTACTAAAACCACGGATGCGTAGCGCAATTACATAACTGTTGCGGTATGCACTTGCATGGGGGTGAAAATCTTCGTATCTTTTAGCAACAATCGAAAGGGTTGGTATGGACAACAAGTATGAACAAAGCATCGACCTCCTCAGAGAGGACCTTGCGGAGCTACAAGCTAAGGCGACCGAAATTCAGTTCACTATTCACGCCACGATGAAGATGATCAATCGCTTCCTTGTCAAGTCTGGCGAGGAGGAGGAGTTCAAGGATCTCTCCCAGGGGCCCGGAATCTCCAATGTCGCTACTTCTGGCGCTGTGGCTTCTTCTGGTGGAGGGGGGAACGTCTCATCGCGGATTGAAATCGGTGATTTCATCAGTGTGCCGCTTACGAAAGCGGTCAGAAAGATCATCGAAATGAACGATAGAAAGCCTATGCTATGGTCCGCCATAGTAGAGGCCCTAAGGAAGGGTGGGCATCCGAAAGTCAAAACCGCACCGGACGAGAAGAAAGCTCGCCTTATCATTCTAAGAGCGACGGGATGGTTCTTCTTCCAGAAGCCAGATTTCTTTGGCTTGCGAGAAAGAAGTGCTGTGAAAAAGCCCAAAACGAGCGCAAAGTCGGACGAAACGAATGGGGTAAATAGCGATGCGGAGGTGGATCTGGATTCGGAGAACCCACCGAAAAAGCAATAAAAAACCCTTGAAGTGGTCAGACTTCAAGGGCCATTAACTCACGCGTGCATACACTTATCAAGCTGCACAACGTTTCGCCGTATCTTTAATATACGAATCGTTGTCGGCTTGTGCAAGTGTCAATCTTAAAAATGCCTCTGAGAGGAGGGCACATGAGCCGACATCACAAGTGGAAACGCGATAAACCTCAGAAAAAGAGGGTTTATCTCCTTCCCAAGTGGATTGTACGCATACCGTTGAGACTGTAACTTGGTAAACGGTAGCGGTTCGAGCGCGGACGATTGCTGAACGCCGCGTAATTATGCCCCCAACTCGATGGTCTGACTTGGGGGCATTTTTATCTTCTGTTTAGAAAGAACGAACGAGCAAATTTCGTCACATTCAAAGGCATCAAATTAAACTGAACTTTATGCTTGACTTCTTAAGCAAGAAATGTTATATTGATGGTAGAACAATTGAGGCTACCATGAACAGATTATCACTCGAAAAACGTACTCAGATCATCGGCCTTCTCTGCGAGGGAACGAGCCTCCGCGCTACGTCCAGACTCGCTGAGGTTTCGATTAATACCGTGACGAAGCTACTCGTTGATGTTGGTTCGCATTGTGCATGGTATCACAACGAGACGGTTAAGAATCTGAAAACGAAGCGGGTGGAATGTGACGAGATATGGAGCTTTGTCTATGCCAAACAGAAGAACGTGCCCGAAGAAATGAAGGACCGGAAGGACGTAGGGGATGTGTGGACATGGACGGCGATTGATGCCGATTCAAAGCTTATCATTTCGTACATGGTTGGCGAACGCAACGCGACCTACGCAAATATGTTCATGCAGGACGTTGCCTCACGCCTCTCCAATCGCGTACAGTTGACCACAGACGGGTTGAAAGTGTATATCGAAGCGGTAGAGAACGCTTTTGGAGGAGATATTGACTACGCTCAGTTAGTGAAGATTTACGGCGAGGCTCCGGGCGGAGAGAAGCGGTATAGTCCTGCGGAATGTACTGGAACGAAGAAGGAAACTTGCCAGGGAAAGCCGAACCCGAAGCTCATTTCAACGAGCTACGTTGAGCGGCAGAACCTCACGATGAGAATGTCAATGCGTAGATTCACGCGCCTCACAAACGCCTTTTCAAAGAAGCTTGAGAACCACGAACACGCGATTGCGCTCCACTTCATGTATTACAATTTTGTGCGTATTCACAAAACTCTGAGGGTTACACCGGCAATGGAGGCGGGAATTACTAAGAAATTGTGGACAATCGAGGATCTATCAATGCTCACCGAGAAGTGAGTATTGGCTATTAGACCTTAGAGGGTTCAGTCACCGGCTGATTCACGGGTTCCTTCGATGGCACAAAACTAACCAATGGAACGATTACGGGAGGCATGTTCGCCTGGGCTGTGTAGGTTGTGATGAGTGCTCTGGCGTAGGGGTACAAAATCGCAGGAGCGTTATACTTACAGAACTGAGAAAATATCTCATCCGACACGCTCTTGGAGGCTTCAAATCCGCCATGAACTTCAAGAAAAAGTCTAAATACCTCTGCTTTATCGGTAATCCTAATCAGCAATCTGATTTCAATAAATCTATTGTTATCCTTGGAGAAGTTTTGCTGAACCTCAACCTCTTGATGGTATTCCACATTTGATTGAGAGTAAAAGCCCTCTTTCACATCGATCTCTATGTGCGGAACCCTGAATCCCAAAAATTTTACTGCTGAATCCTCCATGTTTACGCGGCCAAATAGGCAAAAGTAGATTCAGTTAAAACGACAGGTGCTTCATTTGATGAGTTGATTGTTGATACTTGTGTCGTCTTTCCTAATAGGAGATAATCAACGGTTGCCATGATCCGAGCCTTAGAATAACTAAATCGAACCTCATGGAACTCGTCGGTTACATGAATATCCGGCATGTCCGCGATCTCCGCATGGCGTCGAAAATACTCATCCACAGTCATCGACTTGACTTCTGTAAGAATATCAAGTAGAACCTTCTCACCCGTTGACATTTGAACTCCCCTCTTTTAGTAATGTGGTACTCTTGATGCAATCAACCTTCTTTACACAAATCTGAACCTGTGGATGCTGAACGAGCTTGCGCATATATCCATCTTCTCTCCTTGCATTGAAGCAGCCCCGTATTACATCCAAATCGTCGCGCTTTGCTATTGCAGTAAAAATCCACTGTTCATTGAAGGTTTGTATCGCTTCTCGCTGCCGGTGAATTTCCATCAACTGATTCTTGATTTCGTCATATAGCGCTCTGTGTGATTTATCGGCCGCTATGTCAAGATAATTGTCCGATTCAATCTCTACCTTGAAAACCGCCCAATTACTTTGCTTTCTAACACTTACAACCCAACTTCTTGCTTCGTCCTTCCCGTACGTAAGGGGCTGGGCATCACCAAAAAAATACACGCCTGAGCCCATCCATTCTTTTTCACCAGAGAGCCGAAATCCGTTCGCCTTTATGCTTTCTACATTATCTTGAGTGGTCCCATGATAACCAGTACATTTGAGCATAAAAACACTGGAAATAGGATGATATTTGGGCACAACTTAACATTAAGCACTGCAAATGTCAAGTCTGAGGGTGATGGGTGGCAGAGCGGCCGAGAGTAATTCGTAACTCAATATAGTAAAATCGTTGATAATTATCAACGCGAAAAAGCCGTTCGCTGGTCCAATCGCTTCTCCCAAAAAAAACGGTCACGCTCAAACTGAGACACTACCCAAGGAAGAAATACTAATCTATTCCATGTGTATGCCCTTACTTTCTCATGCTTACGGATTGTCTCCTTCTTATTCCGCCACCGCATCCTTATCCTAGCATAGGCAGAAGATCAACAGCTTGCTGCTTCTTTTCGTCGATGATCTTGGCATAGATTTGTGTCGTCCGTAGGTCTCTATGTCCGAGCAGCTTGGAGGTCGTATAAAGATCGACACCGTACGTAAGAGAGAGCGTGGCGAAGGTGTGTCGTGCCTTGTGAAACGACAATCGTTTCCCCAGCGCAGCCCTTTCGGCCCACCGCTTCAGAGCTTTATCAGTCGTTGACTGCCGAGGCATGAAGAACACAGTCTTCTCCGCATACTCCTTGCCCACTGTTTCGCCTTTCCCAACTTGCGCCTGATCTTCCAGCATAAGTATTGCTTGGGCTCCCAGAGGAAGTCTCTCAGAGTTGCCCGTCTTATGTTGCGTGAATTCCAGATGATTATCCTTCACCTTGTCCCAAGTCAAGGTCAGAATATCGCCGTACCTCAGACCCGTGAAGCAGGAAAACAAAAACGCATTACGCACGTTACGATTCTCACAGGCAGTCGCCGCCAGACGTCGAACCTCCTCCAACGTCAGAAATTTGGGGAGCGTGTCGACTTTCTTGATCGTTATAAACTGTGCCGGATTCTGTAGGATAATGTCATGACGAACCGCATGGTACAACGCGGTCTTAAGTATCGAGAAGTACTTTTGTGCTGTGTTTTGTGAGACCTCAGACAGAAGGTAATCCTTAAAATTCTCTAAGTACCCTCTTGTCAGTTGTCCAAAAACAACAGTGTCGCCGCCGGCGAACGAGATGAATCTCGCCAGTACATTGTCCCAACAGTTCTTCATCCCTTCAGACCGTGCCTTATCCCGTAGCTCTCGGACGTAGCTGACAAAATTGGCGTTCCGATTCAGACCCGCGCTCAGCCCGTGATAACTTGCCTGAAGTTCAAGCTCACGTTTCGCGCGGATGCTCTCTGCCATCCTAAGCGTTTCACGATTGTGAAATCGATCACCGGTCAGGTACAGCTTGAGGAGCTCTTTTCTTCTTGCTCCGTTCTGATAGATGTCAAGAAATAGGCATGTCTTCCCACTAGGGAAGACCCGCTTCCGTAGTGTCACGCTCATGAGTTTTCATCCCCTCATTCATGGGACAAATAAGGGACAAAAACTCTCCGTCCACAAGCAAAGAAGGGTAACCATCCGATAGATGATCACCCTCAATCTTGTGAAAACAGTACTCTTTGTTGCCTTTTCTAACTCTTGCTTTCTCTTGCTACACCGCTTACCTCGATACCGCTGAATTACTCCCGCGCGTCTTTTTCGCCTATTTTTGTGCTTCTAGATTGGCTTTAAGTGATATTCCAGTTTCGTGTGACGGATGTGCGACGTCGTTACCTCATCAAAGTTCGAAATAATATAAACCTTTCTTGCTGAATTTGCAATTGACACCTCTAAACAGTATTGGAACATTACAGCTTAAATAAATTAGATGAAGTGTGGGGGTTTCTGATCATTCCTACCGAGCATTCGTATTCAGCTAACCGTAAAACTCCATTGTCTCTCACTGGCACGAATGGCCGATCGTCGGTTAGCGATCATCTAATCCCCTTCCATCGAGAATTTGCTGCATACATTTTACAACCCTCGACTCCCGAGTTTTGGATTGTTTGGGTGCAGAAAAATAAAGATTGTATGCTCTTTGCCGTCCCGGCGTCAATGCAGCAAAAGCAGTTTTCAAGGCAGGCATTGCATCTAATCTATTTTGAAATTCCTCGGGAAATATGAGTTCTGTATTCTTTTTAAAATTCACTTTCAAACCGGCCTTTTCCACTTCGATGGCTTCGTAGATATAGGCTTTCAAGATAGTTTTCATCTTGACTATTTCTCGAACATTGGTGAACCGAATCTGGCGCCCGGCCTGCACATTCTCCGTTTGTTGGATGAGAACACCATTGGCATCATCTAACAAGGCACCCTTGATGAACAACAGCGCACAATAGTCTTTAAATCCATGTATCAATACTACGTTCTTCTTCTGAAACGCGTAACAAGGACCACCCCACTTCAATTCTTCGGTCAGCTCTGTGTCAAGAATGATCGTTCTCAATTTCTCAAATTCGCCCTGCCACTTCTTGGCTTTACGAAAATAGAACTCAACTTTGGGATTCATTCTACTTGTTGTCATAGCATGTCATTCTAATATGTTTACCCTGTCTGGCTGACGGCCAGATACGAATCCATTCTGAAACTTGGACCTCACTGTTTCGAACTCTCTGTCCGCTTCTGCGGCGCAGCCGGGGAGGTACCGAGGAACTTCTGCATTTCCCCGGATTCAAAGGGGCGGCCAGTGAGATCACAATACCGGTGAAAATACCCTTTCATTCCATCGACGTCGCTCATCAGATATGCACATTTACCCGCGTACGTATAGACTTCGGCGTTCGTCGAGTCGATCTCAATCGCTTTCTGGAACGAGCGAAGTGCGGAAGCATAGTCGGTCGGGCCGTTGACATAATAACTCCCGAGGTTGATCCAGGCGGGGGCCGACCTTGGGTTGATCTCGAGTCCCTTCGCCGTGACCGCAATCGCTTCGCTGTACTGGTGGAGCGTCCCGTATGTCGAACCGACGTAGAAACAGAGTTGCCAGTTCCTCATGCCGTGATCGATGGCCTTCGTGTAGTACGACAGTTCCTTGTCCTGGTCACCAAGCAGCTCATAGAGCTCCCCCATCTTTCCATAGATCCTCGCATTGTTCGAATCGCTCTGGAGATACTTGTCGCAGTACTCCAGCGCCTTTCCATACTCCTTCTTCTCCTTGTAGAGCGAAGCAAGTTCATCGTATGCGTTCTGAAAGGCATTCTTGCTCCAGAGTATCCGATCGGGGAGCATCTCAAAACGGGCGAGGGATCGTTCCTCTCCCGCATTGACGGCGATCCAGGGAATCGTACTCAAGATCGTGATGGCGCAGACGACGACGAGCGTCCTTCTTCTCAGCATCGCATCACCGATCCAGTTCGCACAGGCCAGAGGAACGAGCATGACGAGGCTCAGTTCGAACGAGGAGGCCAGGTCCCAATCCCGGCTCATCCCCAGGGCGCAATTCAGTGCGAACGTGAAGGCAAGGCTGCAACCAACAGCCAGACCGAGGAACCGCCAGGCATCATCTTTGACGCGGCCGATCTTGAGCAGCACGGTCGCGGCAAGCCCGCATGCAAGAATCGAAAAAGGGGAGAGGAGGAGAAGGATGTTTCCGAAGTCGATGAGATGCGCCGGAGAGAAGAGCGTGTAGGCCTGTCCAGGTGTTGCGACCCGAAAGAGCGGGAGGGCGTGATCTCCGCTTCCGATCGGGTGTTTGACCAGTGCGAGTTCCCGGTACCCGCTGATCCAGAAGAAGACGAGTGCGAAGACAAGAGCCGCGGCCAATGTAGACGCAGACCTCAGGACTCCATCGCGGCGGTAGGTCATATAGGCAAGAAAGAGAAGCAGGGGAAGCATACTGACGCTGCCGAGATGGAGCGCAAGAAGCACGCCGAAGGCGATGGATGGGACGACGGGGTCGATCCGCTGCCTGATGGCGTAGAGCGCCAGGGTGAAGAAAAGGAGACAGCCGAAATAGAGCCCCGTGTAGTCCTCCACGTAACCGAAAAAGAGCTGCGATCCCCCGGCACCGAGGATCGAGAGGCCCACGAGCAGTCGTTCCAACGGACCGGTGACGAGGAGTCTGGTCAGGAAGATCACGGTGATGATCGATGCCGCGCCAAAGAGGAGGCTGGTGAACTGGTAGGCGCGGAGACTCGCATCGTCAATGCCGTACCCGTTGAAGAGACCGTAGACATTCCATATGATGTACGCTGCGAGCGGTTCGTTCTCGAACGATGAGAGCGGGATATTCTCGGCGTTCCGAAGGGTCGGGAGCGTCCGCGCAACGAGGTTTCCGTCGCCGAGGAGATGCGTGCTTTCCCGGGCGTACCAGAAGAGAAACACCGCGATCGTCATCGCCGCGACGACCAGGAGCTTCCGCAACGGTGCACGTGTTCGTTTGAACTTGCCATTGAGTGTACTGAGTGCAGAGAGAATTGCGCCGGATACCCGGCGGAACAGGACGGCCACCATCATCCCCACGACAGCGATCCGCACGGCAAGCGGAAAGAACGCAAGTTGGTGGGTGCCCCAATTGAAGGCGCTGGGGAACGTCATCGAACAACACTGGATCGCGATCACGGCCGCCGCACAAGCGCGCGTCAGATAGGACAGCGTGCGCTCGCCAACAGGGGTGGCCGCTTCCTGTTTGGGTGGGGTTCCTGTGGATGGATTCACCAGGATGTGCCCCGTGGAAGGAGGAGAACGATGTGTGTCATTCGAGCATGCATGATTCAAAAATTTTACGCATATCTGCGCCCATTGTCAAGCATGGTATCTTTTTCGGCCGGATCGTTCTGCGCCGGCGTACCTCTGTACGGGTCCGAATGATGCGGGGAGGAGAGAGAGGAGCGAGAACATCGATTTTTCCATGTAGTATCCGCGCTCGGAGGGGGAGAGAAGCACCAATGTGCTCTGGCGGGCGAGCCGTGCGCACGTTGGGATACTCGCTCTGCGCGTCGAAGGGATGGACTATATTAGAAATATATAATGATACCGGAATTGCATTTGGGCCGGGCGTTCGTTATTTATCAGCCTTGATTCCGGCCCAGAAAATTTCTCTCAGAATTGAGGATGAGAACGTCCCTTGAACGAACACAGGGGAGAGAGAAAAGGTCCAATTGCTCCCGTTTTCCGTTACTTGCCTTCCGAGACCGGAATCATGCAATTTGGCACAGAACTTGACCCTTACCAGGAGGTCACGGAGGGTCACCACCCTGGCTTGGTGCGAAAAGGTTCGCACCAAAAGAGAATGCTGTTGACATCCACACCCTAGAGATGTTTGTCGCTCATTCTGATTCACGCAGGCTCTCTGTTGTCCGTGGGAGATCCACTCCGTGTGACTCCCCCGGGGATGTGCAACGACCACTAATTCTTGTAATTAAAGATCCCGTCCACTATTTTAAAGTGAGGTAGCCATGAAGCATGTTCTCCTGAGTTTCTTGACGATCGCTGTCTGTCTCATCTTCTCCACCGACAAGAGTTGGAGCATTCCGGCATTTGCGCGCAAGTACAATACGAGCTGCGCGACATGCCATAACGGCTATCCGAAGATGACGGCGTTCGGCGAGGCCTTCCGGCGCAACGGCTTCCAGTTCCCTGCCGGCACCGACCCTGAAATGACGAAGGAAGCACCTGTAAGCCTCGGCGCGGACGGGAACAAGAAAGCGTTTCCCGATGCCATCTGGCCGGGGAGCATTCCGGGGTCATCCCCGCTTTCCGTCTTCCTCAACAGCGAGATCGCGTACAACCCCAAGACCGACCCCCGATTTGACTTCGGCGGACTCGGCAACAGCATCGAGGCGGTCGCGGGCGGCACGGTCGGTGAGGACCTCTCCTTCTGGGGCCAACTCGCACTCGGCAGCGACGGTACGGTGGAACTCAACCGGATCTACCTCCTGTTGAGCAACGTCATCGGCGACAATTACAACTTCAACGTCAAGGTCGGCGCGTTCGAGCCCGGCATGTTCGCTTTTTCGACCCACCGGGCATGGCTCGAAGGGTACTGGCTGACGACTCGGCCGTTCAGCGATGACATGGCATGGTCGATCGAAGAATACCAGCGGGGCGTAGAAGTGAGCGGCTTGATGAGCGGGCGGTTCGGATACAACGCCGGTTTGGTGGAAGGTTTCGGCAACGCGCACTCCGACAAGGATGTGTATGCACACGTGACATACAAAGTGAACGGCCTTCCGCTCGACGGCGTCGTCGAAGGGGGAACAGCAGTGGCGAACTCGCAGCCCTATATCGATAATTCCGTCACCCTCGGTGCGTTCATCTACCACGGCAACGCGAGCATCGGTCCCGATGACGCCCAACAGACCAACAAATTCACCACCGTCGGCGGCGACGTGAACGCGTCCATGGACAGGTTCAATGTCTTCGGCGGCATCGGTGTGCGTCACGACGAAAATCCCTTCCTCGGTACAACGGGCGTTTCGGCCAACACGACGGTCTGCTTCGCCGAGGCTGACGTGACGGTCTTCCCGTGGCTTCTCCCTGGTGTCCGGTTCGAATCGTGGAAGAGCGAGGCGATCATCGACCCGATCACCAACGAGACCGGCTCGTACACCGATAATCAGATCGTCCCCGGCATCGTCGCGCTGGTCCGGCCAAACGTCAAGATGACGTTGCGGACCTCGCTCGAGAAATTCGACTCCCGCGGCGACACGAAGTTCGACTTCGGGCAGTTCACACTCGGCCTCACCGTGGGCATGTAGTCTCACGCAATAGCAGTGAAACAGTACTCATCAATCATAAGGATGCAACGAACATGACAGTCAGACAGTGGAATTTCATCCTCGTGCTTCTCCTCGTCGTCGGCCTTTCGGGCGCGATCGCCGGAAACATCACGGGCAAAGTCACGGCAAAGGGCGTGAAGAATGCCGCAGACGCCGTGGTCTACATCGAGAAGGCGGGGGACAAGCCGTTCACGCCTCCGAAGGATCATCCGGTAATGGACCAGAAGAACCTGAAGTTCGTTCCGCACGTCATGCCGGTCGTCTTGGGCACGACGGTGGACTTCCTCAACAGCGACAAGGTCCTCCATAACGTCTTCTCCCCCGAAGCGTGCGTCGACAAGTTCAACCTCGGCAGCTGGCCTCAGGGACAGAAGAAATCCTACACGTTCAAGACGCCCGGATGCTCGGCCGTCCTCCTGTGCAACGTGCACCCTGAGATGGAAGGCTACGTCGTCACACTGCAGAACCCCTACTACGCCGTCACCGAGAAGGATGGGAGCTACTCGATCAAGGACGTGCCGGCGGGGAAGTACACCCTGAAGATCTGGCATGAGAAGCTCAAGGGAGCTTCGCAGGACGTCGCCGTGAAGGACGCGGGCGACACCGTGGCAAACTTCGAGATCAAGAAGTGACGTTCCGCATCCCCTCGGGGGATGTGAAGCGCCTACTCCACCATGGCTGAGAGCATTCGATTCGTCGACCCAGAGTGGCTCGACACGAACTTTCCCTGCATGGCGGCCTGCCCGGTCCACACCGAGGCAGGCCGCTATGTCGCGCTCATTGAGGAAGGCCGGTTCCGCGAGGCGTACCACGTCGCGCGGAAACCGAACCCCCTTGCCTCGATCTGCGGACGGATCTGCGCCGCCCCGTGCGAATCCTCGTGCCGCCGCGGTGAACTCGACGAACCTGTTGCCATACGCGGTTTGAAACGCTTCATCACCGAGCGCTTCGGCGTCGAGAGCATGGTGGACCTCGAGAAGCTCAAGGAAGTGTTCGGCCAGACGGTGAAGAAGAACCACGTCAAGGTCGCCGTCATCGGCGGCGGTCCGGCTGGGCTCTCTTGCGCGCACGACCTGGCCCTCCTCGGGTACGAAGTGACCATCTTCGAGTCCCAATCGGTCGCCGGCGGCATGCTTCGGCTCGGCGTGCCGGAGTACCGCCTTCCGCGCGAGCTGATCCGCCTCGAGATCAACGCCATCCTGAGCCTCGGCGTCGAGTTGAAGGTCAACAGCGCCGTCGGACGCGACTTCACGATCGCTGATCTGCGCTCGCAAGGGTACCAGGCGGTCTTCATCGCCATCGGTGCCCACAAGAGCCGCGAACTCAACATTGAGGGCGCGGGACTCGACGGGGTCTTCCGCGCCGTCGAGTTCCTCTTGAACGTCAACCTCGGCTTTCGGGTGGAGCTGGGCCAAAAGGTCGTCGTCATCGGCGGCGGGAACGTCGCCATCGACGTCGCCCGAACCGTTGCGCGCCAGGAGAAGATCGACATCGGGCACGTGACGGAGATCGCCGAGGCCCTCGACGTGGCTCGGTCGGCCGTCCGGTTCGGCGCGAAAGAGGTCCACATGGTCTGCCTCGAGGACTGGAACGAGATGCCGGCGAGCAAGATCGAGATCGAAGAGGCGCTCGAAGAACGCGTCACGGTCCATCCCCGCCGCGGCCCCAGCCGGATCATCGGCAAGGACGGTAAGGTCACCGGGTTCGAGACCGTCAAATGCCTCTCGGTCTTCGACGAGAACGGAAAGTTCAGCCCGAAATTCGCGTCCGGCACGGAGTCCATTATCGAAGCGGACACTGTCATCATGGCCATCGGACAATCGTCGGACCTTTCGTGGATCATGCCCCAGGACGGCATCGAGGTCACCCCACGGAACACGATCAAGATCGACCCGAAGACGCTCGCGACGAGCGCCCCCGGCATCTATGCCGGCGGCGACGTCTCGTTCGGTCCGCGCAACGCCATCGACGCCGTCGCGAACGGGAAGAAGGCCGCCCAATCGATCCATGCCTACCTCTCGCACACTAGCGGCGCTCCCTCTCCGGAGGTCAACATGCACGAGGCGGGGATCGAGATCGTCGTCCACAATACGAAGGATTACCACAGGGACTGGGGCTACGAGACACTCTGCCGGGTGCCGATCCCCGTCCAGCCAATCGACCGCCGGATCGGCGTGTCGCAGGTCGAACTCGGCTACAACGAAGAGGAGGCCCGCCGAGAGGCCTCGCGCTGCCTCCACTGCTGGACCAATACGGTCTTCACGAAGGCGGGCGAGGACACGGGCTCCGAATGCATCCTCTGCGGCGGATGCGTCGACATTTGCCCCGAGTTCTGCATCGACATGGTGACAATAGACCGGCTTGACGCCGACGCCGCCATGAGCGAAGTGCTCGAAGAAGAGTTCGACGTCGTCCTCCACGGCGAGTCCTCGGACGCCGTCGGCACGGTCATGATCAAGGACGAGGACCGGTGCATCCGCTGCGGCCTCTGCGCGATGCGCTGTCCCGTGGGCTGCATCACGATGGAAAGCTACACCGTCACCGAAACGATCCCCGTCTGACTCTGCTGCCCCCCATTTTGACGGGGGATCGCGGGCAGAAGGACACACACACGAGCGCATCAATTGACAGGAATGGTCATGGACGATAAAGAAGAGAAGCACTCGAAAGAAGAGAACGCGATGAGCCGCCGGTATTTTCTCGAGATCGTCGGCGGCGGAGCCGTCTTGACCGCCGCGGTGGGAAGCGCGGTCGTCATCGGCCAATACCTCTCCCCGAACGTCCTGAGGGAGCCGGCGCTCCGGTTCAAGGCCGGCTTGATCGAGAACTTCTCGGCGGATTCGATCACGCTCGACAAGGAACAGAAGGTCTTCATCGTCCGGGGCAAGGAAGGGTATTTCTACGCGATGTCTGCGGTCTGCACGCATCTCGGCTGCATCGCGAACTGGAAGCCCGAGGACGGCGTCGTGGCGTGCCCCTGCCACGGGAGCAAATTCAACAAGGAAGGGAACGTCGTCGACGGCCCGGCGCCCCGGTCCCTCCCGCGGTTCTCCGTCACGCTCGACGAGCAGGGCCAGCTCGTGGTCGACAAGAGCGTCATCGTCGGCGAAGACGTCATCTTAAAGGTCTAACAACAATGGCTCACAGCATGCATCCTTCAGGAGTGCCGCGATGAAGAACGCCCTCGATCGCATCGTCCGCTCGCAGGTCTGGCGGTCGATCTTCCGCCACGGCCTGCCCGACTCGAACCGAAGCCGGGCGGAGACGGTGTTCTACAATTTCTTCCTCCATCTTCACCCGACGAAGGTCCGGAAGCGCTCCATTAAGTTCACCTATACTTGGGGCCTCGGCGGCATGTCGTTCGGATTGTTCATCGTCCTGGTCGTGACCGGGGCGCTCCTCATGCTCTACTACCGCCCGAGCGTGCCCCAGGCGTATTGGGACATGAAGGATTTGCAGTTCGTCGTCTCTTCGGGGACCTTCTTGCGGAACATGCACCGGTGGGCGGCCCACGCGATGGTCGCACTCGTCTTCCTCCACATGCTGAGGGTCTTCTACACCGGGTCGTACAAGCCGCCGAAGGAGTTCAACTGGGTCATCGGGGTCGTGCTCTTCGTCGTCACGATCCTCCTGAGCTACACGGGCTACCTTCTGCCGTGGGACCAGCTCTCGTTCTGGGGGATCTCGGTCGGGACGAACATGATCCATGCGATGCCGTTCGGCGTGGGGGACAAGATCGCCTTCCTCCTCTTGGGGGGCAACATCGTGGGCGAGAACGCCCTTGTCCGGTTCTATGTGCTCCACTGCTTCGTCATTCCCGTCGTGGCCATCGTCCTGATGGCGATCCACTTCTGGCGGGTCCGGAAGGACGGGGGAGTCTAACGTGACGAACGTCGAATCGCTCCCGGGACGCCCTCAGGCGGCGCGTGCATATTCTCACTCAGGGATCTGAGCCATGGCCAAAGACTTCAATGTAGAACGGAATTCCGACGCGAAGAAGGTACCAAAGCGGATCGCCTTCATCAAGGACAGGACCAGAGCGCGCGTGAGGCAGGAGGAAGAGGAGATGGTGATGACCGTCCCCAACCTCGTCGCCAAGGAGATCATCGCCTTCGAGATACTCATCATCGTGCTCGTCATGGTCTCGCTCTTCGTCGACGCGCCGCTCGAGTGGATCGCCAACCCGGAGCACACGCCGAACCCGGCGAAGGCGCCGTGGTACTTCCTCGGGCTCCAGGAGCTCCTCCATTACTTTCCCCCTATTGTCGGCGGCGTCATTCTCCCAGGGCTCGTCGTCGTCGCGCTCATCATCATTCCCTACGTTCGGATCAATTTAAAGACGGATGGGATGTGGAAGGACTACCCCCAGAAGACGCTCATCGGGTTCCTCGTCTTCGTCGGTGGCGTCACCGTTGTCCTGGCCATGTTCCACGTCTACGCGATGCTCGTCCCGACGCTCCTCATGAGCGCGCTCATGCTCGTGCCCTACTTCGTCCGGCGCGAGGGCGGCGTGATCGGCTGGCTCGGGACGCGGCCCCTCTCGTGGTGGGTGATGACCTGGTTCGTCGTCATGGCGGTCGTCCTGACGACCATCGGAACGCTCTTCCGGGGTCCCGAATGGCGTTGGACCTGGCCATGGAATGGAATCTATTGAAGGCCCGCAGATGAAAAGATCAAGAATCGCATTCGCACTCTCCAGCGTCGTGTTTCTCGTCGTCCTGGCGATCTCTCCCGTCAAGGACATGCTTCTGGAGTGGAAGGGGTACCAGAAGGACTACAACCGCCTCATACAGGATCTTCCCCAGCGCGTCGCTCCGGCCGAGATCGGCATACGGCAGATCTGGGTCCCGAAGCTCGACCGTGTGGACCGGTGCGTCACATGCCACCTCGGCATGAAGGAGAAGGCCCTGGCCGGCGCGAAGGAGCCATTCGGCGCTCATCCTCGGATCGACCACGACGTCGAGGAGTTCGGCTGCACCATCTGCCACGAGGGCCAAGGTCCCGCGACGACGTACAAGGAATCGATCGGCAAGGTCGCCTTCTGGGAACACCCGATGCTCCCGCGTGAATACATCGAAGCCGCCTGCGGGAAATGCCACAAGGAGAAGACGGTGACCCATGCGCCGGTCCTCTCGGCGGGGCGCAAGCTCATCGAAGAGGCGAACTGCATCGGCTGCCACAAGATCGCCGGGTATCAACGCCAGTGGGTCCCGACCCTCAACGGCATCGGCTCGAAGGTCAACCGCGCGTGGCTCTACGCGTGGCTGAAGGACCCGAAGGCCTACTTCCCGAAGACGAAGATGGCGAACTTCCATTTCACCGACGCCGAAGCCGACATCATGGCGGATTTTCTCATGGGGTTCACCTCGTTCTCCGACAGCGCATCCCTGGATCCACTGCCGGCGGAGGCCGCAGCGCCGACCGAGGCCGCCAAGACCGCCTTGGAGGAGCTCGGCTCGACTCGGATCAGTGAGGCGCGCTGCATCAGCTGCCATTCGATCAACGGCAAGGGGGGTTCGATCGCGACCGACCTCGGGAAGGTGGCGAGCAAGACGAGCCAGCAGTGGCTCTACAACTACATCAAGAGCCCGAAGCGTTTCCAGCCCAAGGTCCTCATGCCGCGATTCCGGTTCAGCGACAAGGACCTCGCAGGGGTCGTCACCTACATGAAGACCGAGTACACCGATTACGACCTCGCGGAACCACCGAAGCACACTCCCGATCCGCAGTACTATGAGAAGGGGCTCGCCCTGTTCAAGAAGTACAACTGCCGCGGCTGCCACGAACTCGAAGGCGTCGGGAACACCGGGGAGGTCGGCCCCGAACTCACCTTCGTCGGGAGCAAGAAATTGTACGAGATCGACTTCGGCCAGTCCGGCATCGAAGAATCGCTCCCGTCGTATCTCTTCACGAAGATGACCAAGCCGCGCGTCTTCTCCTCCGTCGCGAAGATGCCCGATTTCGGCTTCTCGCCCGAGGAGGCCAGAGCCGTCGCCGTCGCTCTCCTCGGCAATACGAACGAACGCATTCCGGAGGAGATGCAGGTACGCCCCAAACAGGCAAGCACGTACGATCCCCAGGGAGAATTCGGCAAGCTCGTGAACGACCTTGCGTGCTTCGGCTGCCATACGATGGAGGGACGCGGCCGGCTGGTGGCCACGGATCTGACACAAGAAGCGAGCGCCGCGAAGCGCGACTGGATCGAGAACTACTTCAAGGTGCCGTACTCGCTTCGGCCGATCCTCACCGAACGGATGCCGAACTTCCGGCTTTCCGACCCCGAGATCAAGGTCCTCACCGATTATATGTCGAAGGTGTTCCTCACCGACACGCTCGCTCACGACCTCAGCGTCACCGAAGCCTCGGCCGCGAAAGGGAAGCTTCTCTACGAGGAGCGCTACGGATGCAAGGGATGCCACCAGATCGAAGGGAAGGGGGGGTATGTCGGTCCTCCGCTCGACAAGGTCGCCTCGCGCCTCCAATCCGGGTGGATCTTCCACTGGCTGAAGGACCCCCAGGCGCTTCGGCCGGAATCGATCGAGCCGAACAACAAGCTGTCCGATCAGGAAGCGGAAGCCCTCACGGCCTATCTTCTGACACTAAAGTAAAGGGCTCCCAGGCCATGATACTCTCGAGATTCTACCGAATGCTGACCCTGGCCCTTCTTGCGCCGCTCCTCGTTGCAGGCTGCGGTCGTGTGAAGGAGAAGCCGGCATCTCTCGCCGCGAACGCCGACAGCACCCAGCACGTGGACTCCGCGGCGGCTGCACCCGCCCCCGTCCTAAGCTATGAGGCGCAGCAGGGAAGGAACATCTTCATGAAATACTGCGCCGTCTGCCACGGCACCGAAGGGAAAGGGGACGGGTTCAACGCCTTCAACCTTGACCCGAAACCGAGAAACCTCACAGACGGCGCTTACATGAAGACGCTCACCGACGACCGGCTCGCGCAGACCATCCGGGAAGGAGGTAGAGGCGTGAACCGATCCTCGCTTATGCCCTCCTGGGGCGCGCGGCTGACGAAGAATGAGATCCTGGATGTCGCCGCGTTCGTCCGGACCTTTGCCGTGGATTCGGCCGCTGCAAAATAAGCCCTGCAGAATTCGGTCTTCGTCACCTTCGGCTGAAAACACAAACCCCGACCACGCTTGGTCGGGGTTTGTGTTTTTGCGGCCGGTGGAAGGATTACTTCAGAAGCATGAGCTTCTTCGTCTCTGTGAATGAGCCTGTCTGCAAGCGGTAGAAGTAGACGCCGCTCGCGATTCGCGACGCATCCCAGACGCTCCTGTAGTACCCTGCGCGCTGGTCCTCATCGACGAGGCGTGTCACCTCCTGGCCAAGAAGGTTGATGATGCTCAATCGGACATGGCTGTTCTCCGGCAGTCCGTAGGAGATCGTCGTCGTCGGGTTGAAGGGGTTCGGGAAATTCTGATCGAGCGAATAGACGTGTGGCACCGTCGGCATCTCTGACAACACCAGTTCGACGCTCTCCCCGTCAGACGCCATGATCGCGCTACCGTTCGTGCGCATGTCGTAGAATTGGCCACCCACGCGGAGCGACGCCGTGAACGAATACTGCTGCGTGTTCCATGCGATACGCACCGGATAGCTCGATGCGGAGATCCGGACGGGGATACGCTGCGATGTGGCCTGACCAACGAGTGCGACCGAGCGTCCCGTCGAAAAGCGCGCATCGAACGCCCCTAGTGGGGGCGCGGGCGGCAGTTCGTAGAGGGTAAGCGAACCGAGCTCCGCGTGCGGCTCTCCGAAATAGAGTGTCTGCGCACTGCCGTCGCGGTCGCTGATGACGAGCGTGTTGAGGCCCGCAAGAGCGTTCGCGGCCTGCACCGGTTGCGCATGGCTGAAGAGCACCCCCGAGGAAAGGACGACCTTTCCCGAATCGGCCGTCTTCACCCAGTAGCCGCGAGACGGCTGGAGGGTCGATTGCACGCTATACCCGTTATCGTAGCCGTAGAACGGAGAGGCAATGATGCCGGGCGGGATCGTCGTCACGCTTGCCGCCGGAATGCTGTCGGTGATGGCGCCGATGAGGTTCCATCCTCCCTTCACGACGATCGTATCGTCAGCGACCGGCAGCCCACCGATGGTCACGAACTGATCGGATCCGAACTTCAGCCAGTAGCCTGGGCCGTTCACAAAGGTATCTCTGACGGCATACCCGGCGTCTGGCTGGAACAGGAATGCGTTCGAGACCGCAGTCGGAAAGATGTGGTGGACGCTGTCGTTCGAAACGACGAGCGGTAGCGAGACGAGATTCCACCTGGAGCGGACCGCGTACTGGACCGAGCTGATGGGGAAGTTGACGATGACGCAGCGTCCGGTGGAATCGCTGACCGTCGCCCCCGCGGCCGAGGTCAATCGCAGAAAGAAGACCTCGTCCGGCTCGTTCACGACGTCGCTCTTGATCTCGACCATGACCTGTTTCACAAGCTCGCCAGCGGCAAAGTGCAGCGTTCCGCTCGCGCCGACGTAATCGCTGCCCGACGTTGCGGAACTATCCTGCGTCGTATAGTTGATGTCCGTCTGCGTGGCCGAGGCGTTGGAGAGGTAGACGGCGAACGTTGCGGTCGCCTGGCCCGGATAGGGCTCATCAACGGTCACGTCCGACAGGCAGGCCGCCGGCGTCGGGTAGACGACCGGGTCTATTGTGCCATGGAAGCTTTGTGTCACGCCGGACTGACCCGACGATGCGATGGTAACAGTATTGTTTCCTCCGGCTCCGCCATTTCCGCCAGACCCCAACGTGATCAGATTCGAGCCCGCCATGGGCGGCGTCCCGAGCGTCACAATGGCGATGGAGGGGCCGCCCGTGCCGCCGGAACCGGATCCGCCGATGCCGCCGTTCCCGCCATTGCCGCCGTTCCCGCCTCCGCCGACCTCTCCAGTGCAGACCGTCGCGCCAAATCCACCGGTCCCGCCGATCCCCCTGGCTCCCCCGTTGCCGCCGGCACCGCCGGCGCCGCCATTACCTGTGACGATCGTATTCCCCTCGATGATGGTATTGGAACTATCAGAGATGACCCCGAAGGACCCGCCGCCGCCGCCGCCGCCGCCGAGCTGTCCGCCGCAGCCGCCGGCGCCGCCGCCGCCGCCGCCGTTCCCGCCGCCATCATTGCAGATTGGTCCTCCTTGACCCCCCCCGCCGCCGCCGCCGCCGCCGCCATTGCCCCCCGAACCGGAGATGCCGTCCGGGCCGTTTGCCGGCGTGTATACTCCTCCCGTGAACGTCCCTATCGAGCCAGCGGCGCTGCCGTTCGTTCCGTTCGCTCCGACACCGCCGAATTGCCCCGGCCCTCCCGGACTTCCGGAGGGACAATTAAACAATCCGCCGAGCGTCGCCGCTCCTCCTGCGCCGCCGAGAGTTCCACCGATGCCGGATCCGCCCGGAGCTCCGAAATTTGCCCCCTCGGGTCCGCCATTCCCGCCCGATCCGCCTATCCTGCCACATGAGGAACTTCCTCCGGGTCCTCCGGTGCCATTGGAGTTGTCGCATGATCCGGGGTTTCCGTTCGTGCCGTTGCCGCCGTCCGGGCCGTTCGACCCGGGAGCCCCACCGGCGCCCGTTGCGCCATTACCGGCGTAGATGTAATCGTACCGGATGTAGACCGGTCCGCTGGATCCCGAGATTATCACGCCGTAACTGCTGCTGCCCGCCGAGACGCCGCCAGTAGCGGTGAGCATGAACCCTTCGACGTGTGCTTCGAACGAGACGTTCGATATCACGATGAGCGGGTTCGCACCGAAGAGGGTCGTCAGGTTGGCACTTGCTCGCTGCCATGTCGGCGGTCCCGAGAACATGCCGTACACTCCAACGCTGTCGGGGATGGTGAGCGTACCGGAAAGCGTGTAGAACCCAGCCGCAACATAGACGTCCTTCTTCGTCTGCGACGCCCGGGCAAGAAGAACACCCCGTTCGACCGTCTTGACCGGAAGCACCATCGTTCCGGGATTGGCGTCGTCGCCGGCTGAGCCGGAGACGAAAATGGCTCTGGAGCTGTCGCCATCAATGCCGTCGAAGTTCGTATCCTGGAAGAGAGGATCTGGATGGTCGACGGGGGGACAGACCTGGGCGATGAGGTGCGCGCCGGAGAACAGACAGAGGCAAGCAAGGATGGAAATTGATCGCAATGACTTCATCGAGAGCTCCTTTTTAGGATCTGAGGTGCTCCCACAAGAGGAGCAGGCCGTAATCGTGGGGGAAGGCATTCGCCCACTCTGGAAAGACGTGTCTTGGAAATTCGTACGTTGGGACGCGGCATCTGCCACGCGTGTCATGCCCTCGACCGCCCCTTCACTCCCATCACCGAGGTGCCACCCGTACAGGACTAATAAATCCTTTTTCCATGCAATGTCAAGTCATGGGACAATTATTCATGATCCGCGAACGATGGCTCAGGGTATGAAATTCGCGCCTTTCATCCCCAGGGGTCAAAATATTGACATCTTGCGGGGAAATTCGTATCGTTCGAAGGTAAGGATCTTCTTCCCCGGAAGGTCGGAGGAACGTGGCTTCACGATCTGCCATTGGCGAATGGTGCTGATATGACCAAGAGATATCAGAACATAGCAGAATCGATCTTAGGACGCGCGGGAGTGACCATCAACGGCTCCCACCCATGGGACATCGTCGTCCATGACGACCGGTTCTACCGGGCCGCGATCACCCGCGGCGTACTCGGCGTCGGCGAAGCGTACATGGACGCCTGGTGGGACGCCCCCCATCTGGACGAGTTCATTGCCCGGGTGCTCTCGGCGCGGCTCAACGAGAAGGTCCACGACGCGAAGTCCAGCGTCATCCTTCGCACGCTCGCCAGGATGCTGAATTACCAGTCGAAACGCCGCGCCTTTGCCAATGGCCAGCGTCACTACGACCGTGGCAACGACCTCTTCCTCCTCATGCTCGACAAGCGGATGAACTATAGCTGCGCCTACTGGGAGGGTGCGGAGACGCTCGACGAGGCCCAGGAGAAGAAGCTTGACCTCATCTGCCGGAAGCTCTACCTCGAGCCCGGCATGCGGGTGCTCGATATCGGCTGCGGGTGGGGAGCGTTCGGGAAGTTCGCGACGGAGCGCTACGGCGTATCCGTCGACGGCGTGACCGTCTCGAACCAACAGATCGAACTCGGCAGGAAGCTCTGCGAAGGGCTCCCGGTAAAGTTGCGCCTGATGGACTACCGGGACGTGCGCGGCACGTATGACAGGATCGTGAGCGTCGGGATGATGGAACACGTGGGGTACAAGAACTACAGGTCCTTTTTCGAGGTCGCGAACCGCTGCCTCGTGGAGAACGGGCTCTTTCTCCTCCACACGATCGGATCGGCCACCTCCTCGACGCTCATCGATCCCTGGGCGGACAAATACATCTTCCCGAACGGCATGATCCCTTCCATCACCCAGCTCGGGAGGTCGATGGGAGACCTCTTCGTGATGGAGGACTGGCACAATTTCGGGCCGTACTACGACACGACGCTCATGGCATGGTATGCAAACTTCACCGCCCACTGGGACGCGCTCCGGGAGAAGTACGGCGAGCGCTTCTTTCGGATGTGGTCGTACTACCTCCTGATGAGCGCGGGGTCCTTCCGGTCGCGCTTTAATCAACTCTGGCAGATCGTCCTTTCCAAGAGGGGCGTCCCTGGCGGTTATCGATCACTCCGTTGAGGTGCTGATGGGCCATCATCCACACGATTTCGTTCGAAGGGAGAGATCCATGCGAGCCCTGGTCCTGCTCTTGATGCTCCTTCTCATGGCTCCCGCGCGGGTCCTTCCCCAGCAACCCCGGCGCGACGGTCCCCGTCCATCCGCGGCGTTGAGCCCGGGATATGCGTGGGTGAGGCTCACAGCGGCGGCGGATTTTCCGAAGAGCTACAACTTCCAGCTCTTTGCCGACAGCCAACACATCCGGGCCTTCCTCAAGGGGGGCGTCTGGATCACCTCCGACGGCATGGACTGGGACAGGACGCCCTTGAAGAACATCATCATCAACCAGGCGTTCCTTGACTACGTCTGGTTTCATGGGGCACTCTATGCGCTCGGCACGTTCGACGGCAACATCGAGCATTTTACGCAGACGACGCAGATCGCCCGGACGAACGACTTCCAGGAGTGGCAGATCCTCGCCGCCCGATCGAACATTCCGAAACGGTACTTCTACCATCCGTTCGTCTTTCGTGACACGCTCTGGATCGTGGGCGGCGAGGACGCCTCCGGCAAGCATGACGACGTGTGGCAGTCGGCCGACGCGGTCCACTGGACGCAGGTCGGCGCCGGGTTGCCGTTCGGGAAGCGCGCGGGGCAGCGGTTCACTCTCTTTCGGGACAGCCTCTACATGCTTGACAACGACGTCTGGACATCCGGTGACGGCCGCAATTGGCGTCGGCTCACCGGACGGATCGCCGATGATGAGATCTTCGGCTATTCCGTGGAGATCTTCGACAACGCCATGTGGCTCATCGGATGCAACCGGAGCGGGAGATTCCGGAGCGAGGTGCTCCGGTCCGCGGACGGCGTCACATGGGAGGCGGACCGCGCCCCCTGGTCGCCGAGAGGCGGCGTGGCGACATGCCTCTTTCACGACAAGATCATCATGACCGGGGGGAAGTACGGAGGCCCGGGCATTGCGGGCCAAACTGAATTTGTCTACAGCAACGACGTGTGGAGCCTGAGCAAGAAATAGACGTTGCTCACCTGTTTGGACGTATCGCGAATGTTTTTAGATGTTCCGGATGGAGGAAGGCAATGAAACGTACGACGAGACAAGAACGACCCGCTCCTGATGCGAAGATCCAGCTCCGACATCCGAAAGGGAAGAATGCGGTTCGGATCAGCAAGGATAAATACACGCTCGTCCGGGCTTCCCTCGTGCGCGTCCTGAAGAGTTCGGGGAAGGCGTCCTTCATCGAACTCCAACGAGGCGTCCGAGCGGATCTGAGGTCGCGCGGCGTGGTGTTCCTAGGATCGCTCCCGTGGTATCTCGAATGGGTGAGGCTGGACCAGGAAGCGCGCGGGGTCGTCGTTCGCGATCCAAAGGCATCGCCGCGGCAATTCCGTCTCGCCGGGAAGCGGTAGGCTTTTCGGTTCTTCGGTCCTCGAAACTCCTCTTTTGTTTTCTCCCCGAAAACCGTATATTTGGTGCATCGGTTTTCCTTTTTGCTCACAACGTTGTCCGTCATGCCTGTCCGTCGGGTCATTTTTATCGTCTTTTTTGCCGCGCTGGTCGGAGCCGGATGCTCGGCGCTGCTCCTATTGAAGCACTATAATCAGGCGCACGATAATACGCTCATCTCCATGATGTGCGGGGGTTCTGCCACGAGCGGCTGTACTGCGGTCGATGAGAGCGCGTACTCATCGCTCTTCGCCGTACCGCTTTCGGCGTACGGCCTCTTCTTCTATCTCGCCCTGGCGCTTCCGGCGGGGCTCTCGCTCGCAGCCGACATCAAGGCAAAGGAGGCGGTCTGTTCCATCCTCTGGCTCCTGTCGGCGATCGCACTGGTCGCGGATGTCGCGCTTTTCCTCGTCCAGGCATTGGTCATTGGCGCATTCTGCGGATTATGCCTCTCGACCTACCTGGTCACCCTCGTCATCGTCGTGCTGCTATTGAAGTACCGCTCGTTCGCTCCCGTCACGCCCTTGAAGGCGCTCATCGACGTTCCCACCGGAAAGGTCCTCGCGACCGCGTGGATCGCGGGGCTCGTCTTACTGGCGACAGGGGTCTGGGCCTCAAACCTCGCTCTTTCGCTCATCGATCCGACGACCTTCGACAACCGGCTCGCCGATATCGCGTACGGGGAGTTCATGTCGTCGCCCGCCGTCACGATCGACGTCGCGGACGCCCCATCGGTCGGCGAGGCGAACGCGCCCATCACCATCGTCGTCTTCTCAGACTTCCTCTGTCCCTGGTGCAAGCAGGTGGCGGACAATCTCCAGCAGAATTTCCCGAAATGGAACGACAAGGTGGTGGTGTACTACAAGAGCTTTCCCCTCGACAAGTTCTGCAACCCGAGCATCGCCAAGACCGTCCATCCGGGTTCCTGCTGGACGGCCCTGGGGGGCGTCTGCGCCCAAGCGCAGGGCAAATTCTGGGAGTACCACGACCAGGTGTACGCAGACCAACCGAAGGATCCTTCGAGCAGCACGGTGATGTCCCTTGCCTCCCAGGCCGGGCTCGACACTGTCGCCCTCAAACAATGCATGATGCAGATCCCGAACCAGAGCAAGGTCCGCAAGCTCATCAAACAGGCTTCCTCGCTCGGCATCACCGGAACGCCGGTCATTTTTATCAACGGCCACCGCCTCCCGCGCATCGCCTACTTCTCCTATGTCATGGGAAAGGAAGCGCAGCGGCTCGGGTTGCCGCCCCTCGGCGGCCTCAACGATTAAGAGCAGCCCCTCGGCCCGCGGCGGCCCGCGGACCTTCCCGACCCGTCGCTTCATGATCCCCACTTATCACTCCTGAGTCCGAAATGCAAAAAGGCGAAGATATCGTTCTCACCATCGAAGGCCTCTCCGGCGAGGGCAAAGCGGTCGCCCGGAAGGACGGCATGGTCTACTTCGTGGAGAACGCCGTCCCGGGAGACGTCGTCCAGGCGCGCGTCTGGAAGACGAAGAAGAACTTCGCCGAGGCTCGGGCCATGGCGATCCTCGAGCCGTCGCCGTCACGGGTGGAGCCTCGGTGCATGCATTTCGGGGCGTGCGGCGGGTGCAAGTGGCAGAACCTTGCGTACGACGCTCAGCTCACGCACAAGAAGAAACTCGTCGTCGACGCGTTCGCGCGGATCGGCGGATTCGCCGAT
The DNA here is from genome assembly GCA_025358305.1 of Ignavibacteriota bacterium. Lineage (GTDB taxonomy): Bacteria > Bacteroidota > Ignavibacteria > UBA10030 > SZUA-254 > JANYJZ01. The sequence goes on from JANYJZ010000035.1 coordinate 157,777, forward strand.
CCGCCGGTCGGCGATCCGATCGGGTGCGCGGAACCGTATTTCTACCGGAACAAGATGGAGTTCACCTTCGCGAACCAGCGCTGGCTCACGAACGAGGAGATGCTGCGCAAAGAGGAGATCCTGCCGGAGGTGGCCCTCGGACTCCACGTCCCGAAGCGCTACGACAAGGTGGTGGACATCGAAGAGTGCCATCTCCAGTCCGAACTGAGCAACGGGATTCTCCGGACGGTGCGCGAAGTGAGCAAAGTGTGGGGCCTCACGGTCTACTCGACCGAAACGCATGAGGGTTATCTGCGCCATCTCGTCATCCGAGAGGCAAAGCACACCGGCGAGGTCATGGTGAACCTCGTCACGTCGACCGACCTGCCGGAGATCATGCAGAACCTCACGACGCTCCTGGTGCAGCATGTTCCCGCGATCACGACCGTCGTCAACAACATCACGGCCCGGAAGTCCATGGTCGCGGTGGGGGAGTCGGAGAAGGTCTATTTCGGTCCGGGGTTCATCCAGGAGAAGCTCGGCGACTTCACGTTCCACATCTCGGCGGGGTCCTTCTTCCAGACGAACACGCTCCAGGCGGAGCGGCTCTACGACGTCGTCAAGAAGTTCGCGGACCTCAAGGGGAAAGAGGTCCTCTACGATCTGTACAGCGGCACCGGCACGATCGCCCTCTACCTCGCGCGCGAGGCCGAACGCGTCGTCGGCATCGAATCGGTCGAGAGCTCGATCCGCGATGCCGAACGGAACGCGGAGCGCAACCGTGTGATCAACTGTTATTTTCTTCAGGGGGACCTCAAGGATCGCCTCACGACCGAGCGTTCCTGGCTCGAGGAGCACCCGAAGCCGGACGTCGTCGTCACCGATCCGCCGAGGAACGGCATGCACCAGAAGGTGGTCGAGCAGATCGTGCGCCTCCGGCCCGCGAAGATCGTCTACGTCAGCTGCAACCCGTCGACCCAAGCGCGCGACGCGAAGCTCCTCGCCGAAGCGGGCTATATATTGCAGATGATCCAGCCTGTCGACATGTTCCCGCACACCGACCACATCGAGACCGTGGCGCTCTTCACCCTCCCCGCTTGACCCTGCGCTAGGGCTTCATCCCCGAATAGATCGTTGCGACCCCGAACGTGAGCGGCCGTGCGGCCGTCTCTGAGAACCCCGCATCGTTCATGAGCGACACGAACTCCTCCTGTATGGGAAAATGCCGTATGGAGGAGGGAAGGTACCGGTAGGCCGAAGTGTGCCGGGAGATGATGGCGCCGATGAGGGGGAGGCCGACCCGGGTGTAGAGCGCGTAGCCCTGCGCAATGACCGGTGTGCGAGGCTCCGACAGCTCCAGGATGAGCGTCATCCCGCCGGGGCGCAGGACCCGAAACATCTCTTTCAGGGACCGCAGCCGGTCGGCGAAGTTCCGGATCCCGAAGGCGACCATCGTCAGGTCGAACGAGCCGTCCCGGAACGGGAGCTCCATCGCGTCGCAGGCGACGAGGTCGATCGGGAGAGGGGGTCGCTCGCGAAGCTTCCGGTCGAACTCCCGAAGCATCGACACCGCAAAATCCGTCGCGACGATCCTCGAAGGCTCCAGAGCGAGCGCGTCGAGGGAAAGATCGCCGCTCCCTGCCGCGATGTCGAGTACCGCGCCTCCGCGCTTCGCCTTCGCCATCCGGATCGCCTTCCTTCTCCAGCGCACATCGAGGCCGAAGCTCAGGAGGTGGTTCAGCCGGTCGTACGTCGGGGCGATGGCGTTGAACATGGCCCGGATCTGGGCCGGCGAGCGCGTCGCGGAGTTGAGGGTGTCGCGTGTCGTCATGGTGAGCCAATTTCCTGATTCCCCCCTTGAAAAGCAAGCATGCGGCCTCCTTGCTTTTTTCTCCCCCTTGTAGTAAGTTGGTTCAACCTTGAAGGTGCCGTATCGCCCGCTTCCTCCTTGCTCTCTGCATGTTCCTCTTCCTGTGCGGCTCCCTCCACGCGGGAACTTCGCCGAAGAACGTCGTCGCAACCCGCACGAGCGTGCCTCCGCGGAACGACGGCATCCTCGATGAACCGGCGTGGCGCACGGCTGTGCCGGCCGAGGGCTTCCTCCAGTTCGACCCAGTGGAAGGCGCGCAGCCAACCGAGCAGACCTCTGTCAAGGTCCTCTACGACGACAACGCCCTTTACGTGGGCGTCGACTGCCGGGATGCCGACCCGGGCGGGATCATCTCCCAGCTCACCCGGCGCGACCGCTCGACGCAGTCGGACCGCATCTCGGTGATCATCGATTCCTACCACGATCACAGCACCGCCTTTCTCTTCAGCGGCTCGGTCTCCGGCGTCCAGTCGGACGGCCTTCTCTCCCAAGACGGGCTCGTGTACGACCTCCAGTGGGACGCCGTCTGGAAGTTCGACGCCGTGGTCACCTCCGAGGGGTGGACGGCGGAGTTCACCATCCCCTACAGCGCCCTTCGGTTCGCCGACGTCGAGGGGGAGTATGTCTGGGGGATCAACTTCCGGCGGTTCATCGGCCGGAAGAAGGAGACCGACGAATGGGTTATGGTGAAGAGGGCGGACACGCCCCCCGGGACGATCTCATCGGTCTCCGCCATGGGCAACCTCTCCGGCATGACGAACATCCACCCGCCTCTTCACCTCGAGGTGATGCCGTACGCGCTCTCGCGCGCGAAGTATCTCGCGCAGCCCGCTCCTTTTGCGCCGACGAGCGACTACAGCGCCACCGGCGGCCTCGACGTGAAGTACGGCGTCACCCGAAACATGATCCTGGACATGGCGATCAACCCCGACTTCGGCCAGGTGGAGGTCGACCAGGCTGTCCTGAACCTCTCCGTCTTTGAGACATTCTATCCGGAGAAGCGCCCTTTCTTCCTCGAAGGCTCGCAGATCTTCTCCTTCGGCAATGTCTTCGATAATACGCAGCTCCGGCTGTTCTACTCACGGCGTATCGGCAAGAGCCCCCAGCCCCCCGGGCCCCCCTCCCCAGGAACGTTCTACGCGGAGAACCCCCAGACGACGACGATTCTCGGCGCAGGCAAGCTCACGGGCAAGACGAGCGACGGCCTTTCCATCGGGGTCCTCAGCGCCGCGACGCGCAAAGAGGAGGGGGTGGAGGAGGACCTTCTTGGTCATCGCGGGGGGCCGATCCTCTTCGAGCCGCGCGCGAGCTACAACGTCGTGCGGCTCCAAAAGGACCTCTCCGAGAACGCCACCGTCGGCATGATGGCCACCGGGTCGTTTCGGGACGGGAACGCTCCGGGCTTGAGCGGCGGGTTCGACTGGAACACGCGCTTCGGCGGCGGCATCTACGCCTTCGATGGCTACGTCGCCGGTTCGCAGGTCACCGGGGGAGAGAACCAGCGGCTCTCGGGGAGCACCGGGAGGTTTGGCGCCGGAAAGCTTCAGGACGAGCACTTCCTGTGGTTCACGTTCTACGACTATTCCTCGAGGAACTTCTCGATCAACGACCTGGGGTTCTACAACCAGCCGAACGAACATGGCGGCGTCTCCGAGGTCTCCTACAAGCAGGACGCGGCCCAGGAGCCCATCCGGCGCTACGCGCTCACGTGCCTTTCGACGTACCGGTGGAACTGGGACGGCGAGCCGACCTCGAAGATCCTCGAGTTCGAACCCGCATGGGAGTTCCGGAACTTCTGGTATGCGAAGCTCAATTTCGCGCACGAGTTCCCCGCCTACGACGACCCGAACCGCGGGATCGTCGGCCTTTACCGCCGGCCCGTGCAGAACCGGTTCACCGCGATGCTCGAGACCGATCCCCGGCAGTCTCTCGTCGTCATCTCCACCACTGGGTACACGACGGGCGCGAACGGGATGAATACCATCTACACCTCGCTCGAGTGCACCGCGCGGCTCTCGAGCTCGATCGAATGCGTGCCATCGCTGACGGTGCTCTCGACGCGCAATGAAACGGCCTGGCCCATCTCCTTCTACACCGCCGGGGGGAAGAACCTGTTCGGGACACGCGACGTCGACCAGTTCGACATGTCGATGCGGGGTACGGTGACCTTCACCCGCACCGTGAGCCTCCAGTTCTTCGCCCAAGTGTTCCTCGCGAAGGGCCGCTACGACGATTTCTCCGAGCTCGCCTCGCCGGACCGCCTCGTGCCCTACGCGTACGACCGGTCGAGCGCGGACCCCGACTTCAACGAAAAGGTCCTCAACGCGAACCTCGTCTTCCGGTGGGAGTATCTCCCCGGGAGCACCTTCTACCTCGTCTGGACCCAAGCCCGGTCCGGCGACAACGGCCTGTACGGCCGCACCTTTTCCGACAACCTTTCCGACGCGTTCAAGCTTCCCATGGACAATGTGCTCCTGGCGAAAGTGTCGTATTGGTGGAGCCTCTGACCGAAAAAAATCGCCCCCTTTCCGGTCGAAAACGGTCGTTCTGCACGTTCCTTGTCAACCGACGCCCTCACGCTCGTGTCTAACCGTTGAACTCGCAACCTACAGGGTGCCCGCATGAGTGCTGCTGACGAGCAGCAATTGATTCTCCAGATCCAGGAGGGACGCGATGGAGCGTTTCGACTTCTCGTTGAGCGGTACATGAAGCAGGCCTACAACATCGCCTACAGTTTCGTGAACAACCACGACGATGCCCAGGATGTCGCGCAAGAGGCGTTCGTCCGCGTCTACCAGTCGATCGGCACGTTTCGCGGGGACGCCGTCTTCACCACATGGCTCTATAAGATCGTCATGAACCTTTCCCTCAACAGGATCCGGCAGCGCAAGTCGAGAAGCCACCGGGAGGTCGAACTCACCGACGAGGTGATGGGCGCGGTCTCCGACGGGCACGCGAGCGCGGAGGACGTGGAGAGCCGGATGCATATCGAACGCGTGCTCCACGAGCTGCCGACGCTCCAGCGGGCAACGGTCATCTTGCGGCACATCAACGGGCTCTCCACGAAGCAGGTCGGCTTGATCTTGCGCTGCACCGAGGGGACCGTGAAGACGCATCTGTTCCGCGGCATCAGGAAGATGAGGGCGATATTGGACGAAGAACGGGAAGAAGCACGATGATGAAGCACGCCAACATAGAACGTGAACTCTACGACTTTGTCGCCGGAGAACTCAGCGACGAGGCCCGGACAGTGATCGAACGGCATCTCGCCGGGTGCGCCCGGTGTTCGCGCGCCTGCGCCGAGCTCCGCAGTTCGATGGAGCAGCTAACCCGTGCGATGGCCGATCCCGCCTCGGCGCGCTCGGGGGAGTATTGGGAGGGGTTTGCCGCCGGGGTGGAAGGGAAGCTCCAGACGGCGATGCGCAACAGCCGCGCCGTGCGCCCCACGCTCCTCGAGGAGATCGGGTCATGGTTCCTTCTTCACCGGGGTGCGGCCTACGCGGCCGGGTTCGCCTGCGTTCTCATTGCGGCGGGACTCCTCTCCTGGGGAAGGCTCTTCCCAACGCGGACCGGAGAGACCCGGGAGCCTGCGGCGACGGCCGAACTGCGGTCGAGAGATTCGCTCCAGGTCATGCCGGCCTCCGAGCGGATGGAACGCTACTTGCGGAAGTCCAAGGTTCTTCTTATTGGCATCACGAACATGAAGACGGACGCCGGCCAAGCGATCGACTTGAGCGCAGAACGGCAAGCGTCGCGCGCACTCCTCAAGGAAGCGCGGTACCTTCAGGACCAGGACATCGACCGGCGTTCCGCGCGCCTCATCAGCTCGCTCAATAAGATCCTCATCGAGCTCGCGAACCTCGAGGAACAAAATGACGTCCCGGGGGTCGAGATCATCCGGGGCGGCATTCACCAGGAAAACCTCTTATTCAAGATCCGGATGGCCGAGATCCTCAACGACTCGACCTCCGGCAATACGAACCGTACGTTCTAGGAGAAGACCGATATGACGTATCTACTGATGAGCATCTGCCTGATCGTCCTCGGAGCCGTCCCGGCTCTGGGCCAGCGGACCATGAGTTACTCACGCTCTACGACCGCCTCGGCGGAGGCGGCACTCGCGCATGCCGAAGCGAAGCTCGTCGCCGCTGCCGACGCGATGTTCGACGACGATCCCGCGTACGCTCGCTACAAGGAGGGGTACAATGCCATCCTCCAAGAGAATTGGAGCGAGGCGAAGAAGCGCCTCGAGGGGGTGATCGCCGACTTCCCGAAGAGCGAGTACCGCGACGACGCGGAGTACTGGCGCTCCTACGCCCTCATGCACATCGACCGGAAGCAGGCGATCGAGGCGTACGAGAAGTTCACGAAGAACTTCCCGAAGAGTAACTATTTTGACGACGCCGTCGCCGACCTCGATCGGCTGAACTCGGGCGTCTTCGTCGTCACGACGCCCTCGTCCGCCCGGGGGACGACCGTCTATGTGGGCCCCGACAGCTATGCCTACTCGTACAGCTCCGATTCGGGAGTGTCGTCGGCAACGCCGTCCCCGATGAGGATGAACACTAGGCAGATGCGCGATCTCGAGCACGATCTGGACCGTCTCAAGATGACGATGCCGCGCATAGGGAGGCTGCCGCACATGCCCCGGCTTCCGGTCGCCGCGCTCGCACCGAGGGCGATGGGATCCTATAATCTCCGGGCACAACTTGCCGCCGAGGAGAACCTCGATCCGGACACGCAGTTGAAGCTCGATGCGCTCTACGCCATCGGCGACATGAAAGAGGACGACAAGTCGTTCAAGGCCTTGAAGACGGTCGCTCTCGACGTCCACGCGAACGAGAAACTGCGCACGGCGGCCCTCGACATGGTCTCGGAGTTCGAGAAGTTCGACGTCCTCTCGATCTACACGGAGATCGCCCGCCAGGACACGAGCGAGGTGATGCAGGGCTATGCGATCGATTACATCAGCAACAATGCGAAGGACAAGAACAAGTCGGTCCAGACGCTCATCGACCTCTACAACGGAACGCCGAAGTCGCGCGACGAACAGAAGCGCCGGCTCTTCTTTGCGATCGCGGAGGTCGGCAACGACCGTGCGGTCGACTTTGTCGCATCGGTCGCCAAGACGAGCGACAACTACGACATGCGCCGGGAGGCGGTGTACTACCTCGGGACGATGGGCTCGGAGAAGGCGAGAACTGCTCTCTACGACATCCTCCAGGGCTCAAAGGAGCACTGATCCGGCAGGGATAAGAAAGTAGAGGGAAGAAAGATGCCCCGGGGGCTTGCTCCCGGGGCATTTTCTTTCTATCCTGCCTTCCGAGTGCACCGTGCCCGGCGGACCCCTCGGTCTGCAACCTTTTTGACGTATTCCAGTCTAAGATGTACAACAAAACTCTCGAGAGTTTTCATGTCGGTCTCTGATCAGGATCTCATACGCGACGCCTGCCAAGGCAGCGCGAGCGCCTTCGAGCAGCTCGTCACGCGGTACGACGAGCGGGTGCTCGCCATGGCCTACCGCTACGTCGGGAGCAGGGACGACGCGAAGGATATCTACCAAGAGGTCTTCGTCCGGGTCCACCGGGCCCTGCGGAACTTCCGGATGGAGAGCGAATTCGCGACATGGCTCTACCGCATCACCGCGAACGTCTGCCTGACGCACCGGGCAGCGCACCGGCGGCGCCTTGAGACGACGGGTTCGGGTGCGGACGACGACGTCTTGGGCTCGCTCCATTCGACCGAGGTGTCGGCCGAGGAGAGAATGCACGCCGCGGAGATCTCGGAGAGCGTGACCAGAGCGATGCAACGGCTCTCCCCCCAGCAGAAGCTCGTTTTCACCTTGCGGCATTACCAGGGGCACAAGCTCAGGGAGATCGCATCGATGATGGAATGCACGGAGGGGACGGTCAAGCGGTATCTCTTCGCCGCCACGCAGCGCATGCGTGAGGAACTCAAGGAACTTGTGCACCAATAGGAGATGAACATGAACCACCAAGATTGGATCGAGAAACTCGAACTGTCGCTCTACGGGGAACTCCCCGCGGAGGACCAGGAGCGCTTGAACGCGCACCTCGATTCGTGCGCCGAGTGCCGGGCGGAACGAACATCGCTCGAACAGCTTCATACGCTGCTCGAAGGCACGGCAAAGGAGGCTCCGCCGGCTGCACTCCTTATGGACGCGCGCCGAGAACTCCGGCTGAGTCTGAGCAAGGAGCGCGAAGGCAGCCCGGCGGCGGCATGGCTTCAAGGCCTCTTCCGAGCCCCCTCTTTCCTCAAAGCCGGCGTTGCGTTCGGGGGGGTCGCTCTTCTGGCGGCGGGCGTTCTCATCGGCACCGTCTGGTCTGGGCGGCGCGTCGAAGGCCCCCCAGTCGAGGCGGCGTCCCAGCAGTCCCAACCGGTCGGCGGGGAGACGAAGATCACGAACATCCGGTTCATCACGTCCGATCCGTCGACCGGCGAGATCGAGTTCGCCTTCGATGCCATCAAGCCGGTGAGGATGAAGGGCCATATCAACGACGAGCAGATCCAGCGCGTGCTTTCGCACGCCATCATGAGCGAGCAGAACGTCGGCGTCCGGCTTGCGTCGATCAGCGCCGTGAGCTCCACGCGGGCCCTTCCCGACAAGGAGATCAAAGGCGCACTCATCGCTGCGCTCGAATCTGACGAGAACGCCGGCGTTCGGGCCGAGGCGATGAAGGCGCTTCGGGGGTACACGCCCGACAAGGACATCCGGGAGGCGCTCCTGTTCGTGCTGACGCACGACAAGAATCCCGCCCTGCGCATCACGGCGATCAACTCGCTCGACTCGACGAGGACCACCGGCCAGGTCCTGGACGAGAACATGCTCAACATCTTACGTCAATCCATGCAGTCCGATGATAACAACTACATCCGCCTCCGGGCGCGAACAGTAATGGAGGAACACCGCCAATGAATACACTTCTTCGAACGCTGCTTGCCGCAGTCAGCATCTTCGTCTTCAGCCATTTCACCATGCACGACGGCGACGACGATCTCGTCAAGACCAAATCCTTTACCGTCGCCAAGGGCGGCACGCTCGAGCTCTCGGTGAGCGACGGCGACGTCCGCATCGTCCCGTGGGAGAAGGGGGAGGTCTTCATCAAGGTCCGAGGGGCCGACCAGGAGGATCTCGACGGCCTGAGCTGGTCCATGACCGGCAATACCGTCCGGGTCCGGAGCCAAGACCGCAACAACTGGGGCTGGTCGTCGCACTTGCGGTACGAGATCAGCGTCCCGTCGACGTTCGACCTCGACCTGGAGACCTCCGCGGGCCAGATCGACATTCAGGGGCCGCTGACCGGTTCCGTCAAGGCGTCGAGCTCCGCCGGCGATGTCCTCCTTGGGTCGGTGACCGGAACGGTCGACCTCCACACATCCGGAGGCGACGTCCGGGCCGGGACCATCGACGGGGACCTCATCATGAAGACCTCCGGCGGTGACATCGAAGCGGGCAAGGTCTCGGGCATTGCCGAACTGAGCACGTCGGGGGGCAATATCAGGATCGAGGGGGTGAAGAAGAACCTCCACGCGAAGACCTCGGGAGGAGACATCACCGTCGGCGACGTCGGCGGCGAGGTCTCCGTCTCGACCTCGGGCGGCAACATCGACATCGGCAAGGTCGGCGGCCCCGTCACGGCGAATACGGCGGGCGGCGACGTCGATCTCGGCGCGGCGACCGGTGCGGTCTCCGTGAAGACCTCCGGGGGGGACCTGCGGCTTCTCAATCTTCGAGGCACCCTCGAGGCGAAGACCGCCGGCGGCGACGTCGTCGCAGAACTGACTCCCGACGGGAAAGGCCGGAGCAGGCTCTCATCGGCAGGGGGGGCGATCACCCTCTACCTGCCGGAGAATGCGCACGCAACGGTGGACGCCCGGATCCGCGTCCAAGGGGGGTGGAGGCGCAACCGCGACGAATACCGGATCCGGTCGGATTTCAAGGGGGACAACACGTCGACGAACGAGGACGACCGGACGATCACAGGGACCTATACGATCAACGGCGGTGGCGAAAGCATCTCTCTCGAGACGGTCAATGCCGACATCCAGATCAGGAAGATGAACGGAGAGTCCCACAAGAAAGAATAGCAGCGAAATACTTGCCCCATCGCAAGACAACCCTCCGGAAACGTTCCATTCGGGGGGTTGTTTATTTCACTGGCATTGCGTATTTTCCTCGGTGTAAATTCTCCCTATCGACGAGTAACTTCCGGGGTTCTCCTTGAATTGTCGTTCAGTTGTTCTCATGGCAGCGCTGTTTTCCGCCCACGCGATCGCCGGGGATAGCCCCCGTTCGATCCGGGCCGTGCGGATCTCCACGCCGCTGCGCATCGACGGCATCCTCGACGAGAGTGAGTGGCTCTCGGCCGCTCCCTCGGGCGACCTCATCCAGCGCGATCCGCAGGAGGGGACACCCGCCTCCGAGCGGACGGAGATACGTGTCCTCTACGACGCTGAAGCGCTCTATGTCGGCTTTCATTTCTATGATCGCGATCCTGCGGCGATCGTCTCCCGACTGACACGCCGCGACGACCTCATCGAGTCGGATTACGGCTCGCTCCTCATCGATTCGTACCACGACCACCAGAGCGGATACGAGTTCACCTTCAACGCGGCGGGCGTGAAGACCGACGTGCTCATGTATGACGACGACACGAAGGAAGACGCGTCATGGGACCCGGTGTGGGACGTCCAGACCCACATCGTTGCGGACGGTTGGACGGCCGAAGTGAAGATCCCGTTCCGGATCCTCCGGTACCAATCGAAGGAGTCGGACAGCCTCGGCCAGACCTGGGGGATCAACTTTCTGCGCTACATCAGCCGGAACCAAGAGACCGACCGCTGGGCGTTCACGCCGAAGAGCGAGACCGGCGTCATCTCCCGGTTCGGCCACTTGACGGGCCTCAAGGACCTCCCCGACCCGGGGCAGATCGAACTCCTCCCGTTCATGGTGAACAAGCAGCACTGGGAGCCCGCATCGGGCCCATTGGGAAAGCGACAGCACTATGCAGTGGACGCAGGACTCGACCTGCGCTACGGGCTTTCAAAGAGCTTCACGCTCGATGCGACGGTCAACCCTGATTTTGGTCAAGTGGAAGCCGACCCTGCCGTTCTGAATTTGTCGACGTTCGAAACGTTCTATCCCGAGAAGCGCCCGTTCTTCATCGACGGCACACAGATCATCCACTTCTCCACGTTCGGCGGTGATTTTGGCCCCGGCATGTTCTATTCGCGCCGCATCGGCCGCGCGATCTCTCCCGGCGAACTTTCCATCCCTCCGGGGGGCAGGATTACCGAGATCCCGGACCAAACGACCATCCTTGGAGCGGCGAAGCTCTCCGGCCGGACCGACGGAGGCCTCTCTATCGGCCTCCTCGAGGCGGTCACGAAGGAAGAAAAGGGGACGGTCGTCGATTCGCTCGGCAACGCGAGCGACCAGGTCGTCGAACCGTTCGCCGAGTACAACATCTTCCGATTGCGACAGGAGGTCATGGGCAACTCCTACGTGGGGATGATCGTCACCTCGACGGCAAAAGAGCACCGCGCCCCCGCATTCACGAACGGCTACGACTGGAACCTGAAGTTCAGCCAGAGCACCTATTCGCTCGTCGGATTTCTGGCGCTCTCCCATGCCCAGGACGGCGCGGGCGCCCGGATCAGCGGCTCGGCCGGGAAGATGGCCTTCGCGAAGATTGCCGGCGAGCACTGGCTCTGGTCGGCGAGCGGCGACTACACGACGAACCATTACAACATCGACGACGTCGGCTTCTTCTTCAGCCCTGACGACATCGGTCATTTCTTCACCCTGACGTACAAGGAGGATGTCCCCGCGTCCGTCGTCCGAAACTACAGCCTGGACGCCTCCTTCCACGAGCGCTGGACATTCGAGGGGGCGAACATCGCGCGCGATACCCATGTCGACGCCAATCTGCTCTTCGTGAACTACTGGAACCTCTCCGGGTCCTTCTCGACGAACGGGGGGATCTACAACCACCGCGAGACCCGGGGCAACGGCCTCTATGCCAAGCCGGTCTCGCTTTCCCAGTCGATGAACCTCTCGACCGACGGCCGCAATAATGTCATCGTCGCGCTGAGCCAGAACAGCTCCTGGGACCATCATGGCGGGCGCCAGCTTGCCGCCGGCGCATCGGTCGCTCTGCGGCCCCTCTCCTGGGTGCAGTTCACGCTCGTGTCGCAGTACGCCCGTACGAGGAACATCGAGGCGTGGATCGAGAACGCCGGGCCGGACGCGGTCTTCGGCGACAGGTCCACCGACGAGTACAACTTCACCTTGCGGAGCACGGTGACGTTCACGCGCGAGCTGACGCTCCAGTACTACGCTCAGATCTTCCTCGCGAAAGGGTATTACGAGCACTACCGCCGCCTCGTCGGCGTCAACGACTTCGTGGTCGTCCCTCCGGCCCCCGACCTCGTCGGAAGCGACTTCAACGGGCAATCGCTCAACTCCAACCTCGTCCTGCGGTGGGAGTATCTCCCCGGCAGCACGCTCTTCCTCGTCTGGTCCCACGCCCGGTCCGGGGGCGCCCCGACGCCGTTCACCTCCTTCAGCGACGATTTGAACAACACGTTCCGGATCGCTCCCGCGAACGTCATCCTGTTCAAAGCGAGCTACTGGCTCAGCATATAAAAGACAGAGGCGGCCCGCGCGTAGGTCGCGCGGG
>JANYJZ010000036.1 GCA_025358305.1 Ignavibacteriota bacterium
GACAAAATAAACTTTTTTCCATACAATCGAAAATCACGGAGCGGATTGCACGCCCGATCGTTCCGTCGGGACATCGCTACGGGATGCTCGGGCAAGATCAGGGCAAGAAAAAGGGGTCATGTACCGCGCTGACGATCTTTCCACTTCATGACTTCCTCTTTCTTGAGCAAGGTGAGGCTCTTGAATTTGTAGGTGGTCAGCTTTCCGTCCGAGAGGTAATTACGGATGGACATTTCTTTGAGCCCGAGCAGGGAAGCGGCTTCTTCCACCGTCAGGTACTCCCCCGCGTCAATATGTTTCAATTCTCGTGTGTGCATGAGAAAACATCATACATGGATCAAACAGTGTTTCGCCGTTCGCACGTTCTTGATATATGACGCCAATTCGTCTTGAATCAACGGGAGATGTTTGCCCACGAGTGGGTTCTCCCCACCGCACACAAAAGACACTCTGGCGATGTCCTTCGAGAGATATGAGTCTCGAAGCCGCATCCTCCAACCGAGCCACACTGTGCGACGTGCATCGGTATCGATACTCGGTCGCGTCACACTCCCTTCGTCGTTTCGTTCTTGCAGACCAAGACCATCGTGTACGGTTCTTTGCCCTGCACCAACGGAACCACCTCGGTTCGGTGCTTCAGGAGTGCGGGCTCGGGCGGCAGTCCAAAGGTCTTTGCCTGTCCGATCGTCTTTCTCTTCCAGCGTTTGAGCCAGTCGGCAAATTTTCCTACGACGGGATGAGCGTCGAAGTTGTAGTATCGGAACTCCGAAAAGTTGTAGCGAAGCGTGTTGCGAATGTCGCAATCCAGAAACTCCTGCCCGCCGGAGAATGTCACCACCGGAATAATGCTCGTGAGCAGTGCGTAGAAGTCCTCGGGGTTGTACTCGACGGTGTGAAAGGGATTCCACGGACTTGGTTTGCCGAACGAGTGAAATCGTTTATTGGGCGTAGAGATTACGAGCGTTCCGCCGGGACGGAGGACTCGACGCAGTTCGACGAGGAAGGCCTTTGGATCGTCGACGTGCTCGATCGTTTCAAAGCTGACGATGGAATCAAATCTGTCATTGACGAATGGAAGAGCGCCGCCATCAGTCTTCTCGAAGGAGACGTGTTCGGTTCGAAATGTTGCGTTTGCCTGCGCCACGGCCTCAGCGGAAACATCTACACCCACCACCATGCGCCCCTCTTGCCCTAGAATATGTGAGCCATACCCTATCCCGCAGGCAATGTCGAGAACCGATCCACGGATATGGGTGAGTGCGAACCGATAACGCTCAATGTGAATCTGCTCCACGATCGTCTTCCAATTCATTTCGGGGAGGCGTCCCGAACCTATCTCGGCGTGTCGTTCGATCTGGCTCACCGTTTCCTCCTGCTGAGAAGTTCCATACATGTTATGAGATTATTCGGTAGTGTCTCGATGTGAGTGGGCTCGCTACGAAGGACGGGCCAATTCTTCGACCATCCACATCGCCTTGGTTGTTTCGGCGGATGCGCAGAAATATAATACATATATTATACAATGTCAATGTGTTCACGAACTCTCGTCAAATTACCCGAATTCTGCTTGCATCAGTGTGATAGGTGGAAACCTCATCTCTCCATCTCGAAAGCGCTTTCTCTTCTTGTCCCAGCGACAGCACCATCGTTGGCAATGAGAGCCACATTTATATCCCCAGCGACAAGAGAGTTGACCTGTACGGAGTGGACTCACACATTTGGGATTACTCTCTCATTGAGAAGAAATTAGGAAACAAACAGGGGAAAGTCAAACAGGGGCGCGCAACAAATGAGGTGTAATGCGGTGGAAGATCTCATGAATGACGTTAAACCCACCGCATTCAAAGCGAGCCAATACCTCCGACTCCGCAAGGAGCGCCGGTAGATCGAGCATCGGACGTCCTTCCATTGTCGATCGTGCGATTCCAGTTCGTTTTCAATCGAGGCTCTCCCATTGCACCACTGATGAACCGAGGCGACGCTCACAGAGACTTCTCGAAGAATCCTCGCTTGCAAAGAGTCCAATGACGGAAACGCTCAATTCCAGATACGAGCGGAGATCTTCTTCCTCCACCCTCGGGGCCTCCAACCAGCGCGACCGTTCCTCGGATCCGACCTGAAAGAGTCAACAATCCCGATCACTCGCCTCCTCTCCATGAAAGCCTTGTGTGAACCCGTTGCATCGAAGAAATGCTCGCACAGCGTGGAATTCGGACAATGAAGTCCGAATCCCCGACACGACCTGGTTGACATTCGAAAGAGATGTTCGTACATTGCGACCGTTGGACGATACCGCGATTGATCATGCCGCCTTCTTGGGAGAATATCTTATGACACACCCGCTACGTCGATTCATCCTCGGACTCTCAGCCATTTTGGCTCTCACCGTTTCATCGTATTCCCAAAACCGCACGCATCACAGCGGACTCGGGGCCAACCTGTTCGTCTCCGAAGTGCTCACCGACACGATCTTCAGTGACATCGGAGCGAATCTTCCGGGCTCGTTTGCGGGAAATGCCACCTGGTTCGACTTCGACAATGATGGAAAGCTCGACATCCTCTGCTCCGGATACAACGACACGGCCTACTTCACGAAGATCTACCGGAACGAGGGAGGAGTGTTTGTCGATATCAGCGCGCAGATCCCAGGGCTCGGGACCGAACGGGGCGTTTCGTGGGGTGACTACGACAATGACGGCGACGTGGACATCGCGATCCAAGGGCGTACCGATCCACAGAACGTCAATTTTTACACGAAGATCTACCGGAACGATAACGGGACATTCGTCGACATCGGGGCGAATCTCGTGAATCTCAACGGCGGCTCCACGACATGGGTCGACTACGATAACGACGGACGGCTGGACCTCTTTGTCTGCGGATCCACCGACAACGGGAACAATTTTGCGTCAGTATTGTACAGGCAGGATGAGAATGGCGTCTTCAGCATCGTTCCGACGCCGTTCATCGGCGTATGGGGGAGTTCGGCATCGTGGGGCGACTACGACAACGACGGGGATCAAGACTTGTTCCTCATGGGCTATGGGAACAGCGGTGCCATCACGAAGCTCTACCGGAATGACGGCGGGACGTTCGTCGACACGCAGATACCATTCTATGTCGTGGTGGAGGGCGCCTCTTCGTGGGTCGACATAGACAATGACGGCGACCTCGACCTGACGTACAACGGCGCCGCCAACGGATCGGCCCATACGCTTTTCTATCGGAATCTCGGCGGCGGAAATTTCGAGGAGATCCCTAGTGGGATAAAGGACCTCAGTGTCAGCGCCCTCTCCTGGGGTGATTTTGATAACGATGGTGATCTGGACGTCGCCGAGTCAGGTTCGGAATTCTTCGACGGCACCAACCCCACCACGAAGATATACCGGAACGACGGCGGCACATTTGTCGACATCGGCACGACGATCCCGGGAGTCTGGTTCGGCACGTTGGCATGGGGTGATTATGACAACGACGGCAAGCTTGACCTCCTCGTCACCGGAGGACAAACGCCGGTCGAGCCCGGATCCATTACCCACCCGATCACACGAATCTACCGGAACGGCATCTCGATACCGAATACCCTTCCATCGACCCCTCAGCATGCGACGGCGATCGTTGGTCAGAATGAGACGCAGATCGCGTGGGATCCCGCGACCGATGGCCAGACGCCGAGTTCGGGATTGACCTATAACGTACGGGTTGGATCGACGCCGGGCGCTGCTGACATCGTCGATCCCCTCTCCACCGGAAGCGGCATCCGTCGCGTTCCGACCCTCGGCAACACCGGCTTCAACAAGACGCGGATGATCGCGAGCCTGCCGGCGGGAACCTACTACTGGAGCGTTCAGAGCGTCGACAACGGGTTCGCCGGTTCGACGTTCGCGCAGGAGCAGAGTTTCGTCGTACCCGATTCCGCCACCGATACGCAGCTCTTCTCGGTGACTGGGTCCTGGAATCTCATATCCGTGCCGCGCGATGCTCTCAACAAGGCCGCCACAACACTCTATCCTACGGCCTCTTCAAGCGCGTTCGGCTACTCCGGCACAGGCTACGTCACCCATGCGACACTTCAGAACGGCGCAGGGTACTGGATGAAGTTCCCGTCCGCGCAGGTCGTCACCCTCAAGGGAGCGCCGCGGCTTGCCGATACGCTCACGCTGGGAGCGGGATGGAACATGATCGGCGGCCTCAGCGTGCCAGTCCTGACGGCTGGCATTGGATCGATCCCCGGGGGGATCACGACGAGCAGTTTCTTCGGGTATGGACTCGGCTATGCCACGAGCACGACGCTTGAGCCGGGGAAAGGGTATTGGGTGAAGATGTCGCAGGCAGGCCAACTGGTATTCCAGAGCGGTGCTGCGGTACCGTCGCAGAACAGGGTCCAGATCGTCGTCACAGGCGAGCAACCGCCGCCGCCACCCTGGTTAAATGCCGTGAAGCCGACGGCCTACCGTCTCGCGCAGAACTATCCGAATCCGTTCAATCCGTCGACGATCATCGACTACACACTTCTGTCCGACGGACCGGTCCGGATCACCGTGTATGATGTCCTCGGTCGGGAGGTCGTGAAGCTCGTCGACGAGGTCCAGAGGGCCGGATTCAAGAGCATCACCTTCGACGCAGCGTCGCTCTCCGCCGGGGTCTATACGTACGTTCTCCGGGCCGGCTCCTTCAGTGAAAGTAAGAAGATGACCCTCATGAAGTAAACCGGACCCGGTTCCGGCAGCGATCGCGGCGGCGGCGGGGGATTCCCCCGCCGCCGTCATGTTGGTCCGGTTCGTACCAGTCAGCGTGAGGAGAATCTGCGTGAGATGGAGGGATGCCTCTCGACCCGCGCTTGCCGGCGCGCGCGCGGCGACCCCCGCCGGCGAAATAGCGTCCGAGAGGACCGGTAAGGGTCAGGAGCCCGTGATGTCAGTATTGAAGAAGGGAAAGTAGACCGCCTTGTAGTCGAGATCCCTGGTTCGTTCACCGATCTTCTGTGCCGGAACGCCCGCTACGATGTCGTACGGCGCGACGTCCTTTGTCACGACGCTCCCCGCCCCCACGACACAGCCGGTCCCAAGGGTCACACCCGGCAGAATCATCGCGCGCGTCCCGATCCAAACGAAGTCTTCGATCGTTACTGGCTTGCCGCTCACGAGAAAGACCTTGCTCTGTGCGTCGTGTGTCAACGATATGATCACTGTCTCAGGGGAGATGCTCACAGAGTTGCCGATCCTGATGCCAGCCCGGCCATCGAGCGTACACCTTCTGTTGATCGCCGTGTCACTGCCGATCGTGATCCTCCGTCCAGTGATGAAGCATCCCATATGGATCGAGGCATTCTTCCCGATCGGGATCCGAAGGAGGCCCGTCAGGAAGACTCGCCGGATCGCATAACTCGGGAGATGCGTGACGATCGAATTATACAGATAGAAGATCAGTGCGCCAAAAAACTTCATGATTCGTTTCATACTTTCTCCATCAAACTTTGATAGATCGCTTCCGATGTCCGAACCATCCCTTCGGCGGAAAAATGCTCTGTGACGCGGTCCCGCCCGGCCGATCCCATCCGGTGGCGAAGCTCCGCGTCGCGCACAAGCCGCGATAGCCGGTCGGCGAGCTGAGCGACGTCCTTCGGTTCTATGAGGAACCCCGTCTCACCTTCCATGACCACTTCTGACGTGCCGCTGACGGCGGTCGCGATCACTGGTTTTCCCGCGGCCATCGCCTCGAGCACGCTCATGGGGAGGCCTTCCCAGAGCGACGGGAGGACGAAGATGTCGAACGACGCGAGATACCGCGGGATGTCCCGCTGGAATCCGGCGAAGACGATTTGGGGGATTCCAGCAGCACGCGCCCTCAGGGCCTCACCAAGATCCCCCTCTCCGACAATGATCACTCTCAGATCCGGATCGGATGAACGAAGTTTCGCGAAGGCATCGATGAGGTACTCGACCCCCTTCTGAAGCGTCAGCCGGCCCACGAATCCAATGACGGTTGCACCGGCATCGATGCCGTGGCGGCGCCGAATCTCCACATCGGTCTCTCGCTCGAGGAACTGCTTGAGGGGAATCCCGTTGCGGACCACGACAAGCTTTGCCGGATCCATGAGGGGGAAATGATCGATGGTGAACTGTCGGACATATTCTGAGACGGCGAACATCCTGTGTGCCAAGAGGTTGTAGAACCCGTAATGCCAGCGCTCGAACCAGGTGAACCAAAAATACATGTTGTGGACAGTTTCGATCCTCTTCGCACCGCAGAGCGCTCCAGCGAGGTGTCCGTACCAACACGCGTGATTGTGCACGATGTCGGCCTTCACTTCCCGGGCAAGCAGGCTGAAACGGAAGAACCGCAGGAACCGGCTTTGCGTCGCGATATGGACGAATCGCACGCCGGGGATCTTCGCGATCTCGGCAGAGACCGTTCCCGCGCGGAGACAAGCGATGGTCACGTTGAAGACATTCTTGTCGAGGAACCGAGCGTAGGTGAGGACCACCTCCTCCACGCCGCCGTGGTCGAGGTTGTTCGTCGTGATGAGCAGATTGATCTTGGCTCCCGGCATGAGTGCTCCAGGTCGCATCATTCCGGACGACTGCAAGACGTGACACTCACGATGACTTCCATGCCACGGACGACGATCGTGGGCATCATTATCGCTTCCGCGCGATGAGCATGTAATTCACAGTATCCTTCGCATTGAGATTGATGCGGTCGAGCGCAGCGAAGAAGAGGTTGCTGAAGAGTATCCATCCATAGTAGGCAACGTCAGAAACGATGGGGATCTTATACCTTCTGCCGAAAGCCACCTGATTGAGGAACGTCTGGCCGATAAGACGCCACGCCCCCCCCGCCTGATCGACCCGCACCGCATCGAACCCGTGTTTGTCGAGAAGATGCTTCAGTCCGTAGATCGTATACCGGAAATAGTCGTGCGGCTCTTCGTGCAGCATGTACGAGCCAGGACACGTGAGGATGAGATGCCCTCCCGGACGAAGGATGCGTGATGCTTCTGAGAGATACTGGTCCGGTTCGGCCACGTGCTCGAACACCTGTGTCGAGAGCACCGTGGAAAACGATGCGTCTTCGACCGGCAGGCGGGTCGCATTCCCAAGAACGATATCCACCTCTTGAGCGATATTCTGCGTCAGGTCGGCCCCGGTGTACGATTCCACCTTGTCGTGGAACAGGGCATAATACGGCTTGTTTCCGCATCCATAATCCAGGAGCCTGCCTGAGGCATACTGCACGGCGATTTGACGGAGCCAGTCGAGGAGCGGCTCCATCACAAGGTAGTCCCTCTTCATGAGGGAGGTCTCAGGCTTCTGGAGGCGGCCGGCGATCAAGTCGGGAGTACTGCCCATGGTCTTGTTCTCAGGTGGTCTCGGACGTGGACATTCGTTGGGAGAAAGCACTCATACCTTCACGACAAGTCGGCCGGTATAATCGATCCGCTGGAGAAGTGGCTTCTTGGGTTGGGACTCGAAATACTCATTGACGGCGCGCTTCGCTCCATCCCAATGGCCGTAATCATCGATGATGAGGATGCCGGACTGTGCCAACCGCGGGTAGAGATGCCGCAGTTCGTGAAGCGTCGACTCGTACCAATCAGTGTCGAGCCGCAGGAGAGCGAGCTGAAGAGGAAGGTCTCCCGGTATCGTCTCCTCCACGCGTCCCTCTATGAAGTGGAGTCTCTCTTTGGGATAGCCTGTGGAGAAGAGATTATGCCGCACATCGTCGAGCGATGCGCTGCACCATACGGAGTCTGTGATGCTCTTATCTTCCGCCGCGAGCATATCTGCTGCCATCCGGCCGTCGATATCAAGATCCTTCTCAGTCGGTCGAGTCATTCCCTCAAAGGTATCGAGCAGAAAGAGGTCTCGAGAGGTATCCCCAAGCCGCAGAAGCGTAAGCGCGACTGCCATCATGCTTCCGCCCCGCCACACACCGCATTCCAGGATCGGCCCGGCGATGCGGTTCACCGAGAGATACTCCACTGCAGAGATGAGCGAGGTGACCCGCTCGATGCTGGTCATGGTGAAGGGCTGCAGTTTCCGGTACAATGCGATCTGTTCCTGGGAGAAGTCCTTCGGAATCACGGGCGCCGGCGTGGGGCCAAGGCCCATCGTCCTTATGAGATCCCGCAGCATCCGGGGTGGAAAGACATGTTGAACGATCGTGGCATAGGTGGAGATAAGTGTATCAAAATTCTCAGCGATTTCCAAATCGATATGGCGCGATCGTACGAACCTCACCACGTTCGGAGGCGCTCGATGCTCGTCCGCACGAACACCCAGAAGTCGTGAGTCCTCGCAGCCACGCTCCGCGGTGAGAGGGGGAAGAATCGCTGAATGTAGAGAAGGAAAACGACGGTGATGAACGTGAAGGAACCAACATAGCCGGCGGATGCGCCGGCGACACCGAACGACGCCGTGAGAAAATAGATCGAAACACCTGCGACCACGAGGAAGAGAAGTGCGTAATAGAACGTCTCCCGCGCCTTCCCGATCCCGACGATGTAATTAGAGAGAACGACATTCCAGGGGCTCACGAGCGCAAGGAAACCGAAGATCTGGACAATGACGGCTCCGTGGTCGTATTTTCCTTTGTAGAGAAGATGCATCATCGTCCCCGGCAGGAACACCATAGCGAGGAACACCGGCAGCAGGAGAAGGGTCGAGAAGCAGATTGCCTTTTCGGCAGTGATCCGCATCTTTTCCAGGGCGCCATCCTTGTACGCCTTCGACGAGAACGGAATGAGGAACATCTGCGCCACCTGCGCGACCATGTCGAATATCCGTGTGAAGATCTTCGAAGCGCTGTAGACCGCCACGCCGGCCACGCCGACGAACGACGAGATAAAGAAGATGTCCATTTGGGAAAAGACCGAATAGATCGAACTCCCCCCGAATGTATACTTCCCGAAATGCCACATCTGCGAGAGCGCCTGCTTGCTGAACGCCATCCGGACGGACATCTCCTTCCGCGATAGGACCATCGCCAGGAGCGTCGAAGCGGTCTGGCCGGCGATGATGAGGAGGACGAGATCTGACGCTGTCGTGAAGCGCCCGAGGATCCCCATCCCGGCGATGAGACCGAGCGTTCCGAGAAAATACACCGCGTCGATCCAGAAGATCCGGGCCACCGCGTAGGTCGTCTGGAGGAGGCTCACCGCGAATGTCCGGTAGAGTCCGGAGAACAGGAGAAGCGGCATGTAGCGCAACAGCGACGCCACTTTCCCTTCATCGTGCGGACTGACGAGCGACACCAGGAAGGGACGGCCCGCCGTGGTCAGGAGCGATGCAGCAGCGAAGAACGCAGTGATCATCCCGAGACCTGCCACGATATAGGCGCCGTTCTCCTTCGTCTCTGCGCCGAACTTCGTCAGCGGCTGGAGAGCAAGCGAAGAGCCGAGCGCAGCGATGATCATGTAGAGCGACTGCACGACGACGAACGCTCCGTATTCCCCCTCCGGCAGCACGCGGATAACCAGGAGGATGAACCCGATGCCGTAGAGCGCAGGCAGCGCCTTGTCGGCGAATGCCCAGAGACCCTTGCCGATATGCTTCCCGAATTGCATCAGGTTGTCTTTCGGAAGATCGAGAGAATGCCTGTGCCGAGAGCCCCCAAGATGCGGAAGTTCCCCCGGAAAAGTTCCCGGACAACGAAGACGACCGCCAGGGCGCCGAGGCACCACGGGATCGTGAGCCAGTGATACCAGCTGGCGTAACGCCGGAGGATGAGGAAGTTATGCTCCACTTTGAGACGTGTCTTCAGAGGCGTGGCGCCGCCGCCACTCGAAGCCGAGACCCGGTGCCAGAGCTTCGCCTCCGGCACATAGACCAGCCGGAACCCCGCACGCAACGTCCGCAAGGAATAGTCTGCATCTTCGCCGTACGCCGGATGGAAGGCCTTGTCCAGGTATCCCACCGCTTCGATGACGCTTCGGCGAATGAGCATCGCGCAGCCGTTGACGTACCCCGTATCCTCCGTCCGGTCGAACTGGCCCCGGTCGACCTCGCGGATCCCCCGGTGGGAGATGACGCCCGTGAAGAAATTCACCTTTCCGCCGGCATACCAGAAGGTGGTCGGCTCGGTGGAGAAGTAGGTCTTCGGGCCGAGGATGCCGATCTTCGGATCGCGCTCGCCTGCCTCGACCATCTTAGAGAGCATTGCGGGATCCGCGATGATGTCATTGTTGAGGAGGAACACCCAGTCGGCACCGCACCGCACGCCTTCGCGCAGGCCCACATTATATCCTTCCCCAACGCCGAGATTCGCGCCGTTCTCGATGAGGCGAACGCCCGGGTACTCCTTGCACATCATCTCCAGGCTGCCGTCGGTCGAGCCGTTGTCGACGACGGCGATGGTCACGCGCGTGTAGGTCATCTTCAGGAGCGAGTCGAGCGTCTCTTTGAGAAGCGTACGGGCGCTCCCGTCGGGATTCACGCCGTAGTGAAGGACCGCAGCGAAGACCGAGGGGAATTCCGCCGCCATCAGGAGATATGCTTGAGAAGAACGTCCACGATGCGCCCGGCAGCCTTGCCGTCGCCGTAGGGATTGATCCTTGTCGACATGTCCGCGTAGGCCGCGCTGTCGGTCAGGAGCCTTGTCGCCTCTTTCACGATCCGTACTCGGTCGGTCCCGACGAGGATGCCCGTTCCGGCCTCGATCGCCTCGGGCCTCTCCGTCGTGTTCCGGAGGACGAGGACGGGTTTCCCCAGGCTCGGCGCCTCCTCCTGCACGCCGCCGGAATCGGTGAGGATGAGCGTGCTCTTGTTCATGAGCTGGACGAACGGTCGGTAATCCATCGGTTCGATGAGATGCACGCGCGGGACGCCGGCGAGGATCTCCTTTGCGCTCGACTGCACGTTAGGGTTCGGGTGGACAGGATAGACGAGCTCCACGTCCGGATGCGACTCCACGAGCTCGCGGCACGCCCGGAAGATCTCCCGCATCGGTTCGCCAAAGTTCTCCCGGCGGTGCGACGTGAGGAGGATGACCTTTCTCTTCTGAAAGTCGATCGACTTGAGGATCGGATCGGCGAACACATACGCGGGGTCGACCGTCATGAGGAGCGCGTCGATCACCGTGTTGCCGGTGGTGAAGATCGCGCTCGGGTTCACTCCCTCGGCGAGAAGGTTCCTCTTCCCCCACTCCGTGGGGGTAAAATGGAGGTCCGTGAGGCGCGTCGTGAGCTGCCGGTTGATCTCCTCCGGGAACGGGTCGTACTTGTTCCAGGTGCGCAGGCCCGCCTCGACATGCCCCACGGGGATCTTGAGATAGAAGGCCGCGAGGCTCGCGGCAAAGGTCGTCGTCGTATCCCCCTGGACCAGGAGAGCGCCGGGCCGCTCCGCCGCGAGGATCGGCTTGATCTGGTTCAGGACCGCGGTCGTCACGTGGAAAAGGTCCTGGTTGTGGAGCATGACGTTGAGATCGTGCGCCGGCTTGATCGCGAACACCTCGAGCATCTGGTCGAGCATCCCGCGGTGCTGCGCCGTGACGATGACCGAGTGTCCGACGCCGCGGCGCTCAAGCTCTTTGACGACCGGGGCCATCTTGATGGCCTCCGGCCGCGTGCCGAACACGACCGCGATAGTGTTGCTCATGCGTTCATTCCTGAAAGTTCCTCAATGCTCGCCACGAGATGGTCCCAGGAATACTTCTTCTTCTCCTCGGCCACGTTCGCGGAAAATGCCGGACCGCGCCCTTCCTCGTAGAACCGCCGGATCGCACGTGCGAGCGCTTCGGGATCGTTCGGCGGCACGACGAAGCCCGTGACGCCGTCCCGGGCCACTTCGGCAAGCCCTCCGACGTCGGTCGCAATGACCGGCGTATCGAAATTGTATGCGATCTGCGCGATCCCGCTCTGCGTCGCCGAGAGGTACGGCAGGACCACCGCGTCCGCCGCGCTGAAATAGGTCCCCACTTGGTCGTTCGGTACGTATTCCGAAACGAACCGGACCGACTGCCCGAGCGCGAGCTCGGCGGCGCGGCCGCGGTACTTCGCCTCGTCGTCGTAATATTCCCCGACGACGAGGACGACGAGGTCCTCCGCAACGCCGGCATCCTTCAATCGCTTCACCGCCTCGAGAAGCACCAAGACCCCCTTGTAGGCGCGAACATACCCGAAGTATAACATAACTTTTTTTGCAGCAATACCCAAGGTCGTCCGGGCGATCGCCGTGTCGATCCGGGCGCCGAAGTTCTCGTACACCGGGTGCGGGACCTTCTTGTAGGGGCGGCCGGGAAAACGTTCAAGGAGGTCCTTCTCCACCGCGTCGGACTGGACGATGAACGCGTCGGCTTGCCGAAACGCGTAGTTCGTGAAGAGGATATCCCCGGGACGGCGTTCGTGCGGGACGATGTTGTCGCAGATGAAGATCACCTTCGTGCGCGTCCCGCGCTTCGCACACTTCGCGATCGTCCCGAAGCAGGGGCCGAAGAACGGGAGCCAATACTTGAAGATCAGGAGGTCGGGCCCTGCTTCGGGACGATCGCGAAGTGTGCGAAGCGCGGGACGCGCACGAAGGTGATCTTCATCTGCGACAACATCGTCCCGCACGAACGCCGTCCCGGGGATATCCT
>JANYJZ010000039.1 GCA_025358305.1 Ignavibacteriota bacterium
CGCGGTCTAGTTCTTCGTGGCTCATTGTCAGTACTCCTGCGGCCATCCTCGGGATCCTTCATTGAAAGTGAGTCCCTAAGATGCCAAATACTGACATTTCTATTAAGTCGAGAACATGACACTCTTATTAAGTTATTACAGCACCTTCGGGGTGTCAGGCCTTCAAGAGCATTTCGAGATGTGCTTCGACGCTCCCGGCGAGCGCCTCGAGATTGTAGCCCCCTTCGAGGACGGAGACGATCCGTCCCTGGCAGTACGTCTCCGCGGCCTGGGTCATCATGCCGGTGAGGACGCCGTAGGAGGATTCCGTGAGGCGCATCTGGGCGAGGGGATCGTCCCGATGGGCGTCAAATCCTGCGGAGATCATGATGAGTTCCGGCCGGAAGGCGTCGAGGTTCGGCAGGACGTCACGGCGGAACGCGTCGACGTATGCTTCCTCGCCGCTCTCCGGGGGGAGCGGGACGTTCACCGTGTACTCGAGTCCTTCGCCAGCGCCGCGTTCCTCCCGCGTTCCCGTCCCGGGCCAGAGCGGGAACTGGTGGAGGCTGATGAAGAGGACCGACTTGTCGTGGTAGAAGATCTCCTGCGTGCCGTTGCCGTGGTGGACGTCCCAGTCAACGATCGCGACCTTCTTCACGCCGTACGCCGCCTGGGCGTACCGGGCGCCGACCGCGATGTTGTTGAAGAGGCAGAAGCCCATCACCTTGTTCTGTTCAGCGTGGTGTCCCGGCGGACGCACGGCGCAAAAGACGTTCCGGAGGATGCCCCCCATGACCGCGTCGACTCCGGCGATGACGCCTCCCGCGGCGAGCATGGCGACCTCGTACGACTCCTTCGAGGCGTGCGTATCCCCTTCGTCGAGGATCCACGACCCGCCCCGAACCGCCTCTCGGACGTATCGCAGGTGCTCGCTCGAGTGGACCCGCAGGATCTGTTCCTCCTCCGCCTGGTCGATGAGGAGATGCTGAAGGCGCTGCCAAAGCCCGGAGGAGCGGAGCCGGGCCGTCACGGCGCGGAGCCGATCAGCGCGTTCCTGATGGCCGACGCCCGTGTCGTGGTCGAGGAAGCGGTCATGGTAGACCAGCCCCGTTCTGGAAGGGGCGTTCACGTCTCTGCCAGGAAGAGAAGAAGCCCGAACACGCAGGCGTTGATGAGATGGCTCGTCAAGCAGAGGACGCAGTTCGTCCGGAGCCGAACGAGGAGGACGTAGGTCAGAAAGATGCCGATGGTGACCGTCCCGCCGCTCGCCATGAGGAGGGTCCGTTCCAGCAGCGGCGCCGCCCCCGGCGGCATGAGCGCGAAGGCGATAATGGCGATGTAGAAGCAGAGCCCGACCACGAAATTCGGTATGCCGACGAGATGCGCCTCCGACCGCCGGATGAGCGACTCACATTCGGCGTTGTCGAGCCTGCAGATCCGGGGGAGGGCAGGGGTGTCCGCGCGCATCTTCCCGTAGTAGACGAGCGTGAAGAGGAGCGAGATGAGAAGTCCGAAAAGCCCGAGCAAAGCGAGTGTGGCGCGTACGATCATGGGAAAAAGATACACAGACTTTTGGCCATGGTCAAGAGGGGATGTTGGAATTCTCGGACGGGGTGAGTATGTTACCTCCCAGCCATGAACGATGCCGAATCCAGACTCCGGGAAGCCCTCGAAGACATCGTCGACGGGGTGAACGTGAAGCGCGCGAAGCACGAGCTCCTTCATGACGGGAGGGATCTGACGACGCTCTTCCTGGAGGTCCTCTCCGAGCAAGGCTACCTGCCTGTCACGGTCGGCGCGGTCCAGGTCGAGCCGGGCGAGCGCGTTCCCGCGTTCCTCCTCGTGGGGACGACGGCCTTCTTCGGATGGGTCTTCTGGGAACAGTTCACCTCTTGGAAGATCCGCAAGCTCTGGGGTTCGGTGATCAAGAACGCGCGGGGGGACTGGGACATCCAGATCCCGGAGGCGCGCGCAACGACGATCTACGCGAACGCCTCGCTGAAGCTCGAGATGGACATCGACCACCCGCCCGCCTTCTAGACCGCCTTTTGGAGCGTTCGCACCGCGAACCAGAAAGACCCACAGAGAAAGAGCACGAACGCCGCCATCTCCCAGAGGATCCCGGGCCCGTCCCCCATCCCGGCGCTGCAGTACCGCAGGACATCCGTGTGCCAGGTGATCGGATTAAGGTACGAACCGATGCGGAACCACGCCGGCAGGTGTTCGATGGGGTAGAAGAGGCTGCTGAGGAAGAGGAGCACGAAATAGAGAACGTTGATCAGGGTGTTGAACGTGTCGTTGCGGCGGATCCGCAGCGCGAAGATGGCGAGAAAGAAGAACCATCCGGCCGTTCCCACAATGACGCCGCCGAGGAGGAGGGGAACGCTCCCTGACGCGATCCGGACGCCAAGGAAAAGCGTGCCGAGCGTGATCGCAACGATCCCCTGGACGAGCGACGTGAGGCAGTTGAACGTGATCTTGCCGATGAGAAACTGGCTCCGGGTCATCGGGTAGGTGAGGAACTCGTAGAAGATACCGTTGTCCCGGTCGACGAAGAACCCGTACGAGGTATTGATGGCGATGCCGAAGCATGCCATGGACAGGACGCTCGGGAGGAAGAACGTGTTGTAGGAGACCGACGCTCCGTCCGAAGTGATCCCGGAGGAGAACGCAGTGTTGAACCCGAGCCCGAAGATGAGGAGGTATGCGAACGGCATGACGATGTCGTAGAAGAGCCAGACGAGGCTCGTGATCCGGATCTTGTATTCCCGGTACATGACCGCAAGAATGGGCTGCATCAAGGCTTCTCCACCTGGTCGACGAGGTGCAGGAACGCGTCCTCGAGCGTCGATCCGCTCATCTCAAAGTGAAGGACTGGGCTGATCTTCTCGACCGACGCGAGGATCCGCAGCGCGGAGCGTTCGTCGCGGAGCGTCACCTCCGCCGTTTGGTCCCGGCTTGTGAGTTCGAGGGGAGACTCCGCGCTGATGGCGGCGAGAATCTCCTCGGAGAGCGTCTCGACCGTCAGCGACAGCCGAAAGAGCTTTAAGGAGAGCGAGGTCACCTCCGCCGGGGATCCGGATGCGATGACCTTCCCGCGGTGGATGATGACGAGACGGCCGCAGAGCTCCTCGGCCTCCTCCAGGACGTGCGTCGTCAGGATGATGGTCCGGCCCCGGCGGGCTTCTTCGCGGATCGCGTTGATCGTCGCGCGTTTGTTGATCGTGTCCATGCCCGTGGTCGCTTCGTCGAGAAAGATGACCGGCTTGTCGACCATGAAGACCTTCGCCACCTGCACTCGCCGCTTCATGCCGCCGCTCAGGTCGATCGGTTTCTGGTTGCGGACGTCGGCGAGGCCAAAGAGTTCTATGACGCGTTCGCTTCTCGTCTCGATCTCGGCCCAGGAGAGTCCGTGAAAGCGCCCGAAGGTGCGGAAGTTGTCCTTTACCGAGAGGAAGATCTCGACGGCGTTCTCCTGGAGGACAGCGACGATGGATCTGCGGACCTCAAGGGGGTTTCGGACGACGTCGTGGCCGAGGATCGAGGCCTCTCCGGACGTCGGCGTGAGGAGCGTCGTCAGGAGTTTCATCGTGGTGGATTTGCCTGCCCCGTTCGGGCCGAGAAGGCCAAAAATCTCCCCGACGCGGACTTGGAAGGAGACCTCGTCGACCGCGCGCAAAGGCGGCAGGCCGCGCTGGGAGAACTCCTTCACAAGGCGCCGGACGTCGATGGCGTAGGCGTTCACTGCGGACCCCCCGTGCTCACCGGAAACAGGGGGTAGCCCGTCGATTTTCCGTGGGGGGCGTTGTTTTTATGCTCTTTTCTCACTATATTGAAAGTACCCCAGTCGTGTCTTTTTGTGGCACAGCAGCAATCTTCCCTGACTCTGATCCAAGGACCGTGCCGTCTGCGCATTCCCTGTTCACCGTCGTCTTCAGGCAAGATAACACTTTTTTCCCCTACTACACATTCATCAATCCATGGTTCAACATAGTTCTCTGAAACTGCTCGAGTTCGATTCCCGCGGCAATGGTTTCCTCCGCACCCTCTCCCTCGAACTCGACACCACCCCCAATGACATCCGTATCTCGGCGCACATCATCCGCCAGCTGAACCTCCGCGAAGGCTGTCTTCTCGAACCGATAGTGAAACCGGGTCTCCGCACGATCGAGCGCGCAACGGACATCCTCTCGGTGAACGGCCTTTCCCTAGAAGCGTGGAGCAAGGTCCCAGAATTTTCCACGCGCACTGCCGTCGATCCTGAAGAACGCCTCAAGCTGACGACCGCGCCCGACGACACGTCGATGCGCGTGGTCGATCTTCTCTGTCCCGTCGGCAAGGGACAGCGTGCCCTCATCGTTGCTCCGCCGCGCACCGGCAAGACGGTCCTCATGCAGCAGTTCGCCAAATCCATAAGCACAAACCATCCGGAAGTCGAGCTCATCGTCCTCCTCGTCGACGAGCGCCCGGAAGAGGTCACCGACATGAAGCGCACGATCCACGGCGAGGTCTTCGCCAGCTCGAGCGACAGCGACCGCGAGAGCCACGTCCGTCTCGCCCGCATGGTCCTGGAGTACGTCAAGCGCAAGGTCGAGACCGGGAAGGACGTCGTTCTCCTCCTCGACTCCATCACGAAAATGGGACGGGCATTCAACGCGGTGCAGAAGAGCAGCGGCCGGACGCTCTCCGGCGGCGTCGACATCCGCGCGCTCGAGATCCCGAAGCGGATCTTCGGCGCGGCGCGCGCCCTCGAAGGCGGCGGCACGCTTACGATCATCGCGACCGCGCTCGTCGAAACGAACTCCCGGATGGACGAGCTCATCTTCCAGGAGTTCAAGGGCACCGGCAACATGGAGCTCGTGCTCAACCGCGACCTGTCGAACGACCGCATCTATCCCGCGATCAACATCCAGGAATCAGGCACGCGCCACGAGGAGCTCCTCTTCAAGAGCGAAACATCGCGCTACCAGGCGCTTCGGCGTTCGCTCAACCGCATGAAGCCGAAGGAAGCGATGCTCTACGTACTCAAGGCCCTCGAAATGTACCCCACGAACCGCAAGCTGGTTGCGCGCATGACTGGGGAACGCGTGGAGGTATGAGGCGTACCGTCCCTTCCGGGTTCAACCTTTGGAGTACGATTCACAGCCACGGCTGGAGTGCCCTGCCCCCGTTCCGTATCGACCGTTCCGCCCGCTCCCTCCATCTCCTCGTCAGACTCTCCCGTTCCGCCGTCGTTCCCGTTGAACTGCGCCAGCCTTCCACCGGCACGCTTGTCGTCAAGACGCCCGCAAAGCTCGCCCCGGCCCGGCAGAAGGACCTCCTGCGCATTGTCCGTTCATGCCTCCGGCTCGACGAGGATTTTTCCGATTTCCACCGACGGGCGGAGCGGATACAGGCGTACCGGTGGGTCCACGCGTTCGGCGCTGGTAGGATGCTCCGGTCCCCAACGGTCTATGAGGATGTCCTGAAGATGCTCTGCACGACGAACTGCAGCTGGTCCCTCACGCAGACAATGGTCGGTAACCTCTGTACGGTCTACGGCGAACCCGCAGGGGAGGGTGCGCACGCGTTCCCGCTTCCCGAGACGGTCGCGGGATCGACGGACGCACACCTTCGCAAGCATGTCCGCTCGGGCTACCGCTCCCCGTACATCCTCGAGCTCTCGCGGAAGGTCGCCCGCAATGAGATCGATCTTGAATCGTGGCGCACGAGCCCGCTGACGACGCCGGAGCTCTTCGAGGAGATCCGGTCGGTGAAGGGGATCGGTCCGTACGCGGCCGGGAACATCCTGAAGCTCGTCGGTCGGTACGATTTTCTCGGCATCGACAGCTGGTGCCGGAACAGGTATGCCGAACGGTTCCACGGCGGTCGGCGGGTCACGGACCGCACGATCGAACGGCGCTACCCTGCGGCCGATCCTTGGCGCGGCCTTTTTTTCTGGATGGACATGACGAAGGACTGGTACCCCCATGGCACGTAGGGTCAAGGCGTTCAATGTCTGGAAGGAGATGAGCCGGGCGCTCCTATGGCGCCTGGCCGGAGCGGTGTTCCTCATGTTCTCCATCCTCGGGCCGCTCTCCGTCCTCATGGAATCGAAGACCCGGGTCGTCCCCTGGACCTTCATCCTTATCCAGTGTCTCTCCTCAGGCGGCCTCGCCGCGAGCATCATCCTTCTTGGGCGCAAACGCTGGTGGGTCATCTTCTTCCTAACGATCTTCTGGACGGGCATCATGGTCATGAACTCGGGCGGCCTGAGTTTCGTCTTCGGCGACGGCGGCTTCCGGGTCCAGCTTGGGACGTCGATGGGCGTGCTGGATCATGTAGCGCGCACCACTCCGCTGACGATCGCGCCACAGGAACTTAGCGCCATCTACGAACAGCGCGCCATCCTCGGTGTCCTCGCCATCGCGTTCCTCGCGTCCGGGTACATCATGTTCATCCTCGTCATCCGCACGGAGGTGAAGCAGCGCTCCCGCCTCGAAACGGAGGTCCGCATCGCGCGGGAGATCCAGGAGTCGCTCCTGCCGGAGCCGATGCTCGAGACCCCCTGGTGTTCCATCGCGGGAAGGGCTCTTCCCGCGACCGAAGTGGGCGGCGACTTCTTTGATATCATTCCCCTCTCCGAGGACAGGATCGCTGTCGCCATCGCGGATGTGACGGGACACGGCGTAGGCGCGGGCATTCTCGGCGCGATGACCAAGAGCGCCTTGCGCGCTCAGCTCATACACGGCGCCGACCCGAAAGACGTCCTGACGACCCTCAACGCGGCCCTCTTCCAACTCTCCGACCAGAAAACGTTCGTCACGTTCGGCTACGCCCTCATCGATCGGAGCGCGAGGAGTGTCCGATATGCCACGGCGGGTCATCCGCCGCTCCTCTTCCGAAACGCACGCGGCAGCGTGGAGCCTCTCCGGACGGTCAATCTCGCCCTCGGCCTAAAGCAGGATGCGGCGTTCTCCACGGCGAGTTTGGCCTTCGCCGCCGGCGACGCGCTCATCCTATATACCGACGGCATCCTCGAAGCGGCGAACGCCCGCGGCGAGGAGTTCGGAGCGGACCGCCTGAACCTCTATGTCGCAGCCGGGCCGAACGATCCGGCCGAACTCTGCAACGGCGCGATAACGGCGCTCTCCGGCTTCGTTGGCACTGAGACGTTCCAGGACGATGTCTCCATCGTCGCCGTACGGTTCCTCACCTAGACGGGAGCCCCACCCCCCATGCCGAACCCAGAACACTATCTGGAGCTCATCGAGAAGGAATTCTCTGCGTCGCGCGCCGCGCTTGGAGAAGGGAACACCGGTCGGGTGCGCGTCTGTGCCCGCCGGGCGGCGGGACACGCCATCGCGTGGCTCCTTTCGGCCGAACCCCGGGCCGATTGGGGAACGGACGCGATGCGTCAGCTTCAGCACCTCCGGGATGACGCGGAGTTCCCGGCCGAGGTGCGCGACGCGGCCCGGCGCCTCACGGCGAAGGTCACCGAAAGCTTTTCCTACCCCGACGGCGCCGATCCGCTTGTCGACGCCGGCCTCATCATCCATCATCTCCGGTCACGCGTGGAGGGGGGCGATGCGGGCGCTCATTGACGAGTACCGGCGCTCTCTGAAACTCCCCGAGGCCGAGGAACTCTTCGACCTCACCTTCTACCGCCCGCTGGCGTTCGCGTTCGTGAAGGCCGTCTACCGGCTTCCGATCACGCCGAACCAGGTCACGATGCTCTCGATGGCCTCCGGATTCGCCGCCGCCTGGTCCTTCGCGAGCGGTGCGTACCCCGCGCTCGTCTGGGGCGCGTTCTGGTATGCCCTTGCGAACATTCTCGACTGCGCCGACGGGCAGCTCGCCCGGCTGCAGAAGAGCGGCACGCCGCTCGGCCGCCTCGTCGACGGGGTCGCCGACTACGTCTCGACTGTCGCGATCTTCCTCGGGATCGGCGCCGGCCTCGCGGCCGCGGGGACGCCCAAGTGGATCCTCGTCGTGGGCGCGGGGCTCAGCAGCGCGGTTCATGCTCTTCTCTTCGACCACTACCAGTCGGAGTTCCTCTCCGTCGTACGGTCGGAACGGACGTTCACCGCCGACGAGATCGGGAAGATCTCCGCCGAACTCGCACGCGGAGGGTCGTCCGTAGGGAGCTTCCCGCGTACGGCCGTTCTGCGGCTCTATCTTTCGTATCTCCGGCTCCAGGACCGCGCCGATCCCGGTGCCGTGAGGGGCGAGGTCGATCCTGCCGCGTACCGAAAGGCGAATACCGCGATGATCAGATTCTGGAGCATCCTGGGGCCGACGACGAACAGGACGGTATTGATCGTCTGCGCCCTCCTTGGGCGCCTTGATCTCTATCTTTGGACGGTCCTCGCCGCTCTCAACTCGTGGCTCGCTCTTGCGTATCTCCTCCAGCGCCGCGTTGACCGCACCCTGCGCACGCCGGCAGAGGGAACGGAGGCCCGGTGAGGAACCGCCTGGGACCTCTCGAGTTCTTCCGCGCGTCGCTCAAGACGGACGCCTACTATGCCGACGAGCTGGTCAATATCTATCTCTTGCGTCCGCTTGCTGCGTTCATCGTCTGGCTCCTCTCTCCGACGCCGGTGACGCCGAACCAGGTGACGTTTGCCGCGATCATCGCCGGCTTCGCCGCAGCGTTCGCATATCTCGGGCAGACCCCCGCCGCCGTCGCCGTAGCGGGTCTTCTCGTGACGCTGAAAGACGTCCTCGACGACGCGGACGGCCAGCTTGCTCGCGCGAAACAGCTCTATTCCCGCCGGGGGAGGTTCATCGATTCAATAGGGGACTTTGCCGTCGATGTGGCGCTCTTCAGCGCGATCACCGCAGCGGTCTATCTCCGGGCTCCCTCGGCAGCAACGCTCGTCCTCGGTGCCGCCTCGTTCTTCGGCATCACCTTGCGCGTTTCATACCACGTCTACTACCAAGCCTCGTTTCTTCACCTCCAGGAGCGCTACACGCTCAACCGCATCGTCGAGGAGATCACCGAGGAGGACAGGAAGGGCGATCCGGTCGCGCTGCGGCTGCAGCGGGTCTTCGTGCTACTCTACGGCTGGCAGGACCGTCTTATGGGGAGTCTGGACCGGTGGTGTTTCGGCGGGGAACCGGGAACGGACGAGAGCGTCCAGTGGTACGGGGACCGCGCGGGGCTGCGGCTGTCGGGGCTTATGGGATTTGGAACGGAGTTCGCGCTCCTGACGATCTGTTCGCTGTGCGACGCGCTCGAGCTCTATCTCCTCCTCAACGTCGTCCTGATGAACGGGGTCTGGCTCGCGAGCATCCTCTACCGGAGGACGATCCTCGCACCGGGTCTTCGCCCGCCTGAGGACCTCTAAGCGCTCATTCCAGCTGGATGACCCACGGCTCGAGAAGGTTTTCGCTCAATCCCTCCAGAAACCTCGACGGCTTCGTCAGGATGAGGCCCGACTCCCGGTCGTAGACGTTGATCGGGTAGGTGATGAACAGGTGTTCCTTCGCTCGGGTGCACGCCACGTACATGAGCCTCCGCTCCTCCTCCATCTCCTCGATCGATTCTGCGGCCCGCGACGTCGGAAACCTCCCGTCGAGGGCGTAGAGCACGAACACGCTGTTCCATTCGAGCCCCTTTGCGCTGTGGATCGTCGAGAGGACGAGAAATTCCTCTTCGTGCCCGGGCGCGGTGATGTCGGCGACGCTCTCATTGGGGGGCTCAAGGGCGAGATCTGCCAGGAGCGTGCCGACGTTGTCGTAGCGCGAGGCGATCTGCTCGAACATCTCGAGGTCCTTCTTCCGTTTGGCGTGGTCGTCGTACCGGTTCTTGAAGACGGGATGGTAGTACGTGACGAGCCGGCTTACCTTGTCGGCGGGAGGGACGCGTTCCGGGGAGAGGGACTTCAGGAGCGAAAAAAGCTCGCGCACCGGCTCGGGGTAGCCGTGGTACTGCTCCCAGAACGAGGCGACGGTGCTCGTGGCGGTGCGCTGCTGGAGGATGCCGTCGATGATCTTCTCGGCCGAACGCGGGCCGATCCCGCCGATGAGAAGGAGGATCCTGTTCCACGAGACGGCGTCGCGCGGGTTCTCGAGGACACGAAGATACGCGATCATGTCCTTTACGTGCGAGGTCTCGATGAACTTGAAGCCCCCGAACTTCAGGAACGGGATGTTCGCCTTCGCGAACTCGATCTCAAGATCGAACGAGAGGAACGACGAGCGGAACAGTACGGCGATCTCGTCGAGCGGCACGCCCTGTTCGCGGAGCTCGAGGACCTTCTGGACGACGAACTTCGACTGCACGTTCTCGTTCTCGGCGATCATGAGCTGCGGAAGGGAGCCCTCCTTCGCGTTCGTGAAGAGCTTCTTCGCGAACTTGTGGCGGACCGGCTTCCCGGCGGGCTCCTGCGGGACCTGGGTCACGGCCGTCCGGGGCGGTAGACGCCGAACTGTGTGACGAGGATGGGGCCGAATTTCGATCCTACGGAGGTCGAGCGGATGGAACGCAGGCCGTCATGCGTCAACCAGGTGTGGACCGGGGTCCCGGCGGCCTGTTCGATCTTGTAGATGATGGCGCCCGCGACCCCCGGGCCCGGCATGTTGCCGGTGATGATGATCGGCGTGTGGAGATGAGTCTGCTCGAGCGATGCTAGCACTCCTTCGCATGCGCTCTGGTCCGCCTCCGACATCTTCTCCGGCATGTGCGTGCTCACGACCGCGATCTCCCTCACGCCAGCGTCGACGAGGCCGAGGAGGGCGGATTCGAAGTTCGTCGAGGAGATCCCCGTGTAGGGCGCGTTCTCGTGGGAGTTGATCGGATAGAGGCTGTAGATCGCATTGCCCCCCTGGCGGCCGGAGACCGTGTTCGTTTCGCCGAACGCGCTCCGCATGCCGGTGCCTTGGGCGATCGCGGTGAAGATGTCGACGCGCGTCGCGACGGCCGGATACCGCGTCATTCCTTCGACGGCGAGAATGTCGAGCTTCTCCCCAAGGACCGTCCGGCAGAAATCGTCGATGTCCGCCTGCTCGACGCGGCGATTCACCGAGCTGAGGTCGATGCTCCCGATGCTGAGCGTGATATCGGGCCCGGCAGGCTTCTTCTCGGAAGCGGGGGGAGCGGGCGGCGGCTGTTCGCTCTTTGTTGCCTCCTGAGGTGCGGGGCACCCGGCGAGGAGAAGGGCTGCGGCGATGAGGAGTGCGATGGAGATGGTTCTGTAGATCATGATCATATCCCGTCTCTGGTCCATGGTTAGTCGATCGCGCGGTGGAGGATCTCGTTGGCGACGTTGAGGATCGCTTGGGTGCTGCGGAAGTTCTCCTCCAGCGTGATGATCTTGCATCCCGGAAATGCTTCCGGAAAATCGAGAATGTTGCGAATCGTCGCTCCGCGGAACGAGTAGATCGACTGGGCGTCGTCGCCGACCACCATGACGTTCTGGTGCTTGAACGCCAGGAGCTTGACGATAGCCGCCTGGATCTTGTTCGTGTCCTGGTATTCGTCCACCATGATGTACGTGTAGCGCTGGGAGAGCTCCGAGCGTACCGCTTCGTGCTCCATGAGGAGCTTCATAAGGTATACGAGGAGGTCGTCGTAGTCCATGAGGTTGTGCGCGCGCTTGTATTCCTGATAGGCGACATGGACACTACGGATCTCCTCTTCCAGTTCGAGATAGTGCGGGTAGTCGGCGGCCAGGAGGTCCTTCACAGGCGTCACGGTGTTCACCGAGCGGCTGAAGAGGTCGTTGAGCGTCTCCTTCCTCGGGAAACGCCGCTGCTTCGTGTCGAGCTTCATCCTCGTCCTGAGGAGGTTGATGACGTCAGCGGCGTCCCCCTGGTCAAGGATGGAGAAACTCCGGTCGAACCCGAGGAGCGCGCCGTACTTCCGGAGGAGAGAGTTCGCGAACGAGTGGAACGTCCCGCCGGAGACCCTTTCGCAGCGGTGGTCGAGGACGATCGCCGCCCTGCGGAGCATCTCCTGGGAGGCCTTCCGGGTGAACGTCAGGAGGAGGATGTGTTCGGGTTTCACGCCCAATTCGACCAGGTAGGAGACCCGGTAGACGATCGTGCGGGTCTTTCCGGTCCCCGCGCCGGCGATGATGAGGTGGGGTCCGTTCACGGATGTGGCGGCCTCGTACTGGGCGGCGTTGAGCTCCTTCTTGTAATCGACGGCGAAATGCTGCGGATGGACGAGATGGAGTTCTCCGGGCGCGCGCTTGATCGTGTATGTCTTCATGCCGGGATCCTTCGGACTGGTCGTTCTTCCAATATATCAAATGCCCGCGGGAATGGCAACGGTCCCTTTCCCAGAAAACGAACCCAGAAATCGAAGGGGGTCTTCCGTTTCAGGAAGACCCCCTTCAAATATGACAATCACCCGCGCTCAGGGCGATGGCGAGCGGTCTTATCCTTCGAGGGCCTTTCTCGCTTTGTCGATCTCCCGGGCGTACGACTCGAGCACGCCGGAAGCGATCACGATTTGCTCCTGCGCCTCCTTCCATTTCCGCTGTTCAATCGCCTCACGGATCCCGGGGAGTGTCTTCACGCCGTATCCCGTGTAGAGCCCGGGGGCGTAGATCATGTGCGTGAACCAGGGGCGTCCCGGGAGTCCCTTCTCGCGGGTGAGCGAACGCTCTGCGCGGAAAAGGATCTCGTTGAGGGTGTTGAGCGCGGGTCCGGCGAGCGGCTTTCCGATGGAGTCGAACCGCGCCTTTGCGTCGCGGTAGGAGGTGGAGGCCTGCTGAACCTGTGTCAGAGCGTTCTGGAGCGGCGAGAAATTGAGAAATGGAACGGGGTCCTTGGGCGCCGGAGGGATGAACGTCTTCATCGGGTCGGAAGCGATCACCATGGAGTTGTCGGCGAGGAGCTTGTTCGTCGCCGCCGTTTCGTCGCGCATGTTGTCGGCGAGCTGCATCACCTCTTTGACGAACTTGCCGACCGTTTCGGTGAAGTTGGAAAATTCGAACGGAAGGATCGCGGCATCGGCGAACCGGAGGACCATTCTGCCGCCTGTCCTGGCGAGCGTCACGCCATACATGAACGTCGGGTCGCCGAAGCGCCGGTAATGGTCGAACGAATCGTAGATCGAATGATACTCGCCGCCGTCGTTCTCCCCGCCGTATCCCATGCTGAGGCTTGCGATCCCCAGGTGCTGCAGAAACGGCGTAAAATCCGATCCCGAACCGAGTGAGGAAAGACGGGGCTCGCTCCGGTCGCGCGCCTCCTGCCGCTCCTCCGGAGAGCCGTACGCGAGCGTCCGCGCCCGGGCTCGCGCTGCGACCGACACGTGCGTCTGCGGGTCCGTCACGTCGCGGGTGACGCCGGAGACGAACTTCTCGAGCGTCTGCGATCCGCCCGCGCCGAAGAACCCGCGTCCGTTGCCGTCGGTGTTGATGTAGACGACGCCGTTCTGCGTCAGCTCTTTCGCATGCGTCTCGACCCACTCGGTCGAACCGAGGAGACCGGGCTCTTCGCCGTCCCATGCGGCATAGATGATCGTGCGTTTCGGCTTCCAGCCGGTCTTCAGGAGCGCGCCAAGGCCCTTCGCTTCCGCCATCATGGCCACTTGGCCGCTCAGCGGATCGCCTGCCCCGTTGACCCAGGCGTCGTGATGATTTCCCCGCATGACCCACTGGTCGGGATATTCCGTTCCCGGGATCTTCGCGATGACGTCATAGATCGGCTTTAGCGTCCAGTCGAACGCCAGGCGCATGTGGACCGTCGCGGGACCGGGTCCGAGATGATAGGTGATGGGCAGTGCGCCCTTCCATTCGTCGGGGGCGACCGGGCCGCCGAGGGCGCTCAGGAGCGGCAGGGCATCACGGTAGGCGATGGGAAGCACCGGGATCTTCGTCAGCGTCTTGGCTTCGGTGAGCTTCAGCCGCTTCGCATCCTTCGTGGCGCCGACGAACGGCGTGAGGGGATCGCCGGCGTAGATCGGCATGTCCGCGACGGAGCCGCGCTGCGCGCCCGAAGGCGGGCGGAACGAGCCCTTCGGGTAGTCGTCCCCCTGAAAGTAGCCGTCGTCGCGAGGGTCGGAATAGATGATGCAGCCGATCGCGCCGTGTTCCGCCGCGACCTTCGGCTTTATCCCACGCCACGAACCGCCGTAGCGCGCGATGACGATCGCACCCTTGACGTCGATGCCGGTCTTCGCAAGCTCGTCGTAATCGGCGGGCACGCCGTAGTTGACGTAGACCAGGCGCCCGGTGACGTCCCCGTCGATGGAATAGGCGTTGTACGTCGGAAGCTGCTCGCTTGTCTGGCCCGAGGTCGCATCCTCGGAGAGGATCTCCTCCTTCAGCGAGGCCGTGAACGCCGTCGGTGCGGTCATCTCCAGCGCCCGGGTGACCGGCGTCGGGAAAAGGACCTGGAACTCCTCGATGTGCGTGTCAAAACCCCACGCGGTGAAATGGGCGGCGATGAACTCCGCGTTCTGTTTGTCATAGGGCGATCCGACATGGTGCGGATGCGCGCTGAGGACCTGCATCCAGGAGCGTATGGAATCGGCGTTGAGGGCCTGGTCGAATGTGGATTCGAGGGCCGCGGCGCCGGGCCCCTGTGCCCAGAGGCGGGCAGCGGCGAGGAGGATGAGCAAAGCGAAACTGGTCGATCGGCGAAGACACGTCATATGGTGGTCCGTATGTGTGAGATGAGGGTGGTGCTCCCGGGCCGACAGTTCGGCCCGGGTCATGGGGATGAGACTCGTGGAACGGACGTGCGGTTGCTGGGTTCGCGTCTGCGCTCTCGGGTCACTCCTTGTTGATGACGAGGCAGCCGGCGATCATGTCGTGCAGTGCCTGCTTCTGCTGCGAGAAGCCCGCGATGATGTAGCCGATGCAGAACGTCACGGAGGAGATGATCTTCGCGAAGTACCTTCCACTCGCGCGTCCAAACGAGATGGGGTTGCCATTCATGTCTGTGACCCGGATCCCGAGCGCCATCTTCCCGAATGTCGCTCCGCGGGTCGATTCCATGATCGCGAAATAGAGCCACTGGAGGATGAACAGGACCGACGCGATCATGAGGTACATGCCGACGATGATCGCCAGGAAACCCATCGAGGGGTTGTCAAACTCTTCGTTCGCTCCGCCGACGCCGATGACGATGACGAGCGGAATGATGAACAACAGGCTCACGAACGACGTTATGCATCCGTCGATGATGTATGCGACGAACCGTTTCCAAAATCCGGCGTAGGACATCGGTCGGGTGGACGTTGCTGGCACTGCCATCTGTACTGGATCCATCTCGGTCTCCTCGTCATGGTGGATAGTTTCTGTTCTCCCTCACCAAAGGGGCCTGCGTCACGGTAGGATTGTACAAAAAATATGGAGCGGATGCAACTGCGGACCCCCGAAGAAACGAACGAAGAAACGAAGGGGTCAGTTGAGAAAATCCCAGCTCACCCCGAACCGTATCGCCCGGTCGGGCATCGGGTAAAAGAGCGTCGTCACGTACTGGCGGCCGAGGAGATTGTCCCAAAGGAGGTGGATGTACGCATCGCCGATATGTGCAATAAGCACAAAATCGAGCGTCCCCGACGCTCCGATGCGGACCGGTGCCGCGTCGGTGAAGACGAGCCGGCGCTCGTCGAACGATTCGCCGGTGTAGGCGCCCGTCAGCGTTGCCCGGAACCCGGTCTTCAGTCCTAGGTGGCCCCCGACGATGTTGTCGAAGAAGTAAACTCCGCACTGTGTGTGCCAATCGGGGAGGCCGGTGGATATGTCCCTGCTTCCAGGGAGGTATTCAAGGCGCAGGTCGGCTGCGAGCCAGTTGATCCGGAGCCGCGCGTCGGCGGTGACGCCGCTGATCCGTTCCTCGGGCGTCGTCCCGTACCGGTATGACGGTGTCGCCGTCGCATCGTACCGCAAGACCACTGCGTCGTGGATGACGCGGCGGAAGAGCGAGAGCCCAAGGTGTACCCCCTCGCCCTCGCCGATGCGGAGCCCCGCTTCCAAGAGTTCGTGGCGCTCCGTCTCGGTGCTCGAGGAGCCGCCGAGGACGCTGTCGCTCCAGAATGATTCCTGTATGGTCGGGAAGCGGTACGAGCGGGAGTACCCCCCGTAGAGTTCGACGCCGGGGGCGGGTCGGAACGAGATGTCGGCGCCAGACGAGGCGCGCGTCTTCGAGAGATATTCTTCGAGTCTGCCGTAGACCGAGAGCGCGGTCTCGTCCGACGGGCGCAATGTGCCCAGGGCAAAGAGGCTCTTGTCGATCGATCGCCGCGACCCCGTGGCCGGGCTCGCGATGACCGCGCGCGAAGAGATCTCGGCGCCGACGTCGAGCGATTGTCTGCCAATCGACCGCTGCTGGAGCCAGCGGATGCCGTACCATTGTGACCGGTGGTCCTCCGCCGCGGTGATGCCATTGGAGGGACGATTCTCCTCGTCGCGGTACTCTCGCAGCTGCGTGGAGAGGTAGGCCGTCAGCGTGTGGACCACGGAGGAATCGAACCCCGGACGGGCGGCGATGCCGACTTGGAGGTCGTAGCGCGTGATTTTCTCGTACGCGTCCGTGTTGACGACCGTCGCGCGGAGCTCTTCGAACGCGATCGAGTCGGGCGTGGAAGGGCTGATGCCGCCGTTGAGGCCGAGCTGCGTGCCGTTGTAGATCGACGAGGCGAAGAGGTCGACGCTGTTCGAAACGTTGTACCGGAGCTTTGCGCGGAAATTCCACGCGTCGTAGGCGGAGTTCGGGAAGCGCTGGTCGAATGTCGTGTGCTGCAGGCCCGTGGTGACGTTGAGCCCGCGGACGACGTCTTGGCTCACCGCACCGTCGATGAATCCGTAGCCGTGGGCGGATTCACTGTAGCGGATCCGGGACTGCGGCACGATCGCCTTGTGACTCTTCGACACGATGTTGATGAGCCCGCCGTTCGCGTCGACGGCGTAAAGGAAGCTGCGCAAGGCGGGGACGATCTCGATGCGGCCGATCTGTTCCGTCGGGTACAGTGCGAGGTTGAACACGCCGGTGAGCGGTTCGTTTAAAGGGATGCCGTCGTTCAGGATCCCGATCGACCCCTGGGTCTGTCCGCCGAGCGTCAGGCCGGTGCTGAGCCCCGGTTCACCGAGGTCGCGGGTGAAGGCGCCGGGGAGGAGGGAGAGAATGTCCGCGACCGACCGGTATTCGTTGAACGGGAGCTCGCCGCCGTCGATGACGCGGCTGCTGTCGAGGTTCCGATCGATGCTTCCCACGAGCGGGATCGGCACGACCGGCACCCGCAGGGAGTCGCCGGGGGCGCGTTGACCTTCGACTTTCGCCGTCGAGTCGCGCGACACTCTTTGGGCGGACGCCAGGGCGGGGAGGACGATGAATGCAACCGCCAGGGCGGTACAGCGAAGGCTCGTCGGAAACGTGCGCATGAATGGGAAGAAAGTTCCGAAAATATAGAGAAAACCGCCGCGAGAAGCAATCATTCCGGCCTGAACCCGGGCCTGGTGAGGCTTGTCCGATGCTCGGACAGGGCGAGGACCGC
The DNA here is from genome assembly GCA_025358305.1 of Ignavibacteriota bacterium. Taxonomy (GTDB): domain Bacteria; phylum Bacteroidota; class Ignavibacteria; order UBA10030; family SZUA-254; genus JANYJZ01. The sequence goes on from JANYJZ010000039.1 coordinate 17,417, forward strand.
GCCGCGGGCCTGCTCCTCGTCGCGGAAGAGTCCGTAGACGGACGAGCCGCTTCCAGAGAGCTGCGCGAACTCGGCTCCGCGGATGTAGAGCGCCTGCTTCACCGCGGCGACGGCCGGGTAGGTTCGGAGCACCAGGGGCTCGAAATCGTTGCGGACGAGCGTGAGATAGCGCTTCGGATCGTGGAGATGGGCGGTGACGGACTCCTTCAGGGTCGGGCCGCCGTTCCGAGTCGGGATCGCGGAGTGCTCGTAGGCCCATGCCGTGGAGACATGGATATCCGGCGTTGCGACCACGATCCAGAAGGGGATGTCGAGCGTGACGTACTCGAGCCGCTCGCCGCGGCCGAGGCCGTACGCCGAAGTGCGGCCGAGAAAGAAGGGGACGTCAGCGCCGAGTTCGAGAGCGAGCGCGGAAAGCGTATCGGAGGGAATGTCCTTGTTCCAGAGCCGTGCGAGGCCCCGGAGCGTCGCTGCGGCGTCGGAGCTCCCCCCGCCGAGCCCGGCTCCCGATGGGACCTTCTTGGTCAGCCTCATTGCCGCCCCTTCCTTGATCGAGCAGCGTTCTTGCAGGAGTTCCGCCGCCTTGACGCAGAGATTGGTGCCGTCGACGGGGAGGGAGGGGTCGGTACAGCTCAGCGTCACGTTCGGAGCACGTTCGAAGGCGATCTCGTCGTAGAGGTCGATCCGGTGAAACATCGTCTCGATGTCTCTATACCCGTCCGGCCTCTTCCGGAGAATATGGAGGCCGATGTTGATCTTCGCGTATGCCCGTTCTGTCATAGCTGAAATTTTTCTAAAAATAACCTATTTATCCCTCATTTCCAACGAATGTCCCCGAAACGTCCGGCGAAAATCCGCCAATAACTTGACATTCGTTCTCCATTTTGATACTTTTGCGCAGTTTCGGGGGGGATCGGGGCGCGCACATCGAACTGATCCTGGCACATTCCATCTTTTCCTTCACATCAAGAATAGGGGCAATCATGAAAACTTTCTCACTGCGTTTCGTTTGTACTGTGCTCATGCTCGTGGTCACTGCGAGCGCACACGGGTTCCAGAGTTCTGCGGGAAGGATGCCTCGTTTGCCGGCGGATACTGCGCCGCAGACGATCCCGTTCAGCCAGAATTGGTCGGATACCTCGATGATCTCCGTCGACGACAACTGGTCGGGAGTCTCCGGCATCGTCGGGTACCGCGGCGACAACCTTACCGGCGCCACGGCAACGGACCCGCAGACCATTCTCGCGTCCGGCGACAGCGTCATTGACGTCAACGCGAACCAAACCAACCCGAACACCTTCACCACCGGCGGCGTCGCCGAGTTCTCCACCCTCGCCGACCCGGTCGTGGCGCTCCAAGGCTCCGGCACGGCCGACGCGCCGTTCCTTCTCATCAGTCTGGTGACAACCGGCAAATTCGGCATCCACGTCTCCTACAACTTGCGCGACATCGACGGATCGACCGACAACGCTATCCAGCCCGTCGCCCTTCAGTATCGCGTCGGGACGACCGGATCCTTTACGAACATCCCCGCCGCATTCGTGGCGGACGCATCAAGCGGGCCGAGCCTCGCGACACTCGTGACCCCGGTGAGCGTGACGCTGCCGGCGGCAGCCGAGGACCAGCCGGAGGTTCAGCTTCGTATCATCACGGCGAACGCGGTCGGCAGCGACGAGTGGGTCGGCGTGGACGACATCAATGTCACGGCGAATGCGGCCCCGCCGGCCTCGATCACCGCCGTCGGCGGTCCGCTGAACTTCGGCACAGTGCCCGTCGGCGATTCCTCCGGAGAGCAGACGTTCACGGTCGAAGGTGCCAATCTCACAGCAAACCTGGCCGTCACGGCTCCGGCGGGCTTCGAGGTCTCCACGACATCTGGTTCCGGTTTTGGCTCCGTCGTTACCCTCACCCCCTCGTCCGGCACTGTTGCGACGACGACAATCCATGCGAGATTCACGCCCGCGTCCGCGCACGCCTTTGGCGGAGAGGTCGCCTGCTCGAGCATCGGAGCACCGACTCAGAACGTTGCGGTGAGCGGTCTTGCGATCCCCCCCGGGTTTGCTTTGACGCCCTCAAGCATCAACTTCGGCAACCTCCTCGTCTCTTCGACGCACACCGATACGGTGGTCGCCTCGAACGGAAGCGGAAGCGTCGTGGTGATCGGATCGGTGACGTCCACCGACTCCGAATTCACCGTCATTCCGGTGAGCGGGCTCGTGGGTTCGCTCGGTACGCGGCCATTCGCCATCTCCTTCACGCCGTCGAGCCCTGGTCTCAAATCGGCCAGCATCATCTTCATCCATGATGGTCTCTCCTCGCCCGATACGGTCGCCGTCTCTGGCACCGGCGTGAATGTGAGCTTCTTGGTGTCGCCCACGAGCGTCAATTTCGGGGACCTCAATGTCTCTTCCCTGAAATCCGACACGGTCATCGTGTCTAATCCGGGGGGCGGGACGCTCACCATTTCGTCGGTCACGTCGACGAACGCCCAATTCACCGTGAGCCCCACGACCGGTTCGATCGGCGCATTACAGAGCGCACCGTTCATCATCACCTTCGCGCCCGTGAGCGCCGGGAGCACGTCCGGCAGCATCATCTTCATGCATAACGGACCGGGTTCTCCGGACAGCCTCGCCGTATCGGGCAACGGCATTCAGGTGATTCCCATCGCCGCGGCGCGCGCGCTGCCGAACGCGTCACAGGTGACGATCGAAGGCATCCTCACGCGATCACTGGGCGCCTTCTCGAGGATCCAGGATTCCACGGCCGGTCTGTCGATCCGTGAGGCGACGGGGGCGTACTTCGATTCCCTTACCAATGGCGGCCTGCGCCAGGGCGATCGCGTCCGGATCACCGGCAAGACCTCCGAGTTCAACGCGCTGAAGCAGATCAACGCCACGGACCTCGTTTCCTTCACGCGGATCTCTCGGGACAACCCCCTGCCCGCATCGCAGGTGGTGACCCTGGCGCAGATCGCCGCGGGCGGCGAGCAATACGAGAGTGAGATCATCACGATCCATAATATGACCATCGCTGCCGGCGGCGACGCCTCCTTCGTCGCGGCAAAGACCTACCCCGTCAGCGACCCGTCGGACGCGTCGAATGCCGTCGCGCTCCGGACGCCGAACGCGACCGATTCGGACATCGACGGCGTGGCCTTCTCGGGATCGCCGGTGACCTTCATCGGCGTGCTGGGACAGTTCAGCAGTGCGGACCCGGCGGCGGGCTACCAGCTTCTTCCGGTCCTCGTGACGGACATCGACTTCAGCAACAGCGTCGGGGATCCCCCGGTGCTGCCGTCGGTGTTCGCGCTCCGCGGGAACTATCCGAACCCCTTCAACCCGACAACGACGATCGCGTTCGACCTGCCGAAGGAGGCGACGGTCACGATCGCGCTCTACAACCTCCTCGGCGAACGCGTCGATGAGATCGTGAGCGGAGAGCAGTTCCAGGCGGGGCGACACGCGGTCGCCTTCAACGCGGCGCATCTCGCCTCCGGGGTCTATTACTACCGGCTCACGGCGGCCGACTTCTCCGCGACGAGCAAGATGCTGCTCTTGAAGTAGAACCATTCGAAACGAGAAGCTCCCGGGTCGCCGATTCCGCGCGGCCCGGGAGCTTTCGTTCTCCGGCGGAACGAAGCCTGTTCGTTGCGCCTCAGGGAGATTTTATGTACTTTTACATGAAGAATCCATGAAAAAACCCCAACATCGGCCGAACATTGCCAGTACGCCCTTCTCGATCGGCGGCGGCAAACCCATCGTCCTTATCGCCGGCCCCTGCATCGTGGAGGGGAAGGAAATGCTCCTGCGGACCGCGGCCGGCATCGCGGAGTGCGCGCGGCGCCACCATATTTCCTGTATCTTCAAGGCATCGTATAAGAAGGCGAACCGCACGAGCGGCGGGTCCTTCACCGGCATCGGCATGGACGAAGCGCTTTCGCTCCTCGCCCTGGTGAAGCGCGAGTTCGGCATGCCGCTCCTCACCGACGTCCACTCGGAACATGAGGTCGACGCTGCGGCGCAGGTCGTCGACATCCTCCAGATCCCCGCATTCCTCTGCCGGCAGACGGACCTCCTCCAGGCGGCCGGAAGGACAGGGAAGGTCGTCAACATCAAGAAAGGTCAGTTCATGGCGCCCGAGGACATGGCGCACCAGGCCGAGAAGGTCCGGATGACGGGGAACGCGAAGGTCCTCCTCACCGAGCGCGGCGCGACGTTCGGCTACCATAATCTTGTCGTCGACATGCGCTCCTTGAGCATCATGCGGAACCTCGGGTATCCGGTCGTCCTCGACGCGACGCATTCCGTGCAGCTCCCGAGCGGAGGCCGCGCCTCCTCCGGCGGCCAGCCCGAATTCATCTTTCCGATCGCCCGCGCTGGCGCCGCCGTCGGCATCGACGCGCTCTTCGTGGAGACACATCCCGATCCCCGCCGCGCAAAGAGCGATGCGGCGAGCCAGCTCAAGCTCAGTCTTCTCGATTCCCTCGTCGCCCAGGTCACCGCGATCGACACACTCGTCAAGGCCTCCTTTGGCGTCTGATCCCCGGCCCTCAAACGCGCTCCGCGCGAAGCTCCGTCTGATTCGGTGCGTCGTCATGGACGTTGACGGCGTCCTCACCGACGGCCGGATCATCCTCGACGCTCGGGGGGAGGAGCTCAAGTTCTTCGACGCCCATGACGGTCACGGCATCGTCCGCGCCCAAGGCGAAGGGATCCGGTGCGCGATCATCTCGGGGCGGTCGTCGCCCGCCGTCCGCAAACGCGCCAAGGAACTCGGCATCCGCGACCTCTTTCTCGGCGTCGGGGACAAGGAGCACGCCCTCCGGAAACTCTTCGCCCGTTACTCCCTCTCCACGGCGGAGGTCTGCTGCATCGGAGATGACGAACCCGACCTCCCGATGCTCGCGGCGGCCGGATTGAGCGCGGCGCCCTCGTCGGCGGTCGCGTCGGTGCGGCTCGCCGTCGACCTTGTCACCCGGGCCGCCGGCGGACGCGGAGCGGTGAGAGAGCTCCTCGATCTCATTCACGGCGCACAGGCCCGGCGCCCGCGATGAACCCTTCCGGCGAACATCCCTATCCCCGGCCCCTCACCACGCGGGAACGTTCATGGCTCGAGTGGATCCTGCCGGCCGACCGGCCCGGATACGATCAGTACCGAGCGCTCCTCAAGGAACTTGCCGTCATCGGCCAGGGACGCCGAGGGGAAGGGGAAGTGATCCTCGGCCCGCCCGGCGCACTGCCCGACCTCAACCCGCCACTGGGCCCGGTCCTCTCCTACGGCGCGATCGAAACGAACTTCGGCACGATATCGGTGACGTTCCGGGAGCCCGTTGACGGACAGATCTCGCTGGAGATCGTCAGCCACCGGTCGGACCGGGTCCCGGAGGAGTTCGAAGAGGCTCGGCGGTGGACATACGCCGCCTGGAACCCGGGCGACCCGTGTCCCCAGTGTCTCAGGCCCGTGCGGGAAGTGGCGATGCGCGCAACCGTCAGCGGCCGGTTCGTCCTCGCCGTCTGTAGCTTCGACCGGCGGCTGTGGGTGTACGATGAGGCGACGCGCGTCAACCGGCTCATTCCGGTGACCAATTTCTACAACGAGATCATGCTCCACAAGAACATCCGCGACCCGAAGATCGCCCTCGACAGCAAGCGCTTCTTCGCGGACCTCGCCGCCTACACCGACGCGGACCTCGCGCACGCATTTCGGACGTACAACGCCTTGAAGACGAAGGTGCACGTCGACGGCGTTGTGGAACCCGAGACGGCGGAACGCGGCGGCATCCTCCACAGATTGAAAAACATTCTTAGCGGTAACGCATGAGCCGAGAGTCCATCATTGAAAAAGGGAAAGCGACGATCCGGATCGAAGCGGCGGCCGTCGCCGATCTCGAGGCCCGCATTGACGACCGGTTCGCCCGCGCCGTGGAACTCATGCACGCCTGCCGCGGCCGCGTCGTCATAACAGGCATGGGAAAGTCGGGCATCATCGCGCGGAAGATCGTCGCGACGTTCAATTCGACCGGCACGCCGGCGATCTTTCTCCACCCCTCCGACGCCGTCCACGGCGACCTCGGCATGGTCCGGTCCGAAGACGTCGCGATCTGCATCTCGAAAAGCGGCGATACGGCCGAACTCTTCAATCTCGTCCCGCTCCTGAAGCGTATCGGGATACCGATCCTGTCGATGCTCGGGAATACGGCCTCGAAGATCGCCCAGCTTTCGGACATCGTCCTCGACGTCAGCGTGCGCGAAGAGGCGTGCCCGCACGACCTTGCGCCCACGTCGTCCACGACCGCGACGCTCGCCTTCGGCGACGCCCTTGCGATGGCCCTCCTCGACCTGAGGAACTTCACGCCCGAGGAGTTCGCGCTCTACCACCCCGGTGGCAACCTCGGGAAGCGGCTCCTGCTCCGGATCGACGAACTCATGGTGAAGGGGGCGGCCGTGCCGGTCGTGAAGGAGGATATCCCCGTCCGCGACGCCATCCTTGAGATGACGTCGAAGCGCCTCGGGGCGACGTGCGTCGTCAACGGGACCGGGACACTCGTCGGGGTCATCACCGACGGCGACCTGCGCCGTCTCCTCCAAAAGACGTCGGATGTCACGGGCTATGCCGCGCACATGATGATGACCAAGCACCCGAAGACGATCTCCCCGGACATGCTCGCCGCGGTCGCGCTCCAGGAGATGGAAGCGCACAACATCACGCAGCTCATCGTCGTGGATGGCGAACACCGACCCATCGGCATGGTGCACCTCCATGAACTCGTCAAAGCGGGGCTCGGCTCCGATTCACAATAACCCCATGCTCCGTTCCCGCACGCTCCTCGTCGCCGCGCTCCTGTTCGCCCTTCTTTTCGCCTCGTGCGAGGAGAAGATCAAGCCGAACATCTCGTCTGCCGGCGTCGGACGCAACCTCCCGTCCCAGGAGAGCTGGAATGCGACGATCACGTTCACCGATTCGGGGCGCGTGAGCGCCGTATTGCGCGCGGGCCATATTGCCATGTTCGAGGATACAAAACGGACGATGCTCGATTCGGGCATCGTCGTCGACTTCTATGACAACCAGCAGCGCCATACTTCCGTGCTCACCGCCCGGCGCGGCATTGTGAACGACCTGACGAAGGATTTCGAGGCGCACGACAACGTCCTCGTCGTCTCCGACAGCGGCACGACGCTCCGGACGGAGGTGCTCTACTGGCTCAATGCGACGCGGAAGGTCCGAAGCCCCGCGTTCGTCGAGATCGTCTCCCCGACGGAACAGATCCGCGGACAGGGGTTCGAGTCCGACCAGGCGCTCCGGCACTATACGGTCTTCAAGGTCACGGGCCAAGCGGCGTCCCATGAATAGCATCTTCGCCTCGTCCGGTCGCGTCCACTCTTTCTGCGTCTTGTTGCTCCTGTCGGCCGCCGCGGCGTTCGCGCAGGAAGGGAACATCATCATCGACCATGCCGACAGCCTCGTCGGCCTGGAGATCAACGGCGAGAAGGCGCGCGCTCTCATCGGGAACGTCCGCTTCCACCAGGGAAAGATCATCGTCACCTGCCAAAAGGCGGTCCAGAACCTCGTGACGCGCAAGGTGACGATGGAGGGGGTCGTCGAGGTCCGCGACGACACCGTGCGCATGGTGTCGTCCCGGGGGACGTACGACGCCGATTCGAGGATCGCCGAGGGATTCGACCGGGTGATGCTGGAGGACAGGTACACGACGCTTCACGCCGGGTACGGGAAGTACTTCATCGCGGAGAAGAAGGCGTTCTTCACGACGCATGTCATCGTCCAGGACACCGCGTCGGTGCTCACGTCGAACGAGCTGACGTACGACCGTGACCGCCACCATCTCACCGCCGACGGCAACGTCATCATCGTCAACGACAAGGATCACCTCACGGTGACCGGGGGTCATTTCGAGCATTTCCAGGAGCGCCGATACAGCGTCATGACCGTCAGGCCCCTCGTCACGCAAATAGATACGACGGACGCAGGAACGCCCGACACGCTCACCATCAGCTGCCGCCTCCTCGAAATGACCCGGGACAGCCTCCCACGGATCGTGGCGAACGACAGCGTCCGCATGTTTCGGAGCGAGATCGCCGCAGAGGCGGGCCGTGCGGTGTTCTATACGGCGTCCGACAGCATCATCCTCCGCCGGTCACCCTTCGTCTGGTATGCCACCGGGACGGGCGCCGCGAACCAGATCTCCGGGGATTCCATCTGGGTTCAGATCCGGAACCGGAAGCTGGAGTCGATCATCGTCCGCGGCCGTGCGGTCGCCATCGAGCAGGCCGATTCGCTCTATCCGCATCGGTTTAACCAGATGTCGGGCCAGCTCATGACCTTGCGCTTCGCCCGGAACAAGCTCTCGCGCATCGACGTCGAACGGACCGCCACGAGCCTCTACTTCCTCTTCGACGGCGCGAAGCCGAACGGGCTCAACAAGACCTCGGGGGACCGCGTCTCGATGACGTTCCAAGAAGGGAAGATCGACAAGATCTCCGTCCTGAGCGACGTTCAGGGACAGTACGTGCCGGAGCGGCTCGTGCGCGGTCGCGAGGAGGAGTACAATCTCGAGGGGTTCAACTACCGGGTGAAGATCACGCGCACGGAGCGCGTTGACGGCCCACAGAAATAATCCGTATATTGACCCATGAATACGCCCGACCAGTCCGCTCCGCTCAAAACGCTCCGCTCTGAAGGGCTCTGCAAAGCCTATAAGAAGAAGACCGTCGTCGACACCGTGAGCATAGATGTGAAGCAGGGAGAGGTCGTAGGCCTCCTCGGACCCAACGGCGCCGGGAAGACGACCACCTTCTACATGATCGTGGGGATGGTGAAACCGAGCGCGGGCAAGGTGTTCCTGGACGCAGCCGACATCACCGGCGAACCGATGTACCGGAGGGCCCGGATGGGCGTCGGGTACCTGTCGCAGGAGGCGTCCGTGTTCCGGAAAATGACCGTCCGAAACAACATCATGGCGATCCTCGAGCTCATGCCGATGACGAAGGCCGAACGCGCCGAGCGCTGCCAGCGGCTTCTCGAGGACTTCGGGATCGCCCATATCGCGGAGAGCAAGGGATACATGCTCTCAGGGGGGGAGCGCCGGAGGACGGAGATCGCACGGGCTCTCGCGACGGAGCCGCAGTTCATCCTCCTCGACGAACCGTTCGCGGGGATCGATCCCATCGCGGTCGAGGACATCATGCGTATCGTCCACGACCTGAAGAACCGGGGCATCGGCGTCCTCGTCACCGACCACAACGTCCATGAGACGCTCTCGATCACGGACCGGTCGTACCTTCTCTTCGAAGGGAAGATCATCATGTCGGGGAGCGCCGAAGATCTCGCGAACGACCCCGAGGCCCGCAGGCTCTACCTCGGGGAAAGTTTCCGGCTCGACCGCTACGATTGAGCCCAGCGCGGCGCGAGATGCCGCACTCCCGCACCTCTCCTACTCCGCACTGAGCTTCAGCGCTTCCCCGTCAAAGTGACAAAATTCATAGCTGAACGGATACCGGCGTTTGCACACCGGGCAGGTCCGCGTCACGTCCGCGCGCCCGCCGCTCCGGCGCGAGTCGAGCCATGACGCGCGGAACGCTTCGATTTCCGGCGTCAGGGCAAGTCCGGCGACCTCGTAGGTCACGACCTCGACCTGGCGCTGCTCTTCGAGCGTCAGGTCCGCCTTCCTCGTTGATCCGCGCTGTTCGAACTCCACCGGGATGACGTCGCCCGGCTTGTGCCGCGCGAGGACCGAATCGAGGTCCTTCGCCGAAGCAAGCGGCGAGCCGTCGAGCCGCGTGATCCGGTCCTTCCGGTCGATGCCGGCGGCGTACCAGGGGGAGTGGACCAAGGTCGGCGCGGTCACGACCGCAGCGCCGTCTTCGTAGCGCGCAGGGAGCCATCCCGCCGAGGCCTTCCCGGGCTTCGCCTTGCGCAGGAGGAACCCCGCCTTGCCGAGAAGGGGCTGGTAATCGACGATCTCCTTTCCTTCCACGTACGAACGGAAGAACCTTCCGGCGAAGAGCGTGTCGTTGGTGACGGCCCCGAGGAGCGCCTGCACATCGCCGTTCGTGTAGGGCCGTTCGGTCTTCCCGTGGACCTCCCAGACCTTCCGCATGAGATCGTCGAGCGTTACGCCGCGGTAGTTCGCCCGGAGCGTCAGGTCGAGGCCCAGACCGATCGCCTCGCCCCAGGTGTAGTAGGAGATGAACGTGTTCCCCCGGTTCTGCACGTCGATCGACGTGGCGGCGTCGACGAAGGGGGCCTGAGCGCTCATCTCTGAGGCCGAGAAGTACTCGCGGCCGGGAGAGTTCACCATCGCGTTCACCGTCCCCGAGACCGACTGGGCGAAGCGGTCGATGCTTGACATCCCTGCCCTCTCCATGACGAGCGTCTGGTAGTACGACGTGAACCCTTCGCCGAACCAGAGTTCGTCCGACATGTTTGCCCGGTCGAAATCGAACGGTTCGAGGGACCGCGAGCGGATCCGCTCCATGTTCCAGGAGTGGAAGAACTCGTGCGCGAGCGTTCCGATGAGGATCGGCGCATCGGCCCTGAGGGCTCTGGTGCTCACGAGCGACGTGGAGTTCCTGTGCTCCATGCCGTCGAACGAGACGTAGGGAAGAAAGTCCGCGATGAACGTGTAGGAACCGCCGTCGTAGGCGGGGAGTTCACCGAAGACCGCCTTTTCCTCCTCCACGACGGCGCGCGCCAACGCGGCGAAGGCGTCCGCCTGTTCGGCCGTCCCGGCGTGGTGGAGCGCGAGCCGGAACGCGTGTCCTTTCCCGCCCGAGGAATCGTTCCACGTCCTGAGGACGATCGGGGCGAGTTCCGTGGGGCTGTCCATGAAGTACTGGAGGTTGGGGGCCGTGAATGCGTTCGATTCCCCGGCCGGCATGAGCTGCGTCGCGATGGTCCAGTCGCTCCCCTTGGGAATGCGGAACGCGATCGAGATCGGCCGGTCGTCGAGTCCGCGCGCCCACATGAACGTCGCGGGCATCATGAGATGCGCGTGCGAGCGGTCGATGCCCGAATAGGTGCCGTCCGACTGGTCGGCGAAGAGCGTATAGGTGATCGTCACGGTCCCGTCGTGCCCCGCGACCTCCCATCCGGAAGGATCAGGCCGCGTGATCGGGAGCGCACGCCCCCTGCCGTCGGCCGCGGTGACGCTGTAGACGTTCTTCGCGAACTCATGGAGCGCGTAGCGCCCCGGGGACGAGCGGCTCATCCGAGCCTCGAGCATGCCCGGCGGGAGATGGGCGAACGTGACGGCAATGACCGCCTCGTGGTGGACGGCGTTGTCGAACGAGACCGTATAGGAGATCGTCGGCTGGGCCAGTCCGGCGGCCGACAGGAGAAGGAACACCACGCAGAGTCGCATCATAGTTGCATCCGTTGTGGAGGTGTGTTGTCGCGCCCGGAATGGGCCTCTCTACGATGTACGCTGCAGCGTGGAGCGGTCGATCGCGTCGCTAAAGCGTTCCGGTGCCGCCGTTTCCGCATGCAGGAAGATCGCGGGCTCGATGACCTCGAGCTCCATGAGGATGAGCACCCCGTCCTCGACGACTCCGTCGACCCTGGCGTAGAGAAGCGGCCCCGGCACGGCTGCGATGACCGCCTGTGCCTGCGCCAGGAGCCAAGCCGGCGTCACGACCGCGTCGACCGTCCCGCCGAACTCCGTTTGGACCCGGAAGTCGCCCCGTTTGGGGCGCTTGACGACCGCGTGGCTGTACCGTCGGTCGAAAAAGAGGATCGACCATTCGCCTTCGGCGTCGATGGCTTCCATGAAGCGCTGGACCATGACGCCCGATGCGCTGAGCATCCGCCCGAAGCGCGTCTCGTCGTCGCCCGTCACGTCTCGGGGGACGACCCATGTCTCATACGCGCTGCCGGAGATGGTCGGTTTCACGACCGAACGCGCCCAGCCTCTCGACTCGACGATGTCGCGGAGGCTCGCGCGTCCTCCGCGCACGACCCAGGCGGTGGGGGGAATGGGGATCCCCTTCCCCTCAAGGTCGCGCAAATAGGTCTTCTCCATGTTCCAGAGAACGGTCGACGCCGGGTTCGCCAGCGGAAGGGTTGCGACCGATGCGATCCAGGCCGCGAAGGCCTCAGGCGAGAAGTAGTAGTCCCACGTGGAGCGTAGGATGATACGGTCGAACGTCTCCCACGCTACCTTGGGATCGTTCCAGACCGCGGCCGTCGCCTCAATGCCGCGACGAGCGAGCGGCGCAAGCGCCAGCTGGTCGTCGGGCGTCAACCCGGCATACTCCGCCGACGTGACCAGCGCGATGCGCCTCATCGTGGCCACGCCGCGCGCTTATGCGTTCGCGCTGAATCTGTCGAGGAACGCCACCTCGATCGGCGTGAGCGTCGCAGCTCCTTGCGTCTGAAGCTTCGCCCGGATCCGCTCGAGTTCCTCGCGGTTCACCGGGTGCATCCCTTCCGTGGGGATGGCGGACCACCGCCGGAGGTCCGCGTTCGAGGGCGTCGCGACGACGGGCGCCTGCGGGGCGCCCGCGATGTGCGGATTCTTGACGAACCACTTCAGGTAGACGAACCCGCCGACGAACCCCCCGAGATGCGCGAAGTGCGCCGTGCCGTCGGTCGATCCCCCCGCTCCTCCGATGATGGAGAAGACCGCCATGCCGGCGACGAGCCAGCGCGCCTCGACCGGGATCACCCCCCAGATGTAGATCTGGGCCCGGGGCCAGAAGTACGCGAACCCGAGCAGGACGCCGAACACGCCGCCTGAGGCCCCGATGATCGCGGTCATCGGGGAGAGGAAGCACGAGACCACCGCCCCGGAGACGCCGGCGAGAAAATAGAGGATGAGGAACTGCCGCGATCCGAGCTCCATCTCGAGGCGCGGGCCGAAAAAGAAGAGCCCGAGCATGTTGAACAGGATGTGCGTGAAGTTCCCGTGGAGGAACATGTACGTGATGATCGTCCAGGGCCGCTCGAGGATGAAGGCCGGGACGAACATGAGCGTCCGCTCCACGAGCGGGTTCGCCATCTGGAGAAAGAACACGACGACGTTCGCGATGATGATGCGGATGACCCAGCGTGTGAGAAGCATCGTGCTCCTATCGGCCGATGGATTGGATGGCCCGCTTGGTCGCCTCGAGCATCGCGGCGGCCCCGACGGGCGCGCCCGTGGCGTTCTTCATCCAAAGGTCCGGCGCGATGCTGCCGACCTTTGCCATGCGTTCGAACTCCGAGCCGATGTTCCCCGCCTTGTTCATCTGCTCCTCGATCTGGAGGGCGATGAGGTGTCCGATGGGATAATCGGGGAGGTAGAGGAACGAATCGATCATGTGCGAGTAGATCCCCAGGAGAACGACGTCCTTCTTCCCGAAGACGGGGGCGTAGTACGTGTTCCAGATCTCCTTCGCGATGGCGATCGTCGCCGCCTTGAGTTCGGCGGGGGTGCAGGCCGGGTGGTCGTACATCCAGTGCCAGACCCCCATATCGACCAAGGCGACGCCGGCGATCTCGTACGTCCCCCAGAAGTCGTTGAGGGTCTTCATCGCCTCGCTCTTCGCGTCGGGCTTCGTCAGGCCGAGGAGTTCGAGGTCGTGGCCTTGGAACACGAACGCGAGCGCCTCGGTGAAGGCGGTGTTCGGGACGCCCTGGAGGAGCGAGTGGTCGTTGTCGTTGAGCGAGAAGGTCTGCTCGACGTTGTGGCCCATCTCATGGACGGCGATGTTGTACCCCTTGTAGTTCATCCCCGTCGGTTCGACCCGGGTCCGGAGATGGGCGGGGGCGGAACGCATGGAGGAACCGAGGGCGTGGCCCGAGCCGCGCGCCGGGTCGACGATGATGTTGCCGGCGAGGTACTCCGCGCGCTCCTTCGAGAACCCGAGCTTCTGGAGAAGCACCGGGATGTCCGCCTTGTAGGCCGAGGGAGTCGGGTACTTCTTCGACACGATCTCGTCGAGCTGGGATTCGGTGTAGGTGCCCCGCTGCTTGAAGCCGTTGTACCAGATGTCGAACGGTTCGAGGGGCCGGCCGAGCCGTTTCGTGATGATCTTCGCGACCTGCGGGACGATCGGAGAGGAGAGGATGTCCGTGAGCATCTCCTTCACGCGGGCCTCGGGGATCTCTCTGTTCTCATCGAACCGCCGCGCGATGAGCGTCGGAGCAGTCGGGGAGTAGGGGTCGGCCTTCGCCGATGCAGTGAACGTCTGAAGGAGCATCGCGTAGCGGGTGTCGGGCTCGGGGTCAGTGGAGATCTTCATGCCGGCCGGGACGGGCTTATCGGTGTCGGTCGCGGCCGCCAGGGCGATGGTGTTGGCGTAAGGGTTCCAGTCGACGTGCGGGTTGTTCACGGCCACGGCGGGGATCGTCTGGGTGACGATTCGCTCCATGACCTGCTGGATCATCCGCTGTCGTTCCAGGCCTCCCTTCGGTTCGCTGTAGTCAGCCTTGATTTGGTCGCGCAAGTTCCAGTGCGAGAGGAGCCGCATCTTCGCCGGGAAGAGCCGCGTGCCGTCCTTCGTGACGAGGTGGTGCATCCAGATGTTGTAATCGGCGATGTACTGCGCGGCGTTCGCTTCGGCTTGGGAGACGGCCTGGTTCACGTCGGCGGGAATGCGTTTGGAGAACCGCTGCGCGAGCCGGACCTCGGCCCATTGCCGGCGCGTCCACTTCTCGCCGTCGGTGAGGCGCTCGTTGAGCGTCGTCAGGGGGAAGTTCAACAGAACGACGAACGCGAGCTTGTTCTCGAAGAGGTCATCCGTGACGTGCGCCGACGGGCTGTACGCGGCGAAGATCTCGTCGAACGGGAGGACGGGGCCCTTCACGAGGTCGGACTGGCCGCGGAACTCGCGGCCGATCTCCCCCATGTGCCCGTCAAGCTGCTCGAGGAGGTACTCGTACCGGTTGAACATCGTGTCGAGGGTCGGCTGGTCCGCGGCGAAGTTCGTCCGCACGAACTCTTCGAACGCCGAAGCGTCGCCGTCGCCGGTGCGCCAGAAGCTCGCGGCCTGGCTCATGCCTTTGGCGAGCCGGGCGCGCTGGGCCTCGCTCAAGGAGCCCCCGAGGGAGCTCTGGAGTTTCGCGATCGACGCGGCTGCCCATGCCGGCTGCGCTGATGCGCTCCGGGAGAAGAGGAAGAGGGCGAGGAAAGCGTAGAACATAGTCCGTATCTTCATGGTGCGTTCCTTTGTCGTTGGTGGGTGTATACGATCACTCGGGGTGCGATCCCGGGATGCTCCATCGTGTGTTCAGTGTGCGTGCGTCAGAGTTGCGTGCCGGCTCCGGCCCGGCGGTGCTGCATGAAGAGGCTCAGCGCCACTCCGAGACACATGCCGGAACTGAGGAGCAGGAGCACCTCCACAGTTCGGACGTTCTCGAACCCCGTCGAGCGCATCGCTGTCCCGAGGGTCATGACGAACATGAGGAGAAGCGTGGCGATGCGGCGCTTAAGAAGCTTGTCCATGCGTTGTGATCCCTACGAGATTAACGGATGCGTGAGTATGTATGGATGTAACAGTCGATGCAGAGGTCCGCGAGCCGGAGCGTGTCCGTTCCCTCGAGCGTCACCTCCTGCGGCAGAACCGTGGCCCTATCCGCGTAGTGGATGACGTCCGAGAGCCCGCTGTGGAACGGCGTCTGCTCGCGGACGAGCATGAACCGAACAGCACGGACGAGCGTGTCGTTTCTGTACTCCTTGTACATCCCGTCCGGCAGGAAGACGGCCTTCCGCGTGTACCCCACGGACGCGGGCGTCCGCATGATGCCGGCGATGCCGCCGGTGGAGACGACCCACTGCCACGATCCGGTGATCTCGGCCGCCACCGGGCCGACGGACGTTGTGTGCGTGCAGCCGGAGAGGGCCGCGACACATCCGACGACCGTCAGAGCGAATACCCATCTGTTCATATCGTGCACTCCTTTCACCAGAGCGCCTGACCCCCTGTGCAGCACAATGTACCGTAATCCCCAAATTTATGCAAACCTCCCGGGGCCGATAACACGAGCGGGGGACAGGCGTTCCGGCCTGTCCCCCGCTGCACGAAGGTCTCCTGTGTCGAGGCCGGTCCCTATTTCAGGAAGAGGTCGGCGACCGGGACGATCCGGATGTTCTCCGGCTTGATATGGAGCGGGAACGCGCTGATCTCCTTGTCCTCGTCGAGGATCGACTGGGCCTTCTCGGTGGCGTACTTCATCGGGCTCGGTGCGTCGCTTACGAGTGCGTCCTTGAACGACTGGGCGTCCTTCGTGATGATCGCGACCTGCATGTTGTCGTACTGCCAGTGTTTCTTGATGGCGGCGTTGACGTCCGCGAGCGTCAGCTCGTTCATCATCTTCCGGTACGTCTCGAGGTGGCCCGTGCTCATCCCGTAATACGCGTCGTCGATGGCGTAGCCGAGGCGGTCCATCGTCGTCTCCGCATAATGCAGGACGTACTTCCGGAGGAAGTTCTTCGTCAGGTCGAACTCGCTCTCGGTCATGCCGTTATCGACGAGGTTCTTGAACTCCCTGAGCGCGGCGCGGAGCGCGAAGTGCCGGGCCTCGTTCGGGACCGGCCGGATCCAGATCTCGAAGATCTGCTTGCGACGGCCGACGTTCTGCGGCGGGAGCTGGCGTTGGCCACCGTTCGGGTAGTTCTCGATGTAGGAGTAGTCGCCGTAGTTCAAGCCGCGGCGTTCGCGGATGACCTGGTAGAGGTGGCTGCTCGAGTTCCGGTGTTCGCCGAGCCAGGAGTTGGCGATCGCCAGCGCGTACCATTCGCGAGAGCCCCGAACGATGTCCATCGGGAAGCCCATGCTGATGGCGGTCGAGGCGGCCTCCTTCTCCACGAGGGTCACGCGTACGCCCTTCGGCGTGTTCGGCACCGGCGGAGCGGGCGCTTTCGGCGTGCCGGAGGGCAGCGCGCCGAGGTCGTTCTGGAGCGTCTTGACGAGGGTCGCGTCGTAGCCGCCGCCCAGGCCGATGACGAGATTGTCCTTCGTGTAGTACTCCTTGTAGAACTTCCGGATGTCGTCGAGCGTGATGCTCTTGACGCTTGCAATGAGCCCCGCGTCGACGTGCGCGTAGCCCGTTCCGGTGAAGAGTTCCTGGTAGAGCACGGCCTTGCCGAGCTCCTCGTCGCTGGCGTAGCGCAGGGAGTTCTCGAGGTAGTTCAGCGTCTGGCTCTTGATGCGGTCGAGGTCCTCCTGCTTGAAGGCGGGGGTGAGGATCGCGTCGGTGAAGAGCGAGTAGTACTCGCTGAGGTTGTCCTTGTGCGTCCGCCCGGAGAAGACGGTCATCTCCTTCGAGCACGACGCGTTGTAGCCAGCGGCGAGCGGGTAGAGCTTGCTGATGATCTGCTCGTAGCTGTTCTTCTGGGTTGACCCGTCGGAGAGCATGTCCGCCGTGAGTGCCGCGAGTCCTTCCTTGCCGACGGGGTCGTTCTGCGAGCCGACCTTGAACCAGATCCGGAACGCGATCGTCGGATCGTTGTTCACCGGCAGGAGGATGAGGTTGTTGTTCGATTCCATGTTCTGCGCCTGTAAGGGGAGTACGGAGAATAGTATCGCGAGGGCGATCGTGCAAAAGGCCACGGTCTTCATTATTTGGCTCCTTTCAGAACGACGACGGTGCGGCGTTCGGGGACGAAGTACTTTTTGGCGGCGTTCATGACGTCCTGGGCGGTGATGGTGTCGCTCGTCTTATAGAGCTGGTCGACGACGTCGATGTCGCCCGTGATCGCGACAAAGCGCGCGAGTCCGCCGGCGACGTGGTCGGGCGTGTCGAGCCCCATGAGAAAGTCGTACTTATTCCGCTTCTTGAGGCCCTCGAGGCGCGCTGCGTCGACGGGAGTCGTCTTGAACGATTCAAGCGTCTTGTAGACCTCGTCCCGGACGTAATTGATGTCCTCTGGGGTCTTCACCATCGAGTAGATCTCGAAGAGCGGCGTGTCCCGGTTCGGCGGGATGCTCGGGGAGATGAACTGCACCTTCTGCTCCTGGATCACGAGTTTCTTATAAAGGTCGCTGTTCTCGCCGAAGGCGAGGTCGCCAAGGAGGAGAGCCGCGACAAAATCGCGGTTGTTCGGGTCGAGCGCGTCGCCTTTGTAGGCGATGTCGATGATGGGGAGGGACTTGCCCGGGTAGGTCACATCGCCGGTGCGTTCGGCGGTCTGCGGCGGCTCCGGCGTCACCTTCGGGGCGACGTACCCCTTCTCCCAGCCGCCGTAGGATTTTTTGACCCACGCCATGGTCGTAGCGGGGTCGATGTCGCCGCAGATGACGATGACGACGTTCTCCGGGCGGTAGAACCGCTGGAAGAAGGTCTTGCTGTAGTCGTACGCCTCGGGCATCGCCTTGATGTCCGCTTCGAACCCGATCGTCGTATGCTTGTACGTGTGGACGTCGTAGGCGACGTTCTGCATCTTCTCGTTGAGGAGGGAGAAGGGCTGCGTGATGCTCTTGCGGTATTCGCCGTAGACGGCGCCCGCCTCGGTCTGGAACGCGGGCTTTGCGTACGAGAGGTGCTGGAAGCGGTCGGACTCGATCTCGATGACCCGCTCGAGGTCCTCCTTCGCGAAGTTCAGGTGGAACGCGGTGATGTCGTCGGAGGTGTAGGCGTTCGCGTTCGCGCCGATGCTCGTGACGATGCTGTCGTACACCGCTCCGGGGTAGGTTTTCGTCCCGCGGAACATCATGTGTTCGAAGAAGTGCGCAAACCCGGACTTCCCGGGCTCGACCTCGTCGCGGCTGCCGGTCCGGACGACGGAATAATACGCGACGATCCCGGGGGTTTCCATCGGGATCATGATGACCTTCAGGCCGTTCGGCAGCGTTTCTTTTTGCGCCTTGTAGGGGAAGATGTTCTCAGCCATGCTCGTGGTTCCTATACTGATGCACAGAATGCAAAGTAGTGCGGTGATTGATCGGACCATTGGGGTGCTCCTTCTCTGGATCGATGAATTGTGAAGAACCTGACAGCGGTTGACTAACATAGGAAAAAATCCTCTGACTTTCCAGCCCGGAATAAAAGACCCGCCGCTCCGGGTTCAAGGCCGGTTTCGAGCGGGCGACATCCGCGGCCGAGTACGGTTCAAATTCCTTGCTCGAGGGCCTCGGTGAGGAGGTCGCCGGTTTTCCAGGTTCAGGAGGTCCCGGCACAGAATCGAGAAAGCCCGGAACATAGAGGAGCAGCGAAATGCCCGCCCGGGCCATACGCTTGGTCATGCGGTGCTCTATCGGTACTGGATGGTCGGCCGATGAGTATACGGGCACGTGCGGAAAAGGTTGTGGGACGACGGCGCTGCAAACCCTTATAATATCAAGCGGTTATGAGACCAGTGCGCAACAAAGGGAACGATCCGCCGTAACGCTTGTACAGACCACGATCACGTACGAATTCACCCAAGGAGAACGTCCCATGACCGTCCGTACCATGTTCCGACATGCCTTCCGCCACTTCGGCGCGATGGCGTCCTGGCTTGCCTGTTCGATTCTCCTCGCCGCCCTCCCCGCCTTCGGCCAGTCCGGCTCCCCGACGATCGCGGAGCTCAAGGATTTCCGCACCGAGGAGATCAAAGCCGCGGGGTTCACCCTCGCCCATGAGACGCGCGTCCACATCGACGGTCTCGGCGGCGGGGAGAAGGGCTTCATCGATCGGTGGTTCGGCGACGACGACTACGGACCGGTCCTCTACGCCGGGGGCTGGATCATCAACGCGGCAACGCGGCAGCCGGTCTGGGAGATGACGTTCGCGAACACGGCGGGCTCGTCCGACCGCAGGCGGTGCGACGACGACGTAACGCTTCCCAAGGGCTCCTACGAGGTCTATTATTCGGCGCACGGGTACGAGCGCCGGACGCTCCTGTCGAGCTCCTCGATCAACATCGACCGACGTCCGCATAGCAAACGATCCCGAACCATGAGCGGCATCGTCCTCGACGACGGTGACGACCACTACGACCGCATGGTCGAGGAGTTCATGAGCGAGGCAGAGCACTACGGCGTGACGCTCTCGGTGAAGCCCGAGGACGCAGCGTCCGTGTCGAAGTTCACGGCGCCGGCGCCGGTGGAACACGCCGTCCTCGAAGCCGACCGGCTCGGTGACAAGGCGCTCATCCGGAAGACCCTTAGCGTCACCCGGGACGTCACGCTGCACGTGAGCGCCATCGGCGAGGGAAGGGGAAGGGACGACCTCTTCGATCACGGCTGGATCATCCGGACCGACACGCGCGAGCGTGTCTGGGCGATGACCGAGCATAACACCCGCCGCGCGGGAGGGGCGTCGAAGAACCGCCGGTACGACGGCGATCTCGCCCTGGCGAAGGGGACGTACGAGCTCACGTTCGTGACGGACGATTCGCACTCGAACGACGACTGGAACGCCCACCCGCCCTATGACCCGTTCCGGTACGGCATCATCCTCGCCGCGAAGGACGAGAGCGACCGCGCCGCGGTCACCGTCGGGGCACCGGCTGTGGCCGAGAAGAACTTCCTCGAGCTGACGAAAGTGGGGAACAACGACCTGGTGAGCAGCGCTTTCACGCTCAAGAACGACGCGAAGATACACGTCTACTGCATCGGCGAACGGGACGGATCCAAGGAGGCGGCCGATTACGGATGGATCGTGGACGCCCGGACGCGCAAGCACGTCTGGAGCCTCGACATGCGGAACAGCTACCATGCCGGCGGCGCATCGAAGAATCGCCTGGCCGACGAGATCATCTCGCTGCCGAAGGGAGACTACGTCGCGTACTACCAGACGGACGGTTCGCACGCCTACGGCGACTGGAACGACGATCCGCCGTACGACGAGGAGCACTGGGGCCTCACCCTGAGCGGTGCGGGAGAGCGGTTCGACGCGAAGTCCGTCACCGTGTCGGCGGAAGAGCCTGAGCACGACGTCATCGCGCAGATCATCAAGGCGAAGGACAGCAAGCGGCTCTCGAAGAGCTTCACGATCGGCGAGACGAAGAAGGTGAGGGTGTACGCGATCGGCGAAGGCGAGAACCGGGAGATGTTCGACTACGGCTGGATCGAACGCGCCGGAACCGGCGAAGTGGTCTGGGAGATGACGTACGGGATGACGACGAGGGCGGGCGGCGCGAAGAAGAACCGGATGGTCGACGAGGTGATCACGCTCGACAAGGGGCAGTACGAACTCCACTACGAGACCGACGGTTCACACGCTTTCAACGACTGGAACGCCGATCCGCCGGAGGACCCGGCGCACTGGGGGATCTCGCTCTACCAGGAAGAATAGCGGCGAGCGAAAGAGAAACGGAAATAAAAAAAAGCGGCCGTGAGGATCTCACGGCCGCTTCTC
>JANYJZ010000026.1 GCA_025358305.1 Ignavibacteriota bacterium
GGTTGCCTCGTTCGTGTCCGGTTGCGTTGGCATTGCTCTTGGTGATCCTTTGGGTTGTCCAAAAATCGTTGGATCACAAGATGCCTAAAACCTGACATTTCTATCGAGTCCGATACCTGACATTTCTATCGAGTTCTAACAGCACGACGCAGAGGCGGTCGGAGGACTTGATTCCAATGTTGGAAAGTCTTACCTTGGAACCACGCAGAGCGACGATCGACGTGATCCATGTAATGAAGAGCATCCTGACACCGGAAGGGGCTCGACACTCCGTCCTAGCGGCGAACCCACTGCAACCATCAGAACCGACCGCGTAGCATGAACGAGCGAACAGTGAAGAAGAGAGCGAAACAGGTTCTCTTCGTTGACGACGAGGCGTTGTGGCTCAGTACGGTGAAGGAGACGGTGCACGATCCGTCGGTGAAGATCATCACCGCCGAGAGCGGCGAGGCTGCCCTGCGGAAGCTCGAGCGTTCGACGCCGGACCTCATATTGAGCGACGTGCGGATGCCGGTGATGAACGGCTTCGACCTCTTCGAGAAGGTCAAGCGCAATCCGAAGTGGAAGGACGTCCCGTACGTGTTCATGTCCTCCATCGATGATTTCGACGCCCGCCACACGGCAAAAGTACTTGGGGCGGACGATTATGTGGAAAAACCGATCGACACCGACCAGGTGCGCTCGATCGTTCTCAGTCTTCTCACGCGCTTCGGAACCAGCAAATAAGGGTCATGTTGGGGAGGCGTATTTTGTTCCATCACGATGTTTGAAAGGAGTTATCCATGGGTGAAGAGGTAAACAGGGAATCCCGGCTCGAGGCGCTCAGGATCGCCGTCGAGCAGATCGAAAAGCAGCACGGTAAGGGCGCCATCATGAAGCTCGACGGCGGCCCGATCGCGAGGATCGAATCGATCTCCACCGGCTCGATCTCGCTCGATGCCGCCATCGGCATCGGCGGAGTGCCCCGGGGCCGCGTCGTCGAGATCTACGGCCCGGAATCCTCCGGCAAGACGACGATCTGCCTCCACATCATCGCGGAAGCACAGCGCAAGGGCGGGATCGCCGCGTTCATCGACACGGAACACGCCCTCGACATCACCTACGCGAAGAAGCTCGGCGTCGACGTGAACAATCTCATGCTCTCCCAGCCGGAGTACGGCGAGCAGGCGCTCGAGATCGTCGAGACCCTCGTCCGGAGCGGCGCGCTCGACGTCGTCATCATCGACTCGGTCGCGGCCCTCACCCCCCGAGCAGAGATCGAAGGCGAGATGGGCGATCCGACGATGGGCGTCCAGGCCCGGCTCATGTCGCAGGCCCTGCGGAAGCTCACCTCCGCGATCAGCAAGTCGAAGACGACCGTCATGTTCACCAACCAGCTGCGGCAGAAGATCGGCGTCATGTTCGGCAATCCGGAAACGACGACCGGCGGCAATGCCCTCAAATTCTACGCCTCGCTCCGGCTCGACGTCCGGCGCATCGAAGCGCTCAAGGACGGCCAGAATGTCATCGGCAACCGGGTGAAGGTCAAGGTCGTGAAGAACAAGGTCGCCCCGCCCTTCCGGGAGGTGCAGTTCGACATCCTCTACAACGAGGGGATCTCTCGGATCGGCGACCTCATTGACACGGCCGTCGAACACAACATCATTGCCAAGAGCGGCTCATGGTTCTCGTACAACGGGGAACGCATCGGCCAGGGACGCGACTCCGTGAAGAAACACCTCCAGGAGAACGAGAAGATCGCGAAGGAGATCGACACCATCCTCCGGAAGAAGCTCGGACTCATCGACGACGACGTGAAGACGAAGACCCCGGGGACCGACGGCGCCACCGCGAAGACCGAAACGCTGAAAAAGCCCGTCAAGGTCTAAACGGGCCTCCTCGCCGGTGCGGACGGCCCCATGATCGTCACACGGATCGAGCGCCAGAAACGCCACGCCCGGCGTGTCAACATCTATCTAGACGACGTTTTTGCGTTCGGGCTCGACGAGGAAGTGCTTGTCCGGTACGGCCTGCGCACGGGCGACGCCCTCGACGAGGGAACGCACCACGCCTTGCTCACCGCCGAGGAGCATGCGAGCGCACGCCAGGCCGCTCTTCGGTTCCTCAGCTACCGCTTGCGCTCGGAGCGCGAGATCCGCACCAAACTCGCGGAGAAGGAGTTCACGCCCGCGACGGTGGAGCGTGTCGTGGACCAGCTCCGCAGTGCAGGCATGCTCGACGACCGCCGGTTCGCCCTCGCGTTCGTCCACGACGCCCGCATGCGAAGGCCCACCGGGGAACGGCTGCTACGGCAGCAGCTCCTCCTGAAAGGGATCGCGCGTCCCCTCATCGACGAGGTCCTCGCCGATGAAAGCGCCGGCACCGAGGAGCGCGGCGCGGCCCTCCAGGCGGCGCGCGCCATGCTCAAGAAGTACCGCACCTCCCGCAAGGGCTCCAACGCCGCGACACAGCGCTCCAGGCTCGCCCAGTTCCTCGCCCGTCGCGGGTTCGGCTGGAATGTCATCACACCTGTCCTTCGGTCGCTGTTCCCGGCCATTGAACAGATCGCAGAGGAGAACGAAGATGGCAGCAATCGTTTTTGACATCGAGACGCTCGGGCTTCCTGCCGAATCGCTCGACAGCGTCCAACGGGAGTACCTGACGAAGTTCGCGGAGACCGAGGAGGAAAAGGAGGCCGAACTCTCAAAGATGAGCCTCTACCCCCTCACGGCCCAGGTCCTCGCGATCGGCATGCTCAACCCCGAAACGAAGGCGGGCAGGGTCCTGTATCAGTCCGATACGAAGGAGACCTACTCGTCCGAGGACGGGAAGATCGAGTACGTCTCGGGCGACGAAACGTTCGTCCTCCGGACATTCTGGGAGGATGTGAAACGGTACGACCGCATCGTCACGTTCAACGGCCGAACGTTCGACTGCCCGTTCCTCATGATACGCTCCGCCATCCTCTCGATCGCCCCGTCGCGCAACCTCGTCCCGTACCGCTACGACGCCGCCAAGCACTGCGACCTCCTCGACCAGCTGACGTTCTACGGCGCATCGCGGAAGTTCAACCTCGATTTTTACTGCAAGGCGTTTGGCATCCGCAGCCCAAAGAGCGAAGGGATCACCGGCGCCGACCTCGGGCCGCTCTACCGCAACGGCGAGTTCCGGCGGATCGCGGAGTACTGCATCGGCGACGTCATCGCGACCGCGGAGCTCTATCGCCGCTGGAGCCAGTATCTCAACATCAAGGACTGAGGCGGGCGGCTCCCATGGGGAAGGCGAAGCCCGCGGACAAACAACAGCATCTTGACGAGACGGACTTTCTCATCGTCGACGTGGAGACGACAGGGCTCTCGGCCGCCGGCGGGGACCGCGTCTGCGAGATCGGCGCCGTGAAACTCCGCGGCGGCGCCGTCGTCGACACCTTCGGGAGCCTCGTCGATCCCTGCCGGCCGGTTTCCTCCGGCGCGTACGCCGTGAACCGGATCTCCCCGCAGATGCTCTCGGGCGCACCGACGTTCTCCGGGATCGCCGAGCGTCTCTGGAGAATGATGGAGGGATCGGTCCTCGTCGCCTACAACGCCCCGTTCGACCTCTCCTTCCTCGAGATGGAATTTCGCCTCCTCTCCTATCCTCCGGTTCGGCATACGGTCGTCGACGCTTTGGCCGTCGCGCGCCAACTCCTTCCGGGCCTCGGGCGATATCCGCAGGCGAACGTCGCTCGCGTCCTCGGGATCGGCTCGCCGGTCACCCATCGCGCGCTCGAAGACAGCATGGTCACGGCGCAGATGTTCACGATGTTCCTCTCCATGCTCAAGGCGTACGACTGCACGTCGGCGGCCGACCTCCACCGGAAGGACCTTACCGGGGCGCTACAGTCGAAGCGCGCCGCCCTCATCGAGGAGGCCCTCGGAGCGAAGCGCCAGCTCTGGATCCGGTATCTCTCGCCCGTTGACGCGGAGATCACCCAGCAGATCGTTTCCCCGAAGGAATTCGTCCGGGGCCGCGTCCCGGTCGCCGGTCCCGGCACGCTCATCGCATATTGCCACTCCTCGAACGCCGATCGTCAGTTCCAGATCGACCGCATCCTCGACCTCAGAACGCTCAACACCCCCGCCTCCTAGGAGAACGCATGCCCACATCTTGCTGCAGCGATACGCGAGCCGGAACGAACACCTTCTTCTCGAAGAACGCGGAGACGTACCTCCGCCGGTTCCGCAAAAAGGGCCTCCGGAAGGAGCAGCGCTCGCTTGCCGCGGGGATCGCGGCCGTCGGGCTCGATGATCGGTCCGTGCTTGAGATCGGTTGCGGCGTCGGAGGGCTCCACTTGACGCTTCTCCAGCGGGGGGCGCGCAGCGCTGTGGGGGTCGATATCTCCGAAGGGATGATCCTCCGGGCGCGCTCGCTCGCCGCCGACCTCGGCTTCGGAGACCGGACAGAGTATCTCCTCGGCGACATCGTCGCCATGGACGCAGGCATTGCCCACTCGGACATCGTCGTGCTCGACAAGGTGGTCTGCTGCTATGACGACCTCGATTCCCTCCTCACTGTCTCCCTCGGAAAAGCGGGGCTCGTCTACGCCCTCTCCTTCCCCCGTCCTCACCCCTTCAACCGGTGGGGCATCGCCTGCATCTCGGCCGTCGGAGGGCTGCTCCGGTGGCCCTTTGTCCCGAAGTGGCACGACTGGGGAGCCATGCTCGAGCGTATCTGTACGAGCGGGTTCACCGAGCGATACGCCAGCCAATCTCTCTTCTGGTCCGTGCGCGTGTTCGCGCGCGCGTAATACTCCCCCTTCTCCGTTCCCCGCCCCCGAGGACTTGACTTCGTGCAACTTTTTTAATATATTTGCGTAGACGAATATATCAGGACCTATGAACGACCTCAGCGATCTCTTTAAGGCACTTTCCGACGCGACGCGGCTTCGGGTCATGAACCTCCTCCTCGAAGCGGGCGAACTCTGCGTCTGCGACCTGGAATCCACACTCGGCTGTACCCAAACGAAGATCTCGCGCCATATGCGCTATCTCAAGCGCGCCGGACTTTCCGCCGACCGGAAGGTCGGCCGCTGGGTCTTCTATTCCGTCGCATCACCGAAGAGTGAGCTTCAGCGCCTTGCCCTCAAGAACCTCCGGGAGCTCGTGAAAGCTGAGCCGCGCGCCGCGCGCGACATCGCCGTCCTCAAACGGCGCATCGCCTCAGGGTGCTGCGTCGGCACGAACCAACAACAATGACATCGCACTTGAAAGGAGACTCCATGACGACACATGATCTACCCCAGGAAGCAAAGAAGCACGTGAAAGAGCACTACGGCGCGATCGCCGTCAGCCCGAAGAAACGGTCCTGCTGCGGATCCGGCGCGAAGGACACGTCCTTCATGAGCGAGGACTACACCGGGCTCGGTACGCTTGAGATCGCGGACCTCGGACTCGGCTGCGGCACGCCAGCCTCGTACGCAGGACTCGCAGAGGGCATGACCGTCCTCGACCTCGGTTCAGGCGCCGGCATCGACGCCTTCATCGCGGCCCGGGAGATCGGACCGGACGGGCGCGCGATCGGCGTCGACATGACCTCGCAGATGGTAGACCGGGCGCGTCAGAATGCAGAGACGCTCGGCATGACGAACGTGGAGTTCCGGCTCGGCGAGATCGAGGCACTCCCCGTCGAGACCGGCAGCGTCGATCGGATCCTGAGCAACTGCGTCCTCAACCTCGTGCCCGACAAGGCGCGCGCGTTCCAGGAGATGTTCCGGACGCTCAAGCCGGGGGGGTCGTTCGCCGTCTCGGACATCGTCACCACCGGCGACATGCCGGCGGAAATCCGTTCCGATGCGGCCCTCTACGCGGCCTGCGTTTCCGGCGCCGTCGACCGCGAGGCGTACCTCGCGATGCTCCGCGCCGCGGGCTTCTCGCACGTCACGGTGGCCCGGGAGAAACCGTACCCGGACTTCTGCACCGAGTCGTTCGGCCTCTACAGCATCACCGTCACGGGAACGAAGTGAATCGGACGCCGCACATCCGCGAGGCATCATCGGTCGATATGCGTGCCGTCAAGGGGCTTCTCGCCGAGACCGGGCTCTCTCCCCTCGGCACGGATGAATCGGCAGGGACGTTCTTCGTCGCGGAGGAGGAGGGTCGTGTGATCGGAACCATCGGATTGGAATGCTTCGGAAATTCGGGGCTCCTTCGCTCGGCGGCCGTCGCCATGTCGGCGCGCAGCCGCGGCGTGGGCCAGCTGCTCGTCGACGCCGTCATCTCACACTCACGCGCGGCGGGATTGTCGGAGATCGTCCTTCTTACCACGACGGCGGACGAATGGTTTCGGCGCTTCGGCTTTCTTGTTGCGAAGCGTTCTTCCCTCCAGGTCGGTCTCCTGCAGTCTTCTCAGCTCCAGGGTGGCTGCCCGTCAAGCACGGTGATCATGCGGCTCCCCCTCTCGGCTGCGTGAAGGGCGCAACGCCGGTACGGGGGCTTCTCTCTCCGTTCGGCGGGTGATGCTCCAGGTCGTAGAACGACAGTGGGCACGGCAGCCTGTAGCGGCTGCCGTGCCCACGTCGGGCCGCGGTCCTTGAAGGGTGCTAGGCGCCCTGCGGCGAGAAGCGGCCCGCGGAAAGCCGGGTCACGATCCCAGCGGCCGCAACGAGCTTTACGACATCCCACCAGGAAAAGATCAGAAACCCGTTCGTCAGCGACAGCGCCCAGTCATGGAAGTAGAGAAAATTGAGCTGAAGCGTGCCGAGGCTGAAAATGATCACGAGTCCGATGAACATCGAGACGAGCGTCCAGACGAAGTTGTTCTGGCGCCGTACGAGATACCCGACGACGAACGCCGCGACGGGGAACGCGAGGAGGTACCCTCCCGTGGGGCCGAGGACACGGGCGAGCCCGAACCCCCATGAAGAGAACAACGGCATCCCCGCGGCGCCGAGCGCCACGTAGAGGATCTGGCTCAATGCCCCGTTCCGCTTTCCCAGGAGCGCGCCGGAGAGGAGGACGAAGAACGTTTGGAGCGTGTAAGGGACCGGCTGATGGGGGATCTGGATCTGGGCTCCGACGGCCGTCATGAGCGCGAACCCGGTGATCCAGAGCGCCTGCATCACGATGGTGCGGCTCGGCAGTGCGTGTATCTCAGCGACGCGTGATTGTGACATACATTCTCCTATGAAAGTGTCCTGTGAAGCCATTGAACCGATACCCCGATGATCGCATCGAGGGTCTGAAAATTGTCTTCCGCGCGCGTCGCCGCGTTATAGAGATGCCCGACATGCTCAAGGACGCGCAGTTCGGTCACGGCCGGATCGGAGGCGCCGTAGAGTGATCTCGCCTCTCTCGCCGGGACCGTCACGTCTGCCTCGCCGTGGAGGATGAGCCACGGTTTTGCGAGGCGCGCCGCGGCGGCGCTGAGGTTGAGACGATCGCCGTGCGCCTCGATGTCCCGCAGGATCCCCGTGCCCAGGCGAAGCGGGCTCACCGTCGTGTTCCTCGCCAGGGGAAGAAATCCTGACGCTTCCCATGCATGCTTCTGGTGCGCCGTCCAGCGGTCGAACGTTGCGATCGCCGACCAGGTCACCAGCGCCTTTACCCGGGCGTCCTCCGACGCGCAGACGAGAGCTATCCCGCCCCCGCGCGAGTGCCCGAGGAGCACAAGGCGGCGGACGTCTCCGACCGTTTGCACGGTCGTATCTGAGGAGAGACCGTCCAAGAGTGCGCCGAGGTCATCCAGTTCCTGCGAAAACGTGTTCTTCTCAAACCGGGCGAGCTCGGTGATCCGATTGCCGTCGAGTGCGACGCCGTTGTGCGAAAAGTTGAATGTCACGCACACGAAACCGGACTCGGCGAGCCGCTCCGCCGCGTGGGGGAAGAAGCCCCACTCCTTGAAGGCCATGAAACTGTGGCAGATGACGAGAACCGGACGAGACGTCGATCCTTCGGCGAACCGGACATCCGCGTGCATCATGTCACCCGAGCGATTCGGAAGGAGAAGCCTCTTTTTCACGACCGCCGGCGGTTTCATGCGGAGACAAAATACAAAATGATTGAACATCAGTCAAGACGAGCGCTCGGGACTCATAGACGCGCTCGGAGAGCCGAGCGAGGCGGATTTGAGCCGCTGCAGACTAAAATCATCGAAATCCGTTTAAATTAAGAAAAGGCTTGAGATTATACCCGACATTCTCTATATTTCATACAGCCATCACCTTGAGATTTCTCACTACTTATGCGCATCACAGCCCTGCTGAGTGCTATACTCATCACTGCCGCCATTGCTTGTTCCGGCGCGCCCCCGAAGTATGCTCAAATCAGACTCTTCATTCCTGATAAGGCCTCGCTCGACCGAGTCTGGGCTTCCGGCATCGACTTCGAAGGCTCCAGCGGAAGGATCGGGGGCTGGATGGAGTTCTTCGCCGGTCCCGAGGAACTGCGCTCGCTGTCCGAACGCAACGTCGCGTACTCGGTCGTCACGGACGACGCAGGACGCAGCGCGGCAGCGGGGTTGAGTCCCGTGCCGATGGATGCGCTCGGATTCGGCTACGGCTCTATGGGCGGCTACTATACGTTCGCAGAGGTACTCCAGCAGCTCGACTCGATGAGGCTCCTCTACCCGTCGCTCATCACGGCAAAGGCGCCGATCGGATACAGCAATGAAGGACGCGAGATCTGGAGCGTCAAGATCTCGGACAATGCCGACGCCGAAGAGGGCAGGCCGCAGGTGCTCTACACGGCGCTTCACCATGCGCGGGAACCGGGCGGCATGATGACGGTCCTCTACTACATGTGGTACCTCCTCGAACATTACGGCTCGGACCCGCAGGCCACCTATCTTGTGAACAACCGGGAGATGTGGTTCGTCCCGGTCGTCAATCCCGACGGCTACGTCTACAATCAGACGACGAACCCCGTCGGCGGCGGGTTCTGGAGAAAGAACCGGCGGAACAACGGCGACGGTACCTTCGGCATCGACCTCAACAGGAACTACGGGACGTTCACGATGTGGAACGCCCCCAATGGAGGTTCGAGCACGTCGACCGGCAGCGATACGTACCGGGGGCCTTCACCGTTCTCGGAACCGGAGACCCAGGCGATCGACGCCTTCATGCGCCTGCACGATATCCGCGCGTGCCTCAACTTCCATACGTACGGCCAGTATCTCATCTATCCGTGGGGGTTCCTCTCATCGGAGAGCCCGGACTCCCTCACATACCGGGAGTTCGCCTACGACATGGTCCGCACCAACCGGCATGCGACCGGCACCGACCTCCAAACGGTGAACTACTCCACGCGCGGGAACTCCGACGACTACATGTTCGGCGATGTCACGAAGCCGGTGACGTTCGCGATGACGCCGGAGTGCGGGACCTCCTTCTGGCCCCCGTCCAATCAGATCCTCCCGATCGCGCTGGAAAATCTCGACATGAACTTCTACGCGTCGTTCGTCGCGGGGCAATACTCCATGCTGCGGAGTTACACCGTCGCCGACGCGGGAGCGGACGGATACCTCCAGCCGGGTGAATCCTTCACGCTCACCGCCGACATACGGAACAAGGGCCTCGGCGATGCTCCGGTCCTCCATGTCGCGCTTTCGACGAACTCGCCTGACGTGCAGTTCCCTTCTCCCTCTTCCGCGATCGGCGATCTGGCCGAGCGGGGTGACACGTCGATCGCGTTCTCCGGCAACGTCTCGCCGGCGGCAGCTTCCGGATCGGCCGTGCAGGTCTACGTCGACGTCACCGACACCTCGGGCTACGCGCACCGGGACTCGCTGACACTCTACATCGGCGAAGGCACGACGCTTCTTGCCGACGGCGCTGAATCGGGGACCGGCAACTGGTCCACCGGAGCGGGTTGGGGCACCTCCGCGGCCGCGCACACCGGCGCCGCGTCGTTCACCGACAGCCCCGCCGGGCCGTACGCTCCCAACTCGAGCAACGCCCTCCAGAGCGCGCAGGCCGTCGATCTGACGGGATACACGCATGCCGTCTTGCGGTTCTGGACGAAGTGGACGATCGAACCAACCTGGGACTTCGGACTCGTCGAGGTCTCGACCAACGGCGGCCTTGACTGGACGAGCCTGCGTACGCCCGTTTCCCACACGGCATCACTCAAGGGAGCTCAGCTCGCCGGATTATGGGGCTACGACGGCTATACGCCGGGGCTCAACTGGATCTTTCAGGAGATCGACCTGACACAATACGTCGGATCGCACATGCTCCTGCGGTTTCGGGTCACCTCCGACGGCGGCGACCAGCGCGACGGAATGTACGTCGACGACATCAGCATCACCGGGTACCTCACCGTCGGCCAGCGTTCGTCGATCCACATCACCGATCACGGTGCCCTGAGCGCGACCCTCGAATACGGCGAGTCGCCCGTTGCGACCGACGGGATAGACAGCCTCCTCGGTGAGTCGGCGCTTCCGGGAGTTGCGTCGCCCGGCTCGTTCGACGCGCGGTGGCAGGTTCCTCCAACGAACGGCACAACGAGGGACATCCGCGAATCGATCGGCAACCCTCATCCCACGAACACGTTCATCCTGGCGTTCCAGCCGGGACCGGGCGGCTATCCCTTCACCTTCGGCTGGTCGGGCGCTGCGCTGCCTGCTGGCGGGTGGAGGTTGCGCGACGGCAAGACGTCGGGCGGTCTGTTCAACCTCAACATGTGGCTCGACACCTCCGTAACGGTCGCCGATACCTCCGTCCACACGATCGAGATCGTCCACACGCAAACGGATTCCTTCTCATACTCCGTCTGGGACAGTTGGAACCTCGTCTCGATTCCCATGCGATTGGCCGACGCGGCAAAGACGTCGCTCTACCCCGGCGCGATCTCAAACGCGTGGGGGTTCTGGGGCGGGAGCGGATACATTCAGGCCGACACGATCAGAACGGAACGAGCGTACTGGGTGAAGTTCCTTGGTGGCCAGATGATCTCTATGACCGGAATACCGATCGTCAGGGATACGATCGTTGTTCCGTCAGGATGGGCAGTGATCGCCGCGTCCGGGGTCATCTGTCCTCAAGCAGCATCTGATTTCGGGTGTCCGATATGTTCCCCGTTCTACGGATACAACAACGGCTACTCGACGTCGGCGACTCTCTCGCCAGGTCACGGCGCGTTCGTCAAAGGCCCGAGGACGATCATCTTCAGTTGCTTCGGATCTGGCGCAGCAGCGCCGAAGAATTCCGGGACATCCGAATTCTCCGGCCTCAACAGCCTTTCCATTGGCGACGCGAACGGTGGGCGAACATCACTCTACTTCGGACCAGCGCTCGCGGTCCAAGGATCGCCGGAACGCTATGAGCTGCCCCCTGTTCCTCCTGCCGGCCTCTTCGACGCACGATATACGACCGGGAGTTATGTCGAGGCATTTTCGAACGAGCGAGCGGACGCGGAGAAGCGCATCACGATCCAGTCCGCGCACTATCCGATCTCTGTCTCGTGGACCGCATCCGGCGGCGACCACGCGTCGTACGAGCTCCAAAGCCTCCTCGGTGATCAACCGGTGGGGACGCAGTCGCTGGGTCCGGATGGTCGTGTCACGATCTCCGATCCCCGGATCACCTCGCTCCGGCTCCGCAAGGTGGCGTCGGGCGCAGCGCCTTCGAGCTTCCGGCTCTCGCAGAACTATCCGAACCCGTTCAACCCCTCGACGACGATCTCGTACGACATCGCCGAGGACGCCGTTGTGACGCTCAAGATCTACAATACGCTCGGCGAGACCGTCTCGACGCTTGTCGACCGCGCGGAGCGCGCGACGGGCCGTTACTCTTCGCTTTTCGACGCGGGGGCTCTCAGCTCCGGCGTCTATTTCTATACGCTCTTTGCGACGCGCACATCGGGGGCCGGCAGCCTCCAATTTACGCAGAAAATGCTCGTGGTCAAATAATCATCAATCGGGGACACGCATGAGACGAATCCTTCTTCTCGTTACCTTTCTCCTCTCCATCCAGGCCCTCGGCCTCGGACAGCAGACCTCCTGGCAGTGGGTGAATCCTCTTCCCCAGGGAAACATCTTGAACAGCGTCTGGGCAGTGAGCCAGGATACGATCTTTTCCGTCGGCGATTACGGCACCGTCATCAAGTCGACGAACGGCGGAACGACCTGGTATGTCCTCCCGACCGCGGGCGGCATGCTGGAGCCGCTCTATGCCACGAAATTCGTCTCGGGCACCTATGGTTGGGCCGCCGGCGCGAGCGGGCAGGTCATCGCGACGTCCGACGCCGGAACGCGCTGGTCGTTCCATCAGGTGCCGACCATCAGCGACCTGTTCGCCGTTGAGTTCGTTTCGCAGACCGTCGGATGGGTCGCCGGAAGCAAGGGGACGATCTTCGGCACGACCGACGCGGGCATGACCTGGACAGCCGAGTCGACGGCGACGACGCAGAACATTTACGCGCTGGAATTCATCGACGCCTCCACTGGCTGGGCGGCGGGCGCCGGAGGCAAGATCCTGAAGACGACGAACGGCGGCACCACGTGGACGTCTCAGATCGGCAATACGACGCAGCCCCTCTACTCCATCAATTTCGTTACCCCCACCGCAGGGTTCGCGGTCGGCGCATTCGGCACGGTCGTCAAGACGGTCAACGGAGGAGCCGTTTGGTCGCCGCAGATCAGCAGCACGAATTACGGCCTCTATGCCGTGCAGTTCACCTCCATCCTCAACGGATGGGCGGCGGGAGCGTACGGCACGATCATCAAGACGACGAACGGCGGCATTTCGTGGGCGGAACAATCGAGCGGCAGCTACAACGACATTTACGGTACGCGGTTCGTCTCGGCCACCCTCGGCTGGGCGGTGGGCGATTTCGGGACGATCCTGAAGACGACGGACGGCGGGGCGACATGGCTTACCCAATCGAGCGGCGTGAAGAACACCCTCAACGCGATCCATTTCCCGACGACAACGTCCGGGTTCGCGGTCGGCGAGGAGGGGACGATCATTCGGAGCTCCGACGGCGGTCTCTCCTGGGGGAGCGTTCCGAGCGGCTTGTTCCAGACGCTCTACGGCGTCTACTTCATCAACAGCAATCTCGGCTGGGCCGTCGGCGACAGTGCGGTCATCCTGAGGACGACGAACGGCGGGTTCACATGGAACAACCAGAACAGCCGCTCTATCGAGAGCCTCTACTCGATCTATTTCGTGAGCACGACCCAAGGCTGGGCCGTGGGCGATTTCGGCACGGTCCTCTCGACGACGAACGGAGGCTCGACCTGGACGCCCAACACGACCCCGAGCTCGACGACGTTCCTCAGAGTGAAGTTCTTCAACGCGTCGATCGGCTGGGCCGTCGGCTACGGCGGCACCATCATCAAGACGACGGACGGCGGGGCGAATTGGCTGGAACTTTCCAGCGGTACGACGCAGACCCTCTACTCTCTCGAGGTCATCGACGCGAACACCGTCTATGTGGTGGGTGATTTTGGCACGGTCTTGAAGACGACCGATGGCGGCGCCAACTGGAATCCTACCGTCACGAACGCCGATGCAAGCCTGTACGGTGTGACATTCCTCTCGTCCTCCACAGGTTGGGCGGCGGGGGACGACGGAACGATCATCCGGACGACGAACGGGGGCGCGACATGGGGATTTCAGAACAGCGCCACGACGCAGACCTTGTGGGAGATCGAACTGGTGCGTTCGAGCTCCGGCGGAGTCCTCTTCGCGGCGGGAGCCGGCGGCACCATCGTCGCCTCCGGTGTCTCCCCTCTCCCGGTGAAGACGTGGACCGGTTCATTCGACTCGAGCTGGACGAACCCGGGCAACTGGTCCCCCATCGGCATCCCGCAGAAGCTCGACAGCGTCATCATCCCGGCGACGGCGAACAAGCCCGTTCTCCGGACGCTCCTTCAGCAGGTGAACATCGCGTCGCTCCGGATAAGCGCCGGACAGAAGCTCACCGTCGGCACGGGGATCGCCGAGTTCTCCGTGAAAGGCAGCATCAATATCGACGGGACCCTCGAGGTCGACCCCCAAGCGAAGACGCACTTCGTCGTTGGCCAGAATTTCATCGCATCGTCCCCCTCGTCATTCGTGCCGGGAAACTCCACCGTCCTGTTTACGAACGGCGGCACGATGAAGGGGAACTTCTTCACTGTCGTCATCGCCGAGAGCGCGCAGGTGCAGACCCTCGGGAACGTGAAGATCAGCAACTACATCCTCATACTCGCCGACCTCACGCTCCGGTCGGTCGACACGCTCGCGATCCTGAACTCGAGTCCGTACGCGCTCCAGGGAAACGGCACGACGGGAGCGGGCACGATCTCGCGCGCCATCCTCCCCGGCTCGACGGATTCGTACCGCTTCGAAAGCCCCGCGACGTCGATCCAGTTCCACCCGGCGGGAACGCTTCCCGACACCGTGACAATGACAACGTATCCGAACACCGCCCCTTCGGGGCTGCCGGATTCCGTCTTCGCGCGGAGGTATTACTCCATCAGCGCGAAAGGCGGCAACAATTATCTCTGCCTCCTTTCGCTCCGGTTCGACACGTCGGAGACGAAGCATACGCTCGATGAACTCGCCCTGTTCCGCGACTCAAGCGACGTCGTCAAGAACATGGGGCAGAGCGATTTTCTCGACAGCGATTACGTCGCGATCATCGTCGACTCCGTGAGAGGGTTCTCAAAATGGTACATCGGCCAGATCGATTATATCCCCGTGCATAAGTTCGAGTTTCTCGACAGCCTTTATGTCACCGATAACGGCAGCCACAAAGATACGCTCTTCTTCGGCGCGGTCCCCGGCGCAACGAACGGCATCGACGCCGCGTTCGGCGAAGTGCAGCTCGGCCCGAAGCCGGGGGCAGGCACCTTTGACGCGCGCTGGACGATCCCACTGACCCAGGGAACGATCAAGGATGTCAGGGATGTCGTCTCGTCAGGGCATACGCTCAACACGTACACCTTTAGCATGCAGCCCGGCGCTGGGGGCTATCCGTTCACGTTGCAATGGAATAGCGCGCTACTCCCCGGCGGCACATTCCTCCTGCGCGACGCCGCCACCCACGGCGGCCAGTTCTCGGTGAACATGAAGACCCAGTCGTCCTACGCGGTCACGATCCCGTCGATCACGTCGGTGGAGATCACACACAACGGTCCGCTCTACTACGCCGTCATCAACGGATGGAACATCGTCTCGCTTCCCCTCACGCCGGCGATCGACGGTAAGAAGACGAGAAACTTCCCGACGGCGAGCTCCAATGCGTTCGGGTTCAGCGACGGATACACCTTCGCCGATACGCTGAAGAACGGCCGGGGCTACTGGTTGAAGTTTCCCTCGGCCCAAAGCGTGGGGATCGACGGATTCGCGCGAACGCTCGACACCGTCACCGTCGCGCCAGGCTGGAACATGATCGGCGCCGTCTCGAACCCCGTCGGCGTGACGACGATCGGGCAGTTGCCTCCGGCGAACGTCGCGAGCAGTTATTTCCAGTTCTCGAACGGCTATATCGTGACCGATTCTCTCCGGCCCGCGAAGGGCTACTGGGTGAAGGTGAACGCGGCCGGCACGCTCATACTGTCCGCCGCAGGCGCGGCGTCCGGAAAGGACGCCCCATCCGCGAGTGACCGGAAGCTCCTCGACGGGCTCAACACGCTGACGGTCACCGACAACGAAGGCTACGCTCAGACCCTCTACTTCTCCGCGCACCGCGTTGAGGATCTCGAACTCGACCAATACGAGCTGCCGCCGCTGCCGCCGGAAGGCGTCTTTGACGCACGCTTCGCCACAGGCCGCATGGCGGACGTCTGGAACGACGGGGGCGCGTTTGCGCCCGTGAGCGTCCGATCTCTCGCCTATCCGCTCACCGTCCGGTGGAGCATCCGCCAGGAGAACGTCCGGGGCATCTCGCTTCGGGACGCCGCCACCGGCAAGCTCCTCGTTCGGGGGACGCTGGAACGCGACGGATCGGTGCGCATCCGACAGCGTTCGGTCCGTCTCCTCTCGATCGGCGTGGAGGGGGCTCCCGATGTCCCGAAGGAGTTCTCGCTGAAACAGAACTATCCGAACCCCTTCAACCCGGCGACGACGATCGCGTTCGATCTTCCCGAGGACGCCCGCGTGACGCTCCGGATCTACAACATTCTGGGGCAGGAGATCGCTTCGCCTGTTATGCTCCAGGAGTATGGCGCCGGCAGCCACGCAGTGACGTTCGACGCATCGCAATTCGGGTCGGGGGTCTATTTCTACCAGCTCGTGGCCACCGGCGGATCGAGAGAGTACCGCCAGGTGAAGAAAATGGCTTTGATCAAGTAGTCGGTCCGCCGCATTCGGGGGCCGTTCGTTCCTTCGGTCGATGGGGGAGTGTTCGAGGGTCAGATCCTCCTCGAGACTCCCCCATTCTCGTTGAAAAAACCCTTGCAAGATCTGGGTATTTTCGTTATATTGAATACCCAAATTCTTCTGAAACCGCCTTTTTGTGCGTTTTTCAGCGCGTTCTGTTCACGTTCTTCTGCCCTTGACGTCATCCACGAATGCCTGAACTGAAACTTTTTGCCGGACGCTCCAATTCCCGGCTCGCCGAAAGAATCGGGCAGCACATTGGCGTCCCGATGGGCAAATGCACCATCAAGAATTTCAGCGACGGCGAACTTTGGGTCAAGTACACTGAGAATGTGAGAGGGTCGGACGTTTTTATCGTGCAGTCGACGAATCCTCCTGCCGATAATCTCATGGAGCTCCTCATCATGGTCGACGCGGCGAAAAGAGCCTCCGCGCGGCGTGTCACGGCGATCATCCCCTATTTCGGGTACGCCCGCCAGGACCGCAAGGACCAGCCCCGGGTGTCGATCACGGCGAAGCTCGTTTCGAACCTGATCACGAAGTCGGGGGTGGACCGCGTCATCACGATGGACCTGCACGCACCGCAGATCCAGGGATTCTTTGATATACCTGTCGACCATCTCTACTCGTCGGCGGTCTACATTTCGTTCTTCGCCGATCGAAAGATACCGAACCTTGCCGTCGTGTCGCCGGATGTCGGCGGGATCAAGATGGCGAGAGCGTTCGCAAAGCGCCTCGATGCGGACCTCATCCTCATCGACAAGCGCAGGCCGGTGCAGAACCAGGCCGAGGTCATGAACATCATCGGCAAGGTCGACGGAAGGAACATCCTCATCGTCGACGACCTCATCGATACCGGCGGGACGTTCGTGGCTGCGGCGCAGGCTCTGAAGGACGCGGGTGCACTGAACATTTACGGCGCGTGCACGCACGCGATCCTCTCCGGCACAGCGGTCAAGCGGATCGAGGACTCGGCAGTGTCGAAGCTTTATGTCACCGACACGATCCATCTTGACGCAAAGGTGCTGCAGTCGAAGAAGATCGAGGTGCTCTCCGTGGCCGAGATCTTCGGAGAAGCGATCCAGCGGGGATTCAATAATCAGTCCATTAGTTCATTGTTTGATGTTGATAAGGGATAAGAAAAGGAAACTCTATGCGTGAAATAACGTTGCAAGCTGAAGTGCGGACTCCCGCCCAGATGGGCAAGCGGTCCAAGGCCATCCGTCGTGCGGGCAAGGTTCCCGGCGTCTATTACGTACACGGCGAAGCGAACATCCCGGTCACGGTCGAAGAGAAGAGCCTGAAGCCGCTGATCTACACGTCGGAGACGCACATCATCAACCTGAAGCTCAATGACGGCGCTGACAAGAGCTGCATCCTCCGGGACATCCAGTTCGACCCGATCACCGACCGCCCCGTCCACATCGACCTCCAGGGCCTGCTCGAAGATGAAGAAATCACCGTAGAGATCCCGATCGTCGTGACCGGCGGCATCCCCGCTGGCGTCCGCGACGGCGGCATTCTCCAGCAAATCATCCGCAGGCTGAAGATCTCCTGCCTGCCGAAGCATATTCCCGACCACGTTGAGGTCAACGCCGGGGAGATGAAGATCAACCAGTTCATCCACGTCCGGGATCTTTCGATCCCGAACATCACGATCCTCGAGACCCCCGACAATACGATCCTCGGCATCATCCCGCCGACGGTCGAGAAGGAAGAAACGCCGGCAGCGGACGCGGCAGTGGCGGCGGAACCCGAGGTCATCGCGAAGGGCAAGAAGCCTGAGGAAGGCGCTGAACCGGCAGCTGGCGGTGAGAAGAAGGCCGCGGCTCCAGGCGACAAGAAGGCTGACGCGGCTCCCGCGAAGGACGAGAAGAAGAAGTAATACCCCTTACAAAGGATACGCTGACGCGTGCGACTCATCGTTGGTCTGGGGAACCCCGGGTCGGAGTACGCAGGGACGCGGCACAACATCGGGTTTGACATCGTCGATGCTGCTGCGGTCCAGTTCAGCAACAAGTTTCGGAAAGGCCCGGGCGAGTACCTCCTCGCGGAAGGCTCGCACGACGGTGAGGGTTTTTACCTCCTGAAGCCGATGACATACATGAACAATTCCGGGACCGCGGTTCGCGGCGCACTCGACCGCTACGGAATCGCGCCGGAGGATCTCGTGGTCATCTCGGATGACTTCCACCTTCCCCTGGGGCGTCTGCGGCTCAGGCTCGAAGGAAGCTCCGGAGGGCACAACGGACTCGGCTCGATCATCGAAGAGCTCGGGTCGAACAGGTTCCCCCGGCTCCGCTGCGGCATTGGCGGGACATCGATGCCGGCGAACAAGCACGATCTCAAGGAATATGTCCTCGGCCGGTTCGGCAACGGCGAGGAGAGCGTCGTCAAGATCATGATCTCTCACGCAACGGAGTATCTGACACGCATCCTTACGGAAGGGTCGGAAAAGGCACAGCACAGATTTCACAATACATTGTAATTCACCCTATTCCGGAATTTACGCCGGCGGCTCGGCCCCCAGCGTAATTATTCCGGGATCAATCATAAACGTCCAAAGGGATAGCATGAATATTTCAAAGAACAACTACGAAACGACCTTCATCATCAACGCCTCGCTGGAAGACGGTCAGATAGAATCGACCATCTCCCACGTTCAGGAGGTCATTACCCGCAACGGCGGCGAGATCACCGCGCTCAACAAGTGGGGCAGAAAACGCCTCGCATACCCCATCCAGAAGAAGAACAACGGATTTTACGTCAACATGGAGTTCGTCGCCCCTGCGACGGCCATGGCGCTCCTCGAACGCGTCTACCAGCTTGACGAGAATACCCTTCGGTTCCTGACGCTCCACGTCGACGACAAGGTCCTGAAGGCCCGGACCGCGCTCCAGGCCGCTGCCGCTCTTTCTGCGGCCGCTACGCTACTCACACCCGTAGCCGTTCCTGCCGCCGTTCCTGCTGTTGCTCCCGTTGCTGAAGCCGCCGCCGCCGTTGCTGTCCCCCCCGAGAAGAAGGAACCCCTCTTCAAGGACGACGCTTCTGCGAAAACGCCGAGAACGGCGTAGCATACGGTCGAACGCGAAAGGCATGACGCAATGGCCGATCTGAAGCTCCCCGAACTGAACTGCGTGATCATCGCAGGCAATCTGACGAAGGACCCTGTCTTCCGTCAGACGACGAACGGGACGCCCGTCGTGAACTTCTCCATCGCATCGAACCGCAAGTACCGCGACGCGAACAACCAGTGGCAGGAAGAGGTCTGCTACGTGGGTGTCGTGGCCTGGAACAAGCTGGCGGACAGCTGCATGAACCGCCTCCATAAAGGGCATGCGGTCCTCATCGATGGAGAGCTCCAGAGTCATATGTTCAAGAATGACGACGGATTCAGCCGGAACATCGTCGAGATCAAGGCGCGCCGGATCCAGTTTCTCAACAAGAAGTGCGGACAGCCGGACGGCACCACCGTCTGCGCTCCGAGCAGCCATCAGCATGAGGATGAACCTTCCATCGTCGAAGACGACTCGTTCGACAAATTCCTGACGAGCGAAGAATCCCAGCTGCTCAAAGACCATTCCCATTCACCGACACAACGTTCATAAGGAACTTCCATGGCAAAACCAGACCAGCAAATTCGTAAACGCCGGACCTGCCGCTTCTGCGAGCACAAAGAGGTCTACATCGATTACAAGGATGAGAAGCGTCTCACCCGGTTCGTTTCAGAGCAGGGCAAGATCATCCCCAAACGGATCACGGGCACCTGCGCGGGTCATCAGCGGATGCTCGTCCAGGCGATCAAGCGCGCGCGTCACCTCGCCCTCATTCCGTATGTTTCTGAAACTATCCGATAAGAAAGGTCACCCATGAAAATCATACTGCGCCAGGATCACACCACGCTCGGCAAGATCGGCGATGTCGTTGAAGTGAAGGACGGCTACGCCCGAAACTACCTCCTTCCGCGCCGGATCGCGTATCTCGCAACGAAAGGAAGCCTCAACGCGCTCGAGGAGGAGAAACGCCAGCTCGGCCTCCACTCCCAGAAAGAGCTTCATCAGGCTGAGAAGCTCGCCGCGGACATCGAGAAGCTCTCCATCACCCTCAAGGTGAAGGTCGGCGAGGACGAAAAGCTCTTCGGCTCCGTCACGTCCCAGATGATCGCGGACGCGTTGAAGGAGAAGGGCATCTCGATGGACAAGCGGATCATCGAGCTCGACGAGCCGATCAAGGCCCTTGGCATCTACACCGTGAACGTGAAGCTCCACGCAAACGTGTCCGGCAAGGTCAAGGTGTGGGTCGTGCGGGAATAATCTTCCGCGCGAAGCGAACTCCGGCGGCGGGCCACAGGTTGTTTCTCCGCCGGAAAAGTGGTACGTTATAAAGGATGAACACGCCAATGATGAGGAAGTCGTAGTGGAAAACGTAGGGCTCTTGACAGCGTTCCTGTTTGGACTGTTATCCTTCGTGTCTCCCTGCGTCCTTCCCATCGTCCCGGGCTACCTGTCGTTCATTTCGGGCGTCTCGTTCGACGACATGAAGACCGCGGCGAACCGCTCCGCGGTTCGGAAGCGCGTCCTCATCACCTCCCTCATGTTCATCCTCGGCTTTTCCGTCGTCTTCATCTCCCTCGGCGCCTCCGCGACGATCGTCGGACAGACGCTCCGGGAACAGCTCGGCATCATCACGAAGATCGCCGGCGGCATCATCATCGTCTTCGGCCTCCACATGATCGGCGTCTTCAAGATCCCGTTCCTGAACTACGAAAAGCGGTTCCACTCCTCGAGCAAGCCGCTGGGACTCCTCGGCGCCTTCCTCGTGGGTCTCGCGTTCGCGTTCGGGTGGACGCCGTGCATCGGCCCCATTCTCGCCGCTATCTTGGCGATCGCGAGCCAGCAGAGCACCGTCTGGAAGGGCATCCTCCTCCTCACGGCCTACTCCGCCGGGCTCGGCATCCCTTTTCTCCTCGCCGGATTGAGCATGTCGGTGTTCTTCGGAGCCTTCAATAAGCTCAAAGTGCACCTTCACAAGATCGAGATCGTCAGCGGCGTGCTCCTCGTCATCGTCGGCGTCCTCATCCTGACGAACTCTCTCACGATCATCTCGGCGTACCTCTCAAAGTGGTTCCCATTTCTCAGTGAACTTGGCTAATAACGCATAATCGCACAACCGGACACGTATGACAAAAGAACTCAAAAATCTCGATGACGTAACGATTCGATTCGCCGGAGACTCCGGCGACGGCATGCAGCTCACGGGCATGCAGTTCACCAGCACGACCGCGCTCCTCGGCAACGACCTGAGCACGCTCCCGGATTATCCTGCGGAGATCCGCGCCCCGGCCGGAACGCTCTTCGGCGTCAGCGGCTTCCAGATCCACTTCGGCAGCACGGAGATCAACACCCCCGGCGACATCTGCGACGTCCTCGTCGCGATGAACCCCGCGGCGCTCAAGGTGAACCTGCGGAGCCTTTCCGACGGCGGCATCATCATCGCGAACCGCGACGGGTTCAACGACAAGAACCTGAAGCTCGCCGGATACGCATCCAACCCCCTTGACGACGAGTCGCTTTCGAAGTACCATCTCCACAGCGTGGACATCACCAAGCTGACGCAGAACGCCCTCTCGGACATGGGTCTTTCCAACAAGCTGGTCGACCGGTGCAAGAACTTCTTCGCGCTCGGGATGATGTACTGGATGTACACTCGGCCCCTCGAACCGACCATCAAATGGTTCCAGGAGAAGTTCGCGAAGAACCCGGAACTCATCGACGCGAATACTCGGGTTCTCAAGGCGGGCTACGCCTTCGGCGAGACGACGGAGATCTTCGCGGCACGCTACGAGGTGAAGCCCGCGTCGCTGAAACCCGGAAGATACCGCAGCATCACCGGCAACGAGGCCGCCGCCTGGGGGCTCATCGCCGGATCCGTGAAGTCGGGGCTCGACCTCTTCCTCGGGACATATCCGATCACCCCCGCGAGCGACATTCTCCATGAACTCTCGAAACACAAGAACTTCCGCGTGAAGACGTTCCAAGCGGAGGACGAGATCGCCGGCATCACTTCTTCCATCGGCGCCTCCTATGGCGGCGCCATCGGCGTCACGACCACGAGCGGCCCCGGTATGGCCTTGAAGAGCGAAGCGATGGGGCTTGCCGTCATCCTGGAGGTTCCCCTGGTCATCGTCAACGTCCAGCGCGGCGGCCCGAGCACCGGCCTCCCGACGAAGACGGAACAGGCCGACCTCTCCCAAGCGATCTTCGGGCGCAACGGAGAGTCCCCCATCCCCGTCGTCGCCGCCACGACCCCGGCGGACTGCTTCTTCGGGGCGTTCGAGGCGATGCGCATCGCCATCAAGTACATGACACCGGTGATCTTCCTCTCCGACGGCTACCTGGCGAACGGCGCAGAGCCGTGGCTCATCCCGCCGGTGAGCTCGCTCCCTGATATCGCCCCGAAGTTCGCCACCGATCCGAACGAGTTCTTCCCCTACTCGCGGGACGAAAAGACGCTCGCGCGGCCTTGGGCGATCCCCGGCATCCCGGGCCTCGAACATCGCATCGGCGGGCTGGAGAAGGAGCACATCACGGGCAACGTGAGCTACGATCCAGAGAACCACGAATTCATGGTGAGGATGCGCCAGGCGAAGGTCGATCGTATCGCGGACGACATCCCGCCCGCCGAGGTCGACGGCGACCCGAACGGCGACGTCCTCGTCGTGGGTTGGGGCGGCACGTACGGCGCGATCCGCTCGGCGGTCGAGGCGAAGCGGCGCGAGGGAAAATCCGTCTCGCATCTCCAGATCAAGTATCTCAACCCCCTCCAGAAGAATCTCGGAGCCATCCTTGCGAATTACCGGCATGTCCTGGTTCCGGAACTCAACCTAGGACAGCTGTCCCGGATCCTCCGGTCGGAGTATCTCATTCCGACCATCCAGCTCAACAAGATCCAAGGGCTGCCGTTCAAATCGAGCGAGATCGAAGAAAAAATTGACGAAATCTTATCACGGGAGTACGCACATGAACTTAGTTGAAGATGCCCTCAAGGCCATCGCAGAACA
The DNA here is from genome assembly GCA_025358305.1 of Ignavibacteriota bacterium. Classification (GTDB taxonomy): domain Bacteria; phylum Bacteroidota; class Ignavibacteria; order UBA10030; family SZUA-254; genus JANYJZ01. The sequence continues at coordinate 23,322 of JANYJZ010000026.1, forward strand.
GCCGCCGGTAAAGTACAGCGCGAAGGATTTTCAGTCCGACCAGGATGTCCGTTGGTGTCCGGGCTGCGGCGATTATTCGATCCTGGCGCAGGTCCAGCGCGTCATGCCGGAGCTCGGCATCCCGAGGCACAAGATGGTCTTCGTGTCGGGGATCGGTTGTTCCAGCAGATTTCCCTACTACATGAACACCTACGGCTTCCATTCCATCCATGGCCGTGCCCCCGCGATCGCCACCGGCGTGAAGATCGCCCGGCCCGACCTCATGGTCTGGGTCGCCACGGGCGACGGCGACGGCCTCTCGATCGGCGGCAACCATCTCATTCACGCCTGCCGCCGCAACATCGACCTGAACATCCTCCTGTTCAACAATCAGATCTACGGCCTCACAAAAGGCCAGTACTCTCCGACCTCCGAGTTTGGGAAGGTCACGAAATCTACGCCGTACGGCTCCGTGGACCATCCGTTCAATCCGCTGCTCGTTTCGCTGGGCGCGGAGGCCTCGTTCGTCGCGCGGACCCTTGACCGCGACCCGAAGCACATGCAATTCGTCATCAAGCGCGCCGCGGAGCACCGGGGAACCTCCTTCGTGGAGATCTACCAGAATTGCAACGTCTTCAACGACGGCGCCTTCTTTACCTACACGGAGAAGGAGTCGAAGGACGACCACGTGGTCTTCATCGAGCACGGAAAGCCCATGGTGTTCGGGAAGAACAAGGACAAGGGCCTGAAGCTCGACGGCTTCACGCCGAAGGTGGTCTCCCTCACCGACGGCACCGCATCGGTGAACGACCTCATCGTCCATAACGAGAAGGATACGATGCTCTCGTTCATCCTGGCGAGAATGTCAAGCCTGCCGGAGCTTCCACGTCCGGTCGGCGTCGTGTACGCGGTCGACCGGCCCCGCTATGAGGTGGAGGTCTCGAACCAGATCCTTTCGGCCATCCAGAAGAAGGGCGAGGGGAATCTCGAGAAGCTCCTCAACCACGGCGAAACATGGACGATCCAGTAGCCGGCGCACCCGAGTGCAGACAAACGAAGGCATACGCGAACAGGCGAGAAGACATTCTCGCCTGTTTCGTCATGATCCGCACGACATCATGCTGACATGATGAACGCTTCCGTCGAACAGATACGCCGGACCCTCGATGCGCATTCCACGTTCGTCCTGACGACGCATGTCAACCCAGACGGCGACGGGCTGGGGTCGGAACTCGCGCTCGCGAGGTTCCTCGAGAAATGCGGCAAGCGCGTCTCCGTCATCAACCACAGCGCCACCCCCGAGAACTACCGTTGGCTCGATCCCGCAGGGAGCATCATCCGGTTCGTGCCGGAGCGGGACCGCGACGCGCTCCTCGACGCCGACTGCATCGTCGTTCTCGATACGAACCATCCGGAGCGTCTGCGGAGCCTGCAGCCGTTCGTCGCACAGAGCAAGGCAGCGAAGATCGTCATCGACCACCATCTTGACCCTCATCCGTTCGCCGACGAGTACCTCATCGACGCTTCCGCGACGTCCACGGGGGAGATCGTCTACGGGCTCCTGGCGTCGATCAATCCGTCACTCCTCGACAAGCAGATCGCGCAATCGCTCTATACCGCGATCATGACGGATACCGGGTCGTTCCGGTACCCTCGGACCCGGCCGGAGACGCACGAGATCGCGGCGCGGCTCCTGTCCTACGGCGTCGACCCAACGGCCGTCTACGTGAACGTGTATGAGAACTGGACCCCGGGAAGAATGCGGCTCCTGGGCGAGGTCCTAGACTCGATGAAGACCGCCTACGGCGGCGTCCTCGCATACGTCGTCTGCACCCAGCACATGTTCCGTGAAACGGGCACGAGCGAGATCGAAACCGACAACTTCACGACTTATCCGATGAGCATCCAGGGCGTCCGCGTCGGCATCTTGTTCAACGAGCTCAAGGACGGCGTCAAGATCTCCTTCCGGTCCAAAGGCTCGATCCCCATCAACCTCCTGGCGAAGGAGTTCGGGGGCAACGGCCATCTCAATGCGGCCGGCGCGCGCCTCTTCAACGCCGTGCTCGATGATACGGTCAGGGCCGTCATCGAAAAGGCGGAGCAATTTCTGCATGAGCCAACACCCTGACCGTTCCGATGCGCCAGGGACTCCTCCACACATTGTTGAGAATACGATCATGAAACTCTCCTACGCAACCTCCCCCGTCCGATCGGCAAAGACCGACGCTCTCGTCATGTTCATCCCTCAGACAGCGGACGCACTCCGGAAGCAGCTCGCCCCCCTGCGCAAAGTCTTCGGCAAGCGGCTTGACACCTCGATCGCGCTGGAACGGTTCGAGGGAAAAGCGGCGCAGATCTTCACGCTCCACACGGAGAAGAAACTCGCATCGCCAAGGCTCTGCCTCGCAGGCCTCGGCAAGCCGTCGGCGATCACGCTTGAATCATACCGGCGCGCAGCAGCAGCAACTGCGAAACATGCCCGGTCACTCAAGCTCCGGCACCTTACCTTCTGCCTCCCGGCAGGCGACGTCTCCCCCGAGGCCGTGTTCAGCGCTGGACAGCTCGTTGCGGCGATCGCTGAGGGTGCGGCGCTTGCGCTCTACAAGTACGATGCCTACATGACGGAGACCGAAGGCAAGAACTTCCGGCTGGGTGAGATCGTCCTCCTCGGCTCAAAAGGCGCACAGGAAAAGGCCTGCAAGGAGGCGCTTCGCCGGACACGCATCGTCTGCGAAGCGGTCTGCCTCGCCCGGGACCTTCAGAACGCGCCGGGCAACGCCATGTACCCCGAAACGCTCGCCGATTCGGCACGCGCGTCAGCGGCGAAGCACGGCTACCGGGCGTCCATCTGGGATAAGAAGCGCATCGAACAATCGGGCTTCGGCGGCCTTACGGCGGTGAGCGCCGGCAGCGCGCGACCCCCGCGGTTCATCATCCTTGAGCATAACGGCGCCCGCAAGGACCTGGACACGATCGTCCTCGTCGGGAAGGGCGTGACATTCGATAGCGGCGGGATCTCCATCAAACCGGCTGCGGGCATGGCCGAGATGAAGATGGATATGTCCGGCGCCGCGGCCGTCATCGCGACGATGGAAGCGGCTGCACGTCTCGCCATTCCTGTTCACCTCGTCGGGCTCATCCCCTCGACCGAGAACATGCCGGGCTGCTCCGCGATGCGGCCGGGCGACATCATCACCCACTACGGCGGGAAGACCTCCGAGGTCGATAACACGGACGCCGAAGGGCGTCTCATCCTCGCCGACACCCTCGCCTACGCGAAACAATTCAAACCCGATGCGGTGATCGATCTTGCCACGCTCACGGGTGCCTGCGTCGTCGCGCTCGGGGCACATGCGACCGGTATGATGGGAAACGATGAAGGACTCATGCGCCGGTTGACCGATGCAGGTCTGGAGACATACGAACGCGTCTGGGAACTGCCGCTCTTCGAAGAATACGAGAAGCAGATCAAGAGCGACGTCGCCGACGTGAAGAACGTCGGGGGGCGCTGGGCAGGCGCGATCACCGCGGCCCTCTTCCTGAAGAAGTTCGTCGACAACTACAAATGGGTGCACCTTGACATTGCTGGGACCGCCATCCTCGAAGAGTCCCTCCCCTACGCGCCGAAGGGCGGATCGGGAGTGGGCGTACGCCTCCTTCTGCGGTTCCTCGAACAGTGGAAAACGGCCTAGCCATCTTTCGGTCCCCATGAGGAATCCCTTCCGCATATGGCTGCCGGCGATCGCCGGCCGGGTAGCGCTCCTCGTGCTTCTCCTCGCGCCGGCATTGGTGCTCGGCCAGGGAAGGAGGAGCGAGGAGCTTCTCTACGACGCGGAAGCACCTTTTCGCTGCGAGGCCTGGAACGCCCCATCGACCGATACGGCAATGAGCCGGCTCGACGTCCACCTCTGGGTCCAGCCTGGTCTCCTCATTTTCGTGCGGGTTCCCGGGGACACATCTGCGACGCCGTTCATCGGCAAGGCCGACATCTCCATTGAGGTCTTTGACAGCACGCATACTGCGCGCGCGCGGAAGTTCATCGAAAGCCGCATCTCTTCCTCGTCCACGGACAACCTCGCCGGGCATGCCAAAACGCTCGAGGAAAGTGCATCGTTCGATCTTCCGCCGGGAACGTACACGGTGACCGCGGAAGTGACCGACGTGGAGTCGCAGCGGCGAACCTCCAGGGAACAGCGCGTCACGCTGCGATCGTACCGTCCGGGTCCGCTCCAGGCCTCCTCCCTCTTCTGGTGCGCCGACTCGGCCAGGACCGGACCGACCGACGGAGCCGTGCGCTTCCTCGGGAGCGTCCTTCCGCTTGGCCAGACAGCCCGGGGTTACGTTGCAAGCTCGGGCGTCGTGCCTGGCGAATCCCTCCACGTCGTTCTGCGCATCCTACGATCGATCAAGGACGTCAAGACGGTCGTTCTGCAGGACTCCTTCTGGACGCGCGGGGCGGCGGGCGTGGTCCCGTCAGCGGACACCGTCGCGGGGTGCCGGTACTATCCGGCCGGCCGGCTGAACGCCGGCATCGTGACGATCGCCGTCCCCTTCGCGGCCGACACATTGCCGCAGGGACCCTACAGCGCAGAGCTCGTCGTCGTCGAGGGGGGCAGGTCCGCCACGGTACGCCAGGACTTCGCTGTCCAGTGGGCCGGCATGCCCCGGACGCTCGCATCCCTCCCTCGCGCCGTTCAGGCGCTCCAGTACCTCCTGTCGAAGGAAGAGTACGCGACCTTACACGGCCAGGATGCGGCCGCCCAGCGCCGTTCGTTCGAGGCATTTTGGCGGAAGAAGAATCCGACGCCGAAGAGCGCGTTCAATCCCTACATGGAGGAGTATTACCGCCGCGCCGACATCGCTGCGCAGGACTTCGCCACGATCCGAAATCCTAACGGCATCACGACGGACCGCGGGAAGGTCCTCATCCTCTACGGCCAGCCCGCATCGAAAGAGCGGGTGCTCGCGACGTCGTCCGCGCCGCGCGAGGTATGGAACTATCCCGCGCTCAACCGTTCGCTCATCTTCGTCGATGAGAAACGGACCGGCGACTACACTCTTCTCACGGAACAATAACCGATGGCATCCAAGCGACCACTCCGACGCAAGCCGGTCATCGCCATCACGATGGGCGATTTCAACGGCACAGGGCCGGAGATCATACTGAAAAGCCTTCGATCCCCATCGGTGCACTCCGTCTGTACGCCGTTCGTCGTGGGATCCATCGATGTGTTCGATCATTATGCCCGCAAACTCGGAGTGAAGCTGACGCTCCGGGAATCCGCCGGGCTGCCTGCCGTGCCCGGCACGCATGTCACCGTCGTGCCCATCGAGCCGTTCCGGTCGCCGCGGATCAACCCCGGCCGGCTCTCACAAGAATCAGGGCGGTACAGCGTGCTCGCCATCGAGGAGGCGGTTCGGCTCTGGCGCGCGGGGTTCGCCGACGCCGTCGTCACGGCACCCGTCTCGAAGGAGGCGATGCACCTCGCCGGGTTCAAGGTCCCGGGACAGACCGAGATGCTGCTGGCCCTCTCCGGAGGAACGAGGGTGGCGATGATGCTCGTCGCCGGAACGTTCCGGGTCGGGCTCGCGACCGTCCACTATCCGCTGAAGGATGTCTCTCGCCGCCTCACTGAGAACGTGCTCCTTGAGAAACTCGCCATCGTGGACAGCGCACTGCGGACGGACTTCGCGATCCCCAGCCCAAGGATCGCGGTGCTGGGACTCAATCCCCATGCGGGCGAACACGGCATCCTCGGGAAGGAAGAACAGCGAGTCATCATCCCCGCATTGAAACGCGCCCGATCCCGGCGGATGCGCGTCGAGGGGCCATTTCCGGCGGACGCCTTCTTCGGGATGCAGCTCTTCCGGCAGTACGACGCCGTACTGGCGATGTACCACGACCAAGGCCTCATCCCGCTGAAGATGCAGGGATTTCATATTGGCGTCAACGTCTCGGCGGGCCTCCCGATCGTCCGGACATCGCCGGACCATGGCACTGCATTCGACATCGCCGGCGCAGGGAGCGCCGATCCGTCAAGCATGATCGAGGCGATCAAGCTCGCCTCGTCGATCGTCCTCCACCGCAGAGCGGCCGGGGCGAAGAACGCTCATCGTTGAATTGACACCTGACCCATGATCAACTTCTCGCACGTCAGCGTCTCCTTCCGAGGACAGCCCGTCCTGGCGGACGTCTCGTTCCACGTGAACCCTGGCGAATTTGTCTCGCTCGTGGGGGAAACCGCGGCCGGAAAGACGACCATATTGCGTCTCATGTACTTCGACCTCAGGCCCGATCAGGGCGAGGTCAGCGTCGGGACCTATACCTCCTCCCTCTTCCGCAAGAAGGACGTCCATCTCCTTCGCCGGACCCTCGGCATCGTCTTTCAGGATTTCAGGCTCCTGGAGGACCGCACCGTCTACGAGAATGTGGCGTTCGCCCTCGAGGTGACCGGCGCCCCACCGTCGGAGATCGGACAGCGCGTCCTCCGGGTCATCTCCGATGTCGGATTGAGCCATAAGCGGAACAATATGCCGAATGAACTCTCCGGCGGCGAGCTCCAGCGCGTCGTCATCGCCCGCGCACTCGTGAACAGTCCAAAGGTCCTCTTGGCCGACGAGCCGACGGGCAATCTCGATCCCGCCACATCCATGGAGATCCTTCAGCTCCTGAAGGCCATCAACGGCAGCGGCACGGCGATCGTGCTGGCGTCACATAATTATGATCTCGTGAGAAGGTCGGAAAGCCGGATCTTGAAGCTGGCGGACGGATCGATCGCGGAGATCGACCCGCAGCAGCTGTAGTCGGAAGGTTACTTCGAGGAGACCGATTCGACGCGCCGGACTTCTGGCGCGGCCTTGAGGATGGCGCGTTCCAGTCCTGCCCGAAGCGTCATCCGCGACATCGGACACACCACGCACGTTCCCTGGAACATGAGTTCGACGATCCCGTCGTCGGTCACGCGCAAGAGTTCCACGTCACCTCCGTCCGCCTGCAGATAGGGCCTGCATGATGCAAGGGCGCGTTCAACGCGGTCCCGGACGGTCGTTTTTTGCGTATCGGTCATGTCGATCCTCATCCGTGCAGATTGATCTCAATGGCAGGCTTGCCGCCGGCGTACTGCCGGATGCTCACTTGCGCCGCCATGTTGCGCGCGATCTGGCGGATCGTCGCCGACTGCGCCGCCGCGGGCTCCATGACGACGATCGGCATTCCCTTATCCCCGCCGATCCGTATCGGCGTGTAGATGGGGATGCCGCCGAGATACGGTGTCCCGAGCGTCGCAGCTTCTCTCTCTCCCCCGCCTGTGGCGAAGATATCCTCCCGGTGGCCGCAGTTGCCACAGATATGGTAGCTCATGTTCTCGATGATGCCGAGGATGGGCACGTTCACCTTCTCGAACATCCGGTAGGCCTTCCGCGCGTCCGCGAGCGAGATATCCTGCGGCGTCGTCACGATGACCGCGCCGGTGAGCGGGATGCTCTGGACAAGCGTGAGGTGGATGTCCCCCGTGCCCGGCGGGAGGTCGAAAATGAGGTAATCAAGCTCGTCCCAGGCCACGTCCGACATGAACTGTTTGATCGCGCCGCTCGCCATGGGTCCGCGCCAGATCACCGCCTGATTCGGGTCCACGAGGAAGCCGATCGACATGACCCTGACGCCGTGCGCAAGGAGCGGGATGATCTTCTGGTTCTGCATCTGCGGGCGCTCATTGATCCCCATCATGAGGGGGATGCTTGGACCGTAGATGTCCGCATCGATAAGGCCCACCTTCGCCCCGTCAAGGGCGAGCGACACGGCGAGATTGACCGCCACGGTCGATTTGCCGACCCCTCCCTTGCCGCTGGCGACCGCGATGGTATTTTTCACTCCGGGGAGGAGCACCGCAGGCTGCGCCTTCGGGGTCTCGCGGACGTTGGCGGTCATGGAGACCTCCACGTCGGTGACGCCGTCGATGGAGTTCCGGACAGCGTCCGCCGCGGCCTGCTTCAGTTCGTCCTTCACGGGACACGACGGGGTCGTGAGTTCCACCGTGAAGCTCACGGCGCCTTTTGCGATGACGAGGTTCTTCACAAAGTTCAGCGAGACGATGTCGCGGTGGAGGTCCGGGTCCTTGACGGCGCGGAGCGCTTCGAGCACATTGGCTTCGTTCAGGGGCTTCTTCATGGAGCGGCGTATTCTCTGTATTGTGGGACGAATGAGTTGCGACGGCACGTACGGGCCGCCGGTCGAAGCTAGATCACCTTCATCTTCTTCCCGACGCGCGCGAACGCGTCGAGCGCGCGGTCCAGGTCCTTCCTCGTATGCGCCGCGGAGACCTGCGCGCGGAGCCGAGCCTCGCCTTTTGGAACGACCGGGAACCAGAGGCCTTTGACGTACACGCCGGCCTTCAGGAGCCGGGCGCTCATAGCCTGCGCGGTCGCCGCCTCTCCGAGCATGACGGGAACGATCGGGTGCTCGCCTTCGAGGATCGTGAAACCGAGCGCCTTGATCTCCCGGCGGAAGTAGGCGGTATTGTCGTGGAGTCTCGTGACAATCGTGCGATCCTTCATGAGGATGTCGAACGCCGCAGAGGCGCCGAAGACGATCGACGGTGGAAGCGAGTTCGAGAACGTGTACGGCCGGGACTTCTGCCGCAGGTATGCGATGAGGTCCTTCTTGCCGCTGATGTAGCCGCCCGCGGCTCCGCCGATCGCCTTGCCGAGCGTCCCGGTGAGAATGTCGATCTTGCCGAGCGTTCCGGTCGCCTCCGGCGTGCCGCGTCCAGAGCGACCACACACGCCGATGGCGTGCGAGTCGTCAGCGAACACGAGGGCGCCATAGCGCCGGGCGAGCGCCACGATGGCTTCGAGGGGGGCAAGGTCGCCTTCCATGCTGAAGACACCGTCGGTGACGATGATGCGGAACCTGTACCCTTTTCCCTTGTCTTCCTCCAGCTGGCGCTCGAGATCGTTCATGTCGGCGTGCTGGTAGATCTTCTTGTCGACCGCATCGGCCTTGCAGAGGCGCTGGCCGTCGATGATGCTCGCATGGTTGAGCCTGTCGCTGTAGAGAACGTCCTTGTACTGCTCCATCCCGAACTTCTCGTTCACCAGGGAGGCGAAGAAGCCCTCGTTCGCCGCGAAGCAGGAGGAAAAGAGAATGGTATCCTCGCACCCGACGAACTTCGAGATCTTCTTCTCGAGCTCCAGATGGATGTCCTGCGTCCCGCAGAGGAATCTCACCGAGGCGACCCCGTAGCCGTACCGCCGTATCCCATCGATCGCGGCCTTCTTGATCGCACTATGGTTGGAGAGCCCGAGGTAATTGTTCGAGGCGAGCATGACGACGTCCTTCCCGCCGACCGTCACGACGCCCCCCTGCGGCCCTTCGACCGCGGTCTCATACTTAAACGTCTGTGATTCCTTCAAACGGGCGAGTTCACGCCCGACGAGTTCCAGCATCATGTCAGCCATGGTGGTGCTCCTGTGTGCTCATTGTGTGGTCGGCCTTACGGACGTAAGAGGACCTTCAGCGCATCGCCGTTGGCGATGGCCTGGAATCCCTTTTCGAACTCCTGCAGCGGGAACTCGTGCGTCACGAACCCCGACCGGACGAAGCGCTTCGCCAGACCGCCTTTGAGGAGCGCCGTCATCATATCCCACGTGGACCACATCCGGCGTCCGATGACGCCGTGGATCGTCACGCCGGGGAAAATGATGTTCTTCGAGAAGTCGATGGGCATCGTGCCGCTGGTGAGTCCGAGGAGCGCAAGCTCTCCGCCCATGCGGAGGACCTTGAATGCGTCCTCGTATGCATAATAGCTTCCCGACATCTCCAGGACGGCGTCGACGCCCGCCCCGTGGTTGAGCTTCTTGGCTGTGCGGTAGAACTCCTCTTTCTCCTGTGCAACTGAGACGTCGAAGCACTCATTCGCCCCGAGGAGCCGTGCCATGCGGAACCGGCGCTGCTCGAGCTTTTCGTGCGTGTTCTCGCCGTGCGAGGCGTCCGTCACGAGGATCGTCTTTGCGCCGGCGCTCTTTGCGATGGCGACCGCCATCAGTCCGATGACGCCCGCGCCGAGGACCGCGACATGCTTGCCGCGGATCGTGGAGAGCGACTGGACCGTGTGCGTCGCATTCCCGATCGCATCCATGAACGCGACGATTTCCTCAGGGATCTCGCCGTTGGCGAAGAGGAGGACATTGTCCGACGGCAGCACGACATATTCCGCGAACGCTCCGTCCCCGTGGAGACCGCGGATGACCGTGTTCGTACAGACGTGGTATTCGCCGAGTTTGCACTGCGCGCAGGTGTGGCAGACGATGTGCATCTCCGCTGTGGCGATGCAGCGCTCTTCGATGAACCGGAGGAGCCCCTTGTCCCGGGCGATCGCAGCGGGCGTGCGGTGTCCGACGAACTTCCGGATGGCGGGAAACTCCTTCGCCTTACCATCGAGGAGCGTGGCGAGCCGGAGCTTGGCCTTCGGCCCGGCGTCAACGATCCGGCCGCAGAACTCGTGGCCGATCGTGACGTTGGAGGCGCGGAGCGAGGCCATGTTCTGCTTCAGTGAGTCCTTGGACTGATAGATCCCGACGTCCGTGCCGCAGATGCCGCCGGCGACGACCCTGATGAGGACGTCTCCCGGCGACCGGAGCTCCGGTTGCGGTTTCTCGAGTAACTGGAGGCCCTTGGGCCATGCCTTATATGATTCAGGTTTGGATTTTGTGATCGCGTTCATGGGGATGGTCGTCGTTGTGTAGGGGCTACGCTTTCGCTTTCACAAGGCGGACCGCGAACGACCCGTCGATGTGGTGAAGATGGGGGAAGGTCTCGATCCATCCTTCCTTCGTGACGACGGCGTGGTTCACGAACTGCGACGCGTCGTCGATGGTGAACTCCGGGTGGTCGGCGAGGAACGCCCGGATGATCGAGACATTCTCTTCCGGCTCCGTCGTGCAGGTGCTGTACACCAGGACGCCCCCCGGCTTGAGGAGCCGGGCGCCGTTCTCCAGAATCGAGCGCTGAGCGCGGTTGAGGCGCGTGATGTCCTCCGGTTCGCGCTTCCATCGGATGTCGGGCTTCTTCCTGAGGACGCCGAGGCCGGAACAGGGCGCATCGACGAGGATCTTGTCGGCGGGCTCGGTCTCGAGGACGCTCGAATCGGCGATGAGCCGCTCGACGTTCTTGATGCCGAGGCGGCCGCAGCTCGTTTCGATCATCTTCAGCTTGCTTTCGTACTTGTCGACGGCAAGGATCTGCCCCTTGTTGTTCATGAGCTCCGCGATGAATGTAGTCTTTCCGCCCGGGGCGGCGCACATGTCGATGACCCGGTCGTTCTCCGTGGGTGCCAGGAGGATCACGGGGAGCGCGGCGCTCTCGTCCTGGATCGAGAAGAACCCGCTCTGGAAGATGTTCATCTGGGCGATCCCGCTCAGGCTTCGCACTTTCACGAAGTAGTCGATGAACGTGGAGCCCTGGTATCCGATCTGGCTCTTGTCGAGGATGGCGAGGAACTCGCCGGGAGAGATCTTGAGCTTGTTGATACGGAGCGTCAGTCCGGGGATCTCGTTGTTCGCGATGAGGATGCGCTCGGTCTCTTCCGAGCCGAACCGTTCGATCCAGCGCTTCACCATCCACTGGGGATGCGAGTAATAGACCGCGAGGTACTGCAAGGAGTCGTCCTCACGCTTGGGGTAGTGGATGTCGTTGATGCTGCGGATGATGTTCCGCAGGACCGCGTTGACGAGATTGCCGGACTTGTCGCCGCGGATGCGCTTGACGAACATGACCGCCTCGTTGACGGCGGCGTACTGCGGGACGTGCGTCAGAAAGAGGATCTGGTAGAGGCCAACGCGCAGCGCATTTTTGATGTTGATCTCGGACTTGGAGAAATTGCCGTGGGTGAAGCCGTTGAGGACCCAGTCGAGCCGCCCCTGCCAGCGCATGACGCCGTGGACGATCTCCGCGAGGAGGCCCTTGTCGATGTCCGCGATGTCCGGGGATTTGAGTTCGCTGTCGAGGAGCTTGTCGAGGTAGGAATCAGTCCGTTCCACCCTGTTGAGGATCTTCACGGCGGTCCCGCGCGGACCGCTGTAGACAGTGGTGGTGGCGATGACGGTGTCCGGCGCTGCCACGTCAGCGCGACCCGGAGGCGGTGGCGTGGAGCTCCCGAAGGAGCGATTCGTAGGTTGCGCTCATGACGACATTGCGCCTCCCCATGACGCGGCGCGCCGTCTCGAGGCATTTCTCGAGTTCGTAGGGGACGAAGGACCCCCGCTCTCCCCACGTGAACGACGGAACGAACTTCGGCGGCAGGTTCGCGCCGTAGATATTGCAGGAGACGCCGACGACGGTCCCGGTGTCGAACATGACGTTGATGCCGGTCTTCGAGTGATCGCCCATGGTCAGTCCGACGAACATCTCGCCCGAATCGACCTCCGCGCCGTCGATCTCGACCTTCACCGTGCCATACGTGTTCTTCAGGTCGCTCGTGTTCGTGTCGGCGCCGAGATTCACCCAGCTGCCGAGGTACGAGTGTCCGAGGAACCCGTCATGCTGCTTGTTGGCATACGATTGGAGGATGGAAGCCTCTACCTCACCCCCCACCTTGCACTGCCTGCCGATCGACGTGCCGTGGTAGATCTTTGCACCGATCTTGATGGTCGAACCGTCGCCGATCGACGCCGGGCCTTGAATGACCGCATTCGGCATGATCGTCACGTTCTTGCCGATGATGATCGGACCGGCTTCCGCGTCGAGCACGACGCCGGGCTTCACGACCGAACCGGCGCCGATGAAAATGTTTTTGCGCCCGATGAGGGAGGCGCCGGGGTAGATCTTGCCGGCGATCTTCTTCGCCGTCTTCTTCGCGAGCAGCGCGGCGCTGCGTTCGATCTCTTCGGAGGTGAACCGGACGAGATCCCACGGATACCGTGCGATCCGGCAGGTTATTTGCGTTGCGGGGAGACGATGTGCCGCGCTCTCATTGAGGAGGCCGCCGGCGAACAGGTCCGGCATCTCGGCGAGCGTCTCCCGGTCGAGGACCATCGCGGCGATCGTTCCGCTCTCTACAAAGACCATCGGCGAAGAAGGGCTCCGTCGAATGGACCCGGCGAACCGTTCGTCAGCGACCACCCGTGCATTGACAAAGAGCGACGGCCCGGACGGCAGGGTGTTCACGTCGACGCCGGGGTGGTCTTCCATGGTAAGAGGGGCGATCCCGGACCGGACGAAGAGCGAAACATCGGCGCTTTTCATGATCCGGCGGGTGGTGTCCATCAGGGTGCCCGTTCCGCACGAAAGATCGGACACGGGGCGCAGAGAGACGAGCGGGAAAAAATTCTTGTAGAGCGAGTCTTCGAAGATACAAAGGTGCATAGGTCTCATGGTAGCAAAAAACGGAATCCCGAGAGTTCAGAATTCCGTTTTCGTGCGATAGAAAAATGAATAGGCTACGCCGTTGTTTTCACTTCTTCCTGGGGCTTCTTTGCGTACTTCTTGTTGAACCGTTCCACGCGGCCGGCGGAATCAACAAGCTTCTGTTTCCCGGTGAAGAACGGATGGCACTGGGAACAGATTTCGACCTTTATATTGCCCCCGGTTGAGCGTGTCTCAAACGTGGTGCCGCAGATACAGGTGACTGTAGTCCGCTTATATGCAGGATGGATGCCTTCTTTCATCGTAAATCTCCAGTTTCTCGAGGGGGGAATAAGTTTCAATAATATACGAAGAATCCTTCAAATTCGCAAGAAGCAAGAGTGCCCGATACCGGATGCCCGATACCGGAGTGGCCGAGGTTCAGTTCGCCCGCCCGATCCAGTAGCCGTTTTCGAACGCCTGCTTCCATTTCTCTGCCTTCTCGGCCGCCTCTCCGGGTGCTTCATAGCCCCCGAAGGCAACCCGGTGCCACCCCCCGGCGTCAGAGACGAACGACGTGAAACCGGCCGCGACCCAACGGGAGACCTCTTCCTCCGCGTCCTGGCGCACCCTGTACGAACTGATGTAGACCGCATATCGGTGCACCTCGGGCTGAGCGCCTCCGGGTCCTTCCGGCCCTTTTCTCGCAGATGTATCGGGAGCCGCCGCCACCGCAGGGGGCGTCTTCCACGGATCGGCAAGACCGGTTGTCGGCGCGCTCTCCGCCGGCGCCTTGCCGGAGAACATTCCCGGCCGAATGATGTGGTACTTGAAAAGGAGGAATACCCCGGACGCGAGGATCGCCACCAGGAGGATCAAAAGGGTCGTATTGGTGAAGATGGGCCCTTTCCCCTCAGGCGAGTGCTTGATCGGAGTGGTCCCCTGTTCCCCTTGATCCGGATCTTCGTTATTGATATTGAGCCGCATTGTACCTTTTCTTCATTTCTGTCGGACCAAATGTACAATATCAATGATACAGTGTCAAGAAAATTATATCAGCGGTCACACAAACGCCGTTGAAGCGAGGAACGCCAGGATCGCCCCTGCGAGGTTGCAAAAGAGGTTCACCAGGTCGTTCGTGAGCCAACGAGCACCATGGTCATAGCGTGCCTTTTTCGCGCAGTGAAGCGTCCGCTCCGTCATCGATCCGCAGGACGCACAACGGTACTGCACTTGCCACATCGCGCCGAGGAAACTGTCGGCGAAGCTCCCGGCGATCCCGGCGCCCGTTATGACGAGCAATGTCCGTACCACCGCCCCGTCGAACCAGAACGAGCCGCAGAGTGCGACGAGGGCCGCCCCGACCGCCCCTCCCGCAACGCCGCCAAAGGAGACGGCGCCGGAAACCCCTGCTTCAACGCGCTCAAGCGTCGTCACCAGGACCGGACGCCCCTGTGAGAGCATACCGAGTTCCGTTCCCCAGGTATCGGCTGTCGCGGCCGCAAGCGAGCCGAGATATGCGGCATACCATCCGGTTCCCGGTTGCCAATGCCAGAAAAGGATCAGCACGCCGCCCACGCCGCCGTTCGCAAGGACCTGCAGTGCGTCGCGTTCGCTCCCTTTTTCAAATGCGCTGCGGGACGAAGGCCGGACGCGGTCCTTGATGCGCGACAGGATGCTGGAGGAGAGGAAGAAGAAAAGGATCGGCGTGAGCCACTGCCATCCTCCGAACCCGAAGAGGAAAACGGCCAGGAGACCTGCGGCAGCGGAGCCGCCCGACGAGAGAAAACGGAGCGACCGGGAAAGAATGGCGGCAAAAAGGCCGAGGACGAGCGCGGGGATCAATCGAGGGCCCAGGGACGGATCCATCCAGATCTCTTACTCGATCGGCCGTTTCTTCTTCTGGAGCCGTTCGTTCACCCGGCGCTGTTCTTGCGACCGAAGGGAATCGCGCGCAAGACTGTCGACCCGTGCGGCGCTGTCCGTGATCATCGTGACCGAGGACTCGAAAGCGTTCGGGAGAGGCGCGACTGCCGATTTCAGCATGGGGGCCGATGACGGGAGGACGCTGCGCAAGGGGGTTTGGGCGGGATGGATCGGCGCGCTCTCGTTCATTTGCTCCCTCACCTCGTTTTGCGGTGCGGCGACCGCAGGGGCGGCGATCTTATCGTCGCGCGTCGCTGCGGGTGTCTGCCCTTCATTCGCGGGAGAGGCCTGGTCCAGGGAGCGGCCGCTCTGCACGGGACCAGGGGCGGCATTCTGGGGAGGGGACTCCTTCACAGCGCCTCCCGAGGGGACCGGGGAAGCGACCTCCGGGGCGGCCTTCTTGCGAGCAGCGGGTGATCCCTCGACGCCCGGCGGGTGTGTCGAAGGGCTGCCACTGGAGGGTGCATTGCGTTCGGGCGTCAGCGTACTCTCCCTGATGACGGGCGTTCCGGCGATCCGGAAGAACACGATGTAGGAGACGATCGTGACGACAAAAAGAGCGAGGACAGGATACGCCAGGGCGGGAAGACCGAACCGTCGCGGCGATGCGGGGGACGGCTTTTCCTTTTGAAGGCTGCGCTGCAGACGCAATTCAAAATCAGGCGCGGCCTCCACCTTGGGAAGGTCCTTGAGGATCTTCCGAATGTGGGGGTGTTCGTCGGGTTCGTGCTTTCCGGTGTCGCTCATATATGCCGCCTATTCATGGACCAGATCCTTCAAAAGCTCCTGGAGCTGTGATCGCCCCCGGTTAAGACGGGATTTCAGCGTCCCCATGTTCATTCCGGTAATGGCACAGATCTCATCATACGAGAGCTCCTGTATGTCACTGAGTATCACCGCTTCCCTGAATTGTTCCGGCAAGGCGCTCAAGGCCCGCTGAATGATGTCATGGTTGAGGGCGGCCTCCGCGAGGCGGTCCGCCGGATAACGGTCATCGCGGATCTCATACTCCCTTTGCGATTCATCCTGCTTGCCGCGGTTGAGAGAAAAGATGGTCTGTTTGCTCCTGTTCCGGAGCTGCGTCTTGGCAAGGTTCGTGGCGATCGTGTAGATCCAGGTAGAGAACTTTGCGATCGGCCGGTATAACTGCTTCTTCTGGTAGAGCCGAATGAACGTCTCCTGGACCACATCATCGGCCTGGTCATAGTCCCCGAGATACCGAAATACGAAGTTGATCAGGGGGTGCTTATACCGTCCGACCAGGACATTGAACGCCTCGATCCGGCCTTCCTGGAAAGCCTTGATCAGTTCCTCGTCCGATGGAGTGTGCGTCGATTGTGCCATCAGGCTATTGATTGTACTCGCGTAAAGGAAGTATTGTTCCCGTCGCACCGGAGGTGCCAACGCGCCTCAAAACAGGCCCATTCGACGCTGAGGAATGCGTTACGTATCACAGGGCCGCCTGCGGGGACGCTGCAGCCGTGATCGCATAGAGAAGCGACGTCATGAGGGCGCTTGGGTCGGGCGACGAGGTCTTCATACTCAGGTCCGCGTCGCGCAAGAGTCCAAAGCAGCGCTCCACGTCCGCCGGAGTGAAGCGCACCGAAGCCGTCCGGTACTCATTGAGGAAGAACTTAGGGGCGCCGAGAGCGCCGGCGAGCTCCTCTTCCGATCGGTAGCGTGAGGCGAGTTCCGGCAGAAGCCAGAGTTTCTGAAAATACTTGGTGAGGGCGACGATCGCGTAGATGGGGCTCTCCCCCGCCTCCATCATTCGCTGTCCGATCTCGAGGCTTCGGGCGGTGTCGCGCAGTCCGACCGTGCGCTGAAGTTCGTAGACATTCCAGAGCTTCGACATGCCCACGACCTGGTTCACGTCGTCGACGGTGATCTCGCTTTTCTCCCCGACGTAGATGAAGAGCTTGTCGATCTCGTTCTGGATCTCCCGCAAGGACCGGCTCACATACCCCTGCATGGCCTGGCACGCCTCCGGCGACGCCCGTTTGCCGAGTTTTCGGATCCGCTGAGCGATCCAGGGCGCGATCTGGTTGTCGTAGAGCGGGGCGCAATTGACGACGACGGCCTGGGAGCGAAGCGTTTTATTCACCTTCAGCCGGAAATCGAGCTTCGCCGCGCAGCAGAGCGCAAGGATCGTGCTTTCCACAGGACGCTCGAAGACGCCGGTGAGAAGTTCCTTGTTGGGTAGCTTGTCGAAGCTTCTGACGATGACCACCCTCCGGTCCCCCATCATCGGATACGCAAGGACAAGGGAGGCGATCGCCTTCGCATCGAGCTCCGTCCCGGAGACGACATCCAGGTTAAAGCCCCGGGTGGACGTCTCCACGGCTTGCGCGACGAGGAGGTCAGAGAGCTCGTCGATGAGAAAGTCTTCCTCGCCGTAGAAGAGGTAGATCTTGGCGAACTTCCTCTCCTTCAGCGACTCGGCGGCCGCTTCGACCGATATGCCGGAATCTTCAGATTTTCGTGCCACGATCCGTATGCCTTTAAAGAAGGGACACACGGGGACGGCGGGCCGCTCGAGCCGATGGCCCGCCTCGCCCACGTGTCGTGTTCAGTTCCATCCGCGCGCCCCCATGTCTGGGGCGCCCGTTATTTGTGATCTGCCGCCTTCGGAGGTGCCGGCGCCGTCTTCTCGCCCTTGACGTAGACCTTCTTCATGACAACATCCGTCGCCGGCTTGTCTCCCGGCTTCTTCGTTGCGACCTTCCCGATGGCCTTCACCACATCCATGCCGCCGACGACCTCGCCAAAGATGGTATGCTTGCCGTTGAGCCATGACGTCGGAACGAGGGTGATGAAGAACTGGCTGCCATTCGTTCCATGGCCGTCCGCCGTCTTGCCGGCGTTCGCCATCGCGAGGATTCCCGCTTTGTCGAACTTCAGGTTCTCGCTGATCTCGTCGTCGAACTTCGCGCCGTAGATGCTCTCTCCCGCCATGCCGGTGCCGGTCGGATCGCCGCCCTGGATCATGAAGTTCTCGATGACGCGATGGAAGATGAGACCGTTGTAGTATCCCTTCTTCGCGTGTTGCACAAAGTTCTCGACGGTCCTGGGTGCTTCTTTGCGGTACATCTCGAGTTCGATCGTCCCCATGGATGTCTCCATGACCACGATCTCCTTGCCTTTCGTTTCGCTCATTGCTGGTTTCTCCGTGGTGGATTTGTCACTTGTTTTCTTTGCTTCCTTCTCCTGCGCCATGGCCGTGCAGACAAGCAGCATGAGGACGACGACGTAGGAGAGGTGTTGCGTGAGCTGTTTCATAGACACTCCTCTGATGATGATTGTGATTGTGAATGATGATGATGAACAAATACCGATGTACGTACCGCTCGGCCTACTCGCCGGCGGTCCCCTTGACGGGATCCTGCCGCATCACCTCCGACATATGGAGGCGGTCGCGCAGGAAGTAAAAGATGCCTACGAGCGTGACGCTGATGAAGCCGACCGCGTGCGTCACCGTCGCATAGCTCTTCGCCAATTCATCGTCAACGCCATAGAGCTTCGTCAGCGTCTGGATCGTGAAATAATGGTACGGCCCGGTCCCGCCAGGCGTCGGGATGACGATCCCGATGCTCGAGATGGCCTGCACGACCATGGCGGCGCCCATGCCGAGGGAATACCTCTCCGTCAGCCCGAACGCGTAGAACGGAAGATACATCATCACGATGTAGAGCCCCCATACGATGACGCTCAGGATGCCGATCGTGAAGTAGTTCTTCGGCTCCTTGAGGAACAGAAATCCATCGAGGAACGAGTGCGCGATATGTTCGACGAGCTGCGCCTTCCGCGCGGAAAGGCGGCGCGTGACGGACCCGAGGATCTTCATGACGATATCTCGGCGCACCATGAGGAACGCGAAGCCCGCCAGGAACACCAACGTAACGCCGGTGATCCAGAGGCCGGCTTCCTCGAGCCAGGGGAACGCCTGGGTGAGCGGTCCGGTGTAGACAAGCGGGATGAGCGCAATGACGAACATGAACGAGACAATGTCAAAGATCCGCTCCACGAACACGGTACCGAACGCCGTGCCGCGGGGAACCCCTTCGAGCTTGTTGATCGCGTAGGGCCGGACCAGCTCCCCCGCCCGGGCCGGCAGGATGTTATTCATCATGTATCCGACCATGAGGGCGGAGAAGAGATTCCGGAACCGGAGATCCTGCTTCACCGGCCGCAGGAGGTACTCCCAGCGCCAGGCGCGGAAGAGGTGCGAGAGCATGAGCGGCGGCAGCATCGCCAGGACCCACCAGTAATTAGCACTGCGCAGGGTGACCCAAAGCTGGACGAAGTCCGTGCCCTTGAACGCGAAATAGAGGAACAAGAGCGTCAGGAACACGCTCAGGACGTACTTGGCGGTATTCTTCATCGTCTGGTTCACGCAATGCGTATCGGACGCTGGGCCTGAGGTCGTCTCACCGGAGATCGATGACCTCTGCTTTCGGCGGAGGAACGAACTCAAACCGGGAGTCGGCCACCCCTGAGTTCAAGAGGACCTCGTCGAGTTCGTACGTCACCGTATTTTCGCTCGCGTCGAATACCTGGATCTTCCGCATGAGCGCGCCGTCATCGTCCACCCAAATCTTCATCCACCGGACGGCGTTTCGTTTCGTCTTCGGCGTCAACTTCAGGATGGTCGTGTCGTGCTTTCGGTACAGCTCTTTCCCGACGATCGCCGCGATATAGTTCTCCGGAACATTCACCAGGACCTTGTCGGGGGAGAACACCTTCGGATCTTCATGAGACACGTTGATGATGACCTGGTTGTTCGGACGGGAGTACGACCAGAGACTCTTCCCATCGGTGACGACGGTCTGATCCTCGAGTTCGATGCGGTACTTATTCCCCTTCTTCATGATGAACGTGCCCTTGAACGCACTTTCCGACTGCGTGACGCCGAAGACCACATGCTGGGAGAAGGTCACCGTCGCGTCGACGACGGATCGGTACCGGTCCTGAAGGCGCGCCAGGAGGTCCTGCGCGTCGTCCCCGGCGACGGCCGGGAGATGAAGAAACACAAGGCAGGCGCAGAAGATCGCCAAGACGACCGTACGGGAGGCGTTCATCCCTCGAGCGCTCCGAGGATGCGGTCAAGCTGGTCGTCGCTGTCGACGAGGACCAATCGGGCCTTGCTGCCGTCGAACGGTCCGACGATGCCGGCGGATTCCAGCTCGTCGACGAGCCGGGCAGCCCGAGAATAGCCGACCTTCAGCCTCCGCTGGAGGAGGGAGACCGAGCCCTGCTGGTGCCGCACGATGAGCCGGGCGGCCTCCTCGAAGAACTCGTCCCGTTCGTTCGCCGCGCCCCGCATGCCGGCGCGCTTCTTTTCGAGGATGGACGGAAGCTGGAACGGGCGGCTGTATCCCTTCTGTTTGGCGATGTGTTCCGTGAGGCGTTCGACCTCGTCGGTGGAGATGAACGCGTTCTGGATCCGGGATGGCTTCGGGCTGCCCGACGGAAGGAAGAGCATGTCGCCATTCCCGAGGAGCTGGTCGGCGCCGTTCATGTCGAGGATCGTCCTCGAATCGGTCTTGGAGGCGACCTGGTAGGCGATCCTCGCGGGGAAGTTCGCCTTGATGACGCCAGTGATGACGTCCACCGAGGGGCGCTGGGTCGCGAGAATGAGATGGATGCCGACGGCACGGGCAAGCTGTGCGAGCCGGGCGATGGGCTCCTCCACCTCCCGGGCGGCGGTCATCATGAGATCTGCGAGCTCGTCGATCACGACCACGAGATACGGCATCTTCCTGTGCACGATGGTCTCAGAGTTCTTCAGTCGTCCAGAGATTAAACGCTCATTATAGTCCTGAATGTTCCGCACCCCCGCGGCCGCAAGCCGGTCGTAGCGCTTTTCCATCTCCAATTCGACGCTCTTGAGTATGGAAACGGCGTTTTCGGGGGTCGTGATGATCTCCTCGTCGAGATCGGGCGACACCGCCAGAAAATGGTACTTCAATTTCGCATAGGGCGTCAGTTCGATCTTCTTCGGGTCGATGATGATGAACTTGACGTCTGACGGATGGAGGCGGTAGAGAAGCCCAGCGAGAAGAGTATTGATGCCGACGCTCTTGCCCGAACCCGTGGCCCCCGCGATGAGGAGATGCGGCATCTTCGTCAGGTCGTCGATGAGCGCCTCTCCGGAAATGGTCTTGCCGAGTGCGACGGGCAGGAATGATTTCGACTCCCGGAATTTCGCCGAATTGAGAATGCTCCGGATGTAGACCATCGACGGGTTCTTGTTGGGGATCTCCACGCCGACGGCGCTCTTCCCGGGAATGGGGGCGATGATCCGGATGCCTCTCGCCGCCAGGGCGAGGGCGAGGTCGTCTGCGAGCGCGACGATCCTGCTGATCTTCACGCCGGAAGCGGGAACGAGCTCGTAGAGCGTGATGACGGGCCCGGGCATGACGCTGACGCTCTCGATCTCGACGCCGAAGCGTGCGAGCTTCGTCCGGACGAGTTCGGCGTTCGCCTTGAGTTCCGCGTCGTCGACCGTGTCGGTCTGCCGGGGCGGATCAAGAAGCTCAACGGACGGGAACACGTAATCGATCTCTTCGACCTCCGCCTCGGCCGATTCCACCGGTTCGGTCGGGGGGCGGTCTGGGAGGGGCGCAGAGGCCTTGCGCGCAGGGGTGAACGCCGGCATCGGTCGGTCGTCCCCTTCACCTTGCTCCTCTTCCAGCGGGTCGATCCCGTCCTCCAAGGGGCGTACGATCACGTCGGGCCGCCGCACGGGTTCTTCCTCTTCCGACTCCTCTTCTTCCTGTGCGTCGCGGACATCCACCCCGTCCTCATCCTCCGGCGTGGAGATCGTGACGCGTTCCTGGCGGCGCGCATACCATTCCATGAGCTGCGCCCAGAGATGGCTTGCGCGCTCGAGCGACTTATGGATGTCGAGATCGATCGCAAGAATAACGGTGATGAAGAGCGAGGCGAGGACGACGATGGATGCTCCCACCGAGCCGAGGAGCCTGGTCATGACGTCTGCACAGAACGCACCGACGCTGCCGCTCCACTCTTTGTCGATGTCCCCGACGACCCGGTTCGCGACGCCGAACGCTGTCGACAGGAGGAGACCCACGATGATGGAATAATTCGTGAACGTGAGGGGCTTCCGGACCTCCTTCTTCGTCAGGATGATCCATCCCCACATGAGCATGAGACACGGGAACAGGATCGAGGCGTAGCCGATCGTATCATTGACGAACACGTCCGAGATGAGGGCGCCGAGGAGGCCGAACCGGTTATGGATCTCTCCCGTGATCGCCTTGACATGGGCGTCGAAGGGAAGGCGGAAGACGTCCAGGAATGTGACCTTGTCGAGGACCGGTTCGTCGGCTCGCGCGTAGGCCAAGATCCCGAGGAGGATGAGGAATCCCGAGACCATCATGACGATCGTGGCGATCTGCTTGCGTCGGTCGCTCGTCCTGCGGGACTGCGCCTTCTTCGAAGGCGCGTTCGGTGTATTCTTTATTTTTTCGGCCATGCGGGAGAAAACGACCCGTTAAAGTTTCGGATTCTCTTTGGACGCACGAATGACGTTGCCGGAAAGGAGAGGAAGAACGGGGATCGAGTCGACCGCGGCGCAGGTCTTGAGGTCGTCTCCGAGCCCGATCTCGGTCAGAAATTTCCCGTGTGCGGACTGCCGGAGCATCTTCAGGACGGCCTTGCCGACCGACTTTTCCAGCGCCATGGCGGCCAGCGCGGAATCGTCCGGCAGGACCTCCATCTTGGTGGCATGTTCGAACGCCGCGATGATCTTCCCGGCGCAGACTGCGTCTTCGATGCAGAACTTGTTGTCCTGGCCCGCACAGATGAGAGTGAAATCGCTCTCGAGCCTCACGAGCATGTCGACCACGCTCGTCAGGTTCACGAATCCGGCGATGAGGAGGTTCTTGGCGTAGCGGCCCTTCACCATCGCCGCCGAGCCGTTCGTCGTGAGGAAGATGATGGATTTGCCGTCGACCGCCTCGCGGACGTATTCCGCGGGGGAATTGCCGAGGTTGAACCCCTCGATCATCTTGCCGTTGCGTTCCCCTCCGCGCAGGGTGACGTCGCCGTAGAGACTGCTCGAGATCTTCACGGCGCTCTCGATGTTGCTCACGGGGATGATCTCTTTAGCGCCGTTCTGGAGCGCCATCGCGATCGTCGTGGATGCCCGGAGGACGTCGATGACGACGACGGTCTTATCGTTGAGTGACATCTCCTCGATCTGCCACGGAGCGAAATTGACGCTTACTTGTATCGGTGACTTCTTGTCCATGGTTCAGCGTTCGAGAAATGGGAGTTTGACGACATGTGCCGGGGCGTCCGACTGCCGGATGCGGATGTGGACCGGTGTTCCGAGCGCGGACGCGGAGAACTCGACATATCCCATCCCGATCCCCTTCTCTAGCATCGGGGAGATCGTGCCGCTGGTGACGGCGCCGATCGCACGGCCGTCGGAACGGATCTCGTACCCGTGCCGGGGGAACGCCTTCGGTTCGTCGAGCGTGAATCCGACAAGTTTGCGCGTGAGCCCGTCCGCCTTGGCCTTGAGGAGCGCTCCGCGGCCAACGAAATCCCCCTTGTCGAGCTTCGTGATCCAGCCGAGGCCGGCTTCCAAGGGGTTCGTCGTCTGATCGATGTCGTTCCCGTAGAGGCAGAATCCCATCTCGAGCCGAAGCGTGTCGCGGGCACCGAGACCGACGGGCTTCACGCCGAATTCCTTCCCCGCCTCCATGACGGCGTTCCAGACGGACGCGCCGACGGATGCGGAAGAATCGAAATAGAGCTCAAAACCGAGTTCGCCGGTGTACCCCGTCCGCGACAAAAGCATCGGCGTGCCGGCAAGCGTGGCGCGGATCGACGTGTAGTACGGCATCGAGGCGAGGTCGCTACTTGTAAGTTTCTTGAGAGTGGCGAGGGACTTCGGCCCCTGGACGGCGAGGAGCGACGTGCGGTCGCTCGCGTCAGTGATCTGGACGTCGAGCCCCGCGGTGTTGGCGCGCATCCAGGCGATGTCCTTCTCCATGTTCGAGGCATTGACGACGGTGAGATAATGGTCGCCGCAATGGTAGACGAGGAGGTCGTCGACGATGCCTCCGGCTTCGAACGTCATGGAGGAATACTGCACCTTCCCGTCGGCAAGCTTCGCGACGTCGTTCGTCGTCACCCGCTGGAGGAATGCGAGGGCATCGTGGCCGCGGATCTCGAACTCTCCCATATGGGAGACGTCGAAGATCCCCACGCCCTGCCGCACCGCTTTGTGCTCTTCGATAATGCTCGTGTAGAGGACCGGCATTTCGTAGCCGCCGAACTCCACGAGCTTCGCGCCGAGCTGCTGGTGCAGGGGGTAGAACGCTGTGCGCTTCATCTGTTCACTTCTGCGATTTCTTCCAGTCGGAGAGGAATCGTTCGAGTCCGAGATCGGTCAGCGGATGCTTGATGAGTTGGGTGATGACGCTGAACGGCATGGTGCCGATGTGGGCTCCCATCATCGCCGAATCGACGACGTGCATCGGATGGCGGATGCTCGCGACGAGGACCTGCGTGTCGAACTCGTAATTGTCGTAGATCGTGAGGATCTGCTGAATGAGCCCCATGCCGTCGGAACTGATGTCGTCGAGCCGGCCGACGAACGGGCTGATGATATACGCCCCCGCCTTCGCGGCCAAGAGCGCTTGGGTCGGCGAGAAGCACAACGTGACGTTCGTCCGGATGCCTTCGGCCGCGAATGTCCGGACCGCCTTGAGTCCGTCTTTCGTCAAGGGGACCTTGACGACGATCTTCGCGTCGATCTTTGCGAGGTCCCTTCCTTCCCGGAGCATCCCTTCGGTGTCTGTCGCGACCACCTCGGCGCTGATGTCGCCGTCGACGAGTTTGCAGATCTCCTTCAGGAGGGGCTTGAACTCCAGACCCTCCTTAGCCACCAGGCTGGGATTCGTCGTGACGCCGTCGAGCAAGCCCATGCTGGCCGCTTCCTTGATTTCCGCGAGGTTGGCGGTATCGATAAAGATCTTCATGTTCGGTCCTTCAGTATGTGCGTTACGAGATGTACTGCTGCGTGATGTCCTTGTCCTGCTTCACGGAGTAGAAATGGAACTCCGAGGCGGTAAGCTTCGGGTCCTCGATCATCTTGATGAAGACGCGCGACCGGAACTGGATCTTCACCAGGCGGCTGATGCTCCCCTCCTTGAGATAGACAGCGACGCTCGGATGGAGCGTCAGGGTGAGGCGCAGCTCCCCGGATTCCGACTTGAACCGGCGGATCCAACGTTCGATCTGGTTCACGATGCTCGATTTGGACTGGACGAGACCGCCGCCGCCGCAGACCGGGCAGGGCTCGCTGAAGCTGTGGAGGATGTTCTGCCGAATGCGCTGTCGGGTGATCTGGACGAGTCCGATCTCCGTCATCGGGAGAATCGTCACCTTCGCGCGGTCCCGCCGGAACTCCTTCCGAAGCTCGTCGTAGACCTTCTTGCGGTTCCGCTCGTCGTCGAGGTCGATGAAGTCGATGACGATGATGCCGCCGAGGTCGCGCAGCCGGATCTGCCGGGACACCTCGCGCGCCGCCTCGAGGTTCGTCCGGAGGGAATTGAGCTCTTGCTCGCGCTTCGCGGCGTACCGGCCGCTGTTGACGTCGATGACGGCCATCGCTTCGGTCTGCTCTATGATGACGTACCCGCCGCTCTTCATCCAGACCTTGCGGCTGAGGCAGGTGGCGATCTCCTTTTCGATGCCGTATGCATCGAAGACCGGCTCACGGTCCTTGTAGAGTTCGATCTTGTCGAGAAGCTGGGGCGTGTTCATATTGACGTATGCCCGGATCTCCTTGAAGAGCTTCTTTGAATCGACGACGACGCGTTCTACCGCGTCCGTGAACAGGTCGCGGATGACGCTCGACGTCGTCGCCATGTCCTTGTAGAGAACGGTGGGCGGCGCTTCCGTCTTCAGGCTCTTCTCGATCTCGCGCCACGTCGCGATGAGGCCCTCGAGATCGGCCTTGATCGCCGATTCCTCTTTCTCCTGGGCTACCGTCCGGACGATGACACCGAATCCTTGGGGGAGGATGCTGCGGACGATGCGGCGCAATCGGCGCTTCTCCTTGAAGTTCGTCATCTTCTTCGAGATGCCGATCTTGCCGTCGAACGGCAGCAGGACGAGGAAACGGCCCGGGAGGGAGACCTCGGAGGTCACGCGGACCCCCTTCTTGCCCACGGGCTCCTTCGTGATCTGAACGATGATCTCCTGGCCGCGCTTGAGGTCGGGGAGGGAATCGCGCCACTTGCTGTCGCGCGTATTGCGGGACGGTGCGGCGGGTGCGGCCGCCGGAGCGGACTGCGCTGGCGCCTGAACGGGGGGTGCTGCGACGGTCGTGGCGGAACCGTGTCGGGAAGCGGCTGCTTCTGAGGATTCGCCCGAAGACGATGATTCTTCGTCATCCCCGTCCTCGGTGTCGACGTCGGAATCCTCGTCGCCGATCAAGGAGGAGTACTCGCCGAGGGTGCTGCCGATATCGGAGAAATGGAGGAAAGCGTCCTGCTTCAATCCCAGGTCGATGAACGCCGCCCGGATGCCGGGCATGACCTTTGCAACTTTCCCCAGGTAAATATCGCCGACCATGCGCTCTTTTTCGGGGGTTTCGACATAGAGCTCGGCCAACCGCTTGTCTTCAGTGATCGCAATCCGAATTTCGTTTGCGGTCTCGTTGATGATAATTTCTTTTCTCATAGCTACTACTTCGTTCCTTTGAACCCTCCATGGATAGATGCACGCTGGGTGGTCTGGATCCGGGGTTCTGATGGTGGGATGCGAGGCTGCAACGCCGCCCAAGGCTCAAAGCCGGGGCGAAGTCAGGGAACGAAGTGGGCAAATTTCCTCGGTGAGGAGAAAACACTTGAGCGCATACTGCACCCAGCATCGTTAACCACAGACCTGTTGCGAAATGAATTAACATGAAAAACACTCTCGTTTATCGACTTTTCATCGAAATTAAAGCACTTTCGCTTGAATTATAATGAATTTTCTCATGTGTTGCAAGGGGTACCGCCCTTTTGGGGAGAACGCGAACGGAGGGCCGTGACGGGAGGAGACGCAGAAATAAAGGGGCCAAGCACGACCGTGTCACACGAACAAAATTTCCTACCGTTGCTTCCTTCCGGACCTGGCGGGGTTCGGAGATCGTTCGTTGCACGGGACTTGGCCCCAAAGTCAAGATACCGACTCGGCACCGAAAAAACAAGTCCTCCCCCCCGAGCATCACATCGCGATCACCCGTTCAATGGCGGCAAGAAGCACATTGAGGTCGTACGGCTTTGTCAAATAGTCGTTTGCGCCGAGCTTCACCGATTCGATGGCCACCGACAGGTCGTCCACAGCGGTGAGCATGATCACCCGCGAGGTGAGGTTCTCCGCGCGGACGAATTTCAGCACCTCCATGCCGTTCACCCGAGGCATGCGCACGTCCAAGAGGATAATGGCGAATTTCCTGTTCTTCAAGAGGTTGATCGCGGTATCCCCGTCGTCCGCAGTCTCCACTTCGTACCCTTCGGACACGAGTTGGTTCTTCACGAGCGTGCGGAGCGCGGCCTCATCATCGACATACAGAATGGTTACCGGTGATGCCATGCGTCAGTCTCTCCTTTGAATCGGGTTGAGGATGATGCGCGCCGTCATTTGTGGAGGTGCTCCGTTGACGTCGGGAACGTGTGCGGGGTCTTTTCCCACAGGAGCTCCTTGTTCTTGATCGCCGCGCGCGTGAATTGGAACAGCGCCCGTCCCGTGGCGCTGAAATTGATGACATTCGAGATCGGCAGCCGGAACATGCTGAGGAACGCCGCCCACCAGCCGTACACCCGGCGCACGGAGATGACCCGGTGGAGGATGCGCCAGAGCATGAGCACGCTGTCGATGACGACGAGGTCCCACAGAATGGTCCCCCTCGAGACGATCGGCGGGAGCTGCTGGTACGCCGCAAAACCGTACCGAACCGCCTCGTACGCCATGAGGTACGAGATGACGATGTAGGCGAAGAAGTTGATCGTGTTCGCGATGATCGCTTTCCGGTCGCGGTAGAGGATGAAGCGGAACCGGCCGTCCCCCTTCCACCCGACGGTCTTCCAGGACTGAAGGCAGATCCCGGTGATCCAACGGCTCTTCTGGCGGATGGAGGATCTCATCGTGTGCGGGAAGTACCCTTTCGTCCCGCAGTCGATGCCAAAGGGCTTGTACGCGAACAGGAGGTTCGCCTTACCGAGCGCGAGACGGAGCGCAAGGTCGTAGTCCTCCGTCAGCGAATTCGCCCGGAAGATGTTTTTGGCGTACGACGTGCCGATGAACTCGATGAGCCACCGGTTGAACCCCGTCCCGACCCCGGCGGACGGGACGAATCCGCTGAAGTATTGCCGGACAAGGACGTCCTTCGTGTGGTTCTCGGCGAACTCGTCGGAGTACGTCCAGTGGACGAGCTGCGTGTGACTCGTGTGGAGCGGATAGACGGGCATCTGCACCATGTCGTATTCGGGGATGAACACGTTGTGGAGCTTCAGCGACATGGGATGGATCACGTCCTCGGAATCGTGCATGAGAATGATGTCGTACCGGACGCCGGTGCGGTTCTCCCACCGGAGCATCCCCTCGTGGATCTGGTTGAGGTTGTCGGCCTTCGTCGTGGGGCCGGGGTTCATCGAGACCACGGCATGGACGTTCGGGAACTGGCGGCTCACCTCCTCCACCTTCAAGATGGTGTCCGGATCATTCGGATAGACGCCAACGAAGATATCGTAGTTCTTGTACTGGATGGTGCGGACGGAATTGTAGAGCATCTTGTCGATGACGTCGAACTCCTGCCACGCAGGGATATAGATCGCGATCGGCTTCTCCGGGATCTGGTGGATCCTCTCCGGGGAATCGTACCGGAACTTGTTGAACTTCTTGCGCGCGAAGAGGTGGTGGAACCAGTAGTACATGTCGACAAACACGTCGTCGAGCCCGCTCAGAAAGAGAAAGGTCGCAACGACAAAGGTCGCGACGTAGAGGAACGCATACGATGAGCGGAAGAGCTCTATGATCCACTGTACCATGGCCTAGAACAACCTGTCAAAGACAACGAACAGCCGGACGCTATTGTATGCGGCGCCGTAGAGGAGCGCGCGCTCCTGCGTAGCGGTGGTTGAGACGTCCGAGTAGTATCCGCGGTGGTATTCGCCGATAAGATAGAGCCCCCAGTCGACGTTCGGCGTGATGCGGACGCCGCCGCCGATCTCCACCAGGTTATTGTAGAAGAGCCCTTCGGTGTCGCCAACGAGATCGAGCCGCGCGTAGACGTCGACGGAGGTCCGGGAGACCTCGGCCGCGTGGAGCCCCGCGCGCCCTTGTGCGTAACAGATTGCGTTGCGGTACCGAGAATAGTAGCCCACCGAGGCATAGATATCCGCGAACGGCGCCATCGGAAAGGTGAGGTTGTCATGATGGGAGAACGGGGCGTAGATCCCGGCGCCGTAGACGGCGACCGCTCGGAAATCCCCCCGCGTGATCCTGCCGGCGCCCTTGTCAAGGAGGTCGAAGGCGAGCCCTTCCTGCACGTCGATCATGAGGCCTGTGAACGGCTTCACTCGGACACCGAATGCCAACAGGAACGAATTGTCAGAGATGACCAGAGGCGCAAGTCCGACGCCCCGGGACTTGTTGTCTCCGGAAACGGACGCGATCCCGTAGAGACTCCAGCGGTGGTCGGTACTGAGATCGTATCCGTGCTGGAAGTGACCCTGATAAAAGAGCGTCTTCCAGCGCGTATCGTAGTACGTGGCGCCGTAGAGATGCGTCCACCGCCGCGGCGGTTCGGGAATCGAGGCGAGCGAGTCGAGCCCTGCGCCAGCCTTCTCGCGGATGCCCGGCGTCGACGAAATGGCGACCTCCCGGAAGAGCGATCGGGCCTCTTCCGCCTTGCCGAGCGAGACGAGGATATAAGCGCGTTGGAGCGTCGACGTATCGGAAGGTGAGATGCGGTCGGCCTGGGTGAACTGTTCCAGCGCATCTTCCGACTCGCCGCGGGAGAGCAGGAGATAGCCGAGCTGACGGTGGAGTAGGACGTTCTTGGGGTCTCCCGCCAAGGCCTGGCGGAAGAGCCGCGACGCTTCAGCCGGATTCGAGCCCATGAGAGCGTAGGCGCTGTCCGCGACCGACCGACCCTGGCAGAAGAGAAGCACCGAGGAAAGCGACATGAGCGCGGCGAGCACACCCAGACGCCGTATGTGCATGGTAAGGGTCACGGTAGCAAGAAGGAACAGGTCATGAAACGGAAATACAAGGCACTTTTCGAGGGATTTGGCCACCTTTGGATACCAAAAGTATGAAAATTATGCTTACCAAACAAGGGTTTTTCCAGCACCGAACCATCAAGGAAGATAGGGAATAACCGCGAGAATGTCGGTGATATCCGTCAAGGGAAGAGCCTGAGAGGCGATTTCAGAGCTGGAGACGGCATTCCTCCTGGGTAGTGTCTTAATTTGATATTTCTTTGAATCCTACATACCTTTCTGGCTCACAAATACAGGAGAATGGTATGGCGGGATTGGACGAACAATTGAAGGAAATGGAAGCAGAATTGAAGCTACTTCAAGATGCTTTTGACTACAAAATTGATGGAACAAGGGAGCAATACAATTTCATCTTAGAAAGTAAAGCCCATCAATTTGCAATCACCAATCTAATATGTAGCATCCTTGCCAAGCAAAACAATACAACTCTGCTCGACGAAAGACAGCGTTATCAGGTGTTTAAAAGTGGCAAAATGATTAGCGTTCTAAAGACCTGGCTTGAGAAATACGGATCTGCCTCCGGGTCTCCGCCTCCTCGACCTTCATCGAACTGATAAGTTCACCAACAACCTCTCTCATATTGACTTCTGGGGGAGGTTCTTTTTCTATCTTGAGCGAGAACATTGGACTTTTCTTCTTGCTGATCGTCAACGTAATGACCATTGTGGTACTCCTTTAACGTGAATGTCGGTGTTTGAATATAGGGGAATTGTGTAAATTACTGCCGAGAAACTTCCAAAGCCAATCTGATAAAATCTAGCCACTTTTGTCAGGTCCCATCTGCTGACTGCCGTGAATTTGTCACCCATTTGTAACCTATTTGTAACCCAACGTGACACAAAATTCGAACTCTGAGTCACATCCAGCAGATTGGACTAGTCGCTACAATTAGGTATAGCACCTCTGTTACAACTTAATAGAAATGTCAGGTCTTAGAACTTAGTAGAAATGTCAGGTAGGTGAGGTTAAGATACATACGATTTACGGTGTTTGTCAAGGGTTTTGGTGTGTTGCTTTTGGAGTAGAGTTTTGGGTCCTTTGCT
>JANYJZ010000034.1 GCA_025358305.1 Ignavibacteriota bacterium
CTTTTCCATTTCCCTTGGCAGAGCGAACCTCCTCGGCGTGCCGCTCTTCCTCTTCCTGGCGGGCGCGGTCGTTGTCCCGTACGGCCTTCTCTGGGGCTGGACACGCCTCTATCTCGCCTTCAATGAATTCATGAACTGGCAGCGGTTCGTACCAGCCATCGTCGTCGGAACGATCGTCCACGAGGGGCTCCACGGCCTCGGCTGGACATTCTTTGGGAGCCTCGCGCCACGATCGGTACGCTACGGCTTCAACCTGAGAACGGTGACGCCCTATGCGCACTGCACGGTGCCGATGAAGGCTTCGGACTACCGCAAGGGGACCGTCCTGCCGGGCATCATGCTTGGGGTCCTCCCTGCCGCCGTCGGACTCGTCGCGGAGTCGGGGATTCTCATCATGTTCGCTGCGTTCTTCCTCGCCGCCGCCTCGGGCGATTTTCTCTGCCTGTGGATCATGCGCAGCGTTCCTTACGATGTGTGGGTGACCGACCATCCCACCCGGGCAGGTTGTCTCGTGACCGGGACGGCGCCCTCATGACACGGAAAGACCTCAAGGAGCGATGGTCCTCTGTTCTCACCGGACCGCTCCGGAGGGCATTCGGGATAGCGGCCGGAAAATGGCTCAAACAGCTCCTCGGAGCGTCATACTACCCGCCCCAAGCTCCGTTCGCCGAGGCGCAGCCACCGTTCACCGAATTTCTGCTGTTTTCGCTCGGAAGCCTCGGTATATTACTCCCGCACATTAGCGAAAGGAGTATTTCATGGAAGAACAACGTCACTCTCGGTACAGCGGACAACTCGTCGTCGGGTTCGCCCTCATGGTCATGGGGATCCTCTTTCTCATGGACAATGCCGACCTCATCAATATCGGACCCGTCTGGAGGTTCTGGCCGCTCATCCTCGTCGCGGGCGGAGCAGCGAAGTTCCTGGGCGCCCAACGGTCCAAAGAGATGATCCAAGGCGCATGGATCGCCTTCGCCGGCGCCTGGATCTACATCTCCATCAACCACGTCCTGGGGCTCCATTTCGGGACGACCTGGCCTCTACTCGTCATCGCCTGGGGGATCACGATCCTCTTGAAGGGCATGCTGAAGCCCGCCGGCAACGGCGCGCAGAAAGAAGGGTACTGTGGACAATAGCCGATCGTTCCGAATCACGCCGCAGGTGGTCATCGGCATCGTCGTCATCCTCCTTGGCGTCCTGTTCACGCTCGACAACCTCGACCTGATCGACGCGTCGCGCGTCATCCGGTTCTGGCCCGCGCTCTTCATCGTCTACGGGATCGCAAAGCTCTCGGACACCCAGAACCTCCCCGGGCGCCTGTGGGGCTCGATCGCGATCATCGTCGGGGCGTTCATGCTCCTCGACCGGATCGGGATTCTCACGTTCCGACTCCACGAGTGGTGGCCGCTCGTCCTCATCGCCGTCGGCGGGTCGATGCTCATCCGCTCGATGAACCGGCGCACGCCGACCGCCGACCCGGCCGCACCCACGGACTCGAGTGTGACCCTCTTGGCGCTCCTCGGCGGGTTCGAACGATCGAACAGCTCTCAGGACTTCCGCGGCGGGGACATCACTGCTGTCATGGGCGGGTGCGAGCTCGACCTCCGGCACGCCTCGATGAGCGGCGAGGCCGTCATCGACATCTTCGCCATCTGGGGAGGGGTGCACATCAAGGTCCCGGAGGATTGGAGCGTCTCCGTCCAGGGCCTCCCCATCATGGGCGCCATCGAAGACAAGACCTATTCGCCGAAGGGCGGATCGGGCAAGCTCCTCGTCGTGAAAGGAACCGTCATCATGGGCGGCGTAGAGATCACGAATTGACCGCCGGCAGCCCCGCGAGTGAGGCCTGATGCATCCCCTCCTCGCCGACATGCAGAAGCTGGGGCTCTACCTCATCGCGTGGCTCATCCTGAGCGTGATGTTCGCCGCGTTCCTCACCCTTTCGGGCGGCATGGAATGGTATCACGCCGGGACGCTCGTCATCCCCCTCATGCTCGTCTACTCGTTCATCTGCCTCTCCGCCTGGTACGTCTGCCGGTCGTTCCCCCTCAAATCGACGTCCGTCACACAGCTCCTCTCGGTCTTTGTGATCACGGCGGCCGTCTCGAGTTCGGTCTGGATCGTCCTCGGCAACGTATGGCTTTCCGTCCTCGACCAGACCGGACTCTTCGCTGCCGGGACGAATCCCGCCCAATTCGAGGTCCGGCAGCTCTTTGGGTTCGGGGTGGTGCTCTATTTGTTGGCGGCGGCGACGCATTACATCATGATCACGTTCGAACTTTCCCGCGAAGCCGAGCAGCGGGCGCTCCACGCGAAACTCCACGCGAACGAGGCTGAGCTGCGCTCGTTGCGGGCGCAGATCGACCCGCATTTTCTCTTTAATAGCCTGAGCTCCATCAGTACGCTCATCACGAGAAAACCCGACGACGCCCGGGAGATGTGCCTGACGCTCGCGGAGTTCCTCCGGAAAAGCCTCCAGTACGGCGCCAAGGAGCTCATCTCGCTCGACGAGGAGCTTTCGCTCTCGATGCGCTACCTGCAGATCGAACAGATCCGCTTCGGCTCGCGTCTCATTGTCCGGGAGGAGGTCGCTCCGGAGGCGAGGGCGTGCATGGTCCCGCCGCTCATTCTGCAGCCGCTCATCGAGAACGCCGTCGGACACGGCATCGCCCACCTCCTGGACGGAGGCACCATCACGATACGGGCCGGACGCACGCCGGTGAACCTCACGATCTCGGTGGAGAACCCGTTCGACGCGGACAAGCCCGCGAGCAGGGGGAACGGCCTCGGCTTGGACAATGTCCGCAAGCGGCTTCGGACGCTCTACGACGCCGACGCCACCCTCACGGTGTCCGACGCGGAGACGACGTTCACGGCCGGGATCGTCATGCCCGCATCCGAAGTATCCCTGAAATGAAGCCTCCAACGATACGCGCCGTCATCGTTGACGACGAAGAGCTCGCCCGGACCGCGCTCCTGGACCAGCTCGCCCGGCACCCGGAGATCGAGATCGCCGCGGAGTGTACGAACGGTTTCGAAGCAGTCAAGGCGGTCGCCGAACTCAAGCCGGCGCTCCTCTTCCTCGACGTTCAGATGCCGAAACTCAACGGGTTCGAGGTCCTCGAGCTCACCGGGAGCGACATGGCGGTCATCTTCGTCACGGCCTACGACCAGTATGCGATCAAGGCGTTCGAGGTCAACGCCGTTGACTACCTCCTCAAGCCCTTCAGCGCGGCGCGCTTCGACGAGGCCCTCGCCAGAGCCCTCGAACAGCTCACCCGGAAGGACTTTTCCCGGTCCGCAGAACTCCTGACGTTTGCCCGGTCGGCGGCCGCACCTCTCGAACGCATCCTCATCCGGAACGGGTCGGACGTCGCCGTCATCCCGGTCGGCACGGTCGACTACATCGAGGCCCAGGACGACTACGTCTCGGTCGCCGCCCAAGGGAAGAAATACCTCAAACCGCAGCGGCTCTCCGATCTCGAACTCCAGCTCGATCCGAAGCGCTTTGTCCGGATCCACCGGTCGTACATCCTCAATATCGACCGGATCTCCCGGATCGAACTCTACGCCAAGGACAGCCGCATCGTCATCCTCAAGGACGGCTCCCAGCTCCCGGTGAGCCGCGCCGGACACGAAAAGCTCAAGGCACTTCTTTAGCCCACACCCGCCCTATCGCTCCAAACAGGGACAAACGAGTCGTTTGCACTCGAATGTTTTTTTTCGCATCTTGACCCGCGAATCGCACGATAAACCCTGCACGACCAGCGCATTCTGAGGCGCAATTCCGCGCCCTGAACACCAAGGATCATACTTTAGAGGACTCACCATGAAGATACGGTACCTACTTCTTGCAGCAGCCATACTGTTTCTTTTCGCTGCATGGGCCGCCGCCCCCGACGAGGGGATGTGGCTCCTGACCCAGATCGAAAAACTCCCCTTCGCCGACATGCAGAAGCACGGCCTCACGCTGACCCCGGAGCAGATCTACAGCGCCACGGGCGTCAGCCTCAAGGACGCGATCGTGCGGCTCCCCGGCGGCACCGGCTCGTTCGTCTCGGAAAAAGGCCTCATCGTCACGAACCACCACATCGCCTACAGCGCGCTCCAGTCGGTGAGTTCGGTGAAGTCAGATTACCTGAAGAACGGCATGTCCGCTGCGACCTCTGCCGATGAGGTGCCCGTCCCGAACTACACCGCCCAGTACGTCACCGGCATGAAGGACGTCACCGCGGAGGTCCTCGGGAGCGTCTCGGACACGATGAACACCGACGACCGCTTGAAGGCCATCCGCGCGAAGTCGGCCGAGCTCGAAAAGGCGGCCAAGACCTCGCCCGACATAAACGCCACTGTCTCCGAGACCTACAATGGTGCGAGATATTTTCTCTATACGTACGCCATCCTGAAGGACGTGCGCATCGTCTATGCGCCGCCCGAAGCGATCGGCAACTACGGCGGCGAGGTCGACAACTGGATGTGGCCGCGGCACACGGGCGACTTCGCGTTCATGCGCGCCTACGTCGGTCCCGACGGTAAGCCCGCCCTCTACGCCAAAGAGAATATCCCGTTCAAACCCCTCGCGTTCCTCCCGGTCTCCCTCCAGGGGGTGAAGGAGGACTCCTACGCGATGGTCATGGGGTTCCCGGGCCGCACGTATCGGTACCGGACGTCGTCCGAGATCGAACTGGCGAAGAACGAATCCCTCCCCCTGACGATGCAGCTTTTCAAGACCCGGATGGACATCATCGACGCCGCCGGCAAGAACAACCGCGAGGTGGAGCTGAAGTATGCCACCATCTGGCGCCTGATGGCGAACACGTACAAGAACTACCAGGGGACGCTCGAGGGGATGCAGCGCGCCGATATCCTCAAGCAGCGCGCGGACCAGGAGAAGGCCTTCAACGAGTTCCTCCACTCGAAGCCCGAACTGGAGAAGAAGTACTCCCACGTCCTCCCCGGCATCGCGGCCGCCTATGGCGACCTAAAAACCTACAACAGGAAATCGATCGTGTTCAACCAGTTCTTGACAGGTGTGAACATGATCAAACTCGCGAACCAGTTCAAGAACTACGCCGCATCGTATACCGAACAGCCCTCGGGCAAGAAGGCGGCCCCGGACCAAAACGTCAAGACCCTCACCTCCGCCATCGCCGCGACGTTCAAGGACCACGACGAGAACGTCGACCGCCAAACCATGGCGGCGCTCATGGGCCTCGCTGCCGACCTCCCGGCCGCGGACCAGATCACCGCGATCAAGAGCGTAACGGGCGACAGCAAGGGCCCCGAGCGCGAGAAGAAGATCCGCGAGTTCGTCGACAACCTCTATAAAGAGTCGAAACTTTCCCGCCAGGATGAATGCACGAAGCTCATGGACCGCTCCGTCAAGGATATCCAGGAGGACCCGCTGGTGAAGTTCGCCTTGAGCCTCGACGCGGACAACGCCCCGCTTCTTGCGAAGACGAACAGCTTCAACGGCAGGATGACGAAGCTTCGGACGGAGCTTCTCCAGGCATGGATGGAATGGAAGGGCGCAGACCTCTACCCCGACGCGAACAGCACGCTCCGGCTCACCTACGGGGAAGTGAAGCCGTACAACCCCAGAGACGCCGTCCACTACGACTTTACGACGACCTTGACCGGACTCATGGACAAGGGCACCGGCGAGGACCCCTTCATCGTGCCGGACAAGCTTCGGCAACTCTGGGAAAAGAAGGACTTCGGACGCTACGCCGACCCGGCCACCGGCGACGTGCCGGTCGCGTTCCTGGCGAACCTCGACATCACCGGCGGCAACTCGGGGAGCCCCGTCATCAACGGCCGGGGCGAGCTCATCGGACTTGCGTTCGACGGCAACTGGGAGGCCGTGGTCGGAGATTACCTCTACCAGGAGCCCCTAAACCGGTCGATCAACGTGGATTCCCGCTTCATCCTGTTCTTCCTCGACAAGTATTCAAACGCCCAGAACATACTGAACGAACTCGTTATCCGGTAAGGAGTTCCACAGGCCCCTTCCCCCAGCGCATTTCTTTCTCGCGCTGGGGGAAGGGGCTTTGATTTTCATCCACGGATTGGTTAGATTGAAGCCAGATATTTCGTCCCGCCACGCCCGACCGTACTGCACTGCACCCCGTTCGAAGGGGTCATCACCAAAGAAGGGGGAACTTCTTATGCGACATTTCGACCGTCTGATCTGCGATCGCTTCTGCAGGATCGCGCTTTCCATCATTGGAACGTGTCTCGTCATCACCTCGTCACTCACGGTCGCCTGGTCCGGCGTGCATCAGTCGAGCGCGCCGCAGGAACGCGCGCTGCAAGCCGCCATGCAGCTTCGGGAGTACAAGAGCCAGGCTGCCGCCAGGGGAGCAAAGTCCGGCGCGTTCGACGTCTCACGGGCGCCGGGCGCTGTCTCGCTGAGGGTGAACAACAGCGTCCAGTCAGGGTCAACCATCTACTTCCATACGAAGATGGACGCATCTCCCTTTACCTCTGTGGGCACCGTTGGCGGCAACGACGTTACGTGGCATATCACGAGCCGGGACGCGAGCTCGCCGAGCAGCAGCGCCTGGTGCGGCATCGAATCGCAGGGAAACTATCAGTCGACGCACCGCATCGACGCTACGGCAAGCGCGACCATCGACCTGACGACCGCGGTTGCACCCGTGAAGCTGCTCTTTGCCGAATCGTTCGTGACCGAGCGCGGCTGGGATTACTGCATCCTCAAGGTGCATGTCAACGCCGACACGACGGAGACCCTCCTGCGGGGCGGCTACGGTTCGGCCCCGTCGGGGAACAGCGACGGCTGGCGGATCGTATCGTACGACCTTTCTGCGTATGCCGGCAAGCTCATCGATCTCACGTTCGAGTTTGATACGGGCGATGAGAAGTACAACGATTTTCCCGGGTGGTTCGTCGACGACATCCTCGTCTTTGATAAAGCGGGAACGATCACCGGCAAGAAATTTTTCGACGTCAACAACAACGGCGTCAAGGATGTCGGCGAACGCGGCGTTCGGGATTGGCTCATCACAGCCGACTTCGGGCTCATTACGATGACGACGAGGACGGATGACCGGGGGCGCTACACGCTTCCCCTTCCCCTCGGAACGTATTCGGTCTCGGAGGAGCTGCGGCCGAACTGGACGCAGAAGTATCCTTTGTCCGGGACCTGGTCGATCAACCTCGCGACACCCGACACGCTCGTCGACAGCGTCCATTTCGGGAACTATACCCAGGCCAGCTTCGTCAACGGCAGGGTGTTCCACGACCTCGACCACGACGGCATCCTCAACAACAGCGACACGGTGCTCGCGAACTGGCGGATCGATCTCGAAGACACGCTCGGCAATGTCCTCAATTTCGACAGGTCCGACTCCCTCGGTGAGTACTCCCTCTACGTCTACCAGCCGGGACGCTACATCGTCCGCGAGATCCCGAAGGCGGGATGGGTCCAGTCGGCGCCTGTTGCGGAGACCTACACGATCGACATTCCCAACCTCAACACCGTCTCGAACGGGAACGACTTCGGCAACTACTACTCCCCGCTGACGAACGCCATCATCGGCCAGAAGTTCAACGACCGCAACCGCAACGGCGTCTGGGACGGCGGCGAAGAGCCGGTCGCAGGGTTCAAGATCCAGCTCTGGCGCAAGGGGAACGGCAGCAACTACAACCTCTTCCGGACCCGCGAGACCGACTCCAGCGGCTACTACCAGTTCCTGAGCCTCCCGGCCGACACGTACCGCGTCAAGGAGATCCAGCAGCTCGCCTGGTGGCGCTCCGTGCCGGAGTCGTCGTATGCGGTGATCCTCGCAAGCGGCGAGACGGCGGACAGCCTCAACTTCGGCAACTACCAGATCGCGCCGGGCTCCATCGGCGGCATGAAATTCAATGACACGAACGGCAACGGCGTTCGTGATTCCGGAGAAACGGGACTTCAGGGTTGGAAGATCGATTTGAGCGGGGATGTCTCCGCCACGGCGTTCACCGATGTGAACGGCCAGTACACCTTCCCGGGCCTCTATCCCGGCTCGTACGCCGTGAGCGAGGTCTGGCGCGACGGCTGGCGCCAGACGCTCCCGGCAGATCTTGGTCTCCACATGATCCTGATGGGGCCCGAACAGGACCTCGCGGGCGTCGACTTCGGCAACGTCCGGGACAGCTCGTTCGCGACGACGTTCCGAACGTTCATGTACGACAGTCTCGCTCTCGGGAAGGACCACAACGGCAAGCAGAAGCCCGTCAAGCCGGTCCCGGACCGGGACGAGTTCACGTTCGATTTCATCACGCTCAACCCCGACTCCTTCACGACGAACCTCCGGGTGAAGTTCCCGGTCCCGCTCATGCCGGGGACCGTGACGTCGACCCCTCCCGGAACGGTCTCCTTCGAGAACGCGAAGAACAAGATCATGAAAATCGCGTTCGATCCTCCGGTCCAGGTCCAGCGGGTCACGGTCCACGCGTTCTCACAGAAGCCGGTCCTGCAGACGATCGTGACCATGCGCTTCACGTTCTCCGGCGGATCGACGATCCAGTCGAACTCGCTCTACAGCCCGGCCCTCAACGTCGTCCGCTGGCCGATGCCGAACACCATCAACCTCCTCCAGCAGGTCGGGGCCGGACTGAAGGTCGGGCTCGGCGGGCCTCACAGCGTCGTCCACCCGTCGTACAAGGAGATCCTGAAGTCGCTCGCCGACAAGCCGGACCGCCTGCACCTCGGCAACCCGCGGTGCCTTGACAAGTTCAGCGGACCGTCGGGCAAATCGATCAAGAAGCAGCAGAAGTATCTCGACCCGACGAAGCATAATAACGTGCTGCTCGGCGAGGCCATTGCCCTCCAGGTGAACATCCGCTCGAGCGACCTCATGCGGACGCCCGCCGGGTTCGGCAACCTGATCTACGACGAGGGGACGGGGCCGGCGATGCCTCTCAACAACATGTCGGTCCGGGAGATCGCCGCCGCGCTCGACGCGTTCATGTCGTCGTACAAGGACAGCCTCCCGAGCCCCGCGTGCACGATGCCGGCCCCATGGGCCGGACTCACGCCGGACACGCTCTACGATCGCATCAGGAAGATCAACGGGGCGTTCTCCGGTCCGCTCGATACAACGAGCTTCTCGGGCGGGCTCCACTTCAAGGGAGTGCGCAGTGTTGATTCGGTCGGGTTCCTCCGGTACGACACCTCGTCGGCTATGCGTCCCGGAACGTATTACACGGCGCCGCTGGTGGCGGATGTGCCGCAGCGGATGGAACTCTACCAGAACTATCCGAACCCGTTCAACCCGACGACGACCATCGAGTTCTACATTCCCATCCAGGGTGTCGTGACCCTCAAGGTCTACAACATGCTCGGACAGGAAGTGGCCGCGATCTTTAACCGCCAGGAAATGGACGAAGGGTTCCAGGACGCGCAGTTCGACGCGGGAAGCCTCGGCTCCGGGGTCTATTTCTACCGGCTGACGGTGGAAGGGGCGCCCGACGATGCGACGGGCGCACGAGGACAGATCCTCTCCGAAGTGCGCAAGATGCTGCTGCTGAAGTAAGCTGGAAGGAAGTGCATCCCCCCGCGGGCGACGCCCGCGGGGGGATTTTTTTTACCCGTTCTTCACCCGAGCCGCTTCCGGAACCGGAGGACACTCAGCGTAAGGATACACACGCCGAAGATCACGAGCGCGAGGGCCTGAGGCCAGAGCTCGGCGATCCCCACTCCTTTGAGGAAGATCCCACGAATGATGGTCATAAAGTACCGTAACGGGAGGATGTAGGTGACGTACTGGACTGGCTGCGGCATATTCTCGATCGGAAAGGTGAATCCCGAAAGATAGATCATCGGCATGAGGATGAAGAACTGCGCCGTCATCATCGCCTGCTGCTGCGTCTTCGAGATCGTCGAAACGAACAGACCGAGGCCGAGCGTCGTCAAGACGAACAGACCGGAGAGGGCGTAGAGGAGGCCCACGCTCCCCCGGACCGGCACTTCGAACCAGAAGCGCGCGATCGTCAGAACGAGCGTCACGTCGAGCGCCCCGATGATGGCGAACGGCAGGAGTTTTCCGATGATGAGCTGGGCCGGGGTGATCGGCGTGACGAGAAGCTGCTCGAGCGTGCCGCTCTCCTTCTCCTTCACGACACCGATGGAGGTGAGCGTCATCGTGATGATCATCAGGACGAGTGCGACGACCCCGGGGACCATGAAGTTTCGGCTCTTGAGATCGGGATTGTACCAGACGCGGGTCTTGGCGTCGACCCGAGCGGGGACCTTCGCGCCCGGATGTTGTTCGAGGATCTTCGTCGATACGGAGCGGGAGTAGCGCGTGACGATCTGCGAGGCGTATCCAAGGCCGATGTTCGCCGAATTGGCGTCGCTGCCGTCGACGATGAGCTGCAGCTGCGTCGTCTTTTGCGCAAGGAGGTCCTTCGAGAAGGTCGTCGGGATGACGAGGGCAACCCACGCTTTGCCGTCCGCGATCGCCTGATCGACCTCGCCGGAAGACTCCGCATATCCCTGAAGCACGAAGTATCCCGAGTTGGTGAACCCGGCGATGAGCTCCCTGCTCGCGCTCGAGCGGTCCTGATCGTGGACGATCATTGGTATGAGCCGGATGTCGGTCGTTGCGGCGTACCCCAGGAGAACGAGCTGGAGGATCGGCGAAATGAGAGAGAGGCCGAGCATCCGCTTATCCCGGCGGATTTGGAGAAACTCCTTCACGATGATGTGATAGATCACTCTCATGCCGGCCTCTTGATCATCTTCAGCGTCGCCAGGCCGAGGGCGGCGACCGCGAAGATCGCGAGAAAGACGAACTGCTGCCAGTAGGCCTCGGGCCCGGCGCCCTTCAAAATGATGCTTCGGGCGATGATGAGAAAATACTTCGCCGGCGCGATGTTTGAAATGAGCCGCAAGGGCAGCGGCATGCTCGAGATCGGAAAGATGAACCCCGACAGGAGGAACGTCGGCAGGAGCGACGAAAAGGTGGAAACGAGGAAGGCGACCTGCTGCGTCTCTGCAATTGAGGATATGAGTATCCCCTGGCCAAGGGCGCAGAAGAGGAACAGGATGATCCCCGCGAAGAGCCAAACGAGGCTCCCCTGGATCGAGACGTGAAAGACCGCGACGCTCACGACGAGAATGAGGACGGAGGAGAAGAGCGCGACGCCGAGGTACGGGATCGTTTTGCCGAGGATGACCTCGAAGGTCCTCAGGGGAGAGAGGAGGAGCTGCTCCATCGTCCCGCGCTCCTTCTCCCTCACCACCGAAAGCGACGTCGACACGACCCCGGTGATCATGAGGATGAACCCGATCATCCCCGGGATGAGAAACTTCGCGGTGGAGAGTTCGGGGTTGTACCAGATGTTGGGCCGGAGCTCGATCGGCTTGTACATCTCGCGCCCGATCCGCTCGAAGGCCTTCGCCGCGAGCTTTGTCGAGTAGTTTTGGACGATGACCGACGAGTAGCCGAGGACCGTCGTCGCGGTGTTCGCGTTCGCGCCGTCGATGATGATCTGCATCGGCGCGTCGCGGCCGGCAAGGAGGTTCGCGGAAAAGTCAGGGGGGATGACGAGCGCCATGTGCGCCTTCTCCTCCCCGAGGAGGAGCTCGATGTCGCGGTACGAGTCGACGTTCTGCGTCACGACGAAGTACTCGGAGGTCTCAAAACTCCGGACGAACTCCCGGCTCGTCTCCGAATGGTCCTGGTCGAAGACCGCCACCGGGACATGCTTCACGTCGAAGTTCAGCGCATACCCGATGAGGAAGACGAGGAACGACGGCAGGACGAGCAACACCCCCAGCGACCGCGAATCCCGGCTGATCTGGATGAACTCTTTCCGCATGATCGGCTTGAGACGTTTCAGCATCCTATGCTCCCGTCACGGCGTTGTCGCGCTCGAGCAGGTGGAGGAAGACGTCCTCGAGGGAGGGGGAGATCCTGGTGATGCTGCCAGCCGAGAGGCCCGCGTTCGCGAGGGTGGCGGCGATCTGTTCCCTCCCGGCAGCCTCGTCGGCGACCCCGACGTGGAGCCGCGTCCCGAACAGCGAGGTCTTGAGGACCCACGGCTGCGCCTCGAGGACGGTCATCGCCGCGACGATACTCTCGGTCTCGACCTCGAGAATGGTGTAGGTGATATGCTCCGTCTTGAGTTCCTTCGGGCTCCCCTGCGCGATGAGCCGCCCCGCATTGATGAGGATGATCGAGTTGCAATACTCCGCCTCGTCGAGATAATGCGTCGTAACAAGGACCGTCACGCCTTCGGTGGATAGTTCGTTGATGAGGTCCCAGAAGTTCCGGCGCGAGACGGGGTCGACGCCGCCCGTGGGCTCGTCGAGGAAGACGATATCGGGTTCGTGAACGATGGCGCATCCGAGCGCAAGCCGCTGCTTCCATCCTCCCGAGAGCTCCCGGGTGAGGCTCTTTTCCC
Source organism: Ignavibacteriota bacterium (assembly GCA_025358305.1). Classification (GTDB taxonomy): domain Bacteria; phylum Bacteroidota; class Ignavibacteria; order UBA10030; family SZUA-254; genus JANYJZ01. The sequence continues at coordinate 12,415 of JANYJZ010000034.1, forward strand.
TGCCCCGCAGGCCCGCCATGCCGATGATCCAGTCTTTGCGGTCCCGGATCCGATCGGCGCCCAGACCGTAGACGCCTCCGAAGAAGCGGATGTTCTCCTCGACGGTGAGATCCTCGTAGAGCGAGAACCGCTGGGACATGTACCCGATGCGCCGCTTGAGGAGCTCGGTCTGCGTATTGATGTCGTATCCCGCCACTTTTGCCGTACCGGAGGTCGGCTCGAGGAGCCCGCAGAGCATCCGGATGGTCGTCGACTTGCCCGCGCCGTTCGCCCCGAGAAAGCCGAAGATCTCCCCCTTCTTCACTTCGAAGCTCACCTGGTCGACGGCGGTGAAGTCGCCGAACTTCTTGGTCAATCCCTCCGATCGGATCGCCGCGTCAGCCATGCGCTTCGGCCTGTTTCTCGTCCGAGGTCATGGAGATGAACACGTTCTCGAGCGTCGGCCGGACGAACCGCCAGTCCGCGACCCTGATCTCCCATGAGGCAAGCGACGCGAGCACCGCTGGTCCGACCGATTCGTTCTCGATGATGACGTTGAGCCTGTCGCCGAAGACCTGCACCTTCTTCACGCCGACGGTCCCGGCGAGGACCGCTGCGGCGCGCCGGATACCGTCGCAGACGACCTCCATGATCGACCCGCGCATGAGGGACTTCACGTGGAGGGGAGTGTCGACGACCATGAGCCGGCCGTTATTCATCAACGCGACGCGAGTGCAGCGCTCGGCCTCGTCGAGGTACGGCGTCGTCATGATGATGGTGATGTTCTGGTGGAGCAGGTCGGAAAGGATCTTCCAGAAATCGCGCCGACTGACGGGATCGACGCCGGTCGTCGGCTCGTCGAGGAAGATGATCTTGGGCTGGTGGACGAGCGTACAGGCGAGGGCGAGCTTCTGCTTCATCCCGCCGGAGAGCTGTTCGGCGAGGCGGCCCCGGAACGGCTGGAGCCTCGTGAACGCGAGGAGCTCGTCCCGGCGCGCGCGGAAGTCCGTCACCTCGTTGATCTCGGCGAAGAACTCGATGTTCTCGTCGACCGTCAGGTCGCCGTAGAGGGAGAACCGCTGGGAGAGGTAGCCGATCTCGCGTTTGAGCTGCGCGGCCTGGGTCTTGAGGTCGAATCCGAGGATCGTGCCGGAACCTCCGGACATCGGGAGGAGGCCGCAGAGCATGCGCATCGTCGTGGTCTTCCCCGCACCGTCGGGACCGACGATGCAGAACATCTCCCCCTGGGCCACAGAGAACGAGATCCCGTCGACGGCTGTGAGGGAACCGAACGACTTCGACAACCCATTGATGTCGATTGCGGAGGGCATCCTTACCGGGCCGCGCCCGGGGTCCCTGCAGCCTCGATGACGGCGTCCGCGGGCATGCCGGACTTCAGGAGGTGGTCGGCGTTCTCCGCCTCGACCTTCACACCGAACACGAGCTTCGTGCGGTCTTCCTTGGTCTGGATGTTCCTCGGGGTGAACTCTGCGACGGGCGAGATGTAGGTGACGGTGCCGGGGAACGTTTTGCCCGGCTCGCCGTCGATCGAGATCTTGACGCTCTGGCCGAGCTTCACTCTTGCGAGCTCCTGCTCGGTCACGTAGATCATGAGGTGGACCCTATCGAGCTGCGTGAGCTTGACGACGGCGCCCATGGGCTGGACGATCTCGCCTTGTTCAACGGATGTTTCGGTCACGGTGCCGTCCAGCGGGGCATGGACGACGGCGTCGTCGATCTTCTGCTTCAGCGCATCCACCTGTGCTGCGGCCTGGTCGCGGCGCGCCCGGGCGGACTCGATGTCCTCGTTGCGCGAACCTGTTCTGAGCTTCTGGTAGGCCTGATCGGCGAGGACGAGTTTGGTCCGCGCGTCGTCGACCTGTTTCTGCGTGGCGCTTCCGGAAGCGATGAGACCCTCCATGCGGTGGAGGTCGCTGGTTGCATTGGCGAGCGTCGCTTCCGCCTGGGCGATGTCTTCCCTCCTCGCGCCGTTGAGGGCGAGGGAGTACGCAGCGGATGTGGCGGCCGCGTTCGCTTCGGCTTGCCGCAGCGCGATGATGTTGTCCGTGCGGTCGAGGATGGCGAGCGTGTCCCCCTTATGGACGACGGAGCCCTCGTCCACGCGTAGGCTGACGACCGTGCCGCCGACCTTCGCGCCGACGGTCACCTCGGTCGCTTCGATCGTGCCCGATGCGGAGATCGAGCCGTCGTCCGCGCCATGGCAGCCCGCCAGGAGAAGAAAAAGGGAGAGGGTCGCTGTTTTCATCATATCGGTCGTCATAGTAAGATGGCGCGGATCTCGGTCTGCTTCGGTTCTCCGGGGACGACGACCTGGCCGTCCTTCGTGATGTAGACGTTGATCTCGCTCCGAATGCCGAAATCCCCCATGAAGTAGATCCCGGGCTCGATGGAGAAAGAGGTCTCGGGAATGATCGTCCGTTCGTCCTTCGTCTCGAGGTTGTCCATGTTCGCCCCGCTCCCATGGAGGTCCTCCGTGATCGAATGCCCGGTCCGGTGGATGAAGAACTCGCCGAACCCATGGCTTACGATATGGTTCCGCGCCGCGTCGTCGACGTCGCATCCTCTCAAGGGGCGCTTCTTGGCGAACGATTCCTTCAACAGGTTCAAGGCCGCATCGCGGGCCCCGGCGACGACCGCGAAGATCTTGGCGTATTTTTCCGGGACGCTCTTCCCGAGGTACCCTGTCCAGGTGATGTCGTTGTAGGTCGAGCCCGCCGCGTTCTTCTTCGCCCAGAGGTCGATGAGGACGAAGTCGCCCTCATGGAGCTCGCTGTGGACCTCCTTCGTCGGCTCGTAGTGGGGGTTGCCGCTGTTCGCGTTGACCGAGCAGTTCGGCTCCACGCCCGTGGCGAGCCCCCGGGCGGCGAACTGGCCCATCATGAACTGCTGTACGTCGTATTCCGTCACCCGTTCTTTGCGCACGATGCGGTCCTTCATGAATCTGAACGCAAGGTCGACGATCTGGCGCATCGCGGCGGCGGTCTCGAGGTTGTCGCGGTACGCGGCTTCCGTCCAGCGCGCCTCGAAGTACTGGGCGAGGTTCATCGACGAAACGACGTTCACCCCGGTGCGCTTCACCATCTCGATCGTGCCGGCGTCCACCTTCGAAATGTACGGGATCGCGTTGTTCGGCGAGTACTCCATCGCGACGGTCTTCACCCCCTTCAGGAGGTCTTGGAGGCCGCTCTCGAGCGACTGCCAGCTGAGGAAGATCGTCTTCTCCCCCGGGAGGTGATCGAGGTTCCAGCGTTCGATGCTGTGGACGAGCTTCCGGGGCTCTCCCGTGGCGGGGATGAGGTAGAAGAATCGTCGCGTGTTGAGGATGTGCTTCGGGTAGTCGAGGATGCGCTGGGCGTACTCGTTGCGCTTCCAAAAGTCATAGAGGAGCCAGGCCTCGATCTTCTGCTCGCGAAGGGCCTGCTGGATGCTCTTGATACGCTCGACCATGCGGGGGGATGGTGCGGGATCTGTGCTCATATGCAGTTCATTATCATGGGAAAGGTGCCGTTCTGACGCCCTAAGATACGAAATTCCTCGTTCGGAGTAAAACGCTACTTCCGCACAGCGTCGGTGATCCGCGTCGGCGTCTTCTCGCCGGAGATGATCGGCGCCATCCCTGCGGCCAGGCCTCGGATGACCGATGTCATATGGTCGAGGTCGAGCGTCTCGATCTCGTCCTTCACGCTGTGATAGTACTTGTCGGTGTCGATCTGGCTCGAGGAGACCGAATGGGCCGGGACGCCGAGCTTCGCGAGCCTCGCGTTGTCGGACCGAAAAAAGAGGTTCTGGTCCGGGTAGGGATCGGGATAGAGGCTGAACCCGCTCCCCTTCGATGCCTCCTGGACGATCTTCCCGAAGTCCGAGCGATCGAAACCGGTCATCCATGCGCTGTTCGGCCCGAACTTCGAGGGCATCCCGATCATTTCGATGTTGCACATGGCAACGATCGATTCGGGCTTCAGCTGCTTGGAGAAGTACTGCGATCCGAAGCCGCCGATCTCCTCGGCCGCAAACGCGACGAACATGAGCGTCCGCTCGGGCGTTCCCTTCGCGGCGAAGTACCGGGCGAGCGTCATGACGGCCGTCGTTCCCGACGCGTCGTCATCGGCGCCATTGGCGATGGAGTCGCCGTCGACCGGCGTGATGATGCCGAGATGGTCGTAGTGCGCAGAAAAAAGGACGATCTCGTTGGCTCGCTTCCCAGGGATCATGCCCGCGATGTTCTGCAGGAAGCGTGTTTCGACACGGTTCGTGATCTTGATGTCGTACGATGTCACCGGAACGGAATCCATGAGGACCGCGACGACCGTCGGGCCTGTCTGCGGCTCGTTGTCGATCGACCGGCCGCCGAAGAACCCCTTGTAGCGGTCGAAGCTCTTCTTCTGGTCCCGGGCGATGAGGAGGAGCGTGTTCTTCTCCTGCTTGTTGATCGCGCCGATCTTCTGGCGCATGCTCATGCCCGGCGCGATGTAGGCGACGGTGAATTCCCCCAACTGGTTCGAGGAGAGTGAATCGCGGTTTGACATGACGAACACGTCGCCCTCGCCGATCGGGAGGCCGTTGACCGCGATCTTGCGCAAGCCCGGGGCCACGACGGTCACGGGAAGCTTTTGGAAGAAGTCGTCCGCTCCCGGGATCGGCTTGAGGCCCGCGGAGGCGAACTCCGACGCGATGATTCGGGCGGCCTTGTCATTGCCCGGGGTGAGCGATCCGCGCCCCTCGAGAGAGTCGGCGGAAAGCGTCCGCTCGAGCCGTTCGATGGATGCTCTCTGGATCGAATCCTGGGCGAGGAGTGAGGGGGCAACTGCACAAAAGGCGAGAAACGGGAGAAGGATGCGGTTCATTAGATAGAGGTCTTCAATTGGTTCACAAAAGCGCAACAGCGGATCATTGCGGTTGGGTTACTGGTTCTATCACTCGTCAGGATGCACGCTACCGAAGTAATGGTGGATCATCTCGCGTGGTCCAATTTGCATAGGTTGCCACGGATCGACCCGCCAGAATGGCCGCTATGAACGCGCCCTACGGGTCTTGCCTCTCCGTCTGAGTTTTGCCATCATCTCGCGATGACTGAGGCCTAGCTTCCCTGCCGCAGATTGAGCCTGCGCAACGAAAAGGTTTTCAGTGAGGCTCAATTGAGCATTGAGCCGCTCATAGGAGTCAAGGCGCATTAGGACGGGATCATGTTCTCCCTTCTTTGTGATGAACACGGGTTCATCCTGATCGCGGCATAACGAAGTGATCTCGCGAATACGGTCGCGTAAATTCGATCGTGAAAAGACGATTGGCATCGCTACACCTCCACTTGTGCGTCATCATATCTATATCGCCCAGCCTTCATATCGTAGCCGGCCGGACGTCCTTCCCAAGAGGCGATTCCGCTTTCAGGACTGGACCCTTTTCTTGCATGATCTCAATCGGCAAGCCGTACTGTAAGCTTCTTTCCGAGCGCATGGGCATACTTTCCGAGAGTCGAAAGTCGGATGTCTTCGGCATGATTTTCGATCCTGGAGATGGCGGACTTCTTAGTGCGGAGCTTCTTGGCGATCATCTCTTGTGTGATGCCCGCCCGTTGTCTGGCGTCCCTCAGCATGGCGCTGAATGCAAATGCTTCATAGCCCTTCTCGAAGTTCTTCTCAAATTTTGAACTGCGCTTTTTTCTTTTTTCGATGTATCGTTCCACGTCGCTCATACAGGCATTCTCCTTTGAAAATATTCAATTCGGCGTTTGCGGGCTAGCTCGATTTCCCGAAGCGGAATTCCTTGCTGCTTCTTTATGAATCCATTTGTCAGAACCAAGGTTTGCGAACCATCAAAGAATCCTAGAAGCCGGCAGGACAACCCGCCGGCGCGGCATCGGAGCTCCCACAGCCGTTGTGTTCCCGCGAGTTTCGTAAAGTATTGCTCTGGAACCCTTTCCAGGGTTTCCACCAAACGGAGCACCCAGAGGACCTTCTTTCGCCTCGCGATCCTTCAACCCGTCGAGAAATTCCTCGACAGGCCGCCGACCGGTGGATGTCAGATAAAAGACGATTATCCTTGCCATATAAGTAAACGTATTTGTGAACAAAAGTCAAATGTCATCTCCGGCAAAATGAGGCCGGGTGACTCAGGTTGACCAGGAAAGCTGGAAAGCACTCAGTTCCGGCCGGGATGCACTCCGGCCGGAACGTCGTGCCGCCGGCTACTCTTTCAGCACTCCAGTAGCCTCCATGAGCGCGTCACAGATCTGCTCGGCGACGTTGTCGAACATGAGAATGCTCTTGCGGGTGAACTTCTTCTCCTCCCCTTCGCCGGAGATGGTGCTCTCGGCGAGGCTGACGTAGCGCTTGTTGTTCTTTGCCTCCTTCACGTCGACGAAGAATGTTGATTTGCCTGCCTTGATCGTGCGGGAGAATAATGCGTCCATAACGCCTCCAAAGAAAAGATGATGGTTGTTGCGGACGGCAAGTTAGAGACAACTTCGGGAGGGTGTCGTACCGGATGGGTTCAAAAAAAGATACAGAAAAAACTGCCTCGTGTCAAGTCTCCGTCTGTTCGGGCTGAGGTCCGGACGTGCCAGCGACGACGACGACGAACTCCCCCTTGATCGTCTTCGATGAAAAGTAACTGTGCGCTTCGGTGAGCGTGCCGCGGACCACCTCTTCGAACTTCTTCGTCAGTTCGCGCGACACGGAGACCTCCCTCTCCCCCAGGACCGTGCGCAAGTCCGCAAGAGTTCGGAGGATCCTGTGGGGGGATTCGTACAGTACTATAGTCCGTTCCTCCAGCGCCATATGCGCCAGTTTCGTTTTCCTTCCTTTTTTCACCGGAAGGAACCCCTCGAACACGAACCGGTCGATCGGGAGGCCGCTCACGACGAGCGCTGGGAGGAACGCCGCGGGACCGGGAATGGCGACGACCGGGATCTTGTGGTCGAGCGCGGCCCGAATCACCCTATAGGCGGGATCGGAGATCCCCGGAGTGCCGGCGTCGGAAACCAGCGCGATGGTCGTACCGGAAGCGAGCTTCTCGATGAGCTCCGGCGTGCGCCGAGCTTCGTTGTAGCTGTAATAACTGATGAGGGGCTTGATGATGTTGAAATGGCGCAGGAGGACGAGCGTCGTGCGGGTATCTTCGGCGGCGATGAGGTCGACGCCCGAGAGGATCTTGACCGCCCGGTACGTGATATCCTCGAGGTTGCCGATCGGGGTGCTGACGATATAGAGCGTGCCGGCCTGGATTTCGTTCATCGGGGGCGGACGGCTAGATGCCCCAGTCGCGGGGATATCGAAAATCGACGTTCACGGTGCGGTGGGAGACCTTCGCGATGATGGGAGGAAGCCTCTTGAACTGGTTCCGTCGCATGAGACGCCGGACCTTCTCGATCAAATGCTTCTCGAACCCGCGGTCCTCGAGTTCCGCGTCGCTGCGCTGTTCATCGACCATCGCGAAGAGCAACCTGTCGGCGAGCGCGTACGAAAATCCAAGTTCCTGTTCGTCCGTTTGCCCCTCCCAGAGGTCCGCCGTCGGCTTCTTTTCGATGATCGCGCGCGGCACGCCGACCGCCTCGGCCAGGTGCCAGACCTGCGTCTTATACAGATCGCCGACGGGGTTGAGCGCGCAGGCCGTGTCGCCGTACTGCGTCCCGTATCCGAGGAGGATCTCAGTCTTGTTGCTCGTGCCTACGACAAGCGCCTTCTCCCGGGCCGAACGGTCATAGAGGACGATCATCCGTGAGCGCGCCATGATATTCCCTTTTCGCACCGGGTCCATCTCGGGCTCCAACAGTGGGTCGACCATCGGAGTGACCTCGACGAGTTCGTGCCGGAGCCCGAGCTGCTTGACGACAAGCATCGCGTCCGACGCGCTCGTAGGGCTGCTCGACCGGTAGGGCATGAGGAGGGCGAGAACGTTCTCCTTCCCGAGCGCCTCGACGGCCAGGAAGGCCACGAGCGCGGAGTCGACGCCGCCCGACAGGCCGATGACCGCCTTGGTGAATCCGGCGTTCGTCATTTCGTCGCGCAGGAAATTGACGAGGAGCGTGCGCACCGTGCCGGTGTTGAGTTTCAGGCCTTCTCCTTCTGTTCCGGGGGTTTCCATTGCCCCAAGATAAAGAAAATCGGCTGGGAATTCAACTCTTGAGATTCATGCAATTTCTCTCTACCTTCATGCACAATAGCCTTCACTTTCACAATTCGAACGCGCGCAATGAATCTTGCCACCAGGTCCCTGTTCTTCGCCCTCCTCACTCTCCTATTCATGAACGCCGTCACCGCCGGCCTCCCTCCTCCCCGGGTCAAAGCCGACAACGCCATGATCGTCTCGGCGAGCCGACTCGCCGACGAGGCGGGCCTCGCCATCCTCAAACGCGGCGGCAACGCCGTCGATGCGGCCGTGGCGGTCGGTTTCACGCTGGCGGTCGTCTACCCCGAGGCGGGCAATATCGGCGGTGGCGGGTTCATGATCTACCGGAAGGCGAGCGGATCGGCGACGGCGCTCGATTTCCGGGAGAAGGCGCCGAAGAGCGCGACGCGGGCAATGTATCTCGACGCGGCCGGAAAGGTCACCGGGGAGACCGTCAACGGCCACCGCGCCTCCGGCGTACCGGGAACGGTCGCGGGGCTCCTCCGAGCGCTCGACGAGTTCGGCACGATGAAGCGTGCGGAGGTCTTGCGGCCCGCCATCCGGTTCGCGGAGGAGGGGTTCGTCGTGGACAGCGCGTTTGCCGACGACCTGGAAGAGTACCGCGACTCGCTGCGGCTCTTCGAGGCGACAAAGGCGATCTTCTTCCCCGGGGGCAAAGAGCTCCATGCGGGGGACACGCTGCGGCAGCCGGATCTCGCAAAGACGCTCCACAGGATCGCGAAGGACGGCGCGAAGGAGTTCTACGAAGGCGCGACCGCCGGCATGATCGTCGATGAGATGAGCCGCGGCCACGGGGAGATCACTCTCGAAGACCTGAAGGCATACACGACCGTTCGGCGCGCGCCCCTCACCGGCACGTACCGGGGGTTCCAGATCCTGTCGATGCCTCCGCCGAGTTCCGGAGGCGCCTGCCTCCTGGCGCTCTTGAACCTCGTGGAGCCGTCCGACCTCGCGAAGATGGGATTTCATTCGGAGAAATCGGCGCACATCATGGCAGAGGCGATGAAGCGGGTCTTCGCTGACCGGTCGAAGTATCTCGGCGATCCCGATCACCAGCGGATCCCCTTGCGGACGCTCGTCTCGAAGGAGTACGCCCGGTCGAGGCTCCTGGAGATCGACCCCGTCCGCGCGACGGAGTCCAAGAGCATCCATCCCGGCACGCTTCCCGGGCGCGAGAAGAACCACACGACCAACTACGTTGTCCAGGATAAGAAAGGAAACGTCGTCTCGGTGACCTATACGCTCAACGACCTCTTCGGGAGCAAGGTGGCCGTGCAAGGGGCGGGCTTCCTGATGAACGACCAGATGGACGACTTCAGCGCGAAGCCGGGGGTGGCGAACATGTACGGCCTCGTCGGCGGCGAGGCGAACGCCATCGCGCCGGAGAAGCGCCCCTTGAGTTCCATGACGCCGACGCTCGTCCTGAAGAACGGCACGCCCGTCCTGGTCCTCGGGGCGCGAGGCGGCTCCAAGATCATCACGGCGGTCTTCCAGACGATCGTGAACGTCATCGACTACAAAATGACCGTCGACGAGGCGGTCCGGGCGCCCCGGTTTCACCACCAATGGCTCCCCGACACCCTCTTCTACGAGCCGGGCTGCTTTCCGAATTCGGTCCTGCAGTCGATGGCCGCGCACGGGAACGTCATGTGGGAATCACCGCATTCCCTCGGCGAAGTGGAGGCGCTTTCCTTCGACCCGAGGAAGCGCACGCTCACCGGCGGCCCCGACGACCGCGAGCCGGGGACCGCGCTCGGATACTAAAGCGTACAGGCATAAAAAAGCCCTGACGTCCCTATTGCTCGTCAGGGCTCCTCCACCAGGCACTAATCCACCGAAAAGACCTGGAGAGTATGTTCTTGCTGTTCTAGGCTTTCATTTCCTTCAGCGACTGCCGGAGGATCGAGACGCCCTCGTCGAGTTCATGCTTCTGGATCGTGAGGGGCGGCCGGAACCGCAAGGACCTCTCGCCGCTTCCAAGGACAACAAGGCCCCGGGCGAAGGCGAGTTTGCGCAGGCCGTTGCGCTCCGCGCCTGTCCGGACGTCGAAAGCGCAGAACAGGCCGCGGCCCCGCGCGTTCGAGACGAGTTTCGGGAACTCCGCCTGCAATTCGCGCAAGGCGCCGTGAAGATGGTCCCCCAAGACGCGCGCGTTCTCCACGAGGTGGTCCTCCTCGATGATCTCCAAGTAGCGCTGGGCCCGGACCATGTCGACGAGTCCGCCGCCCCAGGTCGAATTCAGCCGGCTCGAGACCCGAAAGACGTTGTCGGGGACTTCGTCGATCCTCGGACCGCACAAGATGCCGCACACCTGCATCTTCTTGCCGAACGAAATGATGTCGGGCTTCACGAAATGCTCGTGCGCCCACATCTTGCCCGTGAGGCCGATGCCCGTCTGGACCTCATCCAAGATGAGCAGAATGTCGTTCTCGTCGGCGATGGTCCGAAGTTCGACAAAGAACTCCTTCCGGAAATGGTTGTCCCCCCCTTCGCCCTGAATCGGCTCGAGGATGATCGACGCGATGTCGTCCTTGTTCGCACGGATCGCCTCCTTGATCTCGTTGATTGCGGCCTGTTCCGCCTTTTGGACCGCAAGGAGGTTCGCTTCGTTCATCGGAAACGTCATCGTCGGCGGCGTGATCCGCGGCCAGGAGAATTTTGGGAAGAGGTCGGTCTTCACCGGATCGGTGTTCGTCAGGGACATCGTGTAGCCGGACCGGCCATGGAAGGCCTGACGGAAGTGGATGACCTGCTTTCCCTTCTCCTCTTTGTAGCCTTTGGCGAAGTTCTTGCGGATCTTCCAGTCGAACGCGGTCTTCAGGGCGTTCTCGACGGCGAGCGCGCCGCCTTCGATGAAGAAGGCGTGCGGCAGGTAGTTGGGGATCGCCACGCGGGAGAAGACCTGGAGGAACTCGGCCATCTCGGTCGTGTAGACGTCCGAGTTCGTCGGCTTGTTGATGGCGACGTACCCGATCTTTTCCACGAACTCGGGCGTCGTCATCTTTGGGTGGTTCAGGCCAATCGGCATCGACGCGACGAACGTGAAGAAGTCGAGGAGCCTCCGGTTCGATTTCGAGTCGTAAATGTAGGCGCCCTCGCTCCGCTTCAGATCGACGACAAAATCGAGCATGTCGACGAGCATATGCTTCCCGATGACCGCTGGAACCTCAGAAGGGGTTACTGTCGGAAGAGTGTCAGTATGTTTCGTGTTCATAGAGCACCTTTTTAGGTTGATTCGTTCTGGCAAAGTGTGATTTTCGAAGACAGAATGCGAAAATCAGGCCGCTTAGAAGAATTCCTGGTGCTCGAACAGGGAGACAATGTAGGGTCTTCCGACGGTGGAGGGGGTGGTCCCGGTGTTGCGGACCGGAGTGGTATGTCGGAAGCGTTTCATAGTCCAAGATACGAAATCGCCGTCAATTTATCAAGACCCTTTTGCCGGGGCGTGCGCACCGGCAAATCGGGTAAAAGAGGCAATCTATGCGTCGATCTGGGCTCTCTGGAGCTTCCCGCTGTAGTCGATGTAGACCGTCTTCCATTCGCTGAAGAACTCGAAGACCGTCCAGCCCCCTTCGCGGTGGCCGTTGCCGGTCTGTTTCACGCCGCCGAACGGCATGTGGGCTTCGGCACCGATCGTGGGGCCGTTCACATATGTGATCCCCGCTTTGATGTCCCGGATCGCCCGGAACGCGTTGTTGATGTCCTTCGTGTAGATCGACGAGGAAAGTCCGTAGATCGTGTCGTTGAGGACGCTTACCCCTTCCTCGAGGCTCTTGATCCGGATGACCGAAAGGACCGGCCCGAAGATCTCTTCCCGAGCGATGCGCATGGCGGGCGTCACCTCGGTGAAGATCGTGGGCTGGAAGAACCAGCCGTTCTTCTGGCCGTCGTCGGTCGCGATCGCGCCGCCGGCGGCGATCTTCGCGCCTTCCTTCTGGCCGATATCGACGTAGCCCTGGACGATCTTCCGCTGGCCTTCATGAATGCAGGGTCCGATGTCGGTCGTCTCAAGGAGACCGTCACCCAATCGAAGCTTCTTCGTCCGGGAGACGAGGTCCGCCATGAATTTGTCGAACACCTTCTCATGGAGAAGCAGACGGCTCGTCGCCGTGCAGCGCTGGCCCGTCGTGCCGAACGCCCCCCAGAGGACGCCGTCCAGGGCGAGGCCGAGGTCGGCGTCGTCCATGACGATCTGGGCGTTTTTTCCGCCGAGTTCCAATGAGACCCGCTTCAATGTCTTACTGGCGACCTCGGAGATCTTGATGCCGACGCCGGTCGAACCGGTGAAGCTGATCAGATCAACGTCCGCATGTTCGACGATCGCCATGCCGACGTCGCTCCCGCCGCCATGGACGATATTGACGACGCCTGTGGGGACGCCCGCTTCGACGAGGATCTCGACGAGCATCGCCGCCGTGGCTGGCGTGTCGGAGGCGGGCTTGAAGACGACCGTGTTCCCGCAGAGGAGCGCCGGAAAGATCTTCCAGGTCGGTATCGCCATCGGGAAGTTCCAGGGGGTCACGATGCCGGCGACGCCGACGGGCGTGCGGATCGCCATATTGAACTTGTTCGGCAGTTCGGAAGGCACGGTGTGCCCGAAGAGCCGGCGGCCTTCCGAGGCGGCGTAATAGGCGGTGTCGATCCCCTCCTGGACGTCGCCGCGCGTTTCGACCAAGACCTTCCCCATCTCCCGGGTCATCGTCCGGGCGATCTCTTCCTTCTTGGCGACCATGAGGTCGCCGACGCGCTTCAATATGTCGCCCCGATGGGGCGCGGGAACGAGGCGCCACGTTTCAAACGCCTTCCGGGCGCACCGGACCGCCTCTTCGACGTCTTCTTTGGAAGATTTCGGGAACGTGCCGATGACCTCGCTCCAGTTGGCGGGGTTGCGGTTCTCGAACGTGAGCCCCGACCGGGCGTCCACCCATTTGCCGCTGATGAAATTCTGGTACTTTCTCATTGCCGTGTCCCTCTGATGATTGAAGTGGCGAAGACCGCTATCCGAGCCCCACCTGCTGAAAGATATAGTCGACGTTGCGAATGCTTTTTGAGAGATCGAAGATCCCGTCGAGCTCCTTTTTGGTCAAAACCGCCATGACGGCAGCGTTGGCAAGAAGGACCTCCTTGAAGTTCGTTTTGGACTGCCAGACGATCATGGCTTCCTTCTGGACCGTACTGTAGGCGTCCTCCCGCTTCATCCCTTTTTTGGTGAGCGCCAGGAGGACCGACTGGGAGAAGATGAGCCCGCAGGTGAGGTCGAGGTTCTTCCTCATGTTCTCGGGATAGACGAGGAGCTTGTCCACGATACCGGTGAACGTCGTGATCATGTAGTCCAGGAGAATACAGCTGTCGGGGATGATGATCCGCTCGACGCTCGAGTGCGTGATGTCGCGCTCGTGCCAGAGGGCGATGTTCTCGAGCGCGGCGTGGGCGTTTCCCCGGAGGACCCGTGCGAGGCCCGCGACGCGTTCGCAGGTGATCGGATTCCGCTTGTGAGGCATCGCGGAAGATCCCTTCTGGCCTTGGGAAAAATACTCCTCCGCCTCGAGCACCTCGGTGCGCTGGAGGTGCCGGATCTCGGTCGCGAACTGTTCGAGGGAGCCGCCGACGACCGCCAGGACCGTCATGAACTCCGCATGGAGGTCGCGTTGGAGGACCTGCGTCGATATGGGAGCGGGCTTGAGGGAGAGTTTTTCGCACACGTAGCGTTCGACGAACGGGTCCAAGTGTTCGTACGTCCCGACCGCGCCGGAGATCTGCCCGACCGAAATGGTTTCCAGGGCGGCGCGGAGCCGGCGGATGTTCCGGTTCGTTTCGTCGTACCAAAGGGCGAGTTTCAAGCCGAAGGTCGTCGGTTCGGCGTGGATGCCGTGCGTACGGCCGACCATTAAAGTGTGCTTCCACTCTTTCGCTCGCCGAGCCAGGACGTCGCGCAGTGCGCCGAGGTCCTCCAAAAGGAGTTCGGCAGACTGTTTCATCTGCACCGCGAGGCCGGTGTCGAGGACATCGGAGGAGGTCATGCCGAGATGGATGAACCGCGATTCAGGGCCGACGTGCTCACCGACGTTCGTGAGGAACGCGATGACGTCGTGCTTCACCCGTTCCTCGATCTCCTCGATCCGTGACACCTCGAACTTGGCCTTGGTCCGGATGAGTGCGACGGCCTCCTTCGGGATGACGCCGAGTGTCGCCTGGGCCTCGCAGGCAAGGATCTCCACGTCGAGCCAGGTCTGGTACTTGTTCTGTTCGGTCCAGATGCGGCCCATCGCGGGGCGCGTGTAGCGCTCGATCATCCGTCGTGCCGTTCGAGTGTTAGCGGGATGGTCATCGTCTTTTTGTCGCGTATGATCTTGAGTTTCAAGACGTCGCCGGCCCGAGCGTCGCTCACCAGCGAGAGGATCCCCTCCTCGTTGAGGACGGCTTCGCCGTTCACTTCCACGATGATGTCCCCCGGCTTGATGCCGACCCGGGAGGCGGGACTGTTCCGCTCGACATCGCTCACGATGACCCCTTCGGCCTTTTCGAGCCCGAAATAGCGCGCCACCCGGGCGTCGACCGTCTGGACCTGAAGGCCGGTCCAGAAGTTCCGCTCCACCTTGCCGTTCTTCTTCAGTTCCGCAACGATCGTCTTCACCCGGTTGATCGGGATGGCAAATCCAAGACCGATGCTCCCCTGGTTCGGCGTATAGATGACGGCGTTGATGCCGATGACCTCGCCGACGGAGTTGAGGAGCGGTCCGCCGCTGTTGCCGGAGTTGATCGCAGCGTCGGTCTGGATCATGCCGCGGTAGGTGCGTCCCTGCTCCGCGCTGAGGTTCATGCCGGTCGCGCTCACCACCCCGACGGTGACCGTCGGCTTGTCGTTCACCTCAAAGAGGCCGAACGGATTGCCGAGGGCGATGGCCCACTCGCCGATGATGACGTCGTCGGAATTGCCGAGCCTCAGGTAGGGCAGGTCTTTCCCCTCGATCTTCAGAAGGGAAATGTCGGAGACGAGGTCGGTCCCGACGAGGAGAGCCTTGTACTTCCCTTTGTTCGTGAGCGTGACGGTGATCTCTTTGCCGTTCCCCGCGACATGGTCGTTCGTCAGGATGTAGCCGTCACTGGAAATAATGAACCCGGAACCGAGGCTTTTCACTTCCTGGTTGTAGGTCCGATCCCCGAAGAAATACCGGAACCAGGGGTCGTTCGCTCCGCCCCAGGGATCGCGGACCTGCTGAACGGCCGTGACGTTGATGCCGACCACCGCAGGGCTCGCTTGGGCGACCGATGAGGTGATCGCGTTCCGGCGCTGGCCGCTAAGCACGCTGGCGATGCTATCGCGCACGCTCCCCGACGAGGCCTGGTCGTCGATGTACCGAGCAGTTTGGATGAGATCGGACTGGGCTGGTCGGACGTTGTTCGGGCTGCGATAACCCGCCCAGAATCCGAGCGAGACCGACGCCAACAGAAACAGGAGGAAGAGGATCTTCTTGTTCATAGGACATTCACCGAGAGGTGTTACATCATTTCTTTTTTCTGGAGAGGACACGCTTCACCGCCGCGACGATGTCGTCCTTGGCGATGCCGTACTTTCTCATGAGCTCCTCGCCTTTTCCCGATTCGCCGAACGTGTCCCGAACCGCGACGAACTCCTGCGGGGTCGGCACCGACTGGGCGAGGACCTCGGCGACCGCGCCGCCCAGGCCGCCGTGGATCTGGTGATCCTCGGCCGTGACGATGGCGCCCGTCTCCTTCGCCGCCTTGATGATGGCATCCTTGTCGAGGGGCTTGATCGTGTGCATGTTGAGGAGCCGGACGCTGATCCCTTCGCCGGCGAGGATCTCCTCGGCCAAGACCGCTTCCCAGACCTGGAGGCCGCAGGCGATCACGGTGACGTCCGTGCCGTTGATGAGCGTGTTCGCCTTCCCGAATTCCATCGGCGTCTGGGCGTCGGTGAAGACCGGGGTGTTGTCCCGGAAGAACCGGATATAGATCGGGTGGTTCCAATGAATCGAGGCCTTGATCATCTTCTTCGTCTCGAAGTAGTCGCACGGCGTGGCGACCGTCATGTGCGGGATGACCCGCATGATCGCGATGTCCTCGAGCGACTGGTGCGTCGCACCGTCAGGTCCCACGGTGATGCCGCAATGGGACGCGCAGATCTTCACCGGAAGGCGGCTGTACGCCAGGGACTGCCGGATCTGGTCAAATGGACGGCCCACGGCGAACTCCCCGTAGGTCGACGCGAACGCGATCTTCCCCGCCACGGCGAGTCCCGCCGCGGTGGAGATCATGTCCTGTTCGGCGATGCCGACGCTGAAGAACCGATCCGGGAACGCCTTCATGAAGAGGTCGGTCCGGACCGAACCGGTCACGTCGGCCCCCAGGACGACGACGTTCGGGTTCTCATGCCCGAGTTCGACAAGGGCTTCGCCGAACCCGAGCCGGGTGGCCTTCATATCTGTGGATGCAAGTTTGAGCATGTCGTCTTTTGTAGAGTGAGAATGAAATAATTGTCGGCGGTTGGAACCTACTTTTCCCAGTCAAACGTGACAAAATCGCCCATCTCCGTCGGGGCGAGTTCACTCAGGGCCTTCTTTCCCTGCTCCTCGTTCGGCGGGACGCCGTGCCACTTGTAGTCGTCCTCCATGAACGAGACGCCTTTTCCCATGATGGTCTGGGCGATGATGACGGTCGGTTTGCCGTTGCGCACTTTCGCCTTATCGACCGCCGCGAGGAAGTCGTCGATGTTGTTGCCGTCGCACTCGATGACGTTCCAGTTGAAGGAGCGCCACTTGTCGGCCAAGGGCTCAATCTCCATGACTTTGTCGGTCCGGTTGTCGATCTGGCAGTGGTTCCGGTCGACGATCGCGATGAGGTTCGCGAGCTTGTGGTGCCCCGCGGTCATCATCGCTTCCCAGACCTGGCCTTCATTGAGTTCGCCGTCCCCGAGGAGGCAGTAGACGCTGTTCGGCTTCTTGTCGAGCGTGACGGCGAGGGCGCAGCCGACCGCCACCGAGAGCCCCTGGCCGAGGGCGCCGGAGGCGATCTCGATGCCGGGCACGCCGTGCGTGTACGAGGGGGCCGGATGGCCTTGAAGGTTGCTGTTGATCTGCCGGAGAGTCGAAAGCTTGCTCGTCGGGAAGAACCCGCGCCGGGCGAGCGTCGCATACCAGACCGGGCAGAGATGCCCGGCCGACAGGAAGAAATAGTCGCGCTCGCTCCACCCCGGGTTCTTCGGGTCAAGCTTCAGGATCTTGAAGTAGAGCGCTGCGAAGATGTCGGACAGGCCCAAGGGCCCGCCGGAATGCCCCGACTTGGAGATCATGAGCATCTTCATGATGTCGCGGCGAAGCTGCCGCGCGATAGGCTTGAGTTCGGAACTGGTCATATTATGATGATTGTTTTTTGAACGGTTTCAGGACCGCCGGCAGGACATCCCAATGCCGGATAAGAATAAGTACACAGATGATGCCGCCCGCGACGCGAAACGTTTCCAGCGACCCGGCCGGAACGCACCACCTAAGCGCGCTGTCGGGCGCAAACCAGACGAGGACCGGGGCCACGATCAAGCTGATGATGTTCGACGTATGGATGTCCCTCCACGGCACGTATGTCAGCACGAAGAGGAGGCACCATACGGGAATGAAGACCCACCCGACGAGCGTGAAAACGCCTGCGGCGGTCGCGAGCCCCCTCCCGCCGTGAAAATTCAGCCAAACGGGATAATTATGTCCGAGAACGGCGCCGATGCCGGCCGCCCCAGCGACCTCAGGAGCATGTCCGATGAGAACTCCGGCCAGAAAGACCGCCAGGGATCCTTTGAGGAGATCCATCAGGAGCACGGCGATACTGAGGCTTTTTGAGCCGGTAACGTCAAACGTGTTCATCGTTCCCACGTTCCCGCTCCCGGCGGTCCTGATATCAACGCGCGACTTCCATTTCACGAGAACGAAGGCGGACGGGAACGATCCAACGACGTAGCCAAGCACAAGGCTGAAGATATACGGGAACAACGCCTGGTCCTGAAAGTTTTGTAGAGGAAATTACGAAAAAAGGCCCAAACAAACAAGGACAATTGGGCAGTTCGCCGAAGGATTACCTTGCATCTCCTCTCAAAAACAGGTATATTTGCTCCGCAATCCGGCCTTTCACCGCATAACGTTTCCACTCTCGCAAGCGCCTCATGACGAAGGACGAACTGAAGCTCCTTTTACGCTCGTTCAAAAAAGGATCTGTCAGCGAAGAGCATCTTATCTCCCGGGTCCGTTCCCTCGCCTCGGAGTCGATCGGGTTCGCGACCGTCGACCACCACCGGGCCCTCCGGCAGGGCTTCCCCGAGGTCATCCTCTGTCAGGGAAAGACCCCGGCGCAAGTCGCGGAGATTTCCAAGCGGATCGTCGCACGCCATCAACCGCTGCTCGCCACCAGGGCCTCAAAAGAGCATTTTCTTGCGGTAAAGAAGAGTGTCCCGAAGGCCTCCTACAACAGCGTCGCTCGGACGATCTCGGCCAATACGCCGAAGCCTTCTTCGAAGGGCAAGGGCACCGTCCTCGTCGTCACCGCCGGCACCTCCGACATGCCGGTCGCCGAGGAAGCCGCGGCGACCGTCCGGATGTTTGGCCACAGCGTAGAACTCCTATGCGACGTCGGCGTCGCAGGCATCCACCGCCTATTGTCGAAGAGCGCACTGCTTCACCAGGCGCGCGTGATCATCGTCGTGGCCGGCATGGAAGGCGCGCTTCCGAGCGTCGTCGGGGGACTCGTCGACGTTCCCGTCATCGCCGTCCCGACGTCGACCGGATACGGCACAAGTTTTCAGGGCATCGCGGCGCTCCTTGCAATGCTCAATTCCTGCGCGAGCGGCATCACCGTCGTCAACATCGACAACGGGTTTGGCGCCGGTTTCGCGGCATGCATGATGAACCGGTAAGATGGCGCGCGAGACCTCGGCCGGGGCGGTCCTTTTCCGCCGGGATGGGAACAGGGTGCTCTACCTCCTTCTCCACTATACCGCCGGCCACTGGGACTTCCCCAAGGGAAACATCGAGGAGGGCGAAAAGGACCAGGCGACCGTCCGGAGAGAGATAACGGAGGAGACAGGCATCACATCGATCGCGTTCATCGGCCCGTTCATGGAGACCTTGCGGTATTCCTACACGTGGAAGGGTCTTTCCATCAACAAGATCGTCCGGATGTACCTCGCGGAGACCGCCGAGTCGGCGGTGAAGCTTTCCGACGAGCACCAGGGGTCAGCCTGGCTTCCGTACGACGAGGCGCTCGAGCGCTTGACCCACGAAAAGAGCAAGAGCCTGCTGACATTGGCGCGCACCACCATAGGGTAATACTCACTTACGAACATTCCTTCGGAGAATCAATGCTGTCAGATATCAAGAAGATGCAGTTTCATGAGAATATCCTCGGGACGCTCGGTCACACGCCGCTCGTCCGCCTCAACAAGATCACCAAGGGCTTCAAGGGGCACTTTTTTGCCAAGGTCGAATCCTTCAACCCGGGGGGGTCCGTGAAGGACCGCATCGGGATCGAGATCATCGAGGAGGCCGAACGCGAAGGGCGCCTGCGCCCCGGCGGGACGATCGTCGAAGCAACCTCCGGCAACACCGGCATGGGGCTCGCGATCGCAGCCGCCATCAAAGGGTACAAGTGCGTCTTCACCATACCCGACAAGATGAGCATGGAGAAGATCCGGCTCCTCAGGGCCTTTGGCGCCGAGGTCATCGTCACCCCCACGGCCGTCCCCCACGAGTCGCCGGAGAGCTACACGGAGGTCGCCAAGCGCGTCGTTCGGGAGACCCCGAACTCGATCCTTGCCAACCAGTATTTCAACCCCAAGAACCCCGAAGCGCACTATAGGACCACGGGCCCCGAGATCTGGGACCAAACCGGCGGACAGATCGATTACTTCGTCGCGGGCGTCGGGACGGGCGGGACCATCTCCGGCATCGGGAAGTTCCTCAAGGAGAAGAACCCGAACGTCAAGATCATCGGCATCGACCCGAAAGGCTCCGTCCTCAAGGAGTACTTCTACACGAAGACCTATCCCCACATCCTGAAGACCTACAAGGTCGAGGGGATCGGCCAGGACTGGCTCCCGGGCACGCTCAACTTCGACGTCATCGACGACATGGTCGAGGTCAACGACAAGGAGTCGTTCACGATGTGCCGGAAGCTCACGCGCGAGGAGGGGCTTTTTGCAGGCGGTTCGTGCGGCACGGCGATGGCCGGCGCGCTGAAGTACGCCGCGGAGCACATGAAGGAGAACGAGGTGATGGTCGTCCTCCTCCCCGACACCGGCGAGCGCTATTTAAGCAAGATCTATAACGACGACTGGATGCGCGAGAACGGGTTCCTCACGCCCGACCGCGTCACCGTCAAGTACGTCCTCCAGAACAAGGCGAAGACGGTGCAGCAGCTCATCACCATCGATTCCACCGCGAGCGTCCAGACAGCGCTCGATCTGTTCAAGCAGCATGACGTCTCGCAGCTTCCCGTCCTCGAAAAGGGGAAGCCCGTCGGCACGATCCTCGACAGCGCGCTTCTCACCGCCGTCCTGTCGGATAAGAGCAAGCTCAACGATACCGTCAAGTCGCTCATGGAGCCGGCGTTCCCGGTCATCGGGACCTCCTCGCCGATCGAGCACGCGATCGACCTCCTGAAAAAGAAGGATTCCGCCGTGTTGATCGAAGAGGACCAGCACATCGTCGGGATCCTGACGCGGTACGACGTCATTGAATACATGGCGCGCTGACACGCGCGCGCAACAGAAGACCACTTCTCCCACACACACGGATATACCCATGACCATGCGTTTTTCCACCAAAGCGATCCATGCAGGCCAGCACGCCGACCCGACGAACGGGGCGGTGATGACCCCCGTCTACCTGACGTCGACATACGCCCAACCGGAACTCGGCAAGAACAAAGGCTACGAGTACTCCCGGGTCTCGAACCCGACCCGGGATGCTCTCGAACGCAACATCGCCGCCTTGGAAAACGGGCGCCACGGCATGGCGTTCGGCTCGGGCATGGCGGCGATCGACGCCATCTTCCATCTCCTCAAGCCGGGGGACCACGTCATCGCCTCCGACAGCGTCTACGGCGGCACGTACCGGATCGCGAAGATGATCCTCGAGGACTACGGTCTGAAGTTCGACTTCATCAACATGACCCACGCTGCGGACGTCGAGAAGGCGATCAAGAAGAACACGAAGATGATCTTCATCGAGACCCCGGCGAATCCGACGATGGAGATCACCGATCTCCACGCGATCGCGACCATCGCCCATGAGCACCGCCTGACGGTGGTCTGCGACAATACGTTCGCCACCCCGTACCTCCAGCGGCCGCTCGAGCACGGCGTCGACGTCGTCGTCCACAGCCTCACGAAATACCTCAACGGCCACAGCGACATGCTCGGCGGGATCGTCGTGACGAACAGCGCGAAGATCGCCGAACGCTTGCGGTTCCTCCAGAAGGCGATCGGCGGGATCCTGAGTCCGTTCGACGCGTGGCTCTGCCTGCGCGGCACGAAGACCCTTCCCGTCCGGATGGAGCGGCACGGCAAAAGCGCGATGCTCATCGCGAAGTGGCTTGAACGGCGGAAGAAAGTGAAGAAGGTCTATTACCCCGGCCTCGCCACCCACCCGCAGCACCGCCTCGCCGCGAAGCAGATGAAGAACTTCGGCGGCATGATCTCCTTCGACCTCGGCTCGTACGGCGCGGCGAAGGCGTTTTTGAAGCACCTGAAGATCTGCACGCTCGCCGAGAGCCTCGGCGGCGTCGAGACCCTGATCACCCACCCGGCGACGATGACGCACGCCTCGATCCCCGTGGAGATCCGGAACAAGATCGGTATCACCGACGGGCTGGTGCGCATCTCGGTCGGCCTCGAGGACGTCGAAGACCTCATCGCGGACCTGAAGCAGGCGCTTCGCTGATTCCGTTATCGAAAGGGGCATTTTTCCCCGGGCGGGCTTCCCGACCGTCCCGGCGGATTGCGAAGGAGCAAGTTTTTTCTTACATTCATTCACACTTTTTCTAACCAAAAGCAGAGGGGCCTCTCGAGCCTGAGGCCGGCGCCCTCCCAACGAAGGCATTGCAGGAATGAAGATCAGCGATATCCTTGACGAGACGCTCGTCGTAAACAACCTTCCCGGTCAGACCAAAGAAGAGATCATCAACGCCCTTGTGGAGGTCGTCAGCAAGTCCTCCAAGGTGCTCGACAAGGAGAAGGTCCGCACCGCGATCTTCGACCGGGAGAAGATCATGTCGACCGGCGTCGGGAACGGGTTCGCCATCCCGCACGGCAAGACGGACGCCGTGTCGGACATCGTCGCCGCCTTCTGCGTGACCGCGGAGCCGATCAACTACCAGTCCTTGGACGACAAGCCGGTCCGGCTCGTGTTCCTCCTCGTCGGCAAGGACAATCTCATCGGGCCGCACATCAAGCTTCTCAGCCGCATTTCCCGGCTCATGAACAAGGAAGAATTCCGGAACAAGCTTCTGGAAACGAAGTCCTCACGGGAGATCATTGACACGTTCAAACTCGAAGAAGCAAACTACTCCGAGATGTGATCTCGGGACCTTTCCTTCCCGTCCTTTCCAATCGATCCGTCATCAAACGGAGCAGTCTTGAAATTTAAATCGCTCAAAGGCACCAGGGACGTCCTCCCCGGCGAAAGCCACCGGTGGCAGTATGTCGAACAGGCCATCCGGAGCGTCATGCACAGGTTCAACTACCGCGAGATCCGCACGCCGGTCTTCGAGGAGACGGCACTCTTCGCCCGCGGCATCGGCGAGCTCACCGACATCGTCGGGAAGGAGATGTACACCTTCACCGACCGGAGCGAGACAAGCGTGACCCTGAAGCCGGAAATGACCGCCTCGGTCATACGGTCGTACATCCAGAACAACCTCGGCGAGCAGCTCCCGCTGGTGAAGGTCTACTACCTCTCCCCCATGTTTCGGCAAGAGCGCCCACAGGCGGGACGCCTCCGGCAGTTCCACCAGTTCGGCGCCGAGGCGATCGGCGGCCAGGCGGCCGCGATCGACGCGGAGTGCCTCGCGCTCGCCATGGAGGTCTACCGAACGTTGGGCGTGACGAACATGTCCTTGAAGATCAATTCCGTCGGCTGCGAACAGTGCCGCCCGGCGTACCGCGAGCTTCTCCAAGGCTTCCTCTCGAACGTCCGGGAGAAGCTTTCGGCCGAAAGTCAGAAACGCTTCGATGCGAACCCCCTGCGGATCCTGGACTCCAAGGACGAAGGGGACAAGTCCCTCACCGCCCGGGCTCCGCTCATGAAGGACCACCTCTGCAAGGAGTGCGCGGACCATTTCGTGGAACTTCAATCGACGCTCCTTGCGCAGAAGATCCCCTTCGAGATCGACGGTCGGATCGTCCGGGGCCTCGATTACTACACGAAGACCGCCTTTGAGATCGTCAGCACCGACCTGGGTTCCCAGGACGCCTTGGCGGGAGGCGGCCGGTACGACCTCCTCGTCGAGCAGCTCGGCGGAAAGCCGACTCCATCGGTCGGATTTGCCGCCGGGATCGAACGCCTCCTCATGGTCATGGACCAGGCGAAGCTCTTCTCGGGCAACGAGCCGCATCCGTTCCTCTTTCTCGCCGCGGCGGACGACGATGGCCGCGCGTGGGCATCGAAGGCGAGCATGGAACTTCGGCGCGCCGGCATTGCAACAGAGCTCGACTTGCTCGGCCGGAGCCTCAAGTCGCAGCTGAAGGAAGCGGACCGCCAAAAGGCGGACTACGTCCTGGTGGTCGGCGCGGCAGAGCTCGCCAAGAACGCGGCGACGTTGAAACAGATGGCCACCGGTGACCACCGGACGATCGGCCTGTCGGACCTCGCGGCCGAGATCAATAAACTCAGTTCATAACGCACGCACGTACATGTACCCCCGATTATTCCAGTTCGGTCCCTTCACCGTCTACAGTTACGGCCTCATGCTCGGCCTCGGGTTCATCGTCGCGAGCATCGTCCTGACGAAGGAACTCCGGCGCAAGCACATCGACCCGAACCTCGGCAGCACGATCACGCTCCTGGCCGTCATCTTTGGCGTCTCGGGCTCGAAGATCCTCTATCTCCTGGAAAATTGGAGCGATTTCATCCGGACGCCCTCGATGGCGTTCTCCCCCGGCGGGCTCACCTGGTACGGCGGGTTCTTCCTCGCAACCGCGGCGATCATGATCTACGCCCGGAAGAAGAAGATCCCGTTCCTGAAGATCTGCGACGCGTCGGCCCCCGCGATCATGCTCGCCTACGGCGTCGCGCGTATCGGATGCCACCTCTCCGGCGACGGGGACTACGGCATGCCGACGAGCCTCCCCTGGGGGATGGTCTATTCCGCCGGCACGTATCCCCCGTCGATCGCGTTCCGGGACTTTCCCGACGTCGTCGCGAAGTACGGCGTCAACGGCGTCGTTCCGGACACCATACCGGTCCACCCGACGCCGCTCTATGAGTTCCTCGCCGGCGTGATCCTTTTTCTGGTCCTCTGGAAGCTCAAAGACCGCCCCGCACCCGACGGGAATATCTTCATGATGTATCTGATCCTGTCCGGGATCGCCCGGTTCGCCGTGGAGTTCCTCCGGCTCAATCCGCGCCTTCTCTTCGGGCTCTCCGAGGCGCAGCTTCTTTCGATCGTAATGATCGGCCTCGGCGTCGTCGGGATCCAGTACTTCAATCGGAAGCAGGAGTCGCACACCACCCCATGACGGTCGTGGAGCTTATTTCCAAAGACGAGTGCCATCTCTGCGACGTCGCCAGGGACGTCCTCCTGAAGGTCCAGAAGGCCTCGCCGTTCGAACTCAGGCAGACGAAGATCCGCGAGGGGGACGGCCTCTACGAGACGTACAGCCAGAAGGTTCCTGTCATCCTCGTCAACGGGGCGGTGGCGTTTCATTTCAAGGTTCGGGAGAGCGAGCTGCTGGCAACCCTGCGGTCGCTCGAAGGCTAAAGGATACACGCGATGTACGTCGTAGGAAAAATATTGGAAG
The DNA here is from genome assembly GCA_025358305.1 of Ignavibacteriota bacterium. GTDB lineage: Bacteria > Bacteroidota > Ignavibacteria > UBA10030 > SZUA-254 > JANYJZ01. The sequence goes on from JANYJZ010000034.1 coordinate 37,559, forward strand.
CCTTGGGCATCGGATCCCTCGCGATCGCGCTCGTCGAGGGCATCTACGGCCACATCAGCTTTGAGTACGGCATGTTCTTTGGCGGCGTCGCGGCATTCCTCATCGGGATGCTGATCGAAAAACGGTATAAAAATTAGGATTGGAAGGGGCGAATATGAAAAAACGAGGCAGATCAGAACCGCGACGCACGGAACCCTGGCGTTCCAGTGGACAATCGAACTTCAACCGGAACGACCCGCGGAAGTCCGACGGGCCCTACGGCGGGCCGAAGGGCCCGGGACGTCCGGACCACCGGAAGCCGAGTTCCCGGTACGCTCCCCCGCCGAAGGTCAATCCTGTCTATCAGGACCCGAACCAGCAGGCGCCCAAGAAGCAGGACCCGCGCTTCTCCGCCCCCAACCGCGGAGGACACCGGAGACCGGATCCCCGGTCATCCGGCCCGCACCGGCCCGGACCACGGCGGCCCGACTCCCGGTATCCCGATCCGATCAGTTCACCTCCCCGGAAGAAGGAACCCCGGACGAAGCTCGGCTACCCGGAGAAGAGACGGTTTGAACCGCCGGCCCCGGAGCCGGTCGAGCAGGCGCCGATACCCGTGGCGGCACCCGAACCGGGTCCGAACCTCATCTCGGGCCGCAATCCCGTCATCGAAGCGCTGCGCGCCGGCACGACGCCGATCGAAAAGGTGTTTCTCCTCGCGGGCGTGAAGGGCGAAGGGATCGAGAAGATCAAGACGCTCGCCAAGCGGAACGGGATCATCTGCACGGAGGTCGGCAAGCAGAAGTTCCGCGAGTTCGCCAGCGACACGCTCACCCAAGGCGTCGTCGCGATCGTGGGCATCAAGGAGTATGTCGACATCGTCGACATACTCTCCATCGCGCAGAAGAAGAACGAGGCCCCCTGCCTTCTCATTTTGGATGAGATCGAGGACCCCCACAACCTCGGGGCGCTCATCCGAACGGCGGAGTGCGCCGGCATTCACGGCGTCGTCATACCGAAGCACCATGCGGCCACGGTAAATCAGACCGTCGCCAAGACCTCCGCCGGTGCGAGCGAGCACCTGCCGGTGGCGAAAGTGGTCAACATCGCGCAGACGATCGACGAACTGAAGAAGGAAGGGGTTTGGATCGTGGGGACCGACGACAGCGCCGATAAGGCGTTCACACAAGTGGACTTCAAGGTCCCCGTGGCGATCGTCATCGGCAACGAGGGGAAAGGGATCCGCCAGCTTGTCAGAGAGAAGTGCGACTTCCTGGTGAAGATCCCGCTCTATGGGAAGATCGGCTCGTTGAACGCGTCTGTGGCAGGAGCGCTCGTGATGTACGAGATGGTGAAGCAGCGAAAGGCGTTGTAAATTCATACCTCCTCTCTCCCGAACAACTTCCGTCCGCCCCGACCGTCGTTCTGCGACAGGATCACCCCTGTCGAAGCACCCTTTGATGCCAGACGATCACGCTCTCACCGTCGGCCGGCAACGAACCGGTGCGGCCCGACGCGGTACGCATGGGAACCGCGCCGCAGCGCGATCGATCGAAGTGCCGGGACATGCGATTTGATTTCGAAGGAAAAAAGGGGTATACATGTCAGTTCCTGATGCGGCGGTCTGCCGTTATTCTCACGAATTATTGATGATTTGATGGATACTCCCGGTGCCGGGGATGGTGAAATTCCCCCTGAACGAGATACCGTTGCGTCTCTCGCCTCGAAGGTCAAGCGCGTGGTCTTCGGGGCTCCCCGCAATGTTACCGACCCGGGCGTCTTTCACCGGATTTCTCTTATCGCATTTCTGGCCTGGGTGGGACTTGGCGCCGACGGCCTCTCCTCGTCCGCGTATGGTCCCGATGAGTCGTTCCGGGCGATCGGCGACCATGCGTATCTCGCCATCGGCCTTGCCGCCGCCACCGCGTTCACCGTGTTCATCATCTCGTACGCGTACTCGCGCATCATCGAGCATTTTCCGTTCGGCGGCGGCGGATATGTCGTCGCCAGCAAGCTCCTCGGGCCAAAGTACGGGGTCATCTCGGGATCGGCGCTGATCGTCGACTATATCCTCACCATTTCGGTATCCATCGCGAGCGGCGCCGACCAGGTCTTCAGTCTTCTTCCTCCCCATTACGCGCAGTACAAGCTGGGCATCGTTACGTTCGTCATCGGGGGGATGACGATCCTCAATCTGCGCGGGGTGAAGGAATCCGTCACCGCGATGATGCCCATCTTTCTCGTGTTCCTCTTTTCGCACGTCGTTCTGATCTTCGGAGGAATGATCACGCACGCGTTCGCCGCCGGCGCCGTCGTCACTGAGGTGCAGCACTCGTACTCCCACGGCTTGACGACGCTGGGTTATGCGGGCATGTTCGCCCTGTTCCTGCGCGCGTACTCGATGGGCGCTGGAACGTACACGGGGATCGAGGCCGTCTCGAACGGCATTCAGATCATGCGGGAGCCGAAGGTCGCGACCGCGCGAAAGACCATGCTCTACATGGCGGTCTCCCTCGCGGTCACCGCTGGCGGCATCCTCATCTGCTATTTGCTGTTCCATGTCACGCCGGAAGCAGGCAAGACGATGAATGCCGTCCTCGCCGAACGGTTCAGCGAGGGCTGGGCGGTCGCCGGCATCCCGATCGGCAGGGCGTTCGTCTTCATCATTCTCGTTTCGGAGGCCGCCTTACTGTTCGTCGCCGCACAGGCGGGGTTCATCGACGGACCGAGGGTCATGTCCAACATGGCGATGGATTCGTACCTGCCGCACCGGTTCAGCTCGTTATCGGACAGGCTCACCATGCGCAACGGGGTCGTTCTCATCGCCGTTGCCGCGCTTCTGACGCTCTTCTATACGAAGGGGGACACGAGCACGCTGATCTTGATGTACTCGATCAACGTGTTTCTGACCTTTTCGCTCTCCGAAATGGGGATGGTACGCTATTGGATCCAGAACCGCCGCACGTACCCCGATTGGAGCCGGCATATCGTCATCCATCTCATCGGCCTCGTGCTGTGCTTGTCGATTCTTATCGTCAGCCTGTATGAAAAATTCACGCAGGGAGGCTGGATCACCCTCGTCGTCACGGCTGCGCTCATCGGTCTGTGCATCTGGATCAAGAACCACTACGACGTCGTCAAACAGCACCTCATGCGTCTCGACGACATCCTGACCGACATTCCGCAATCCTCAGACGCAACAGTGCGCGTGGTGGAGCCGAAGGCCCAGACAGCCGTACTCCTGGTGAACAATTACGGCGGCCTGGGGATCCACTCATTGCTCTCGATCATCAGACTCTTCCCCAGCACGTTCCGGAATATCATCTTCGTCTCGGTGAACGTGGTCGATGCGGGATTGATGAAAGGCGTCGATGATGTCAATCAGTCGCTGACGGAGACCGAAATAACGCTCAAAAAGTACGTGGCGCTTGCCAATAGCCTGGGGATCGCGGCGGGTTTTCGGATGACCGTGGGCACTGATGTTCTGGACGAGGCGGAGGCGTTGTGCCTGAAGGTGTCGAAGGAGTTCCCCCGGTCGGTCTTCTTCGCCGGCAAGCTTGTGTTTCAACGGGAGCGTTGGTACCAGAGGCTGCTCCATAATGAGACGGCGAATCAATTCCAGCGACGACTGCAGTTCGCTGGACTCAATACGATGGTCCTCCCCGTCCGGATCTTCGCCGCCACGCCTTCAACCCGCTGACGCATTGGTTGACGCGCGGTACGTCAGGAGATCGGCCGCGCGGCTGTTGGCCCGGAGCGCCTCATGCTGGATCAACGTGATATTGTCCGTGGAAGCGTCGCAAGTGAAGTCCCTCCCATCAATATGACGAACACCACGCCGGTTGGACGACGCCGGAGCGTTACGACTCCTCGCCTTCCTCCCCGTCCGCTCTCTGCAGCCCGTATTTCTTGATCTTCGTATAGAGGTGGCTTCGTTCCATTTCAAGCGTTTCAGCGGTCTTGGAAACGTTCCAGTGGTGCTTCTCCAATTGGTACTTGATGAAAGCCGCTTCCGACACGTCCTTGAACTCCTGGAGGGACTTGCTCGACTGGATAAGGTCCTCCACCTCGCCCTTTCGCTGCAGACCGCCGGCGGTAAGTTCCCCCCGTTCGATGGTGGTTCCAGGGGTCAGGATCACGAGCCGCTCGACGAAGTTCTTCAATTCACGCACATTGCCGCTCCACTCCATCGCCGCAAGCGTCTGCACCGCCGGTTCCGAGATCTTCTTCAGCGCGAATCCGTTCCGTTCGCACGCCTCCCGGACAAAGGCCTCCACGAGAATGGCGATATCCTCCGGCCGGTCCCGCAACGGAGGAACGATGATCGGGATGACGTTGAGCCGGTGGAAGAGGTCTTCCCGGAATTTGCCCTGCTGGATCTCAGCGGCGAGGTTCTTGTTCGTCGCGGCGATGACCCTGACATCGACCGGGATGAGCGTATTGCCGCCGACGCGTTCCACCCGGCCTTCCTCCAATACCCGCAGCACCTTTGCCTGGGCGGGGAGGCTCATGTCGCCTATCTCATCCAGAAAGATCGTCCCGCCGTCGGCCTGCTCGAACTTGCCGATCCGCTGCGCTGTCGCCCCCGTGAACGAGCCTTTTTCATGTCCGAAGAGTTCGGATTCAATGAGGTCGTGCGGGATCGCGGCGCAATTCACTTCGACCAAAGGGCCTGCCGCGCGCTTGCTCGCCCGGTGAACCGCCCGCGCAACAAGTTCCTTTCCTGTCCCGCTCTCGCCGGTGATAAGCACGCGCGCCTCGGTCGGGCCGACGCGCTGCACGATGTCGAGGATCTCATGCATCTTCGGGCTCGTACCGAGGATCCGGTCTTTGCTCCGAATCTGCTCGACCTCTCCGGAGAGCCGGCGGTGCTCCAGCGCGTTCCGCAGCGTGATGAGAAGCTTATCGCGGTCGAGCGGCTTCGGAAGGTAGTCGAACGCCCCGAGTTTTGTCGCTTCGACGGCGGTCTCGAAGGTCCCGTGCCCGGAGATCATGATGACCGGGACGGTGTCGTCGAGTTCCTTCAGTTCCTTCAAGACCTCGATGCCGTCCATGCCGGGGGGCATTTTGATATCGAGGAGCACCGCATCGAGTTCCCGGGTCCGGAAGGCCTCGATCGCTTTGACCCCGTTCTCGGCGAAGAGGACGTCGTACTTTTCGTACTCCAAAATCATTTTTATCGAATCTCGGACGCTCTTTTCGTCGTCGGCAATCAGGATAGTTCGCATCACCATACTCCAGGAGAAGATGTGAGATCGTACGGTGGCTCTGACGCGACGACCGTACGTAAAAAATCAGAGGGGAACCGGCGGTTGTTGTCCAAGAGAGCCACTCCGAAGAGCTGCCCCTGTCTGTTCGCACGAAAATCCCGGTCGTCCATCACGCCGCCGACGATGAACGCGTCCTCCCCGTGTTCGACGAATTCTCCGAACCGTTCGGAGGTCCCGGACGACTCAAATGCGAACGCGAGGAACGCCGACCCGAAGAAATGCTGCAATTTGTCCCTGTCCCCCTCCGGCGGCGTGTCCGTATAGAGGCGCGTCGGCAGCCGGCTTCTCCGGAAGGCGAACTCTTCCTGGGATTCGCTCGTCAGCGGAAGGATGAGCTCGATGACCGGAACGCTCACTGCGACCATTTCGTGGTCCATCGTCGCTATTGCGGACAGGAGGAGCGACAGCCCCGTATTATTGTCCGTAAGCTGCATCGCGCGGACAAAGACCGCGTCCACCGCCCGGTCGTCGCCGTAGACCCGGCGGATGCGTGCGAACTCGTCGCTCCGGACAAATTCCTTGAGTTCAGTGCCGTGCTCGATCAAGAGCGGCGGGAACCACGCCACAAGGCAGCTGAACGGCGACGGATCCGGAAACGTGAAATACCCGCCCGTCGAATCGGCGGTCTGATCCTGTGCCGCACAGAGCGCGCACGAGAGAAAGAGCACAAGCGACAGTGATGAACGTACCCGCATCCGCTATACCTGGATCACACCGGGATTGAACGGGGCGAGCGTCGGGTTGTTTGAGGCCATTTCTACCCCTCGGGAGATGATCTGGCGCGTATCGGCCGGGTCGATGATGCCGTCCACCCAGAGCCGGGCCGCCGCGTAGAGCGGATCGAGTTCGATCAGGTACCGGCTCGAGATCTCATGCAAGAGCTTCGCGCGCTCTTCCGGCGTGATCTGATGTCCTTTGGCGGCGAGCTGGGAGAGCCGAATGCTCAAGAGCGTTTCGCTCGCCTGTTTCCCCCCCATGACCGCGATCTGGGCGGTCGGCCAGGCGAAGATAAGCCGGGGATCATATGCCTTGCCGCACATGGCGTAGTTGCCGGCGCCATAGCTGTTGCCGATGATGAACGTGAACTTCGGGACGACACTGTTCGCCACCGCGTTCACCATCTTGGCGCCGTCTTTGATGATGCCCCCCTGCTCGGAGCGCGTTCCGACCATGAACCCGGTGACGTCCTGGAGAAAGACGATCGGGATCTTCTTCTGGTTGCAATTTAAAATGAACCGGGCGCCCTTGTCGGCGCTCTCGCTGTAGATCACGCCGCCGACCTGCATCTCGCCCTTCTTCGTCTTGACCACCGCGCGCTGGTTCGCGACGATGCCGACGGCCCACCCGTCGACGCGGGCGTACCCGGTGATGACCGTCTTCCCGTAGCCGGCCTTGTACTCGTCGAATCCCCCCGCATCGATGATCCGGTCGATGACCGCGTGCATATTGTACGGCTTCGCCCGGTCGTCCGGGATGATCCCGTAGAGTTCCGACGGGTCGAACGCGGGCGCCTGCGGCGCGATCCGGTCGAACGGGGCCTTCGGGGAATGGCCGAGCTTGCTGATGAGGCTTCTGATCGTATCAAGGCAGACGGTGTCGTTCGGCATCCGGTAATCGGTCACGCCGCTCACCTCGGAGTGCATCTCCGCGCCGCCCAAATGCTCCAGATCGGCATCCTCGCCGATGGCGGCCTTCACCAGGAACGGCCCCGCGAGAAAGACGCTGCCGGTCTTGTCGACGATGAGCGCTTCGTCGCTCATGATCGGGAGGTATGCCCCTCCCGCCACGCACGGTCCCATGATCGCGGCGATCTGCGGGATCCCCATGGACGACATGACGGCGTTATTCCGGAAGACCCTCCCGAAATGTTCCTTGTCGGGGAAGATCTCGCTCTGCATCGGGAGGAATACGCCCGCGGAGTCGACGAGGTAGACGATCGGCAGGCGGTTCTCCATCGAGATCTCCTGGGCGCGCAGGTTCTTCTTGCAGGTCATCGGGAACCAGGCTCCCGCCTTGACGGTCGCGTCGTTCGCGACGATGACGACGTCCCGGCCGTGCACCTTCCCAATGCCGAACACCGTCCCCGAGGAGGGGGCTCCGCCGTATTCCTCGTACATGCCGTGGGCGGCGAAGAGCCCGATCTCAAGAAAATAGCTCTCCGGATCGATGAGACGTTCGATCCGTTCCCGGGCGGTCATCTTCCCGCGCTTCTTGTGCTTTTCCGTGGCCTCGGCCCCGCCGCCGAGCTTCACGATGTCGCCTTTGCCGTTGAGGATGCGGACCATGTTCTTCATATTGTCCGCGTACTTCCCGATCGTTTGTGCGCCGTCCAGTTTCGCCATTACTTTCGTTCCTTTATTTCCGTCAGTTTCTGTTCTAATTGAGGCAGCCCGGAGGATGCCGGGTAGCCGCTCTTCAAACGGGTCACGTACTGTTCGGCTGCACTCGGGTCGCCGGCATCAAGATACGCGGAAGCGGTCTTCGTCAGGAGTTCTTCGTCCGTGATCTCTGTTTCCATCGGTTCGTATTGCTGCCGGAATGTCACTGCTGCCGCGTACATCTCCCCTGCCTCCTGAGATCGGTCGGCGACCGTCAGCATCTCCGCCAGACGCATGAGATAGCGCTCGTCGTTCCGGTGCGAGAGCTCGACGGCCCGTTCCATAACCCTGATGGGCATCGCCGATTCCTCTTTCAGCGTGGGGGAATTCTCCGACTGCCTCCAGGAGAAGTATTCCACCGCGTACGCCGAAAGGTAGACCGGATCATCCGGTTCGATCGCCGCGAGCCGCTGCAAGGCCCCGACGCGCTCCTCTGTCTGGTTCATCGCCCCGGCCACAGTGGCATAGAGCTCGAGCGCTTCTTTCTTCTGTGGATCCAGACGGAGGCACGCGTGAAGCGCCTCCACCGTTCGGCGGTAGTCCGCGTCCGCGACATTCCACTGGTACCGAGCGATATTGAGATAATCTTCCGCATTCAAGCTTAATCGGCGGTCAAGCACCGACTGCAGGAGCGTCGTATCGCCGGACGAATCCCGACGGTCGATCGCGCCCGTGAACTCCACGTGCGCATGTGTAAAGAACGAAATTGGAGCGAGAAATTCCAGCAACGGCCTCTTTTCAGAGTTCACCGGACCAGCCTCGTTGAGTCCGCGTCCTGAGATCTGCGTTGACAGAAATGCCGGCAATCCACGCATTTGGATGCGTGCGAGTTCGCCGGCGACCAGGGGATCCCTGAGGCGGCGGGACATTTCGTCAAAATCGGGAGAGATCGGCTCCTTCGAACCGATGAGGACGACGTCCAAGTCTGTTGGCGCCCAGACCATGACGTGCGGGAACGACCGGGAGAGCGTACGCAGGACGAGTGTAAAGACCGAGTCGTCGACGTCGTATGTGTGGAACCACTGCGCCAGGACGCCGTGGTCTTCGAGCCGGTCTTTGCAAAGATCGAAGAACTCCTCGGTAAAGAGATTGCCGATCCCGGCGATCCACGGGTTGGATGGCTCGCTGATGATCGCCGCGTACTTCTTCGGATGCACCTTGACGTAGGTGATCGCGTCATCGACGATCAGATGAAAACGCGGATCCTGCAACACCTGGTGGTTCGCGTCTGCGAAATACCCATTGCAATCGACGACCTCTTGGGAGATCTCCACGCACTCGACCGTCCGGACGGGATGCTGGAGGACGGAGCCCGGCGTGATCCCGCTCCCCAAGCCGATCACCAGGACGTCGCTCGAATCGGACGCGAGCATCATCGGTATCTGGGCCAGGAGGACCTGGGTCGGGAGGTCGTGCTCCGTGCTCGCGTCGGTCTTGCCATTGATGACCAAGGATCGCTCGCGCCTGCCGTCGTCGTTCGTGAATTCGTTCACTGCGACATTCGCCGTGACGCCCTCTTTGTACCAAAGAACCGTGCGCGCCTGAAGCTCCGTCAGGAACTCTCCATAGGACGGAGGCGCTTCCTTGAAGAACGCCCGGTAGACGCCGACGGAGGAGATGTTCTCATCCCACTTCGGCACTTCCACTCGGTACGCCACTCCCGCGAGAACGATAAGGGCGCAAATAGCGGCGGCGCGCGTTCCTGGAACGTTCGGATCCTTGAGAAGGACGACGACGCCAAGCCCGGCGTTGATGAGCACCGCGATCTCGATCGACTGCTTCACACCGACGGCGGGTATGAGGATCAACCCCGTCACGAGCGCGCCGGCCACGGCGCCGATCGTATTCACCGAAAAGATGCCGCCGATGCTCTTCCCCAGGGCCGTGATGTCCCCCGACGCGATCCTGCCGGCCACCGGGAGCGACATGCCGGAGAGTGTCGTCGGGACGATCATGAGCGCGAAACAAAATCCGAACTCACAGAAAATGAAGACCGCAAACGCTCCCGGATCGTTCGAGAGGAGCCCCGAGAGCTTCCAAAGGTAGTAGGGCAAGCGTTCATAGAGCGGCAGCGTCGCAATCATGAAGATCGCCGTTCCGATCTGGCACCAGGCAAGGAGGCCCAGAAGATCGTTCTTCCGGGCAAGGATCTTGGAAACGATCCAGCTCCCAAGGACGATCCCGCTGATGAAGGCGATGAGCATGACGGTGAACGAATAGGTCGACGAGCCGAGAAGCGTTGTCAGCAGACGAATCCAACTCAACTCGTACACCATTGCAACGAAGCCGGAAACGCACGCGACGAGGATCGCGAGAGAAGTGAACCGGGAAGCCGGCTCGCTCGCCGTGCGTGCTGCTTTCTCCGCCTCGAGTGGTCGAGCAGAACGGCTCAGCGCGAGGGCCACAAATCCGACGACGATATTGATGGCCGCCCCGACCCAGAGTGCGCCGTCGAGCGAAATGAGGCGAATGAGAAAGAAGCCGGCGAGCGCCGCGCCTGCGACCGCTCCGAGGCTGTTCATCCAATAGAGCCTCGCCACCATCGGGCCGGATTCGCTCAGATTCCGGGTCAGGGGCTTGAGAAGAATGGGAAGTGTCCCCCCCATGCAGAATGTCGGCAGGAGGAGCGTCGAGATGCTCAGGATGCATTTTAGGAACGTCAGAAGCGCCGGATGGGAGGAAAGGTCAAACCCGGAAGCCGCTCCAAGAAAGACCTTCTCCGCACCGAGCATCAGCAACGGATACACGGCGCAGTAAGCGCCGATAACGAGTTCAAGGGCTGCGTAGAGCCGCAAGGGGTTGGGTGACCGGTCGGCGGCTCTTCCCCAGTACCAGGCGCCCCAGGCCAGGCCTCCCATGAACGTCGCGAGAACGAACATATGGGAATAGGCGGTGCTGCCCATAAGGAGCGAGAGGTACTTCGACCAGGCGATCTCGTAGATGAGCCCGGAGATGCCCGAGCAGGCAAAGAGGAGGACGACGAACGTTTGGAGGCGGGGACGCTGCATCGGAGGACCGAGCGCCCGTTAGAAATCGAGCAGGTTTCTGGCGATCACGATCTTCTGGATTTCGGATGTCCCCTCGCCAATGGTGACGAGCTTGACGTCGCGGTAGAACTTTTCCACGGGAAAGTCCTTGATGAACCCGTATCCGCCGTGGATCTGGACCGCTTCGTTCGTCGCGACGACGGCTGCCTCGCTTGCGTAGAGTTTCGCCATGGACGATTGGAGCGTGACGTCCTTCCCGTTCGACTTCAGGTAGGCGGAACGGTAGGTGAGAAGCCGTGCCGCCTCGATCGATGTCGCCATGTCGGCGAGTTTCCACTGGATGCCCTGGAACTCCCCGATCGGTTTGCCGAACTGCTTCCGCTCCTTCGAGTACTTCAGGCTCGCGTCGAGCGCCCCTTGCGCGATGCCAAGGGCGAGAGCGGCGATGCTGATCCTTCCGCCGTCGAGGACGGCGAGGGCCTGGGAGAGCCCGGCTCCTTCTTCTCCGAGCAGGTTCGCCTTCGGGATGCGGCAGTTGTCGAATGCAAGGGCGGATGTGTCGCAGCAGCGCATGCCGAGTTTGTTCTCTTTCTTGCTGACGATGAACCCGGGCGTATCGTTGTCGACGATGAATGCGGAGATCCCCTTCTTGCCCTTGCCCTTATCGGAGTTCGCCATGACGACGGTGACGTGTCCGACGGTGCCGTGCGTAATGAAGTTCTTGCTGCCATTCAGAATGAACGAGTCACCGTCGGCCGTTGCCGTCGTGAGCATGCCGCCGGCGTCGCTGCCGGAGGTCGGTTCGGTGAGGGCCCAGGCACCGATCTTCTTTCCTGTAGTGAGATCGGGGAGATATTTCTTCTTCTGCGCATCATTGCCGAACATGTAGATGTGATTGCTGCAAAGGCTGTTGTGAGCTGCGATGCTCAGGCCGACCGACGGATCGACTTTCGAGATCTCTTCGATGATGGTGACATACTCCAGGTAGCTGAATCCCGCGCCGCCGTACTGCTCGGGGAAGATGACACCGAGAAACCCGAGCTCTCCGAGATGCTTCATGATCTCGAAGGGGAATTCCTGGGACTCATCGAATTTCATGATCGTGGGTCGGATCTCCTTCTCGGCGAAGTTCCTTGCCATATCTCTGACCATGAGCATGCTTTCGGTGAACTCAAAGTTTGGCTGGGTCAATGCTCCGATAACCTGTTCTGACATGAGGACTTCCAACTAGTGGGTGAATATCTGGACGGTCTTAATGTAGGGGGAATTGGGGAGAAATCCAAGAAAACCGAGGATCAGCCTGTTACAACTTAATAGAAATGTCAGGTCGAGGATCAGCCGAGGATCAACTGTGGCAGACATTATCTCCTGTTAGAGGCTTTTAGAAGCATCGCAAAAATTCGGCGACGTAGTGGCCCCGGTACAGAGAAGTATTCAGACATGAACGAAGAAGCCCTCTCACTGGCGAGTGAAAGGGCTTCATGCTGGCACGCCTCCTAAACAATGCCGGGTTATCCAAAAAAGGATGACCCGGCAGGCCTGAGAAAAACAAAAGGGCCGATCAGGGGTTTATAGTGGTCTGTGAAGTCACAGAATAATGCCGATTCCTGGTAACGCTTCCGAGGAACCGCTCCCCATCCCAGTACTGGACGCCCTTGCGTAGCGACTCGAAATATGGATCATCAAGGCGCGAGGACAACTTGCCTTCCTGCTCAAACAACCTATGCGACGCCGTAAATGAGTCGGACGCCCGGACGTTGATGCAGGTCATCGTGGAATCAAAGTAGTAATACAACGTTCCGCTTGACTGGCGCGCAGCCTCCTCTATGGTGACTTCCATCATTCCATCATCGGTTATTCGAAGGTTTTGCACGACGTTCGTCACATCCGATGAATAGGTCATCAAGTCCGACAAGGGGAAGAGGATATAATACTTCTCGGTTCCCGATCGGAATCCGGGCGGATAATACTGATCCGGGGCAGGGGCGCCGCCGTCCATCGCCCGAGGATCAAAGACGACGAGTGATGCGTGTTTCAGGCGATTATTCTGACCGCCGTAGACCAGTTCGTCCACGCCATCGTGATCGAGGTCTTTGTGGTCGAACTCTGTGAGTTGGCCAGGATGCCAATATTCGCCAAGAAGCTTCCCATCGTTCGCATCGAGTCGGAGCAGCACATTCGGATGCCAGGGGTCATGCCGCGCCGCCGCCCACACCTCCACCTTGCCGGAATGCGCAAAATCCCCCGCCTCGATATGGTAGAACCGGTACAGATCGTTGTACTGTACGCCGCCAAGCGTGACGCTACGATGAAGTTCGTACCTCCATCGTTCATTCCCGTCACCGTTATAGCACACGACGAGATTGTTCTCGGGAAGGGTTCCGTTTGTCCATCCGAAGATGCAGAGGATCTCGTTTCCGCCATCCCCGTCGACATCCTGTATTCTCACCGCCCGATCGGGATGGCCCCGAAAACTTGACGAAAAGTTCGGAACATTAAAATTGGTCCCCAGATACTTCCGCCAAAGCTCGTCGCCGTGCGCGTTCTTCGTCACAAGGAATCCATCGATAACGTCCACAATGATCGGGTTTTTATCAAATCTGGGCCGTAGCGAGATGAGCGCGAACGCCAGGAGAGCCGCCGCAAATGGCACTGCGGCAAACGAACGTACGGGATGGTGCCGAACGAACCGCAGAGCGCGCTTCGATACGGATTGCCGGTATGGTTCGATGACTTCTGCGAAGGACTCGGCCAAACTATCGTTCTTTTCCGCCAGTCTGGCATTTCGTCCCGCCAGGGAATGACGATCGCCCGAGAGGAGCCTGTGCGCGAGAGCCGCGTCCTTTTCCGAGGCAGGGAGCTCCAAGGCAGATCGGACGCTCTTGTAGAATTCCTGCACTTTATAATAAAGCTCGCGGCAAAGGGAGCATTGCTCAAGATGACGGGCGATCCTCTCCCGCTCGTCCCCGCCAAGGGTTTCCGGAGAGAGATCGAGTGTTCGAAGCTCAATTTCTGTGCAGTGTTGTGCCATCCTTCAGTTCTTCAACGTAGTATGTAAAACCAGTGCCATCATTTCTTGATCCTCTCTTATCTATCCTATTCCAACAATTGGGTGCACCTGCTGAAACACGCCGAATAAAGAGTAAAAGAGCCGCCACTCCTCATAGGTCCGAAAGAACGCGGCTCGCCACCTCTTGACGGGCAAGCCGAAAGAGATACTCCATCTTCGCACGATAGTCTTGTTCATAATCTGCAGGCTCAATCTGCAGGTGGCGGCTGAGTTTGATGTAGAGCGACTCCGACGGCTCACTCCCGGCAAACCACTCGTCCAGGACGTCCTCCAGGGCATTGAAGATCCCGCGCGCCTCACTGTCGGTCAACTTGCCCTTGACGAGATACGTGAGGAGGATCTTCTCCTTCAATGCGTTCTCGACGTCGATGCGAATCCGCTGGAGCTCTTCCTGGCTCAATCCGTCTAACGACCAGGGATGATCCACGGACAGCTCTGGGTTGAAGTCGCTTTGAAAGATCCCTTTTACCAGCCATACAAGCTCGATGAGCGGAATGCTGCGCCGGAAGTCACGTTGATTGCAAACGATGCCATGGAGAATCTCGAGCATCTGGGGGATCGAGCTGCGGGAGCTGATCGCTGGGAGGAAGATGCGCCCAAGTTCATCCTGCGGAAACGGACCGAGCTCCTCGAGCGCATCGCCTTGGCGCGGGACGAGACACAGGCCCCTGAAGTCCTTCTGCAAGGCGAAGTGACAGGAATCCTTCAACGCCTCCCGAATGTTCCGGTGAATGTGCGAGCCGGAAGGATCCATCTGCGAGTACAACCTGGCGAGCTGCGCTTCCGTGAATCGCAGAAGGAAACTCTTGTAGGCAAGGAAGAGCCCGTGATCCGGGATCGTGTCAAGCGTCCCGTCGATCGAATCGATGAACTTGTGAAGCTTATAGAATCGGTCGTCCCCATCCCTGCTGAATGCTTCGGCGATGCAGTCGTACGCGAGATCGGTGACGGTGAGTCCTTGCCGGACGCACAGCGATGTGAGGGACGAGCGGAGAAATGTTAGGTGAGCCTGGATGATCGCACGGGAGAGCCTGATCAGCTCGGAGAGTTGATTCTCGGTAATATCATCCGAATCGATCCGCTTGAGAGCCAGTCTCAGTGGGTCCGTTGGTGCGCTTACCAGATGCATGAGTGCTCGTTAGGCTTCACTGCTCAGGACAATACGTTGAGAGACGGGACATATATGGATCCTCCGAGGACTGATGCTCGGAAACAAGGTAGCAATAACCGCCTACGTAGTCAACCATAAGGGGGTCACGACAAGAGACCAGCGCAAGCGCGGGAAAGACCCAAGGGACCAAGGAACCACCTATGCACTCCCGTGATTGAAAGGGGCCTTCGACACCGGATTGGGCGGATCATTTAGCATCAGTTACGCATCAGAGGGAGAGTGTGCCCGAGCTTTGGGATCTTCACTCGAGGAGCGACACAATATGCGCGCGAGGGATCACAGATCCCCTTCGACTTCGGTATTGACGATGACGAAAAGACACTATCACTTGCATAAAGTATCATATAATAATACTATATGAAAGTGTCAGCGTTAAAACGTACAGGGCTCCTTTTCGTTAATTTCATGACCTCCGGAGACAGAAATGCTAACCATTTACAGTAAAGACCCTATTGGAGATGTCGCTCGTGCCAGGAGAATGCGACTGCAGGATAAATGCAGAGATCACGCCGTATTCCTCCCAGAGAAAGACAGATCACTTCAAGCACAGACCATCACGTTGCCAACAGCTTCTCCACGACATCGTACGGGGTCGTCTTGAAACTCAGGACTTGCTCCATGGACGATGAGAGGAGTTTCTCTCGACTTGCATTCCAAAACGTCACATGGAGCCGTTCGCTGATGAGTTCGTGGATCCGTTCTTCCAGCCGGACCGCTCTGCGCTTCACAAGCATCCCGGCCGACTCGAGCGAAGCACGGTGCTTCTCGATCATTTCTGCCACGGCCTCGATCCCCTTCCCGTCCTGTGCGACGGTCTGGAGGACATCGGGCATCCACCCCTCCCCATGCAGCTTGAATCCGAGCACTGTCTTGATCGACATGACCGCCTGTTCCGCGCCGGCGCGGTCGGACTTGTTCATCACGAAGAAATCCGCGATCTCCATCAGTCCAGCCTTCATCGCCTGAATGGAGTCTCCCGACTCCGGCACGAGAACGACGACCGTCGTATCGGCCGCGCGGGCGATATCGAGTTCCGACTGCCCCACGCCGACAGTTTCAAGGAGAATAACATTGCACCCGGATGCGTCGAGAATATCGGCCGCCTCGCGCGCGGTCTTGCTCAGTCCGCCGAGGCTCCCCCGGGAGGCCATGCTCCGAATGAAGACGCCCTCATCGAGTTCCACGTCCGTCATCCGGACGCGGTCACCTAAAAGCGCCCCCCCCGTAAAGGGACTTGTCGGATCAACGGCAATGATACCGACCTTCTTCTTTTGGCTCCGGTAGAGTTTGGCGAGCTTGTTGGTAAGAGTGCTTTTCCCCGCTCCGGGAGGCCCCGTGATGCCGACGCAGTACGCTTTCCCGGTCTTGGGATAGATCGACCGAAGAAGTGCAACCGCGTCCGGATGCTCATTTTCCACCATGGAGATCCCCCGGGCGATCGCGACGCGGTCGCCGGCGAGCATGCGTTCCACAAATTGGGGGTCGAGAGGCATGGCTACACCATCTTCTGTGTCTTGAAAAACTCGACGGTCTTCCTGAGGCCTTCCTTGAGAGGCATCGAGGCCGACCAGGAACCGGTTGTTTGGAGCAGCCGCGTATCCAAGACGCTTCGGAGCTGCTCCCCCTGCTTCGCCGGGGCATGGATCTCCTTGCATGACGAACCCGTAAGCTCTCTGAGGATCCCAAAGAGCTGGTTGACGTCCGCTTCGATGCCTGTGCCGACATTGAAGATGCCGGAACCGGCATGCTGGATCCCGAAAAGGGCCGCTTTCACGACGTCACCGACATAGACGTAGTCTCTGGTCTGCTTCCCGTCGCCGTTGATCACGGGCTGTTCCCCGGCGAGCATCTTGCTCGTGAAGATCGCGATCACGCCCGCCTCGCCGTGGGGGTTTTGGCGCGGGCCGTAGACGTTGCCGAACCGGAGGCTGACATACTGCAACCCGAAGACCTCGTGATAATAGTAGAGGTACTTCTCGATCGAGAGTTTCGAGATGCCGTACGGCGAGATGGGCCGCAAGGGGTGCGTTTCATCGGCGGGGAACTTCTCCTGCTCGCCGTAGATCGCTCCTCCGGTCGAGGCGAAGACGAACTTCTTCACGCCACACTTGCGCGATTGTTCCAACAGGTTCACGCTTCCCAGGATGTTCACCGAAGCGTCGAAGAGCGGGTCTTCCACCGATTTCCGGACATCCATCTGAGCGGCGAGATGCACAACTGCGTCGAATTTGCCTCGTTCAAAGAGCCCGGGCAGCTCCTTGCTCCTGATATCCAATTGGACGAACGTCGCCTTCGGGTTGACGTTCTCCTTCTTCCCCATGGAGAGGTCATCGATGATGGTGACCGCATGCCCCGCCTCGATGCAGGCATCGGCGATATGAGAGCCGATAAAGCCGGCAGCGCCGGTAATGAGAATCTTCACGGTTGTTCCTCTTTCCGGAGCTGGCGCAGGCGCTCCACTCCCTTTTTTCCGATATCGCTCCGGTAATAGGCCCCGTCGAACGTGATCTTTTCGACCGCGCGGTAGGCTCGGTCGATCGTCGCCTCAAGATCCGTTTCCGGCCCGATGGCGGTCACCCCGAGCACCCTTCCGCCGGAGGAGACGACCGCGTTCTTCTCTCTTGTCGTGCCGGCATGAAACACCATGACCTGTTCGTCGGCCAGCTTCACGGCATCCAATCCGACGATCTGCTTCCCGGTCTCGTACGTATCAGGGTAGCCGCCGGAGGCGATGACGACGCAGACGGCTGAGAGCGGATGCAGATCGGCCTTCAGAGAGCCGATACCTCCCTCCACTGATGCGAGCAATAATTCGACCAGGTCGGTCTTCAATAAAGGCAGGATCACTTCAGTTTCGGGATCGCCGAACCGACAGTTGTATTCGATGACCTTCGGGCCCGTCTCGGTGATCATGAGTCCCACGTAGAGGCAACCTCTATACGGATATCCATCTTTCCTCAGGCCGTCGATCGTCGGGCGGATGATCGTCCGGTTCACGATATCGAGCAGTTCCGGCGTCATCACCGGAGCAGGCGCGTACGCCCCCATGCCTCCGGTGTTCTTTCCGAGGTCGTTGTCAAAAATGCGCTTGTGGTCCTGTGCGGAGGAAAGTGTGACGAAGCCGGTTCCGTCGGTGATGGCAAAGACCGACGCCTCCTCCCCGTCGAGAAACTCTTCAATGACGACCTTTAGCCCCGCTTCGCCGAACGCCTTACGGCCCATCATGAGGTCGAGCACGTCGAGTGCGTCTTCCTTGGATTCACAGACGGAAACGCCTTTCCCCGCCGCAAGACCGTCGGCCTTGATGACTATGGGTACGGGGATCTCGTTGATGTAGCGTTCCGCGTCGTAGCGCTGGGAGAGTTCGAACGAGCGGAATTCCGCTGTCGGGATCCCGTGCTTCTGCATGAACTGCTTCGCGAAGGCCTTGCTCCCCTCGAGCTGGGCGGCCTTGCGGCCCGGGCCGAAGATCTTCAGTCCGCGCGCTTCGAACCGGTCAACGATGCCTTGCGTCAGGGGCTGCTCGGGGCCGACGACGGTGAGATCGACTTTCTGCGCGACCGCAAATCGCTGGAGGGCGTCAAGATCCGTCGCCGGGATGGGGACGAGTTCTGCGATCTCACCGATCCCGGCGTTCCCCGGGGCGCACGAAAGCTTCGTCACGAGCGGGCTCTGGCGGATCTTCCAGGCCAGCGCATGTTCCCTACCGCCGGAGCCGATGATCAAGACGTGCATGAGGGCATGGCGATTCGTTGTTAGTCGACGAGAAAGCCTAAGATCTTCGAGAGTTCGTTCGTCAGTACGACGCGGTCGTATTTCGTGACGATCTCTTCCTTCGGCCGCGGAAGCGTGTTCGAGACGAACTGGTGGTGATACTCTACGATGGCCGCCGCGATCCCGTCGACGTCCGCCGGGTCGACGATGACGCCCCCTTCGGCTTCTTTGAGCGTTTGGCGAATGAACCCGTCCGGTACGCAGGCGAGTATCGGTTTACGGGCCCCCAGATACTCATAGAACTTGCCGGGGGACTGCTTGTCGTTGTTGAGCATGAGCCAGAGAACGTCCGCCGACATGATATGCTGGACGCATGGACGGTGGTCCAGATACCCGGTCACCGTGACGCTTTCCTCGAGCCCCATGTCGCGGATCATATTGAGATATTCGTCCTGAAAGATCCCGATGAACGTCGCTTCGATCTGGCCTTTGAGCGCGGAGTGTTCCGCGAACACCTTCTTGAGGGCCTTCAAAAAGTGCGCCGGCGTCCTGTCACCGTAGAAGATCCCTGCGTGGGTGATGCGCATCTTCTTCTTCGGCGGTACCGGCAATTTATCCTGCAGAAAATCCGCCGGGTCATACCCTTGGGGCAGGATCGTCACGTCATGGTACTCGAGGAACTTGTACCGCTTTAAGATCAGCTCCTTGACCCTTCGGTTCGTCGTGATGATCCGGGAGGCCGTTTTCAGGACATCCTTCTCTAGCCGGTAGTTCTTCCACCGGTGGAGCGGCGTCGGATAGTACTTCGTCGGGTACGCAAGCCACGGGTCGCGGTAGTCGACGACGAGCGGCTTCTTAAACTTCTTGGCGAGCGCCGCGCCGATCAACAGGTCGGTAAACGGCGGCGCCGTGGCAAAGATGACATCGTACCTCTGCTCTTCGAAGAGCTTCGAGGCGGCGGCGAACGCCTTTTTCTTCCACCCGATCTTATTGTCTGGGATAAAGAACGTGTCGCTGATGAACGTCAGTATCTTGCGCCAGCGTTCCGAAGGCATCTTCACGACGCCCTTCTTCCGGAAGAAGCGGTTCGGATCCAAGGATCCGACCCGTTCCACCGTCACCTTTTGCGGATGGATCTCGTCCAGGAGCGAGTAGTCCTGCGCGAAGTACCCCGTGGGAGTGACCGTCAGGACGGTCGGCTGCCAGCCGTATTCCGGCAGGTACTTCACGAACTTGAGCGTCCGTTGGACCCCCGAGAGGCCCATCGGAGGAAAATAGTAAGCGATGACGAGAACCTTGCGGTGCGGGGTAGCGCTCATGCGTCGAATCGAAAGCGTATGTTCAAAGAACCAGGAGCTCCTTTGGCGATCTGTTCAGCACCTCGCAGGAGGTCTCGCCGATAATGACATCATCTTCAATGCGTACACCGCCCAGATGCGGAATGTACACGCCGGGCTCGATCGTGACCACGTTCCCCGGCACCAACAGCGCGGTACTCATGACCGAGATCCTGGGCTGTTCGTGTATCTGGAGGCCGATGCCGTGTCCAAGGGAGTGGCGAAAGAACTTTTCGTACCCTTTCTTGCGTATGACGCCGCGGGCGACCGCGTCGAGTTCCTTGCCGCGGATGCCGCTCTTGGCCGCCTCGATCGCGGCTTCCTGTGCCGACCGGACGACAGCGTAGATCTTCTTCGCTTCCGGCTTGATCCTACCGACGGCGACCGTGCGCGTCATATCGGAGTGATATCCTTCGTAGACCGCACCAAAATCGAGCGTCAAGAGCTCGCCATTGGCGATTTTCTTGAACGTCGCGCGTCCGTGCGGGAGCGCGCTGCGCTCGCCGCTCGCGACGATCGATTCGAACGCGTCGGCCTCGGCGCCATGTTTGCGCTGCCGATACGAGATCTCGGCGGCGATATCGAGTTCCGGGACGCCCGGCTTGATCAAGGGCAGTATCTCCGCAAATGTCGTATCGGTGATCTCGACGGCACGCCGGATCTTGGCGATCTCGTTTGCATCTTTGACCGCGGCCAACTTTTCGACGACGTCCGCCTTCGGCAGGAACTTCACCTTGGGGAACATCTTCTTGAGTGCGAGGAACTGGGAGTAGAGCACCGTATTGCCGTCGAACCCGACGCGCATCCCCGGCTTCAGGAGCCGTTGCGCGCGGATCTTCTCAAAAAGGCTCCCTTGGGTGATGAGGATCTTCCATCCCCTGACTTGTTCCCGGACCTGCACGCTATAGCGCCCGTCCGTGATGAGCGCGGCGCCGTCTTTCGTGATGATGGCAACGCCGTTCGACCCGGTGAACCCGCTCATGTAGCGCAAGTGCGGCGGAAAGGTGACAAGGAATGCGTCGATCCGGAACGGATCGAACTGCGCGCAGAGCTGTTGAAGGCGGGAGAGCATCTAGGTGTGGTAGTTCGGCGCTTCTTTGGTGATCACGACGTCGTGCGGGTGGCTTTCCCTCAAGCCCGCCTCGGACATCTTGATGAACTGCGGCTTCAACTTCATTTCGGCGATCGTGCCGCATCCGCAGTACCCCATGGCCGACCGGAGCCCCCCGACCATCTGGAAGACGGTATCGGCAAGCGGCCCCTTGTACGCGACGCGCCCTTCGATCCCCTCGGGAACGAGCTTGGGAATATCGTCTTCGACATCCTGGAAGTAGCGGTCGCTCGACCCCTTCTTCATCGCCTCGATGGAACCCATGCCGCGGTACATCTTATAGCTGCGCCCCTCGTAGAGCACCTTCTCGCCGGGGCTTTCGTCGACGCCCGCAAAGAGGCTGCCGATCATGACGCAGTCTGCTCCGGCCGCGATCGCCTTGGCGATGTCGCCGGTCTGTTTGATGCCGCCGTCGGCGATCAGGGGGATCTTGGACCGTGACGCGACCTTCGCGCACTCCATGATGGCGGTGATCTGCGGAACGCCGACGCCGGCGATGATCCGCGTGGTGCAGATGGAACCCGGACCGATGCCGACCTTGATGCCGTCGATCCCAAGTTTAATGAGATCGCGCGTCGCCTCTGCGGTGCCGACATTGCCGGCGATGAGCTCCAGGCCGGGAAACTTCTGCTTCACGCGCTTCACCATCTCCATCACGCCTCTGGAATGACCGTGCGCCGTATCGACGATAACGACGTCGACGCCCCTGGAAACGAGAGCCGAGACCCGTTCGACCGTGTCGGCCGTGACGCCGACGGCCGCGCCGACGCGCAAGCGTCCGCGCTTGTCTTTGCACGCGCCCGGGTATTTCTTCTTCTTCTGGATGTCCTTGAACGTGATGAGGCCTCTCAGGAGCCCCGACTTGTCGACGACGGGGAGCTTTTCGATCCTGTGCTCCTGGAGTATCTCTTCGGCGCGTTCGAGCGTCGTCCCGATGGGGGCCGTGACGAGTCTCCCTTTTGTCATCACTTTTGAGATCCGTACGTCCCGGTTCGGTTGGAACCGAAGGTCGCGGTTCGTGACGATGCCGGTGAGTTTTCCGGCCGCGTCAATGATCGGTATCCCCGAGATCTGGTGCTTCGCCATCAAGGCGAGGGCGTCTCCGACGGTCTGGTCTGCCATCATCGTCACCGGATCGAGGATCATGCCGCTTTCGGAGCGCTTGACCTTGTCAACTTGCGCCGCTTGGTGGTCGATGGACATATTCTTGTGTAGAATGCCGATGCCGCCTTCTCTGGCCAAGGCGATCGCCAGTCCCGCCTCGGTGACCGTATCCATCGCGGCGGAGACAAGGGGGATGTTGATCGAGATCCCTCGAGAGAACCTCGTCGAGACATTCACGTCCCGTGGGAGGACCGATGATTTTCGGGGAACGAGCATGACGTCGTCGAACGTGATCGCTTCGCCGATGATCTTTTTAACGGGCATAAAGGTTAGAAGTAGTGAACAGTGTCAAAACGCCGTCCGTCGGACGGCACGCTTTATACGTACGCCGGGATACCGGTAATATCCTCGCCGAGGATGAGCGTATGCATCTCGTGCGTTCCCTCGTACGTCTTCACGGACTCAAGGTTCGCGCTGTGCCGCATCACGGGATATTCATCGAGGATGCCGTTCGCTCCCAAGATCTCGCGCGACATTCGTGCGATCTCCAGGGCGTGATACACATTGTTCCGTTTGGCCATCGAGACCTGCTGGAAGCGCATGGTGCCCTTATCTTTGAGCCGGCCGAGCTGGAGGCACAAGAGCTGCGCCTTCGTGATCTCGGTGAGCATGTGGGCGAGCTTTTCCTGGGTCAGCTGGAACGCCGCGATCGGCTTGCCGAACTGTATGCGCGACTTCGCGTAATTAACCGATGCGTCGTAGCAGGCCATCGCCGCGCCGATCGCGCCCCAGGCGATGCCGTAGCGCGCTTGGTTGAGGCACATGAGAGGGGCCTTGAGACCGTCGGTCTTCGGGAACATGTTCTCCTTCGGGATCATGCAATCCTGGAGGATGAGCTCGGAGGTCACCGAGGCCCGCAAGGAGTGCTTGCCGTGCATCTCAGGAGCGGTGAAGCCCTTCGTCCCCTTTTCCACAAGGAACCCGTGCACCACGCCGTTGAGTTTCGCCCAGACGATCGAAACGTCCGCGATCGTGCCGTTGGTGATCCACATCTTCGCGCCGTTCAACACGTAGCAATCGCTCTTCTCCTCGGCGCGCGTGATCATGCCGCCGGGGTTCGAGCCGTAATCGGGCTCCGTGAGGCCGAAACAGCCGACCTTCTTGCCCGAGGCGAGCTGGGGAAGCCATTTGTCCTTGTGTTCCTCGGAGCCGAACGTATAGATCGGGTACATGACAAGGGCGCTCTGGACCGAGGCGAAGCTCCGGACGCCGCTGTCGCCGCGCTCGAGTTCCTGCATGACGAGCCCGTAGGCGACGTTGTTCATCTCGGCGCAGCCGTACTTCGCCGGCAGCGTGGAACCGAACATGCCGAGGTCGGCCATCTTCGCGATGAGGTCGAAGGGGAATGTGCCGGCGCGGTTGTGCTTCTCGATGATGGGGAGGATGTTGTCGTCCACGAACTCGCGGACGGTATTCCGGACAAGGATCTCATCCTCGCTGAGGATGGATTCTATGTCGTAATAGTCAGAGCCTTGAAATTTTGGCATACGGGAGGGTCTTTCGAAAGATACAAGAAACGCCTCATACAGAACTGGAAATGAGGGCGCATAAATGTGAGCAAAAATTACGAAAATATCGGCAGAAAGGCAAACAACGAAGGAAAATGGGGCCGGAAGGTGGCAGGGGAAGATCAGTCGATCGAGATGCCGTATTCCTTGATCTTGAGGTAGAGTCCTTTTTCGCTGATCTGGAGCGCCTCGGCGCTTCTCTTACGGTTGCCGCTGAACATCTTGAGGACTTTCAAAATATGCAGTTTCTCGATGCTTTCGATAGAGAGCGTCTCCGGGCCGGATTCCATCTGGCGGTCGGCCAGGTGGAGGTCGGAAATTTCGATCTCGGGACCTGGGGACATGATGACGGCGCCCTCGACCATATGCTCCAGTTCCCGGACGTTTCCGGGCCAATCGTACATCATCATGGCCGAGAGGGCCGCAGCGTTCATCTTCTTCGGGTCTCTGGACTTCGACTTCTTCTTCAGGAAGAAATCGACCAAGAGCGGAATATCCTCGCGGTGGTCCTTCAAAGGGGGTATCCGTACCGTGATGACGTTCAACCGGTAGAGGAGGTCTTCACGAAACTTCCCGGCGCGGACATCTTCCTGGAGGTTCTTGTTCGTGGCGGAGATGACCCTCACGTCCGCCTTCAGTTCGTTCGTGCCGCCGACGCGCCGGAAATCGCCCGTTTCCAAGAACCGCAGGAGCTTCGGCTGAATGACGGGGCTGATATCCCCCACTTCATCGAGGAACAGCGTGCCGCCGTTGGCGACTTCGACCAGGCCCGGCTTCGCCGTATAGGCGTTCGTGAATGCTCCCTTTTCGTGTCCGAAGAGTTCGCTCTCCAGGAGCGTATCCGGGATCGAGGAACAGTTCACCGGAACGAACGGCCGGTCCCTCCTGTTGCTCGACTTATGGATCAAGTTCGCGATGAGCTCCTTCCCCGTGCCGCTCGGGCCCAGGATCAATACGATCGAATCGCTCTCGGCCACACGCCTGGCGGTGGTGATGACCTGCAGGAAGATCTTGCTCTCGCCGATGATCTCGGACTCGCCCGTTTTCCGAGAGAGTTCGGTCTTCATGAGCTTATTGTCGATGGAGAGTTTCTTCCGTTCGACCGCCCGCTGGATCGTCTGCTCGATCTGGTCGATGTCGTAGGGCTTCCCGAGGACCTCATAGGCGCCGAGTTTCGTGCTTTCGACGGCCATTTTGAGGTCGGCGAACTGCGACAGGATGATCACCTGGCATGACGGAGAGTGCTCCTGGATGAACTTGAGCACCTCGGTGCCGTCCACCCGGGGCATCTTCATGTCAAGGAGAACGACGTCGTAGAGGAGTTTTTGTATAAGATTGATGGCTTCGGCGCCATCAAAGGCAAGATCGACTTCGTAGGGTCCGCTCTCCTGCAGCGCCTCTTGGAGCAGGGTCGTCAACGACGCTTCGTCGTCGACGATGAGGATTTTATATTTCTGCGGCATTCCTTCTGCGGTGAACGGGTTATTCGCTCAGCACGCGTTCGATCGTCGTCAGGAGGTCAACGAGGTCATAGGGCTTGCTCACAAAATCTTCCGCACCGTGCTTCTTCGACTCGATCGCGTTCTTCAGATCGGCGAACCCGGTCAGCATGATCACCTTCATCGCCGGATAGGTCTTCTTGATGAACTTCAGGGCTTCGAACCCGTCGACCTTCGGCATCTTGATGTCGAGCAGGACAAGATCGAACTTCTTGTTCTGAACCATGGAGATCGCTTCTTCGCCGTCGGGGGCGGTCGAGACCTCGTAGCCTACGCTCGTGAGCTCGCTTGAGAGGATCGTCCGAAGACTGTCCTCATCGTCCACTACCAGAATCCGACTCTTGTCCGCCATACATGGTTCCTTTTTAAGTGTATTCTCTATGTTGGAGCGACGCTCCCCTCGGGCGCTATCCGCCCGATGAACGTGCCGCTAAGTTAACCAAAACAGTGTAAAAAAGCAATATCGTTACCCGATTTATTCGTTTCAGCGCATAAGTCTACACATTATCGGCCTCGTACGCCACACCCCCATGACCTGAGCCACAATGGTCATTTCCGCTTCCCGTTCCGGGGAGCGGGAGGCGTAGGCTCTTCCTCCTCTTCGGGTGAGTGCAAGGCGGAGTCGATGATCCTGAGGAGCTGGTCTGTCTGTATCGGTTTCGACAGAAGCGCCTCGATACGGGACTTTTTCACCTTTTCCAGCATGTCCTGGTCCGCCATGCCGCTGACGACGATGATCTTGATATCGGGAGCCATCCGCTCCAAGGTCCGGACCAAGGACGCCCCGTCCATGTTCGGCATCATGATGTCGGTAATGACCAACTTGAACTTACGGCGCTCCTGATCGATGACCGTCAGAGCTTCGACGCCGTCCTTGGCCGTCTGTGCCCGGTAGCCGTAGGCCTCGAGCGTTTCTTTTATGATTTCGCGGATGGAGATCTCATCATCCACGACAAGGATCGACTCCCCATGCCCGACCGGGATCTGGCGGTGACCGTCTTCCTTCGGCAGGCCCGTATCCGTATTGGTGGCCGGTATATGGACTCTGAACTCCGTCCCCTGGCCGACGACGCTATTGACGACGATGAACCCGCCGTAACTCTTCACGATGGTCATGACGGTGGAAAGGCCCAGGCCCGTCCCTTTACCGACCTCCTTCGTCGTGAAGAAGGGGTCGAATATCTTGTCGAGAACCTCCGGCGGTATGCCCGAGCCCGAGTCGCTCACCGCGAGGACGACGTAGTTGCCCGCTTTTGCGTTCAGGTACTTCCGGGACTCTTCTTCGGTGAAGACGATGTTCTCGGCTTTGATCGAGAGTTTTCCCCCCTGGGGCATGGCGTCGCGGGCGTTGACCATAAGGTTGAGAAAGATCTGGTGCAATTGCGTCGCGTCGCCCGTTATGGTCCAGAGCTGCGACGGGAGGTCGAATTTCATGTCGATCGACTTCGGGAACGTTTCTCTGGTGATCTGCTCCACTTCGCGCAAGATATGCTTCGGCTGGAGGAGCATGCGCTCCCCTTCCGACCCGCGCGCGAACGTCAAGACCTGCTTCACGATATCGGCGCCGCGCCGGGCGCTGAGCCCGATGGTCGACAACAGATGCTGGCTCCGCTCGTCGGTGTGCTTCTTCTGCAGCGACTGGATCGCCATGATAATGGGGGTCAAGACGTTGTTCAGATCGTGCGCGATGCCGCCGGCCAAGGTTCCGATGTTCTCGAGCCGCTGGGCGCGCCGGAACTGGACCTCCAGCTGGCGCTGGTCCGTCACATCCGTATTAACGACAAGGATCGACTTCGGTTTCCCCTTGTCGTCGTTCATGAGCGTCCACCGGCTTTCGACGATGATCTTCTTTCCTTGCTTCGTGGTCTGCTTCAGTTCGCCGTTCCAGCTGCCGTTCTCCACGACCGCCGCGTACGCGAGTCCGACGCCCGAGAGGCCCTCTTCTTCGAAGAGCTCGTCGGCTTGGCGCTGCTGTGCTTCGGCCGGGGAGATCCCGTAAAGCACCTCCGCGCCCCGGTTCCAGAAGAGAATCCTGTGATCGAGGTTGCGCACAAGGATCGCGTCGCCGGTGATATCGAGGAGCGCGGCCTGTTCGCGGATCTGTTCTTCCGCCAGTTTGCGCTCGGTGATATCGTGGCCGACACCAATGAGGGTGTTGTTGAAGCCCACCGTATCCTGCCAAAGGATCCACCGGGGCTTGCCCACCGCATCGAGGATCTGCCGTTCGTACGGCAGGGTGTTGATGCGCATCTCTCGTTTGGCTAATTTCGCGACAATGTTGCGCTCCTTCATCCGGTCGACGAGGTTGTCCCGGCTGACCTTCCACCATCCGTCGTCGAGGAGGTCTTCGGGTTTGTAGCCAAGCACGTGGCCGAACGAAGGGCTGGCGTATTCTATGCCGCCGGTGGAATTGGCGACGAGGATCAGTGCGCTGACCTTGTTGATGATCTCATTGGTAAGCTGGACCTGTTTTTCGACGTTCTTCCTCCGCTCGACCTCTTCCTCCATCTGGCGGTCGCGCTTGTCCAAGAGGCCGGTCAGTGTGGTGACCTGCTTTGATGTGGCTTCCATATTGAGGAAAAGCGTGTTCAGGCCCGTTGCGAGCTTTTCCGTTTCGTCCTTGAAGGGGACGTTCGCACGGTTCTGTATCTCCCCCCGAACCGCCCGTTCGACCACCCCGATGAGATCCTTGAGCGGCTTCAGGACGACTGTCCCGACCCCGAAGAGGGCTCCCATCCCCAGGAAGAAGAAGGCACCGCAGATCTGATAGACGGTCGAGGCGTACGCATCGATGTCGGCGTTCATCGCGTCGCGGGAGAACATGAAATAGCAGATCCCCGCTTCATGTCCCTTTGCGGAGAGCACCGAACGAATGATATTGCATTGCGTCTCATCGAGGGCTTCCGGCTGGACGCCGGCGAGATATTGGGCTTTCGGTCCGGCGAGATTGAAGGACACCGCCATGACGCGCGTGTCCGCGGAATCCAGCGCAACGGCGACCGATGTGAGTTCGTTAATATTCTTAAGATCTTCGACGACTCCGGGAATGCCCCCGGCGCCGTCCTCGGTGCGGACAAGTTCGATCTCGTCGAGCGCCATCTTCGAGATGACGCCGGAGCGTTCAGCGAGTTCGAGTTTGGCCTTTTGCGCATACTTCTGGGGGAAGTAAATGGCCACAAAAAGACAGAGCACGGTAAGGACGAGTCCCCCGACAACCAGGAACTTCGACCGAAGCGTCAGTACGGAAAATGAATTCGGTATTGCCATGACCCCCTATCCCAATGATGCACAATTGCAACGCCCAGTTAACTGCCAAGAATGTGCAAAAAGTAGGGATATAATAGCCAGTGGTCCGTGATTTGCGTCAAACGGGGCCGGTAGGCGTACTGCCTGTCACGTGCGCGGCGAATCTGGAGGGAAATAAGGGGTCTGCGGGGGGGGGGGGATTTCTTCGGCTTTTGCGGAAGAGATTACTCCGCGTTCAAGGGGTGCGTGCTACTCTATCGGGGGCTGATGAAATGAGGGACGCGAGGGGCTGGAAAGAACGTTCTTGATGTGCTTCAGGAGCGTTTCGACGCCGAACGGCTTATTGACCAAGCCGTCGGCGCCGAGCTCGGCGGACTTCTTGACATACTCTTCGTTCCCAAATCCCGTGAGCATGATGACCCGGGTCTGGGGGGAGACTCTTTTTACCACTTCCAGGACCTCGAGGCCGTTCATACCGGGCATCATGAGGTCCAAGAGGATGAGGTCGATCTTCTCGAGTTTGACGAGTTTTTCGACTTCCAGGCCGTCGTACATCACTTTGACGGTGTAGCCTTCATCCCGGAGGATGCCTGCGACGGTGACGCACAAGAGCTCTTCGTCGTCTACTATGAGGATGGTATGCTTGTCCATAAGCCTAAGTTTGGTTCAAGATAACGAGGCTTATGATACAAATCTTTCGGTGAGAAGTCAAGGAAGGAGGGTCTAGCGGGGAAAGCCGGGTATGGAGCGGCTCAGGGCGAATCTTTACAAGTCGGGATGGCGAGATTCGAACTCGCGACCTCCTGCGCCCAAGGCAGGCGCGCTAACCGGGCTGCGCTACATCCCGTAGGGTTTTCAGCTTATTTTGACACATTTTCTCCTAAAAACTTTCCGTGGAGCTCTCCAAGTGTTTGGTGAAGTGTTAGGTGACTGTTAGGTGGGATAATATACTGACCTGACCCCAAAATACCGGTCCATTTCGTATCTTAGTAAAATGGACCAAGGAAGGGGTATGCGATATGGCAAGGATGAAACACAAGGCAGAAGAAATCATCACGAAGTTACG
>JANYJZ010000006.1 GCA_025358305.1 Ignavibacteriota bacterium
AGCAAAGGACCCAAAACTCTACTCCAAAAGCAACACACCAAAACCCTTGACAAACACCGTAAATCGTATGTATCTTAACCTCACCTACCTGACATTTCTACTAAGTTCTAAGACCTGACATTTCTATTAAGTTGTAACAGACACCCCGAAGGTGCGCGTCATTCCTTGACTTTCTTCCCTCAGTTGCCTACACTATCACAGCCCATGGCGACCGAACCGACGTCCATATCGTTGCTAAGCCTCTTCTGCCAGAGTTGTTCCGTCGTCGCACGGGTCCTCAGCGGGGTCATGGTCGGCGTGATCCTCCTCTTCCTCTTCCCCCTCCTCGTCCCGTATCTCGAGAACGCCGATTCCTACGGGTACATCCGTTCCGCCGTCTCAGCAGAAAAGTCCATGACGAGGATCGTCAAGAACAACATCCCGACGAAGGTCAACGGGACCGACGTCACCAGGTGGATCGTCGTCGCAACGGCGTTCTTCGCCAGCGGCGCACTCGGACGCACATCCGGGAAGTTCCAGGGGAAGGCACAGTACCTCAAGTTCAAGAAGAACATCGACGTGTGGAAAGAGCAGATGCAGCTCTCCGACAACGCCATCGTCCTGACGCCGCTCAAGAACAAGCTTGAGGAACTCAAGCACGCCAAGCCGCGGGACCGGGAGCAACTTCTGAGCGAATTCGTCGAAACGAAGAAGCAGCTCGACGCGATGGGCAGGGACCTCGCGTTCCTCGCCATCGACGTGGTCGATTCGACCGGCATGAAGCAGGGGGAGGAACGGGGGAGCGTCGAACACGATTTCAAGGAGTACAAGCGGTTTGTGGAGCGCGCGTTCGTGACCTTCGGATGCCTCAAGTCCGCCTGGACGCCCGACGGAGTCATGGCAGCCTTCATCTCCGTCGACGCTGCGGTGCGGGCCGCGCGCGAGGTCATCACCGGGCTCGACACGTTCAACAGCTCCGTGAAATCGATGCGGAGGGATTTTGCGGTGCGGTGCGGCGTGAACTCAGGGTTCGTGTACTTCGACGAATCGCGCCCGCTCGAGGAGGTGAGCGACCGGGTCATCGACATCGCGGGACACATGCAGAAGGCCGCGCGGCCGAACACGGTCTGCGTCGCGAAACCGACGATCGAGCCGTTGAACGAGAGGAATGGATTTGAGCCGGCCGGCCGGATGGTCGACGGGTATGAAGTGTACGAATGGAAGAGGGGCTAGCGGCTCCGGCGCCAGCTCGTGGAGCCGTCCTTCGCGTCCTCCACCGTAAACCCTAGTTTCGCGAGCCCGTCGCGGATCGCGTCCGAGAGTTTCCACAGCTTGTTCGCGCGTACCTCCTGGCGGACGTCGAGCATGAGCGTCATGAGTTCCCCCACGTCCGCTCCCCCCTTCTCTTCCAGCTGTTCCGGTATGAGCCCCAGCACCTGTCCCCCCGTCTCGAGGAAGAACCGGTCGATCTCGGCGAGCCTCTCCGCGGAGAAGCCCTTGAGGGCAAGGCCCGCGTTCACGTCGCGCGCGATATCGAACAGGACCGCGATCGCCTGCGGGGCGTTGAAGTCGTCGTCCATCGCCTCGAGGAAAATCGTTCGTGCGCCGTCAAGGTCGAGGAGCGCTTCGGCTGCTGCCGCGCGGCCTGGCTCGAGCTTCATGGCCTCCCGGACGCTTCGGACGGTCTGGTGGAGCTTCTCGAGTCCTTTCGATGCGCCTTCGAGGGCCTCGTCGGTGAAGTCGAGCGTGCTCCGGTAGTGACTCTGCAGGATGAAGAACCGGACGACGACCGGCGAATACTTCCGAAACGTCTCCTTCAGCATCATGGTGTTGCCGAGGGACTTGCTCATCTTTCGGCCGCCCACCGTGACGAGATTATTATGGATCCAGTACTTCACGAAGGGCTTGCCGGTGGCGGACTCGCTCTGGGCGATCTCGCACTCGTGGTGGGGGAACTGGTTGTCCATGCCGCCGCCGTGGATGTCGAACGACTCCCCGAGGTATTTCATCGACATCGCGGAGCATTCGATGTGCCATCCAGGAAACCCTACGCTCCACGGGCTCGGCCACCGCATGATGTGCTCCGGCTCCGCGCGCTTCCAGAGGGCAAAGTCGTTCGGGTGACGCTTCTCGGACTTCGTCTCGACGCGCGTCCCCGTCTCAGCATCTTCGGTCTTCCGGCCGGAGAGCTTCCCGTATGCCGTATCTTTCGCGACCTCGAAGTAGACCGATCCGTCCGCCTCGTACGCGAACCCGCCAGCGACGAGTTTTTTGATGAGCTCGATCTGTTCAATGATATGGCCCGTCGCCCGCGGCGCGATGTCGGGCCGGAGGATGCCGAGCGCGTCCATGTCCTCGAAATAGCTCCGGGTATAGGCTTCGGCGATCTCCATCGGGTGCTTCTGTTCAAGGCGCCCCTGCTTCAGGAGCCTGTCCTCCCCCTCGTTCGCGTCGCCCAGGAGATGGCCGACGTCGGTGATGTTCTGGATGTACGTGACGGCGTAACCCCGAGAGCGCAGGTAGCGGACGATGACGTCGAACGACACGTAGCTCTTCGCGTGGCCGATGTGCGAATGTCCGTAGACGGTCGGGCCGCAGACGTACATCCCCACCTTGGCCGGGGCCATCGGCGTGAAGAGTTCCTTCTGTCGCGTGAGCGTATTATAGAGCTTCAGAGCCATCGTTGACGATCCTTCACGTTGTTCCTGTGCGGCTCGGCGCCGCAGCGGTGATGCCGTACTGACTGAGAATATACGCATAATCGAACGCAATTTCCCGTAACTTTTCGTACCGGCCGGAGGATCCGCTGTGCCCGGCGCCCATGTTCACCTTCAGAAGCATGAGGTTGTTGTCGGTCTTGAGCGACCGGAGCTTCGAGACCCACTTCGCCCCCTCCCAATAGCTCACGCGTGGATCATTGAGGCCGACCTTGACGAGCATGTTCGGGTAGGCTTGGGCCCGAACGTTCGTGTACGGGCAATACGATTTGATGTAGTCGTAGTATTCCTTGATGTTCGGGTTTCCCCACTCGAGGTATTCCCCGATCGTCAGGGGAAGGCTCGCATCGAGCATCGTATTGAGGACGTCGACGAACGGGACCTGCGCGATGACGGCCGCGAAGAGATCCGGGCGCATGTTCGCGACGGCCCCGACGAGGAGGCCGCCTGCGCTTCCCCCTTCGATCGTCAGAAGGGAGGCCGAGGTGTACTTCTCTGCGATGAGATGCTCCGCGCAGGCAATGAAGTCGGCGAACGTGTTCTTCTTCCTCAGCATCCGCCCTTCCTCTTTCCAGTCCCTCCCGAGATCGCCGCCGCCCCTGACGTGGGCCACGCCGTAGATGACCCCGCGTTCAAGGAGGCTCAGCCGAGCCGAGGAGAACATGACCGGTTCGGAGATCCCGTACGCCCCGTACCCCGTAAGGTACATCGGAGATGCGCCGTCCTTCACCATCTCTTTACGGTAGACAAGCGACAGAGGGACCTGTGTCCCGTCGTCCGACCGGGCGAAGACCCGCTCGGAGACGTACGCGTCGGGGTCATAACCCCCGACGATCTCCTGGCGCTTGAGAAGGACGCGGTCGCGCGTATCGAGGTTATACTCGTAGACCGAGTGCGGCGTGACGAACGACTGGTAGATGAACCGGAAGATGTTCGTCTCAAACAGGAGGTTCGTGCTGTTGAACGCGGAGTAGACTGGTTCGGGGAACGCGATTTCGTGCGCGGCGCCGGACCGGAGGTCGGTGACGCGCATCTTCTGAAGACCGTCCGCCCGGGCGAAGAGAACGAAGTGGTCGCGGAAGAACTCAACGCTCTCAAGCGTGACGTCGGCCCGCGCGGGGACGACATCCGTCCAGCGCGCAGGTGAAGGGTCGTCCACCGGCGCCTTCACGAGCCTGAAGTTCCTCGCGTCGAGGTTCGTCAGGATGTAGAAGGAATCTCCGTGGTGGCTCACGGCGAACTCCACGTCGGGCTGCCGCGGAAGGATGACCCGCAGCGGGGAAGCGGGGTCGGCAGCAAGAAGGACCCGTATCTCGTCGGACGTGCTCGCAGACGAGTGGGCGATGATGTAGGCGTCGCTTTTCGAACGGTAGGCGTAGAGCGAGTACAGTTCGTCCTTCTCCTCATAGAGGAGCACGTCGCCAGCCGGGTCTGAGCCGAGGGCGTGCCGCCAGAGCCGGTAGGAGCGTTTGGCCGCGTCGCGCGTCGTGTAGAAAAGTGTGGCATTGTCCATTGCCCAGACGACCGATCCGACGTCCCGGATCCGGTCAGGACGCTCGATGCCGGCCGCGAGGTCCCGGACGAAGAGGTCGAAGGTCTCTGACCCGTCGGTGTCGGCCGTGTAGAGGAGGATCGACTCGTCGGGGCTCACGTGCATCGACCCGATCGTGAAATACCCGTGCCCCTTCGAAAGCTCGTTCTCGTCGAGGATCACCGACTCGGGCGCTCCCGGCGCAAGCTCCTTGCGGCAATAGATGGGGTACTGCTTCCCCTGTTCGGTCCGCGCATAGTAAAGATGCGTCCGTTGGCGGTACGGGACGTCCATGTCGGTCTCCTTGATCCGGGCGAGCATCTCGCCGTAGAGCGACTCCCGGAGCTCCGAGAGGGGCTCGAGAACGCTCGCAGTGTAGGTGTTCTCCGCCTCGAGATACCGGATGACATCCGGGTTCGACTTGTCGCGCAACCAGTGGTAATCGTCGACGCGGGTATCACCGTGCACGGTGTCGGACTTCGGGACGCGGGGAGCGACCGGCGGCGTGTTTCCGGCGGACTGGGCGTCGCTCTGCGAGAGCCACCCGAGTGGCAGCGTGAGCGAAGCGAGCGAGAACGTCCGCATGAGGACACTTCCGTCGGCAAAGACCGGACGAAGGAACGAATCGAGGGCCGTGGAGAGAAGCGACATCATCCTATCCCCTGAGTCCCATGAGTTCGCGGGCGCTCTTCAGCGCATTCCCCGTTACTTCCTCGCCGCTGAGGAGCTTGGCGACCTCCGCCACGCGCTCGTCGAGGGAGAGCTTCCGGACCCGAGTGAACGACCGCTTCTTCTCTTCCACTTTTTCGACGACAACGTGGCAGTCGGCGAGGCCGGCGATCTGAGGAAGGTGCGTGATCGCGATGACCTGGTGGAATTGTGAGAGCTTCTTCATGCTCCTGCCGACGGCCTGGGCGATGCGGCCGCTCACGCCGACGTCGATCTCGTCAAAGATGAGGAGCGGGAGGCGGTCCGATTTCGCGAGGATCATCTTCAGGGCGAGCATGACGCGGGAGATCTCTCCGCCGGAAGCGACCTTCACGAGCGGCTTGGGGTCCTCCCCGACGTTCGTGGAGAGATGGAACTCCAGGAGGTCCATCCCTTTCGGCGAGGCTTCGCGCCATTCCTTCCCGACGCGGACGACGGCGTCAGATGCGTCCTCTGCCTTGCGGTAGGATAGGCGTGTTTCGAACTGACCGTGTGCGATGCCGAGCTCCGAGAGCGACTTCACGACGGCGACATTGATCTTCCGCGCGACCTCGTTGCGCTTCTCGGAGAGCCGGACGGCGATCTCGGACGAACGTTCCCGGATGCCGTCGATGGAGCGCTGGAGCGCGGCGGTGGCCTCCGCGAAGTTCTCCGCAAGGTCGAGCTCCCGACCGACCGCATCCCGGTGGGAAAGTACAGCGTCGAGCGAACCGCCGTACTTCTTCTTCAGCATGGCGAGGTGTCCCAGGCGGTCGCGGATCTCGTCGAGGCGCCCGGGCTGGAATTCGATGCGGGAGTTGTAATGCTGAACGAACTTCGCGAGCTCGTCGACGATGGCGGCGGCCGATGACGCTTCCGCGCGGTATTCTTCGAACGACTTGTCGATAGCCGCGAGGTTCTCGAGTTCGTTCCGGGCGATGACGAGCTGGTCGTGCACCGCGTTCTCGCCCTCGTAGAGCATCTGGTAGAGGCGTTCCGTTGCTGCGTGGAGCCGCTCGGCGTTCTCGAGGATCGTGAGTTCCGATTCGAGGGCATCCTCCTCGCCGGCCTTGGGTTGGACGGCGTCGATCTCACGCGCCTGGAACTCGTAGAGTGAACGCTTCTCCTGGAGCTGTTCCTCCCGGGCGCGCAGTTCCCGGAGCTCCCGGAGGAGCGAGCGCGCCGCGTGGAAGGAGGAATCGAACTCCTTCACGAGCCCCGCGAGGCTGCCGAAGTCGTCCACCATGTCGACGTGCGTCTCCGGTCTGAGGAGCGACTGGTGTTCGTGTTGGCCGTGGAGGTCCACCATCATGTCCCCCACTTCCTTGAGGACGGCGAGCGTCGCCGGCGTATCATTGATGAACGCCCGGCTCGCTCCCTTCACGGTGAGCTCGCGCCGGAGGATAAGCTCATCCCCGAAATCGAATTCGTGCGCGGCGAGGAGCGATTGGAGCCTTTTGTTCCCCGCGACGGTGAACATCCCCTCGACGACCGCCTTCTCGGCCCCCTTGCGCACGGCGTCAGAATCAGCCCTTTCACCCAGGATGAGCCCGAGGGCGTCAATGATGATCGATTTGCCCGCGCCGGTCTCGCCGGTGATGATGTTGAGCCCGCTCTCGAACTCGATGGTGAGCTCCTCGATGAGCGCATACTGCTTGATGGTGAGCCGTGTCAGCATGGGTCAGTGGGTCGCAGTGAGTGGTGCGGACGATGCGTCCGGTAGAAACTTCATGTCGGGAATGTCCTTGAGGATCCCGTGATAGTAGGCCATCCGTAGGAACTCGGTGAGCGCAGCGATGTCGTCGGGGCCGAGCGTGTACCCGAGCGCGCCTCCGTGGATAGCCCCGAGCCGCGCATCGGCGTCGCGGCCCGTCGCACGGAGCCTCGCGACCTGCGCCTGCACGAGTGCGCCGGGCCGGGTGGCCCAAAGACCGTGGACGTACGGGAGCCCCGTGGTGTCCTCCCATTCGTCCGTGACGTCAAGCTTTCGGTCCCATCCGGCCATCGCGGCGGCGGCGTCGCCGCTCACGAGGACCGCGTCCGCGGACCGCAGGGCTTCGGCGGGGGGGACTGCGACAGGGACGAACTTCGGAACGATGTCGTACTTTTCCGCCATGACGAGGTGCGTCAGGACGATCTCCGCGCTCGAACTCGGTTCGACCGCGATCGTCCTGAGGCGCGGGGTCCCCTCCCGGAACAGGAGGAGGATCGTGCTGGTTTCCCCACGGGACACGACGCCCGCATCCGGAATGAGGGAGTAGTGCGTGTACTCCCGCGCATAGTCGACGGGGGATAAAAAAGCTCCGTCGAGGTTTCCCTGACGGAGCTCAATCGCTAACTGGGCGGAAGACTCCGTCACCAGTTCAAACGCGGATGCCGCGGGGCTTTCCGACCCAGCGAGCCCGACGAATAGCGGTCTGGCGTACGCGTGAGGGATGACCCCGAGCCGGCGAGCCATGAAACTTACGAGACGGAGGTCTTCTGCCGGATCTGCTTGGCCGCGAGCGTGCGGATGTAGTACATCTTCGCGCGGCGAACCCTGCCGGCCTTCAGCACTTCGATCTTCGCGACGCGGGGGGAATGCACCGGGAAGATGCGCTCGACGCCGACGCCGTTCGAGACCTTACGAACGGTGAAGGTCGTGCCGAGACCAGCGCCGCGGCGCGAGATGACGACGCCCTGGAACTGCTGGATGCGCTCCTTGTCGCCTTCCACGACTTTCACGTGCACGATGATGGTGTCGCCGGGGCCGAATGCCGGGACATCGCTCTTCATCTGTGTTGCTTCGACCAGTTTCATCTTGTCCATGGTGGTACTCCTTGCATTTATGATAAAAGATCGTTTCGTCGGAGCCGCGTTCGCTCAACTCGCTGCTCCCTGCGCCAGCGCTCCACGGCCTTGTGATCTCCCGAGAGCAGCACATCTGGCACCTTCATCGACCGGAATTCCGGAGGACGCGTGTAACTCGGACCGTCCAGGAGGTTCTCCTGGAAGGAGTCCGTCAGCATCGATTCGCCGTCCCCGAGCACGCCCGGAATGAGGCGGATGACGGCATCAACAAGGACGAGCGCCGCAAGCTCTCCGCCCGTCAGGACGTAATCGCCGATCGAGATCTCGCGCGTGACGATCGCCGTACGGACGCGCTCATCGATGCCTTTGTAGTGTCCGCAGAGCAGGATCACGTTCTCTGCGAGCGACAGCCTGTTCGCCGACTGCTGCGAGAAGGTCTCTCCGTCGGCGGAGAGGTAGATGACCTCGTCGTACTTCCGTTTCTTCTGCAGAGCCTCGATGCACGCGAATATCGGTTCCGGCTTCAGGATCATGCCCGCGCCGCCGCCGTACGGCGTGTCGTCGATCGAATGGTGCTTGTCCGTCGTGTACTTCCGCAGATCATGCACCCGGATCTGCACGAGCTTCTTCTTTCTCGCCCGGCGGATGATGCTCTCGTTGAGAGGGCTTCGCACAAGCTCCGGGAACCCGGTGATGATGTCGATTCTCATGCGGTCGCCGCTTCTACCCTTGCTCCAGGCCTTCGATCATCTGCACCGTGATCTTCCGGTTCTTCAGATCGACCTTGCGCACAAACTCTTTGACCGCGGGGAGGAGGAACGCTCCCATCGAGGTCCGGACGCTCCAAATGTCCTGCGCGGGGAATTTCAGGATCTCTTCGACGGTGCCGACCAAGCGGCCGTCGGTGTCCCAGATCTCGCAACCCACGATATCATGTATGAAAAATGAGCCTTTCGGCGGCGCCTTCGCCTTCGCCTCTTCGACGAAGAGGAGGTTGTTCCTCAATTTCTCCACCGCGGTCCGGTCGTCGATCCCTGAGAACTTCATGACGACGGAACTGGGCCGCACGATGACATCTTCGACGACGTACGGGAGGGCAGCCTGTTCCGACGCACCGATGAACACGTCGCGCAGGGTTTCCGTTCGGGCAAGATCCCCGGAGGCGGGGTAGAACTTCACGTATCCCTTAAGGCCGAAACAGCCTCCGATCTTCCCTGCCACAAACAACGTCACGCGCGTTCGGCTCCTTGCTTCAAGCGCCGTTCTCTTTCGGCGCTAATCCAGTACTTCCAGGGTTACCTTCTTGCCGGCCTTCTTTCCGACCGCGGCGACCAGCGTCCGCAGTGCGAAAGCGGTCCGTCCCTTCTTCCCGATCACCTTGCCGATGTCGGGCTGTGCGACTCGTAACTTCAGGACGAGCTTGTCGTCCACCATCTCTTCTTCAAGTACTACGCTGTCGGGTTGATCTACGAGGTGTTTGGCGATGAATTCGATGAATTCTTTCATGAGACCTCCAAACGAACCATGAATTCCGTCGAATCTCTGCCGGCAGGAGAACACAAGAGCCGAGCCGGCATCCGTGAAATTCCTTGCACCGTCGTGTGCGGAACGGTTACGTCTGTAAGTTATGAAAACCCGAAACTCTCTCGCGCGTTCCCGATCATCCCTGCCGGGCGAGCCTCTTACGCTGCCGGTGCTTCCGTTGCTGCCGGTGGTTCCACTGCTACGGATGCTTCCGGCGCAGGGGCATCGACCGCGGGGGCTTCCGCCGCCACGGGTGCCTTTGCTGCCGCCGCCTTCGCTTTACGGACCGACTTTCGGCGCGCCTTGCGTTCAGCGTCGCGCGTCAGTTTGTCGGCCTGGAGCGCCTGCCACTTTTCCATTTCCGCGGTGATCGTCGCTTCATCGGCGCCCTTTTTCATCAGGCCCCACTTCAGCCACAGCCCTTTACGCTGGAGGAGGCTCCGGAGCGTATCGGTCGGCTGTGCGCCGTTCTTCAGCCACGAATAGAGACGCGGTTCTTTGACCGTGATGATCATCGGATTGACGAGGGGATTGTACTGCCCGATCGCCTCGAGGAACTTACCGTTGCGCGACGCACGCGAATCGGCAGCGACGATCTTGTAGATCGGCTGCTTCTTCTTTCCCACCCGTCGCAATCGTAATTTGACCACTGGTGCTACTCCTTATGTTGAATGGTGAACGATGTACTTCAAAACCCTTATCCCGGTAGGCGCATGCCCTGGAACATCCGGGGAATCTTTCCTTTGGAGAACGTTTTCATCATCTTCTGCATATCGCCGAACTGCTTCAAGACCTTGTTGACATCCTGCACAGAGGTACCGCTGCCGGCCGCGATCCGCTTCCGGCGCGCTCCGTTGATGATGTTCGGACGGTTCCGTTCGTCGCGCGTCATCGACTGGATGATCGCCTCGACCCGGACGAGAGCCCGGTCGTCGATCGAAGCGTTCGCCGGGAGCTTGTTCATCCCGGGGATCATGCTCAGGACCTGCTGGAGCGACCCCATCTTCTTGATCTCGTGGAGCTGGTCGAGGAAGTCCTCGAACGTGAACTGGGACTTTCTGAGCTTCTCCTCGAGCTTCTGCGCCTTCGTCTCGTCGAAGTTCGCTTGCGCCTTTTCCACGAGGGTGACGATGTCACCCATGCCGAGGATGCGGCTGGCCATCCGTTCCGGATGGAAGACCTCGAGCGCATCGAGCTTCTCGCCCACGCCGACGAATTTGATCGGCTTCGAGACGACGGCCCTGATCGAAATGGCCGCTCCGCCGCGCGTATCGCCGTCGAGCTTCGTGAGGACGACGCCGTCGAAATCGAGGCGGTCGTGGAACGCTTTCGCCGTGTTGACGGCATCCTGGCCGGTCATCGAGTCGACGACGAAGAGGATCTCGTGCGGATTGACGCGCGCCTTGATCGTCTCGATCTCTTTCATCATCTCTTCGTCGACATGGAGCCGGCCGGCGGTATCGATGATGACGACGTCGCGTGCCGCTTTGCGCGCCTGGTCGATCGCCCCTTCGGCGATCTCCACGGCGCCCTTGCCCCGCTCGACGATGACGGGTACGCCGATCTGCTTGCCGAGCATCGCGAGCTGGTCCATCGCCGCTGGGCGGTAGACGTCGGCTGCGACGAGTATCGGCTGGCGGCCCTTCGATTTGAGCATGAGCGCCAGCTTGGCGCAAAACGTGGTCTTGCCGGAACCCTGAAGACCCGCCACCATGATGATCGTCGGGGGCATCGGAGCATACTTCATCTCCGTGTACGACGTCCCCATGAGCTTGATCAGCTCGTCATGGATGATCTTGACGATGAGCTGACCGGGGGTAATGCTCTGCAAGACTTCCTGGCCGACCGCCCGCTTGTGCACGTCCTCGACGAACTGCTTGACGACCTTGTAATTGACGTCGGCGTCGAGGAGCACGCGGCGGACTTCCCGAAGAGACTCGGCAACGTTCTCTTCCGTGATCCTACCCTGGCCGCGAAGCCGTTTAAAGACGAGGTCGAGCTTTTGACTTAGGTCTTCAAACATGGGGCAGAAGGGGGTTGAATCCGCTTAAATGAGATAAAAACGCCAGGTTGAGGTCCCCGGCGCTTCGACAAAATCGCACTAAATTTACACAAAAAAAAAGAGGGAAGCAAGGGGGGAATTCCGAAGGACCCAATACCGCCAGGATCCGTTTTGTGGCAATATTCTCCATAAATTCGGGGGTGCGGGCGGTCAGCGTGACGCTCGAACTTCCCGTCATTCGGATGGCATCTGTCTGCGACAGCCCATGGTTACGGATGAGCACGACAACGACGAAGGATGGCAGAGCCAATGCCATCCTTCGTCGCGCGCGGGGGGGGTGCGGGACCTTCTATCTCTCGGA
This sequence comes from Ignavibacteriota bacterium, assembly GCA_025358305.1. Lineage (GTDB taxonomy): Bacteria > Bacteroidota > Ignavibacteria > UBA10030 > SZUA-254 > JANYJZ01. The sequence continues at coordinate 11,592 of JANYJZ010000006.1, forward strand.
CAGGAAGAGCCGGATCTTCCCCTTGACGAATTCCACTTCGTCAGGGTGGCCCATCATCTTCTTGTCGGCCGTCATGAGATGCATGTGAACGTAGGTGTCATGGTGCGTGAAGACGCCCTTATGCATCCGTGAAAAAAAGCCGACGAGATCGACATCCCGGTCTCGCAGTGTGTATTTCTGCTCTCCGAGATGGGCATCTTCCGGCGAGGCGACCTTCGTTCCCTTCGGCAGGTTTACCACATGGATCGACGCGTTCTTCACCGTTCCGCTCACCTTGAACGCAAACGGCCGCAGCTCGTCCTTCTGGATCGTATCCAGGTACTTCTCGAGCTGCGAAGCGGTCGTAACGTCCTCGGGAACGGCTACTTCCTTCCACCGATCCACATGGGCATACACAAAGAACGGGGCTTTCACCTTGTACGATTCCACGACCTTCATCTCGGTGGGAGAGACGACCCTCGAGACGTATGCACTCCCATCGATGATCGTGATCTCCCCCAACAGGTATTCCACCGGGCCGAGTCCGTAGAGGTGCTCCCTTCTCGAGATCGTATCGAGGTCGATCGTGCCAAAGAGCTCGCCTTTGTGCATGACGTTCATCATCGCGCCGACGGCCTTCACCGTGTCATCGTCGGCCGGCGTTGCCCGGTCCGCTTCGGGGGTTAACTTGACCTCCTGCAGGTCCATTTTACAGACGGGACATGTTCCCGGCGCATCATAGGTCTTGGCCCCTTCGCACTTCATAGGACACTGGTACCTTTTCCCTCCGTCGGCGACAGAGCATGCCGGTGCACTCTGAGAAGCACAGAAGCAGAGCGCGACCAATGAGAGGATGAGTACAATGGAATATTTCATGATCGAATTCCTTATAAAATGAACATACGACGAGGGCGGCAGGTCCATTCACGGCCGTACCGCTCCACTGTCATTGGGATGAATTCTCTTTGGGGCGCGAAAGCTGGGGACCCGACCGGAGGATCAGATCACACGGGGGGCCCCCAGCTTTCCGGGGAGTTACCGTTGCGGGAGGCTTAAATCCTCAAATTGAGGTTGAGGATCTCTCGTCCGACAGGGATGGGTGAGATGAGATCTTGCAGATCGATCGTCACAATGATCGTCGGGGGAGGCGAATCGAAAAAGACGAGACACACGGGAACAATCGGCTGAGGGGCTTTGGAGGAATAGTCTTCGGGCACGCAATGGAGGAGCGTGAGTTCCCGCGCGCCAGGATGGCCGGGAGTCTGTTGATCGCTCGTCCGCTTTGCGCATTGCTTTGCGTCTTTGTCGCACGGCGTCATCCCTCCCATGCTCGCGCATGGCTTGCGTTGCAGCGTATTCGCCAGAAAATAGGGGCATGGCTGTGCAATGCCGAGGAAACAGATCGTAAGAAGGGAGATGCGAAAGAAGCGTTTCATTCGGCCTGATGCAGTAGTACAGAAGACAGTATCATCGCCATAAGTATACGCATGGCGGATGTACGAGTTGCGTCTCCGGATGCAACCTATCGCATAAAAGAGGCCTCTCTCCGGACAGATCGGCACTTACCGTATCTTGAACGCGGCCGGCACGCGGAAGAGCACTTCCGGTATCTCTGCGTTCTCCGTGATCGTTACCGCCTTGGAGACAGAATGGATCCCCCCGGCATCACTCGCGGCGTAGAGGGTCATATGACCCCATCCGGCGAGCGTCGTCGTCGATCCGTTCTCCGTGAACTCATAGGCAAGACACTTCTTTCCCGCGATCTTCATCGGCGGGAGCTTCTTGACGGTCATCTTCGGTGTTGCCGGGGGGAGCGAGTCTCCCGCGAAGCGCGCTTCTGTGCCGAGAGCCGAGGACCCGGAGCGGTACGCAGTCGATTCTTCGTAGATGACGTTAAAGAGCTCCTTCCCATCACAGACATAGGCTTCGCGGAGGATCGCTCCCTCGTAGAGTTCCTTCCGCTCCCTTTTCCCGTAGTCGTCAAAGTAGAGGATCTGTTTCTGAGGGGCGGACTTACCGAGGATCGCGATCGTATTCTCGAACGTGATGATACCCGACTTGAGATCGTACTTGTGCTGGGCCGAAGCGCAGGCTGATGCGAGCAGGAGGAAACAAAGGAGCGTGCAGAGTCGTGCGATCATAAATATCCTGTTAGGTGGTGGGGAGTTCGATCGGCGGCCAGAGCCGGTGAAATGCTTCGTGCGCCGCATGGTCATGCAATTCACCGGCAGGCCCGGCGGCAATCGCGTCGGCCCCATAGCCGCTTGCGATGCGGCGGAGCTTCACGGCCCTATCGTGCACCGCATAGTAGACGCGCCATGATTTGACGGCGAGGACGAACTCGCCAGGAGAGAGCTCTTTTGTCCGTCTCGACGGGTGCGGGAGCGGGTGCGAAGCGAGCACCGGCAAGGCGCTCTCGAGGAGATCGATGCCGTGTTCCGACCGCAGCCAGTCGAGCTGGAGCGAGGCGAACGGGTCGACCGCGACCTCGTACCTCTCCTCCTCGGGCGGAAGCGCATCGATCCAGCCCGCGGCGGCATCCGGAAAAGCCTCCGCGTAGGGCAGGTACGGTTTGATGTCGAGAATGGGTGTTCCGTCGAGAAGATCGGGATCTTCGACGCGGATGGTCCTTCCCTCGACCCCAAGAAGCCTGCAGAGGGAGAGCCCGATGGGGTTCGGCCTGTGCGGACTGCGCGTGGCGAACAGTCCTTTGCGTTCGCTGCCTGCGCGCGGCGGCAGGACCTTGGGCGTCCACCCCTCGTTGCGGTGGAACCAGGAGAGGATCCATACACGGTCGAATCCTGCCAGATCCTCGAGCGCCTGTTCAAAATTGGACCCGGGAAAGAGCGTAATGACCCCTTCGGGGGGCGCCTCAAGCGTGCCGGGTTGACGAGGGGTTCTATACTTCTCAGAATACGGGGTCTGCATGACCCCTATCGGGGTGAGGGTGAATGTGGTGGGCGCCATGGATAAATGTAACCATTAACGCCTCTCCTGTCAAGGAGAAGGTCTGGAGGCTATTCCATCGTCGCCGGCGCCATCGGGGAAACCGACGGGCCTCTGGAAGAGGTGACCTCGGCAACGCTCAGCCGGACGGCGAGGGCCTTCGCCCGTACGACATCGCGCAAGGCGATGACCTTGGGGCGAAGCGCATGGACGATGAGCAAGGCCACCGCCGTGAAGGCGATGCCGTACTGCAGCTTCGAGAAGAGATCGATGAACAATTCCATGGCATCTTGAAGGAGGAGGAAGAATCGAACGGTATGCCCACAAGATAGCGATACCGCCCCTCATGAGAGATGATGCGGCTCACACGGGCGTCGGGATCGGGTAAATTGGGTACTAACGGAGTGCGGCGAGGGCCGACTTGAGGCCCGGGATCATCCGGCGCAGGTCCTCGACCGAGACCGCCCCGACCGAGAGCCTGAACCAACCCGAATCATGGACGAGTCCGAACGCCTGGAACGGCACGACCGCAAGTCCGGCGGCGTTCAGGAGATACCGTCTGATCTCCTCGTTCGTTCGCAACACCTCCCCCTCGGGCGTCGTCTTGCCGTTGAGATCAAAGCGTGCGCTCAGATAGATGGCGCCCATCGGGGCAGCGGTGTCGACCGGGAACCCTTCAGAGCGGAGCGTCGCGAACGCATCTGTCAGAAATCCAAGCCGCAGTTCCAGCCCCTCCTTGAGCGTGCGAAGAAACGAAGTCATTTCATCGTGGACGGCGAGGAACCGCGCCACGGCCACCTGTTCCGCGCGGGGAGCCCAGGCGCCCACGTGGCCAAGAAGACTTCCCATCCGTGCAACGACGTCGGCCGGTCCGACAGTCCAGCCGACGCGAAGGCCCGTCGCGGCCAACGATTTCGAGACCCCGTCGATGAAGAACGTGTACGGGGCAAGCTCGGGCCGGAGCGAGATGGGGTTCTCATGCCGGGTCGCGCCAAACGTGAGCATCCAGTAGACCTGGTCGTACAGCAAATAGAGCGGCCTCTCCCCCGGTCCTCGGCGCCGGTTCTCCTCCAGGACGAGGTCGCAGATCCCTTCGAGGGCCTCGCGGGAGAACGCCGTGCCCGCGGGGTTGAGGGGTGAATTCACCGAAAGCATTCTCGCGCCCCGCACCGCGTCGGCCAAGGCCGACCGTGTCGGCAGGAACTGGTCCTCCTTCCCGCAGACGATCGGGACGGGCCTCGCGCCGACGAGATGGCAGTAATGGTTGTTGTTCCAGGAGGGGACGGGATAGACTACCGCGTCGTCCGGATCGACGAGCGCGCGGTAGACGGCGTAGATCGAGGGCCGGGAGCCGGCGGTGATGAGGACCGAGTCCGCGCCGTAGGTCAATCCAAGCTGATCCTTGTAGAGCTGCGCGACAGCGCTCCGCAATGCGGGCATGCCGTCCGACGGCGGGTAGTTCGTCTCACCCGAGGCGATCGCGCGTTGGAGCTCCTCTTCGAGGAGTCGGGGGATGCGAAACTGCGTGGAGGAATAATCGCCGACGGTAAGGTTGCAGACCCGCTTCCCCTGCGCCGTAAGGGCGCGGATATCGCCGGAGATCTTCAGGATCTCGGAGCCGATGAGATGCTCCGCCATATAGGAGGATCGGGGGGCGGGTGCGTCCGCCGTTGCCGGCGTCGCGTTCAGCCCGATCGTCATGCGGGGAGAAAGCCCCCGTAGAGTGGAGAGTTCCCCTCGCAGTGCACGGGTCAGCCCGCCTTTTTCAATGCTTCGGCTCCGCTCACGATCTCAAGGAGTTCCTTCGTGATCGACGCCTGGCGCGCCTTGTTGTAGGTCAGCTGGAGATTGCGGATGATGTCCGTGGCGTTCGTCGTCGCGTTCTCCATCGCCGCCATTCGCGCGCCCTGCTCGGCCGCGCTGGACTCGAGGAGGATACGCCATATCTGGAAGTTCAGGTGCTTCGGTACGAGCGCCTGGACGATCGCCTCGCTCGACGGTTCGTAGATGTAGTCCGTCCTGGACCCGCTCGCGCCGCTCTGGGGCCCGTCGACCGACGGGATCGGCAGGAGCTGGTCGATCATGATGCGCTGCTGGGCGATCGACTTGAACTCGTTGTAGACGACGTCCACCCGGTCGTACGTCCCCGAAAGGAACCCCTGCACCGCCTCATTCACGATCGCCTGGGCATGTCCGAGCTGCAGGCCTGCAAAGATGCCGAGGTGCTTGCTCGCGATCTTGTAATTATTCTTGGCAAAGAAGTCGAACCCCTTCTTGCCGACGATGATGAGGTGGACGTTCCCGGTCGACTGGAGTTCGGCGTAGTTCGTCCGGATGTGGTGCGCAGCGGCCTTTATGATGTTGGCGTTGAAGGCGCCGCAGAGTCCGCGGTCCGCGGTCACGACGATCACGGCGACGTTCGCATACGGACGGTTGACGAAGAGGGGGTTCTTCGTCACGTCGACGACCGCCGCGAGGTGCTGAAGGAGCTCCTTCATCTTGCGGGCGTACGGACGGGCAGCCACGACGGCGTCCTGGGCCCGGCGGAGCTTCGCCGCGGCGACCATCTTCATCGCCTTGGTGATCTTCTGCGTGCTCTTGACACCGCTGATGCGCTGCCGTATCTCTCGAAGTGTTGCCATGTTCCGTGTCCGTCAGGTGCGCGTGATGTGATCAGGATGCCTTGAAGGACGCGACAAAGTCCTTCGCGGCCTGATGGAGTTTCGCCTGGAGATCCTGGGAGAGATCCTTCTTTTCCGCGATCTCCGTGAGGAGTCCGCCGTGCTTCAGCTTCAACATCTCGAGGAACTCGCCTTCGAACCGCCCCACCTGATCCAGGGGGATCTCGTCGAGGTACCCGTTCGTGCCGATGAAGAGGCTGACCACCTGGTCTTCCACGGTCATCGGGACGTACTGCCCCTGCTTCAGGAGCTCCACGAGCCGCGAACCGCGGCGGAGCTGCGCCTGGGTCGCCTTATCGAGATCGGAGCCGAACTTCGCGAACGCTTCGAGCTCGCGGTACTGGGCAAGGTCGAGGCGGAGACGGCCTGCGACGCGTTTCATCGCCTTGATCTGGGCGTTGCCGCCGACGCGGGAGACCGAGATGCCGACGTTGATCGCGGGGCGGTTGCCCGAATTAAAGAGGCCCGGTTCCAGATAGATCTGACCGTCCGTGATGGAAATGACGTTCGTCGGGATGTACGCCGACACGTCTCCCGCTTGGGTCTCGATCACAGGAAGCGCCGTGAGGCTGCCGCCGCCGAGGGCGTCGGAGAGCTTGGACGCGCGCTCGAGAAGACGGGAGTGGAGATAGAACACGTCGCCGGGGTACGCTTCGCGCCCCGGGGGACGGCGCAGGAGAAGCGAGACTTGGCGGTAGGCCGCGGCGTGCTTTGAAAGGTCGTCATAGATGACGAGGGCGTGCCGCTTGCTGTCGCGGAAGAACTCTCCCAAGGTCGCGCCCGCATAGGGGGCGACGAACTGCAGCGGCGCGGGATCGCTCGCGTTCGCGCAGATGACGGTCGTGTACGCCATCGCGCCGCTCTCCTCGAGCTTCGCGACGACCTGGGCCACGGTGGAGCCCTTCTGGCCGATGGCGACGTAGATGCAGTACATCGGGTTGACGCCTGCCTTCTTCGCCGCTTCGGTGTGGGTGTAGCGCTGGTTGATGATGGCATCGATCGCGACGGCGGTCTTGCCGGTCTGGCGGTCGCCGATGATGAGTTCGCGCTGTCCGCGGCCGATCGGGATCATGCCGTCGACGGCCTTGATGCCGGTCTGGAGCGGCTCCTTCACGGGGGCGCGCTCGACGACGCCGAGGGCCTTGCGCTCGAGGGGCAGGAACTTGTCCGTCTTGATGGGTCCGCGGCCGTCGATCGGCTGGCCGAGGGGGTTGATGACGCGGCCGAGCATCGCCTCTCCCACCGGCATGGACGCAACGCGACCGGTCCGCTTCACGGTGTCGCCTTCCTTGATGAGGGTCGTCTCGCCGAACAAAACGCAGCCGACGTTGTCCTCTTCGAGGTTCAGCACCATTCCGAAGACGCCGTTCGGGAACTCCACGAGTTCGCTCGCCATGACCTTCGAGAGCCCGTAGACGCGCGCGATGCCGTCGCCGACCTGGAGGACGGTGCCGACATCATAGACATCGACTTCTTTTTCAAAACCGGAGAGCTGCTTGCGCAGTATCGCGGACACTTCGTCTGGTCTAACTTCTGCCATCGTACGATCCTTTAGTAAGAGATTATTCCAAAAATGTTCAGTGAGTTGGTCCTACGCGACGCCCGATGCGAACCGCTGCCGGAGGAGTTCCAGCTGATGCGCGACGCTCGCGTCCCATACGGTATCTTCATGCTGCACCAGGAACCCACCCTTCAAGGACGGCTCGATGGTGAAATTGATGCGCACCTTCTTTTTCGTCGTCTCTTCGATCTGCCGCACGAGCGCCTGCGCCTGCGCATCGGTGAACTTCACCGCGGTCTTCGCACTGACGTTGAGGATGCCCTGGCGTTCGTCCCTGAGGCGGCCGAACTGCCGGAGGATCTCCGGGATGAGCTCCTCCCTCCCCTTTGCCGCCAACAGGAGGATGAACTTCATCATGAGCTTGCCCACGTGCTTTTCGAGGATCTCCGCAAGCACGAGCTTCTTCTTCTCTTTGTTCACGACCGGGCTCCTGAGGAATGCGAGGAACTCCTTCGACTGCCGGAGCAGCGTCTCCAGGGTGAGGACGTCCCTGCCGACCTCATCGAGGCTCTTCGTCTCTTCGGCGACGCCGAGGAGAGCGAGGGCGTAGCGTGATGCCGCTTTTGATTCGCTCATGGCCGGTCAGTTCTTCGGAAGGTTCTTCATGAACGAGTCGACGATCGCGCGGTGCTTCTTGTCGTCGAGGGTCTCGTCGAGGATCTTCTCTGCGGCCTTGATCGCGAGGTTCGCCACTTCGGTCCGGAGCTCCGCGAGCGCGGCGTCCTTGTCGCGTTCGATCTCCTGCTTCGCTTGTTCCGCGAGCCGGCGCGACTGCTGGTTCGCCTTCTCCACGATCTCATTCTTCAGTTTTTCGCCCAGCTCCCGGCCCTCGTTGAGGATCCGGTGCGATTCCGCCTCGGATTTCGCGAGCAACTTCCGGTGCTCCTCGAGGAGCCGCTCCGCTTCCTCACGCGCGTGTTCCGCGCGTTCGAGCGTGCCGCGAACGCCTTCTTCGCGCTTCTGGAGCGCATCGAGGAGGGGTTTCCAGGCGAACTTCCGGAGGACAACCATAAGGAGAACAAACGTGACGATCGTCCAGATAATAAGTCCGGGATTCGGATCTAACATACGTTATTCCTTTTGCTAACGATGGTGGAAGTGTGCGGGGTGGCCCGCACACGAGAAAGTGCCGTTATGCCTTGTTCGCAAGGATAATGCAGATGACGAGCGCAAAGAAGGTCGCACCTTCGATGAGCGCTGCGGCGATCAGCATAGAGATACGAACCTGGCCGGCGACTTCCGGCTGGCGTCCGCTTGCTTCCATCGCGGCGGCGGCGAGCTTGCCGATACCGAGTCCCGCGCCGATGACCGTTAAGGAGGCGCCAATGCCTGCTGCAAGATAACCAAGACCGACTGATTCCATGGATGATACTCCTCTTATTGTGATACGTTGTGGATGTGACTGTGCATTAATGACCGTGCTCTTCGTGTTCTTCGTGCCCGGATTGCATGCCGAGCCCCATGAACAGCGACGTGAGCATTGTGAAGATATATGCTTGGAGGAACGCCACAAAAAGTTCCAGCATGCTGATCCCGAGGACGAACAATACCGAGGCTGGAGCGACCGCAAGGGATTTGAAGACAAAAATGAGTCCTAAGAGCGAAACGATGACGATGTGACCGCCGATCATGTTCGCAAAGAGACGGATCATGAGCGCGAAGGGCTTGGTGAAGAGCCCGAGAATTTCAATGGGTATCATGATCGGCCAGAGTGCCCAGTGGACGCCGCCCGTGAGGTGAGCAAGATAATGCCCGAACCCCTGGGATCGGATGGCTGAAGCCTGGATCATGAGAAACGCGATCATCGCCAGGCCCGCGGTCACGCTCACGTTGCCCGTCGCCGAGGCCCCGTAGGGAACCATCCCCGCAAGGTTCATGATGAGGATGAAGAAGAACGTCGTCAGGAGGTATGGCATGTAGTAGACGCCCGCCGGACCCATATTGGGGACGACGACGTCGTCGCGGATGAAAAGGATGAACACCTCGACCAGGTTGCCGAAGCCGGTCGGAACGCGCTGCTTTGAATTCTTTCGCGCCGCAGAGACGGCAAGAACGAGAAGCACAAGAGCTGCAAGCCAGAGAAACACCACATGCTTCGTTATCGAGAGATCGACGGTGAGTCCGCCGATATGGACCGGCGCGAAGTGGGGCAATTCGACGCGTCCCAAAAACGGCAGCTCCAACTGGTGAGAATCATAGACATGGTGGATGAGCTCGTCGAAGAGGTTTTCTCCATGCTCCGGGCTCGCGCCGTGAGCGACGGATCCTCCCACCGCATGAAGCGTGTCCGCAAGAGTGCGCTGAGCGGAGAGGGTGTCGGGGTTCGGAAATAACACGTATGCTTAAGATTTATTGGAGACTGTTTTATGTATAAAGAGAACTTCCAGCGCCAGAAACACTGAATACAGCACACCGAGTGAACTGACCAATGCGACGGTGTGAAGGTGAAGGACCATCAAGAGGAACGCAATCGTCAATGTCATAAGGAGGAGGCGGATGCCCATGCCACCCAGCACGACATTGAAGAAGACGGTCGTGGATTTTCCTTGGCAATACTCGATAGATGCAAAACCCAACAATACGTTTACGGTGGCCAGCAGAGCCCCGGCAGCCACGGCAATGAGGATCTCCCGAGTGCCATAGACTGCGAGCGGATACCACGCGAGACAACCGACGACAGCAAGAACGATCAGCACTTTTTTCGGAAACGCCCAGTCAATCTTCATGCTTCGCTTTATCTTCCGCCTCTTGCCGGCCGATCGCAAGGACCGTCCGAATGAGCTGATACATTCCCGCGCCAAGACCAAAAAAAATCCCCGTCATCATCAGCCACGGGGTCCATCCGAGCCGATCGTCAAGCCATCGGCCGACGAACATCATGATCACCACCGACACCGCCAGCTGAATACCGGCCGTCAACAGAGGGCCGGCACTCTTCATCGCCTTTGCGTACGCGCCCACCCCCGAATCGTCTTGGTTCTTTCCCGGGGTGACCACTCCGGACTACCGGGCTTCCGCTTTGCCCAGATCCGGTTTCAATTCCACGATGTTTTGCTTCACATCTCCGGACATGACGCATTTTCCGTCGAACTGGGCGCCTTCATCGATCACGAGCCGCGCGGCCCGGATGTCGCCTCGGACGAGGGCCTTCGACTCGAGGACGAGCTTCTCCTGCGCGACGATCGTGCCCTTGATCTTGCCGCCGATCGTCACCGATTTGGCGGTCATGTTCCCTTCAACGTCACCGGTGCTGCCGAGCGAGATGTTCTGCGCCGCGTTGACTTCGCCGATGATCTTGCCGTCGATCCGTATGCTTCCCGGGGTCCGCAGTTTTCCTTCGAACACGGTGCCTGCCGCGACCAGGTTCAGCTCACTCCCTGTTTCGGTCTTCATGATGCCCGCTCCTTTTTATTGAACTGCGACCAGATATTTCATAGGGTCCGTTGCGATTCCGTCCCTCCAGATTTCAAAGTGCAGATGCGGGCCCGAACTGGTCTTCCCGGTATTTCCCAGGAGCGCGACCGGCTCACCCCGCCGAACCGTGGAACCGACGATCTTCAGCAGCGCTTTATTATGCTTGTAGACGGTGAGATATCCCAGGTCATGGGAGATCATCATCATGAGACCGTCATCGTACGTCCAGCCTGCGAACACGACGCTGCCGCTGGCGGCAGCGAGGACCGCAGTACCCTGCGCGCCGGCGAGATCGACGCCGTAATGGAACTCGTCGGGGTCGAACCCCCGCGAGAGGTAACCGTCGGCCGGCATGCCGAACGGGACATCCATGACGCGCCTTCCGCCCACCGGGAATCTTGCCTGCAATACCGTACCTCGCGGCGCTTCCTGGAGAGCCGCGACATCCGCTCCTGGCGGCTCCTTGCCGGGGGCGAACCGTTCCCGCGCAGGCATCCGGTCGATCGCAAGACCTCCGGTAGCGGCCAGAACGCTGTCTTCGCCGTGCATCTCTTCACCCATCGCCCTGCGCAGCCGTACGTTATAACCCCGGAGGACACTCATTTGATCGAGAAGCGTGCTGATCTGCGTTTGAATCTCTGAGATCTGTTTCGCGTATTGTTGTTCCAGCTCCGGATTGGCAATAGGCAGCAACGAGCCTATGGGAGTGTAGACGATGGCAGCAAGTATCAAGAAAACGATGACAAGGAACGAGGCGAATACCGTACCGACAAGCCCCGGAACGCTCGCGGAAAACGTCCGCGTTTTGTCGGTGTCCCCTTCAGGCAAAACGACAAACGTGTAACGTGCTTTTTTCTTCCGTTCGCGGCCATTTTCAGGGGACATAGGCTACATTTTTATCGCATTCTGTTCGTAAAGCGATGCCAATATAACCAAAAACGGTCAGAATGTCAACGATTTTTAGAATCCCGGGCTCTCCCCCCCGAAAAAAGCGAAAACCCGCTTGCGCAGGTGGCGCGGGCGGGCCTTCTCACGTTACTGTCCCCCGAGGCGAACTCGGAGACGTTTGCTTGCTAGAGCCGCTTGACGTCGACGAAGTTCCTGCCCGAGCCGTCCCCGTTCCCCTCGGCGCCGTACTCGGCGGAGAGCCGGTAGAAGTACTTTCCCCCTCCCGCGTCGGGAAGGTCGACCGAGAGCTGGTGCGTTCCGGCGGAGAACCGCTGGCGCTCCATGAGCTTCTTCACCTCGTTCCCGGAATCATCGAAGATAACGAGGGAAACGTCGGCCTCCTGCGGCAGCTCGAATTCGATGCCTGCCGGGATGAATGGATTTGGATAGAACACGCGGGAACTGAATTCCCGTCCAGGCGGATTCTTCATGGTCTTTGCGAACACACTGTCATGCTGGTTCTCCTTTCGATGCGGGAAGGCAGCGCGGGGAGACGGGCCGTGAACGCCCGTCTCCCCGACTGGCCTGACGATCTTACCGCATGAGGAGCATTTTCTTGATATCGACGTACCGCGCCTTCTGGCCTGCTTCATCGGCCGGTGTCTCGGCGACGAACTGGTAGAAGTAAATGCCCGACGAAAGCGATGAGGCGTCGAACACGACCTCCTGATCGCCGGCATCGAGGAACGCGTTGTCGAAGAACGTCCGTACTTCCTGCCCAAGGACGTTGTAGACCTTCAGCGTGATGTAGGCGTCCTCCGGCATCGAGAACCGAATGACCGTCGACGGGTTGAACGGATTCGGGTAGTTCTGTTCGAGCATGAACCGGTCCGGACCAAGGTCGATCTTCGGCTGCACGGGCCGTGCGATCGGCGTCGTGCCCGAGACCTGGATGAGGAACGGAACATCCGAGAGCGCGCGGGCGCCGTTGAGCCGGAGCTTCGGCCCGGTGATCCAGGAGAGCGTATCCTCCGGAGCGATCGGCACCGATCCGGCGAAGGATGCGTTGATCGCCGCGATGAGCTCGTTCAGCTCGTAGTACTTCTGGTACGAGACCCCTTCCCAGTTCGTGAGGATGTCGTCCCCGGCCGCCGCGATCATCGCGACGGTGCATTCCGGACCCGTGACGAACCAGGGGGAACTCCCCACCGGCGGGACGTAGACGAGGTCGCCGAGACCCGGGGGCGTCTTCCCAAGGTCGCTCGCGAGGATGTTAAGCTTCAGTGCGAGGAGGTTCGCCAGGAACACGTTGTTGTGCTTCACCGGAGACATCTTCGTCTGCCGCTTCAGGATGACCTTGCCCTTCGCGTCGAGCGCGAGACCGCGCGGGTCGCCCGTATGCACGACATCCTTGTCGTTGAACGTCTTGAAGACGTCGGCCTGCTTCTTCGGATTGAGGTAGGCCTTCTCCTTCTGTGCGGCGTTCATCTGGCTCGGAAGTCCAACGAGGATGATCCCCTGCTGCCGCAGGATCTCGTCGATGACGTTCGCCGTGTTGGGCATGACGACCGGCTTGCCTGGCTTGGTCCGCTTCACGGGTTTCACCTGGTCGGAACCCGCGAGCTGCGACGCGGTGAACGTCCTGAACTTCACCGTCGTGTCAGGGTTCGCCGTGTTCAGGAAGAGGATGGATACCCCCTGCAGCGAATCAGCGACCTCGACCGACACGGAGTCCTGGTTGTTCGTCCAGAGTGTGTCATTGACGTAGATACGGTCGAACTTGTAGTTCGCCAGGTGATGCCGGATGATGTGATACGTTCCCGGCGGGCAGAGCACGATCGGATCGACCGGAATGCCGATGATGCCGTTGAAGACCGTCGTAAAGGCAGCGCTCGGCGCGCTCCGGTACTTGATCTCGACCGGCCACGGAATGCTCGGAGACGGCATGACGCTCGGCGTAAGTATAGGATCGATCGGCACGCCGATCGTATCGGCGGTCACCCAGATGTCGATGCACTTGTACTTGTTGCCGAAGTCGATGCCGTTCAGCGTCGTGCTGTCGCCGATGCTGACGTGATAGAATTTCGGCGCGATCGGCCACGTCTGCGACCAACCCGGTCTCGGGACTTCCACCACACAGTAGTCGCCTTTGCAGAGACCCGTGAAGCAGTAGAACCCGAGGGAATCGGTCGTCGTGCACGCGAGAGTGTCCTTCGTCGGATACCCGTCGATGTTGCAGCGCACGAGGCAGATCTTCCACCCGAAGATGCCGTGTTCGGTCCCATAGTTGAACTTATGGTTGCCGTTCGCGTCGTTCCATTTCCGGCCGCAGATCTTGCCGTTGCAGTGCACGCTGTCGCAGTCCTTGAGCGAGAGGTTGTAGCCGTTCGACGTGTCGATGCAGAACGTCGGACCAGGCCCGGTGAGGATGAGCGAATACGTCCCGTTCCCGACGGGCGTGAGCGTGTCGTTGACGCCGTTCGCCGGCGGAATGGGGACGCCGTTGAAGAGCCACTGGTACGTGTAGTACCCGGGGTACGGGCCGATGGGCCCGGGGATCTTCACCGTGTCGCACAGGAGGTCGCACCCGATCGGGAAGAGCGAGAAATCGGGCAGCGGCGAGACCGTGACGTTGATGAAGGCCGTCGCCTGGCATCCGTTCGGATCGGTGACCGTCACCGAATAGGTGCCGGAGGCCGACACCGTGATGTTCTGCGTCGTCGCGCCCGTGTTCCAGAGATTGTTCACCGCGCTCGAACTCGTGAGCGTCACCGATCCGCCCTTGCAGAAGATCGTCGGACCGCCCGCCGTGATGGTCGGCGGAACCGGTGCGCCGTAGACGTTCACCGTGTAGACCGCGGATGTGTCGAAGCACCCCGTCGCGTTGTCGGTGATGATGACGTAATACGTATAGATGCCCGGCGTGTTGAGGAACACGGTGAGCGACTGGTTCGTCGATGCATCCGACCAGAGGTACGAGTAGGGCCCTGCAGGCGCGGTGAGCGTGATGAGGCCGCTGCCGCAGATGATCGGCGAGCCGGTCACGCTGAGGATGTTTGGGGGAAGCGGATTGACCACGACGATCACCGGCGGCGAGATGCAAACGCACCCACCCGCATCGGTGACCTTCACGGTGTAGCTTCCCGTCACTTTCGCATAGTACACCTGCGAGAGCGCTCCCGGGATAACGACGTTGTTGCGGAGCCAGATATAGCTAGCCCCTGGCGCCGCCGTGAGCTTCACCGAGTCTCCCTGGCAGATCGGTGCCGGGTTGGCCGGCGAGAGGGGGCAGGTGCCAGCAGGCGACGTTATGGTGATCGACTGCGTCGAACTATCGGCGCATCCGGTCGGACTCTTCACGACGAGCTTCACGATATACGTGCCCGGAGTGGCCCACGCGTGCGACGTCGTCTGCGTCCCCGAGGTCGCGGCGTCGCCGAAGTCCCAGTGCCAGCTGAACGCGGCACCTGCGGCCATCGGGACCGGCGTCCCCACGCACGCCGTCGGAGCGAGTGAGAACAGCGGCGACGGAGGCGTCGTTACGGGAACGTTGATCGTGATCGTGGACGAGCAGCCGCCGTTCGAGACCGTGAGCGTCACCGGATAGCTCCCGGAGGTCGGGTAGGTCACCGGCGGAGGCACCTGGGACGGCCACGAGGAGGGCGAGCCTCCGGGGAAGCCCCAGCTCCAGCTCGTGATGGAGGTCGATGGGAGCCACGTGGAGATGTCGGTGAACGTCACCTTGCCGCAGACGTTGACGAACATGAAGTTCGCGGCCACAGGGACCTGGACGACCATCGTCGAGCAGACATGGCAGGTGCCGGTCGTCGTCGACGGCACGTCGCCGCAGAGTGTGACGCTGTAGACGGCGGCCTGGTTGTAGACATGCGTCGGGTTGGGAACGTTGCCGGCAGTGCCGCCGTCACCGAAACTCCAGCCCAGATTCGTGACGTTCGACGTCACGGCGTTGAACTGCAGGTTATTGCAGAGCCCGCCGACGTTGCCCCAGTTGAAGCTCAGCGAGTAGGCCTGCGGCGTGCATCCCGGTCCGCCGCCGACGCAGGGCGCGGTCGTGATCGTGATGACGTTCGATGTGCTCTTGCAACCCGTGACCGCGTCGGTCACAACGACGTAGTAGGATCCCGCAGCCGTCGCGGTGATCGTCGGCGTCGTCTGGCCAGTCGGGACCCAGAAGTACTGGTAGTTCGGCCCGGCCAACGCGATGATCGGCGTATTGATCGTCGGGGGCGGCGTGGAGCAGTAGCTCAGCGGCCCGGGCGAGGAGATGCTCGCCGTCGGGGGCGGCGTGTGCGGAACGTCGATGCAGACCGATGCCTGGCACCCGTTCGCGTCGGTCACCGTCACGCAGTACTGGCCGCTCGAGGTGACGTTGATCGATTGGGTCGCGCCGCCGCCGGTCCATGAGTACGATGCGAACGCGGGCGAGACGGTGAGATTCACCGTGCCTCCCGGATCGCAGACCGCGCCTGTCATGGTGATGACCGGGTTCGGTTTCGGGTTGATCGTCACCGATTGCGTCAGCACGGTGCTGCAGACGGTGAGCTTCACGACCGCGGTGCCGCCGGGGCCGTGCCAGAGGACGTTGATGGAGTTCGTCCCCTGACCCGACGTGATGCTGCCTTTCGGCGAGGGATTATTGAGGCCGTCCTCGATCGTCCAAACATAGTTGATGCCGGGGTTCGGCGGGCCGGCGGTGAACGTCGCGTTGCCGTCCATACAAACGACGGTCGGACCGGCGATGGACGGGATGGTGAAGATGCCCACCGGGATCGTGATCGGGAGCGAGGAACAGAACGGTGCGACCGTCTGGACCTGCGACACCGAGATCGTGCCGGGGCCGCCCCACTGGACGGTGACGGGGTTCGCGTTCGGAGACCCGATGATCGAGCCGCCGAGGACGGACCACTGGAACGTGTAGCCGGGCCCGGAGGCGGCGGCAAGATACGAGTACGTGCCGCCCGGGCAGACGGTCTGCGGCCCGGTGATCGAAAGGGCCTGCGGAACGGTGACCACGGTGATCGTGGAGGTCGCGTTCGGGTTGCAGAAAAGGTTCGGGTTGAGGGGCGTCGCGGTGACGGTATGAATGCCGCCGCTCGTCCAGGAGACCTGGATGGAGCTCGTGCCGTTGCCGCCCAGGATGTTACCGCCCGTAACGATCCAGTTGCAGTTGCCGTTCGCTGTGAAGGTCGTGATGTCCCCGATGCAGAACGGTCCGGGGAGGTTATTGATGACGAGCTCGTCGCGGATCTTCACGTGGATCGTGTCGGTGCCGCCGCAGCCGAGGAGGATGTTATGCCAGTCGGCGATGATGATCGCGTTCCCGGGGAATGACGGCCACTGGACCTGGATGGAGTTCGTGTTCCAGCCGCCGATGATCGTGCCGTTGAGGAGCACCTGCCAGTTGTAGTACGTGCCGGGCCAGAGCGGCAGGCCGTAGATCGACGTGGAGTTCACGCACACGACGGTCGGGCCGGAGATCGAAGCGGTCGAGGAGATGATCGGTATGACGACCGTGGTGGTATCGGCGCAGACGTTGCCGCAGCCGGTGATGTAGAGTCCGATCGTGCCCTGCGGACCCGCGCCCCACTGGATGCAGATGCTCGCGGTGTTCGAGGGACCGACGATCGTCCCGCCGTTCACGATCCAATGGTAGACCGCACCGGGGCAGCCGGAGCTCGTGGAATAGCACGCCTCGGTGAACTCGCAGACGGTCGTCGGACAGTCGATGACGGGTCCCGGAGTGCTGCTGACGTTGATGACAAGCGAGGTCGAATCGGAGCAACCGCACTTGTTGTAGGCGACGAGGATCACCGTGTACGTGCCGCCGTTCGCATAGGCGTGGGTCGGGTTCATGAGCGTCGAATTGTTGCCGTCCCCGAAATCCCAGTAGTAGGTGAGCGCGTTGACCGAATTATTGATGAAGTTCACCGGCACGTTCTTGCAGACGTTCGTGTTCGCGGTGAACATCGCGATCGGCGAGGTGATGATCTTCACGCAGCGGTCGTCGGACCCCGTACAGCTGTCGATGTTCGTTTCCACGACGTTGATGTTGCCGTTGCCGCTCGGACCCCAGAGGACCGTGACGCAGCTCGTTCCCTGGCCAGAGGAGATCGCCCCTCCGACGACGGTCCAGACATAGGAGCTCCCCACGTTGATCGGCGCGATGCAGTAGGTCGCAAACTGGTTCTCGCAAGCGACGAGGCACGGCTTTCCGGCCGTCCCGGCGTCGGGCTGGTGCTTATCCACGCAGCTCGAGTCCGGAAGGAACGAGGAGACGATGAGGGGATGCGGAGGCGTGCTGCCCGGAGGGCAGACCGCTCCGAACGCGGTCACGCAGATGACGAGGAGCGTGAGGCAGACGGTCAACAACATCGTAGTGAATTTCATAGAGGGATCCTTTCGCGGGAACCGGAAAAAGTGGAATGTGTTGGGATGCCGCCGGCGATCGAACCCGGGCGGGCCTGTATCCCTGTTATATCCGGGACTAAATAGTGTCTTATTCGAGCCATATTCAATCATGGAAACCATGATTTCAACGTTCTAAATACATGAGGGGGCGAACGGGGGCTGGAAGGGGCCTTTGAAGGACCCGTCCCGCATCCCTCTGAAGCTGGTACGGGGAGGAAAATATGGCGGGGATCGCCGGTTCCTGTGCAGTCTGGAGGTGGGGCAATACTAGGAGATGTTATTTTGTGGAGGGCGGGCTCCTGGAGAAGTGCAAACGGGGGGGGTGAATCGGCTGGGAAACCTCACCGCGATCAATGGATCAGTTCGCTCGCATTCAAGCCGGTATGTTTGGGGTCAGGCCACTCGGCGATCAAATGATCACATTCGAGATCGTCAGAAGCAGACCAACGACGATGAGCACGATCCCTCCCACGCGCAAGAGCATGCCGTACTTGTTCAGATATTCCTGGTTCTTTCCCGGATTCATGCTCACGGGGATCTTGCCAAGCCCCATGAGAAGGACCAAGAGGCCGAGTGCGATGGTAATGAGAGTATCAAACATACGTACCTCCATTCTTGTGACGTTCCTCTACGCATCGCCCGCCGCGAAGAGACTATCGTCCGTTTTCTCTCGTAAAAACGGAAAGGAAGTAGAGCGGCTTCCCCTTCGTTTCAAACGCTTCCGGATAAGCGCCGCCCGCCAAGTTGTAGCAGATCGTCAGCTGTCCGTCGTCATACGTGTACCGTGCGGTGAAATGCTTCCCGGCATTGACGCCTTCCCTGCCGTAGATGTCCATCGTATGCTCGCCATACGTGACGACGCCCTTGTCGACGCTTTCGGCGATGAGCGTATACGAACTGTCGCTCAATGTGAGCTTCGAATTTTCATACGCCGCCTTCGGCAACGGCTTCCCGCCCATTTCCTGTCTCACCGGCACCCAGATGCCGTACAACATGCTCGGAGCCATTGCAGCGTCCTTCGTGCCGGCGCAGCCGAGACCGAGGACAAGGAGGGTAATGAATGTCAGTGCGCGCATATGTCCTTGGATATAGTGTGTGCGATGGAATCTTCGTTCGAACGTTACGACGGCGAACTTCCTCCAATAACTTAAGATAGACCCACAATGTCAAGGCCGGGTTCTTTGGGCCGGGTTCTTTGGGCCATGCGCCGATCCCAAGGAGAGCGGAGAATGCCTATTCGAGCGAAGTAAGGCCGGTGCGGATCGCGTATTTCGTCAATTCCGCTACGGTGTGGAGGTGAAGTTTCGCCATGATGTGCTGTCGGTGGGTCTCTATCGTCGGCACGCTCACCGAGAGCTTCAGCGCGATCTCCTTCGTGGAAAGTCCCTCGGCGATGAGCTGCAGGACCTCGCGTTCCTTCGCCGTGAGCTCTTCGCGTTCGGCCCCCTTCTTCATCTGGATGTACTCCTGTATGACGACGCCGGCGATCTCGGGCGTGATGTAGGTCTTCCCTGCCAAGACGGTCTGGATCGCCTGCTGGAGCTCGTCCATCGCGCTCTGCTTCAGCAGGTACCCGCAGGCGCCCGCGCTGAGCATCTCGCCGACGAACCGCTTGTCGGCGTGCATCGACAGGGCGATGACCTTCGTCCCCGGGCGGTCCTGCACGATCTGCCGCGTCGCCTCGATCCCGTTGAGCCCCGGCATGGAGATGTCCATGATGACGAGGTCGGGCGCGTGCTCCTTCACGAGCTGGACGGTCTCGCGGCCGTTACCGGCCTGGGCAATGACGGTGTACCCGAGCTCGCTCTCGAGGATAGACCGCAGCCCCTCGCGCATCATGGCGTGGTCGTCGGCAAGGATGATGCGAATGGCGTGGGCGGACTTCATGTGGCGATGAAAGATGGTGAGGTGCGCGGGGCCCCCTTGAGCGGGGCGTCGATCGTGACGCACGTCCCTGCGCTTGGGGACGAGGCGACCTCCATGAAGCCGCCGAGGTACTTCAGGCGTTCGCGGATATTGAAGAGGCCGAAGCCTCCGCGATCGGTCCCCGGGTGACGCAGCGCCTCTGTATCGAACCCCGTACCGTTGTCCCGGACGACGATGCGGATGTTCTGCTCGGTCCGGGAAAGGGCGACGTCGACCTTCCCTGCGCCGGCATGTTTGATGACGTTGACGAAGATCTCCCGGAGCGCCTGGAAGAGAATGGCCCGCATCTCCTCAGTGAGGGGCTTCTCCGTGCCGTCGTCGCGCACGGCAATCTCGACGCCGTGCTGCTGGTGGAACCGGTCCGCGAGCCAACCGGCGGCGGCCTCGAAGCTCAGCTCGTAGAGGATGGGCGGGCAGAGTTCGAACGTGAGAGACTGCGTGTTCCGGATCGACTCGTCGACGAGGTCACGGACCTCGGCGAGCGAAGTGGACCAGGGGTCGGGAATGGCGGATTTCTGGATCCCCCGGATCTTTATCTTGCAGAGAGCGAGCGTCTGTCCGATGACGTCATGGAGGAACGTCGCCATGCGGTGGCGCTCCCGTTCCTCCGTGAGCGTGAGTTCCGTCGTCAGGAGTCGCAGTTTGTCCTCCGCGAGCTTCCGTTCGGAGATGTCGAACGCGGTCCCGAGGGTCGCAGGAAGACCCTGGTAGCGGATCCATCCCCACCGGTAGTCGACCCAGCGTTCGGCCCCCTGCTTCGTCATGATGAGAAACTCCGCCCGGTTCGGAACGGCCGATTCGCCCGAGCGGTCGCGCTCGCGCGTTTCCATCAAGTCGCGGTATTCCGGATGAATGAGGTCCGCGAGCTTCATCTTCAGCAGTTCCTCGCCGGAGTAGCCGGTGAGCGATTCGGCCCCGGGGTTGGCGAAGAGGAAGCAGCCGTCTTGGTAGATGACGATCGCCGAAGGGGACATCTGCGCGACCGCGCGGAACTTCGCCTCGCTTTTCCGCAGGTCCAGGTCATGTTTCCGCTTGCGCGCCAGGAGAACGACCGCGAGCGCGATGATCCCGAAGGAGAGCGCAGCCAGCGGGATATAGTAGATGGGCCGGAGATAGTACGGCGGGAGGACCGAGAACCGCGCCTCGACCGGCGTCGGGTCGAAGTTCCCTACGAGGCCCTTCGCCTGGATCTCGACCGATTGATCGCCGTTCGGAAGGTTCGCCCGCACGATCTCGCGCGTGATCCCCCAGGGCGACCAGGGCTCGCCTCCAACGCGGTACCGCGTAAGGATCTCTTCCGGCTCGGCTTCTCCCCAGTAGGAGTAGGCCTTCCAGCGGATATGCACGTCGCGCGCCTCGACGACCGGCCGGTCGATGACGATCCGCGGCGTTCGGAAGGTGCTCTCTCCACGGTTGAGGATCGCGATGCCCTTCCCGCGCGTCCCGGCATACACGACGTCGCGCTGGGGGAGGACGGGCCAGAGCTTGGAATAGTGGAGCCCGGTCTTCTGGTCGTACGTGAGCCAGATCCCCTGCGAGTAGCTGCAGAGCCCGCCGTCCGTCGCGACCCAGAGCGTCCCCGTGGCGTCGACGCTCAAGTCCCACACGAAGTCGTTCAGGAGGCCGTCGGCGCTCGTCACGTAATGGACCGAATCGTCCGCGTCGACATACCCCATCCCGCTTCCCGAGGTCGCATGGCCGAACCAGACGCGTCCGGCGCTGTCGGCAGCGAGCGTGAAGATTTTGCTGTAGAGGATGCCCTTACCGCGCGACCAATAGGTCCAATGCCCGCCGGCCGAGGGGGTCTCCTCATGCATGTGGGACCGGTCCGGGGTCCACCGACTGAGGCCATCGAGCGATCCGAACCAGTAGGCACCGTCGCTCCCCTCGGTGAAGCTATAGACGCGGCCGTTCACCAGGCCCTCCTCCTCGCCCCAATGGACGAATCGCCCGTCCGAGAGGATGTACGCGCCAACCTCCTTCGCCCCGCGGTAGCCGTAGCGCCGCGAGATCCCGAGGAACCAGAGGCGCCCCTCGCGGTCTTTGCGGATCTTGTGGAAGCGCGCTCCTTCCGGGTCATCAGTGACGGCGAAGTGCTTCCATTCGTGTCCGTCCCAGCGGTACGCGCCGTCGAAGGTCGCCCCGCTGGTGATCCAGACGTTTCCGTCCCGGTCCTCTGCAAGGCCGGTGACGGTGTAGAGGCGCGTCGAGCCGATGCTCGCGATGTGCTCTATCGCCCCCGATCGGTGATGGAGGTCGACGCCCTCGGCCGTCCCGACCCAGAGATCGCCGCTGCGGGTCTGGAGGATCTCATTGACGGTGTTGCGGCTGTCGGGAGGTGGATGCGCGAGCACCTCCCAGCGCGAGGAGGACTGCTTGAAGAGGAACAACCCGCGCTCGGTGCCGAACCAGAGGTCGCCGTTGTCACGCCATTGGACGAACTCGACCTCGCCGAGCCGCGACTGCACCGAAGGAAGCGAGGACCAGACGCCGCGGCGGCGAATGCGGATGTCGCTCGAGTTGTAGACGACGATCGCATCGCCGGTGGCGCTCAGGTCGATCGCTTTGATGTCGTAACCGAGCTCCTCCTTGTTGCGCACGACCTTGCCTCCCGAGGACCATTCCCACAAGCCGCGCATGTCCAAAGGGAGGATGACCGCGGCGATGCCGCCGACGCCGTTGACCTCCGCCAAGGCGGTCACGCTCACCTCTCCGGAGTCCTGCCAGACCTGCTTTCGCCAATGGTCGCGGTCCCAAGTGTAGACCCCCTTGAGGGTCCTGATCCAAAGCGTGTTCTTCCGGGTCTTCCAGAAAATGTCAATGTTCCCGTTCACCTTGTCGGAGTCCCCCTCCATCGGCCGCAGGTGTCCGTCTTTGTAGAGGAAAAGGCTCTTCTCCATCCGTAGGATGATCGAGGTCGAGTCGAGGGGGGCGCCGAGGCTCACGTCGCGCAGGGGGAGCATGATGCCCGAGTCGCGCGTGACGATGTAGACGAGCGCCTCGCGGTTGCAGACGACGCTCGAGGTCCCATAAGGGTAGATCGCACCGAAACGCTGGGCTGGAAGGTTCGCGACGCGATGCCACTCAAATCCGTCGTACCAAGCAACGCCGGCGGTCGTCATGGCCCAGACCGTGCCGTCCTGCGTCTCGGCGAGCGCCGTGACGTCGTTCGACGGGAGCCCCGACTCGGTGGTGAACTCCACCCAGCGCCAGGCGTCGTCGAAGTGATTCTCCTGCGCGACGAGCGGCCACGACGCCAGGAGCGCCGCCCCGAGGAGAGACCGGAGGATATGCGCTGTCCTATTCGCCATAGAGGAGGTATTGTGCCCGCTGTTTCAGATACTGTTCGATCCGGGGGCGGAGCTTTTCTGTGATCTGCGCCGGGCTGACGCCGCGCTGGAGCTCCTCGCGGGGAACATTGTCCCCGAGGAGATGGTCCATGAGGCCTTCCTGCATGACGAACTTCGCTCCGAAGTGCGTCTGGAAGTACTGCACGACCGTCAGGCCGGTGAGAACGGGCCGGAACGCGTTCCGATCGGTCACGCGAATCGTCACGCCGCCGCATTTCTTATTCTTGAACTTCGGATCGGGCGCCGCAATGGAGTCGGGCGCCGGGACGAAGGAGGCAGGAAGGAACATCACACCGGGAAGCCGCAGCGCGTTGAGGTCCGAGGCGACGCTGTCGCCGCTGACGGCCGGAGCGCCGATCGTTTCAAAAGGCGCTGGCGTCCCGCGCCCTTCCGAGACATTGATCGCTTCGATGAGGCACATGCCGGGATAGACCGTGGCGGTACCGAGCGAGCGCATGTTCGGGGACGGGGGTACCCAGGGAAGCCCCGTCTCGTCGTACCACATCGACCGGCGCCAGCCCTTCATCGGGACGACGGTCAGCGCGAGCTTCGAGTCGTCGTTCCAGCCTTCGCCGATGATCATCCGGGCAAGTTCGCCGATCGTCAGGCCGTGACGAACCGGGACCGGGAAGAGTCCGAGGAACGATCTCAACGTCAGATCGAGGACCGGCCCCTCCACGTCATTGCCGTTGATGGGGTTCGGGCGGTCGAGGATGATGAACTGCTTGCCGTTCTCGGCCGCCGCCTGCATGGCATACGCCATCGTGGCGGCATAGGTGTAGAAGCGCGCGCCGACGTCCTGGATGTCGAAGATGAGGACGTCGACGTTCGCGAGCATGTCCTGGGAGGGGGTTCTCGTCTTGCCGTAGAGCGAATAGACCTGGAGACCCGTCGCAGGGTCCTTGTGGTCGCCGACGCTCTCCCCCGCCGGGGAGACGCCGCGAACGCCGTGTTCGGGTCCGAAGAGCGTCGTGACGTTCACGCCTCGCCGAAGGAGCGTATCGACGAGATGCGTCCCGTTCGGGAGGAGCGACGTGTGGTTGCAGATGATCCCGACCCGCTTGCCGGCGAGGAGCTGCATCTGCTCATCGAGAAGCACCTCCGCACCGATGCGGACCCGCTCCGAGCACGAGAGCGCGGACCAGGAAAGGAGGATGAAGATCACACCGAGAGCGACACGGCGCATCATGAAAGGCCTTGGGCGAGTTACAGAAAATGCCGGGCGAGCGTCCAGGCGGCGAGCGTCATGCCGTCCCAGATGCCGCCTGCGGCGATCGTTGCTTCAAGTTCTTCGACGGTGAGGGCCACCTGCTCGAACTCCTCGGTCTCGTCGCGGTGCGCTTCGACCGGGCGCAAGTCTCGGGCGACGTACACCTTGCAGATCTCGTCGGTGACGCCGTTGTACGGGTCGTACTCTCCGACGCAGCGCAGGTCGCCCGAGGCGCATCCGGTCTCTTCGGCAAGCTCCTCGACGGCGGTCGCGAGGTAGGTGGAGCCGTCCTTCACCCCGCCGCACGGGAACTCGAGGCTTTCCCGGTCGAGGAGGTAGCGGTACTGGTTCACGAGAAGGAGTTTGCCGTCGGCCGTCACCGGTATGACCATGCTCGCGCCATTCGTGTGTACGAGGTGATACTCCCCTTCCGTGCCGGACGGGAGAGAGACGATCTCCTTCCGGTAGATCCACCAGGGGTTCTTGATCTCGAACACCTGCCGGAGCTTCTTCCAGCGCTTTAGCGCCACGGCCGGTTCTTGCAATCAGGCGGAGCGACGCGCGGCCAGCGTTGGGCGGCGGCCAGTTCTGGAAAAAGACGATATAGGATGAGCTCAGGCATGAACCGTGTCGCCGTTCAATATAGAGTTTTTTGGGAGGGATTTCAAGGTGACTGAGCGGCCCGCGGGCCCTAATAACCCGACAGTGTGCGGTCGATCTTCTGCGCCCAGGCGGTGATGCCGCCGCGGAGAACCTTGACGTTCCGAAACCCCGCGCCGAGGAGGAGCGTCATGGCTTTCGCGCTTCTGACCCCGGTCTTGCAGTGGACGACGATCTCGCGCCCGGCATCGAGCTCCTTGAACCGCGCCGGCAGTTCCGTCAGAGGGATGAGCGTCGCGCCGTCGATGTGGCAGAGGATCCACTCTTCCGCGTTGCGCACGTCAAGGATGTCGACGTCATCCCCTCGGTCGAGCCGCGCCTTGAGCTCCTCGACGGTGATCTCCGCAGGCATTCCGGCAGTCGCGCGGGCCTTCGCGGGCCCGGCGCAGAACTCCTCGTAGTCGATGAGCTTCGTGATCGAGGGGCTCTCGCCGCAGACGGGGCAGTGGGGATCCCGATGGATCTTCACCTCACGGAACTGCATCTCGAGCGCATCGTAGAGGAGAAGGCGTCCGATAAGGGGATCGCCTTTGCCGAGGATGAGCTTGATCGCCTCGGTCGCCTGGAGACTGCCGATGACACCCGGCAGGACGCCCAGGACGCCCGCTTCGGCGCAGCTCGGGACGCTCTCCGGCGGAGGAGGTTCCGGATACAGGCACCGGTAACACGGACCCGCCGGCGGCGAGAAGACCGAGACCTGGCCGTGGAACCGGAAGATCGATCCATAGACGTTCGGCTTGCCCAAGAGCACGCAGGCATCGTTGACGAGATACCGCGTCGGAAAGTTATCCGTGCCGTCGATGACGATGTCGTAAGGCCTGATGAGGTCGAGCGCGTTCGCAGAGGTCACTTGGGCCTCGTACGTTGTGATCTCGATCTCCGGATTCATGTCGCGGAGTCGGTCCGAGGCCGACGCGGTCTTCTTTCTTCCGAGGTCGCGCGTCCCATGGAGGACCTGCCGCTGGAGGTTGGAGAGTTCGACGACGTCGAAGTCGACGATCCCGAGGTGCCCGACGCCCGCCGCGGCGAGGTAGAGTCCGAGCGGCGAGCCGAGTCCGCCCGCGCCGATGAGGAGGACACGTGCGGCCTTCAGCCGCTTCTGTCCTTCCATCGCGACCTCCGGCAATACGAGATGGCGACTGTACCGGGCGACCTCCTGCGTCGAGAGATCCCTCCCGGATGGAGCGTCGGGACCCGTGTGGTCCGGTGCCGGCTGTTTCATCGATGCGGCCGTCTGGTCATGGGAGAACGATTCACGTGAAGTGACAAAGATGTGGTCCGGGGCCTTATCCCCCGGCGATCGATCCGACGATGAGGAACGGTTCTGCGCCGGAGGTGACCGCCGCGGGCAACAACGAGTCCGGCGGTTCGAGTGAGAGATCCTCCGCACAGGCAAAGTACCGCAAGAACGGCCGCCGGTTGAGCGTCCCGTGATCGCGGATCGTACCGCGCAGCATCGGATAGCGCTCTTCGAGCGCGTCCAGGAGCGACCGGAGCGAGGGCGCACCTTCGACGGCGAGCTGCACTTCCCCGTCGACCCGGGCGAGCGTGCGCAGATGGTACGGAAGAACGACGCGGATCATGGGAGTTTCTGCACCTCGACGGAAAGCACGGCGGGCAGATCCCGGACGATCGGCGCCCAGGAATCCCCCGCGTCCGACGAGGCGTACACCTGCCCGCCGGTCGTACCAAAGTAAACGCCGCAGGGCGTGAGCGTATCGACGCACATCGCGTCTCTGAGGACGTTGACATAGCAGTCGCTCTGCGGGAGGCCGTTCGTGAGCGCCTCCCACTGCGTTCCGCCGGTGCGGCTCCGGTAGACCCGAAGCTTCCCGTCCATCGGGTAATGTTCCGAGTCGCTCTTGATAGGTACGACGTAGATCGTCTCCGGCTCGTGGGCGTGGACGTCGATGACGAACCCGAAGTCGGTCGGCAGGTTCCCGCTCACTTCGTGCCACGAGTCGCCCGAGTCGTCAGTCCGCAAAACGTCCCAGTGCTTCTGCATGAAGAGCGTGTTCGGGCGCGAGGGATGCATCGCGATACGGTGGACGCAATGCCCTACCTCTGCGTTCGGGTCGGGGATATACTCCGATTTGAGTCCCTTGTTGATCGGGCGCCAGTTCTGACCCCCGTCCTCGGAGCGGAACGCTCCCGCCGACGAGATCGCGACGAAGATGCGCTTGGGGTTGTTGGGATCGATGAGGATCGTGTGGAGGCCCATGCCGCCGGCGCCGGGAGCCCACTGGGGCCCCGTCCCGTGGCCGCGAAGGCCCGCAAGTTCCTGCCAGGAAGCTCCGCCGTCGGTCGTGCGGAAGATCGCCGCGTCTTCGACGCCGGCGTAGACGGTGTTTGGATCGTTCGGCGACGGCTCCAGATGCCAGACGCGCTTGAACTCCCATGGGTGCTGCGTGCCGTCGTACCACTGGTGGGTCGTGAGGGGCTTGCCCGAGGGCGAGGTGTCGTACTTGAAGCGGTTGCTCTCCCCCATCGGCATCCCCTGGGGGTTCGTCGTCGGCTCCCCCGGCTTGAGCCCGGGCTGGAACCAGGTCTTACCGCCGTCGTCCGAGCGCTGGATGATCTGCCCGAACCAGCCGCTCGTCTGCGACACGTAGATGCGGTTCGGGTCTGCAGGCGAGCCCTTGACATGGTAGATCTCCCAGCCGGCGAAGTGCGGACCGTTCACGTTCCATTTCTTGCGGGCGTTGTCCGACGTCAGAATGAATGCCCCTTTTCGTGTGCCTACCAAAACGCGCACTCCGCTCATACGAACCCCCTGATTGTGAAAGGCTTGGCTGTGATTGGACTCTTGGAAAATATATCCTGTAACGGAGAGAAAGTCAAGGCCTGCGGGGATAACGCGCGGGACAGGGCTGGAGACCCGCCATTCCCGCCCAATAGGGGGAAGAACACGAAGGGGAGCGCCGCCGGACTATGGCGTCGCTCCCCTTCGGATCAAGCGTGTGGTGCGGCCGAGCGCCGCGCGAGTGCTACTGCGTCATCGCGTAGACGCGGACTTCGTCCTTCTCGAGAAGGTAGAGATATTTTTCACTCGGAGGTATGATCGGCGTGGCGTCGGAGTTCGCTTCCTCTTTCCAGGAGACCTTCCCCGTGTTCTCGTCGATCATCTGGATCTTCCCCTTGATCATGGCGACGATGTTGCCGTTCTTGAGGATGTACGGCGGGAGGGTCACCTTCTTCGAGTCCCAATCCCATTTCGTGGACCACTGGAGTTTGCCGTCGGTGCCGACCGCGGCGACGCCGGAGGGACCGAAGATGACGAAATGGCCCATGTGAACGACCGGATAGAGGACGAGCGTCGCGCTCGCCTCGTATGTCGTCGTCACGGTCGTGTAGTTGTACCCTCCGTTATAGTCCCACTGAGAACTGGCACTCGAGGAGGAGGATCTCGTCACCGCGTAGCAGTGCTCGTGGTCGAGTTTGCCGACCTTCATGTCCTCGTCGAACTTCAGCGACCAGAGCCGTTTGCCGCCCCCCTCCCGGGTGAGCTTGACGGCGAACATCTCCTCCTCGTCCGCGCCGTAGAACGTGCTCGAGACGGTGTCGATGAACGCGAGATTATTCTTCATGCCGAGGCCGGCATCGTTCTTGAAATCGGACTTCCAGATCGTCGTTCCATTGGTCGGATCGATCGCGTAGATCCGGTAGGGGTCCTTGTTCCACGCCTTCTTCGCGTTGATGTCCCCGCTCTTCGCGTCGACCGAGACGTCGAACGCCTGGTGGCCGACCCGGAGGAAGAGCGTGTTGTTCATCAAGTGGAGCGAGACCGGAAACCCGAGGTCCTGGTCGATCTTCCAATTGATCGCGCCGGTCTTGATATTCGCGCAGACGAGCCTCTCCGCGCCGGCGATGAACACGTTATCTCCCTGAAGGATCGGCTTCGGGGCGGCGTCGAAGTCGAAATCCGCTCCCCAGAGCTTGAAGTTCGTCTTGTTGAGCGCGAAGTAGGACCGATACGCCACCCTCCCCGTCTCGAGATTGATCCGGACGAGTCCCTCGCCGTCGCCATCGCGGGTCACCGGGCTCTTCATGTCGAACGAGCCCTTGTTCCCCCGAATGAGGAAGACCGCGTCGCCGTCCACGGAGTACTCCGTGAGGTCGAAGCCGTACTCGCTCTCCTTCATATAAGGTTCGATCGCGTTGCCGAAGGCGTCGCTCTTGGAAAATGCCTTGAAGAGCTTCGCTTCCGCCCCGAGGATCGACTGGAAGATGGAGACAACGGCATGATAATCGGTGAATCCGATCTTCTCCTTGTAGATGATCTTGCCAGTGGCCAGTTCGAGCTTGCACAGGACGAAATACGTCCCGCCCTCGTCCCCCGAGGTGCGCTTCTGCTTGATGTAGCAGAGAATGTTCTTGCCGCCGTCCTGGATGCGGTACTCCTTCATGATGCCGGAGAGTTCGCCTGGCTTCGTCTCCCACGCGATCTGGCCCGTCGTGAGGTTTACCATCGTCTGGGTCTCGTTGAACGACAGGAGGAGGTAGTCGGTCCCGCCGACGTTCTTGATGTTGAAGTATCCTTCGATGTCGCCGATCTTCGTTTTCTTCGTCCAGAGCTCCTTGCCGTTGACGAGGTCGAGGAAGGCGATGCGGTCATCGTCATACATGATGAGCGCGTTCTTCCCGTAATAGGTCACCGGTCGCACCTTCTCCTCCGTGGTGAGGTCCGACTTCGTCGTCCAGAGAACGTTCCCGTTCTTCGCATCCAAGAGGACGAGGCCGTCGGAGGTCGCGAAGAGGATCCGGTTGTCGGCCTTCCACTTCGTCGGCCAGAACTCCGAGAGACCCTCGCTGTGGCGGTGGCCGTTCGGCTCATGCTTCCCGCGCCAGAGCTCGCGGCCCGTCGCGAGGTCGATCATGAGGTCCACCGGACCGTACTGGAGCATCTCTCCTTCGGCCAAGTCGTCGCATCCGAGGTAGTCGCCCTGGTCGATGTCGTCGTACTTCTGCTGCCAGAGGACCTTTCCCGACATGAGATCGTAGCAGATCATCTCCTTCTTCGAATTGGAGACGATATATTTGTTGCCGTCGACCCACTTGATGTGGGGACCCTTCTTTTCGTAGTCGGGGACCTGGGCGGACCAGATCTGCTTGCCACCCTCGCCGTCGAAGAGGTAGAGGTAGTCCTTCGCCCGAACGAAGAAGTACTTGCCGTCCTCGAGGAAGAACTTCGATTTCACGTCCTCGTCCGTTTTGATGGTCCAGACATTATGGCCTTCGCCGGCCCTGGCGGTCGAACGGAACACTCCGCCCGACAGGGCGAGTGCGAGGAGGAAGAGAGAGAGAAATGGCTTCATACGTCGATCCAAAGTAGGTGAATGGGGAGAACCGTCAGTTAGGAGTAAGATACGACCCCCCCGCTCGCCTCTCAATAGCGCAAATGCGTCATTTCATGACAGGGATCAGAACGGTAGCGTGGGAGCGTACATTGGGGGGAAGAGTGCGCGGGGATCGCGTCAACAAACTACGTGACGAACTGTGAGAGGAGCTCGGAAGAGCGTCCGGCCCCACAAACGGGGCCGGACGCATCCGCGACAGAACGGGGTCAGTCGTAGTATTCGACGCCCAAGTGCGTGATGAGCTCCTCGCCCTTAAGGTGGCGAAGGGTGTTTTTGAGTTTCATGAGCTGGATGAACAGGTCGTGCTCCGGATAGAGTCCGGGCGCGGACATCGGGCTCTTGTAATAGAACGAGAGCCATTCCTGGATCCCCTTCATGCCGGCACGTTGGGCCAGGTCCATGAACAGGACGAGATCGAGAACGATCGGCGCCGCCAAGATCGAGTCGCGGCAGAGGAAGTTCACCTTGATCTGCATGGGATAGCCCATCCACCCGAAGATGTCGATGTTATCCCAGCTCTCCTTGTTGTCGCCGCGCGGGGGATAGTAGTTGATCCGGACCTTGTGGTAGAAGTCCTTGTAGAGGGTCGGATAGAGTTCGGGCTGCAGGATGCCGTCCAGCACGGAAAGCTTGCTCTCCTCCTTCGTCTTGAACGATTCCGGATCGTCCAACACCTCTCCGTCGCGGTTCCCCAGGATGTTGCTCGAGAACCAGCCGCTCAAGCCGATGAGCCGCGCCTTCAGCATCGGCGCAAGGACGGTCTTCAGGAGCGTCTGGCCGGTCTTGAAGTCCTTGCCCGACACGGCGACGCCGTTCTTCTTCGCGAGCTCCATGAGAGCTGGCGTATCGACGGTGAGGTTCGGTGCGCCGTTGGCGAACGGCACACCCTCCATGAGCGCCGCATAGGCGTAGAGCATGCTCGGGGCGATATCGACGTGGTTCTTCTTCATCGCCTCGACGAACGACTTCAGGGACTTGTGCGCTGCGCCGGGGGTGATATAGACCTCGGTGCTGCCGCACCAGATGACGATCGTGCGGTCGAGCTTGTTCTTCGCGGTGAACGTGCGGATATCCTCGCGGATCTGTTCTGCGAGTTCGAACTTCGTCTTGGCCTTCTTCACGAACGAGCCCTTGAGCCGCTTCACGTAGAACTGATCGAACACCGCCTTCATCGGCTTGATGGCCTGGAGCTCTTTCCGGACGGTGTCGAGGTGCTCCCCTTCCAGGACGCCGGCATGCACGGCCGAATCGTAGCAGTTCTCGTCGCGGATGTCCCACCCGCCAAAGACGAGGTCGTCGAGTTTCGCCAGGGGGATGAAATTCTTAATGAGCGGCGAGCGGCGGTCCGTCCGTTTGCCGAGCCGGATCGCGCCCATCTGTGTAAGCGAGCCGATCGGCTGGGCCGTCCCTTTGCGGATGGCAAGGACGCCGGCGAGGAAGGTCGTGGCGACCGCGCCGTTGATGCCGACGATGAGAACGCCGAGTTTTCCCTTGGGTTTTTTGATCACTGCAGTTGTTGGCATGACAGATTCCTTTTTTAAATGTGGCCGCCCGCAAGCGGGGTCCGGGGTGTGCGCAGGGAGGCGCGCTCTCGCGCCTCTTACGGTGGTTAATGTAAGAAAATCTCCTGAATCTCGCTGAACTTTTGTATGGTCCGGTCGGCGGCCGTCGTCGAAGGGGGCGTGTTCCAGCTTTTCCCCCTGAGCCAGACGGTCGAGCAGCCGAGCTTCTTTCCGGGAACAATGTCCCGGTCGTACGAATCCCCCACGACGGTCGCCATCGCGGCCGGGAGCCGCAGCCTCTCGAGCGCGAGTGCGAAGATGGCCGGATCGGGCTTCCGTATGCCCACGACCGTGGAGTCAATGGCGACGGAAAAGAGCTTCTCGAGGCCGAACTCTCTGCAGACGATCTCGAGGTTCCCGGTGAAGTTCGAGACGACGCCGAGACGGTACCGCGGCGCCAGTAGGTCAAGAGTCTCTTTCGCCCGCGCGATCGTCCGGCGGACGTCGTCGTAGCAGGTCCGGGACATCTCCTCGAAGAGGCTGCCGGAAGCCGGCATTTTCAGGAGCTCGAACTGGATCCGCCACTGGCGCGCGAGCGTTGCTTCGAACGTCAATTGCGCGACGCCGGGGTCGGCCAGGAGCATCTTCTCCGACTCGACAAACGCCCGCTCGACATCGACGTTGGGCACATCAGGCGCGAACCGCGCATAGAGTTCCGAGAACTTCTCGCTCCAGTGGACACCGTCGGTGTCGATCGTCCCGCCGAAATCAAAGAGGATCGCCTTCACGCGGACGGTATGACCCGTTGTTCCTCGGAGGAGCGGTAGCTCATGTCGAGGAGCTTCATGACGTTCGTCGCCTCGACCAGGAGGTCGTCGGAGATGTTCTTCGCGGCGATCCGTCCGTGGAAGTCCTTGAGGAGCGCGGCGTACCAGGCGATGTACTGCTTCTTGTCGGAAACGTCCGGCATCGGGATCTCGCGGGTGTCCGCGCCGGAGACGAGGACGAGCCGCGTCCCGTCGTACGAAAGGGTTCCCTTGCTGCCGGCGATGAAGACGCTGTTCGCTCTGGCGCTCGCCGCCCAGGTGAGCGTCATCTGCATGAGCATATGGTCGTACTCGAGGACGACCGACGCGGTGTCCTCGACGCCGTAGTCCGCATGCTTCAGCGTCCGCAGGAGCGCCGAAACGTTCTTCGGCATGCCGAAGAAGTACTGTGCTAAATAGAGATAATGCGCGCCGGTGTCGACGAGGATGCCCCCTCCGCTCTGGGCCTTGTTCGTGCGCCACTGGGGATTCCAGGCGGCCGTTCCGGAGTCCGCCTGAAGACGGTAGACGTTGAACTGCGACATCGTCACCGTCCCGAGCTCGTCGGAGGCGATGAGGTCGTGGATCGTCCTCCAGAGCGGCGAATACTTGTACTGATGGCAGGGCATGAAGACGATGCCCGCGCCTCGCAAGGTCCGTTCAATCGCGGCGCTCTTTGACGCGTGTTCCACCAGGGGCTTCTCGCAAAGGCAGTGGATGCCGCGCTTGGCGAACGACTCGAGGTACGCTGCATGCGTGTGCGGCGGCGTGCAGATATCGATGAAGTCGAGCTTCTCGGCCGCCAGGAGCGACTCCACATCGGTGTAGAAGCGCGTTCCGGGAAGGTACTCGTGGGCCTTTTCGCGGTTTTGGGCGACGACGTCCATCACCGCGACGAGTTCCATCGACGCTCGGATCTCTTCCGAGAGATACGCCGGCACGTGCCCGCGTACGGCGATGTTCCCGAGGCCGATAAGGGCGCCTTTGAGCTTCATGGCCTTGCCTCGACCATGGAGGTGAGTTCCGCGCTCAGGCGCTCTTGGCGGATCGTCGTCGCGATCATGATGAGATTGATCACGATGATCTCGGTGGCGAAGTAGAGGGGCACGAAGTCGAGTAGCACCGCCAGGGACATGACGATCATCCTCGTGTTCGTCGTGAGGACCGCGTAGTACTTCATGAGCGGCTTATTCCGGCTCCGGTACGCGTCGGAGAACCAGGCCGGGATGTTCTGTCCGTACCGCGACGCAACAAGCTTCCGCAAGCGCTGGAAGTTCCTCGAGAGCGACTCCTGCTGGACCGTGTAGTTGAGGTAGACCCGCATGAGGAGCTTCTTCACCGGATGCTGACGAAACCTCATCGCCTCGTACTCTCTGCGCACTTCGTCCGCCCCTTCGAGCTCAGACTTCATCGGGTCGACGACGAACTTGAGGTACGCGTTCCGGTAGTAGTCGGCGAGCGAGCTCTGCAGCGAGTGGCTCGCGCCCCCGGCCAGGACGATGCCGAAAAGCCAGTACCACCCAACATCATACGTGACGACCATTCGCGCGAACAGGTGGAGGTAGAAGCTCACGAACATGAGGTTGCCGCCGAGGCCGTCGAGGATCCGGCCGATCTTCGACTTGTGGTTCGTCATTCGGGCAAGCTGGCCGTCGACGCTGTCGAGGGTGTCGGCGATGACCCAGAAGAGGATCCCCATGAGGTTCGCCGTCACGTCCCGGAAATAGAACAGGTGGCCGGCGTACACCCCGATGAAGATGCTCACGATCGTCACGGCGTTCGGCGTTATGCCGAACGCCTGACAACCGCGCGCGACGAGGTAGCCGATCGGACGGTAGAAGTAGATGTCGATCGTCTCTTCGACGTCGACAGCCTTATACGTTGATTCGATCCGCGACAAGGCCAAACACCTCTTCCATGATTGCGATGCCTTCCTCCGCCGTCGCCTCGTCGATGATGAGCGGCGGGTTGATCCGGATGTCGGGATTGTACCCCATCGTGATCAGGCCCCGCTTGAGGCACTCGTGGAAGATGAATTTGCAAGTTTCCTTGTCGAGCTTCTCCTTCGTCGCGCGGTCCTTCACCAGTTCGACGCCGATGAGGAGGCCGCGGCCTCTGACCTCGCCGATAAAGGGGAACTTCGACTGGAGCGCCTGGAGCCGCTTGAGCATGAACGCGCCGACCCGGGCGGAGTTCTCGACGAGGCCGTCCTCGATGATCGTCTTGACGGTGACGTACGCCGCGGCAGATGCGAGCGGGTTGCCGCCGTAGCTCGAGGAGCTGCCGCTCGCGTTCGCGAACGGCTTCGAGAAGATGACCTTGTCGCTCGACATCAGCCCGGTCATCGGATAGCCGCCGCCGAAACTCTTGCCGATCGTGATGATGTCGGGCCGAACGTTGTCGTGCTGCGCGGCGAAGAGCTTGCCGGTCCGTCCGAAGCCGGTGATCATCTCGTCGACGATGAGGAGCGCCCCTTGGTCGTCCGCGAGCTTCCGAAGCTCGAGGAGGAACCCGTCGGGAGGAACGACGTTGCCGTTGGTCCCCTGGATCGGTTCGACGATGATCGCCGCGAGATTGCCGGTCGTCTCGACCTTGATCTTCTCGCGGATGAAGTCGACGCAGGCCCACTTGCAGTCGGGAAAGGTCAGATGGAGCGGGCAGCGCCGGCAGTTCGCGTACGGCGTGTTGTAGATGCCCGCCGGGAGGGGTCCGAGCTGGTGCTTGAACGTGTCGCCGATGAGGCCGACGACGCCCAGGGTCTTGCCGTGGAAGCCGCCCCAGAAGCCCATGACCTCGGTCTTCTTCGTGTACGACTTCGCAAGGCGAAGCGCCGCCTCGACGGCCTCGGCGCCGCCCGAGTAGTACTGGGTGCGGTAGAGGTCGGCGACGCAGTTCTCCGCGAGCATCTTCGACAGGTCCGCGCGGACCTTCGTCGTGAAGCTGCCGACGTGGATCTTCGCGACCTGCTCCGACATCATCTTGACGTACTTCGGATGGTTGTACCCGAGGCTCGCCACCGCGACGCCGGCGAAGAAGTCGATGTAGCGGTTTCCGTCGACGTCCTGGACAATGCACCCATCGCCGCGCTCCATGACGAGCTGTGAGAGCGTCGCGATCGTCTGCGTGCCGGGGGAAATGTACTTTTGTTCTAGTTCATAGATCTCCTTGGACTTCGGTCCGGGGAGCGCCGTTTTCACAGATGCTTTTTTTGAGTGCGTTTCATGTACCAACATGGTCCTGTGCCTTTCTGTAGATGAGTTGTGCAATATGCCGGCTCGCCTGTTCACGTACCGGGGCGAAACTCGGCCAGTCGTTGATGTCGATGATCGTGATGCTCGCGTCGCGGCCGATGATCGCGTCGCCGCCGTAGACGAAGAGGTTCATCACCTCGGCGGAGGCCGAGGCGAGCTCCCGGAGCTTCGATTCGTCGAACTTCGTATGGTAGACGCCGTTGAGATAGTACCAGTGGAAGAGCTCGGTCTCCCGGACGGCGTAGAACTTCACCGTGTCGCCGTCGAGATGTTCCTGGAGGATCGCCTGGTGGATGTCGCGCTGCCGGAACTCCTTCAACAGATTGAGCTCCTCGTCGTCCGTGTTCGCGAGGGTCACGTCCTCCTTGTGCACCGCGTGGACGTCGCCGCGCTTGATCCAGACCTTCTCGGACTGGAACCCCGCCTGGCGCGGGTTGATGTCGGAGTCCGTCCCGACGATGACGCTCTTCGGGAACGGGATCCCCGCCGCCGGCAGGATCTTCACCATGTTGATCCGGTAGCAGTTCATCACCGCGTGCGGAGAATTGATGATGTACGCGCCGCGCTCTTCGATCGTCATCAAAGTCTTCGACCCCAAGGGCCCCTGGGCCATGGAAAAGATGAGCCGCTCCTTCACGGAGTCGGGAGTGATGAGGCCCTCGTCGTACATCGTCACCTCCGCCCCCAAGGCGCGCAGGGCGTCCGCGGTCTGGTTGATGATGAGGAGGTCGTTCACCACGTGATTGGGTGAGAATTCCGTCTTGCGGCTGATGCCGCCGAATTTCAGTTTCATGAAAAGAGTTTCGATAAGAATGATGGAGGATCGTCGGGCGGCTGCGCTATCCCGGAAGAGATCTCGCGCTCGCGCCGGGTGATCGCCTCGCGGTCGATCGTCTGCTGGAACCGGTAGTCGACGAGCACCGTGCCGACGATGAACCCTGCGAGGTTGGCGAAGAACACGACCTGGAGGGCGATCTCAAAGCCCCGGACATGGAACATGACCATCGCCGCGTAGCCGAAGTACATCATGAACCGCTTGAAGCCCGGATCGAACTTGGATTTGGGCTCGATCCACGTGATGAGAAGGATCGCCGTGAACGCCAGGAAGGCCATCCGGACGCTCGCGAGACCAACATACGCAAGTGCGAGAAAGAAGACAAACTCGTTGAGGCGGTCGAAGACCACTTCGAAGAGCTCTCCGCGCTTCGACTGGAGCTTGTACCTCCGCGCGACGCCGCCGTCGAGGCCGTCGACGATCTGGGAGGCGGCGAGTGCGGCGAGCGCGGCTTCGAGGCGCCCCGCGACGACGAGGCCCGCCGCGATCATCCCGAGGATGAACCCGATCACCGAGATCTGGTTCGGCGACAGACCCAATGTCTCGTGGACGAACCGTATCGGAAAGCTCAGTATGCCGTCGGATTCTTTTCCCATAGCCCTAGGAGAACATCAAAAGTGGGCTGCGTCCGGCGGCCGCAAGGACCGCGATGAGAATGGCCGAGACGCCGCAGACCCAGATCTCCTTCGCCGTATCGGACGTCCCGCGCCAGACCCCTTCGGTCGTGTACGTGCTGAAGGGATACCAGGGGCGTTTCTCGTAGCTCACCATGTAGTCCAGGGCGAAGTGCGAGAAGAAGAAGAGCGCCGGCACGTACGTGCCTAGGTAGAACGACAGGGGGATGATCCAGGCGAGCGCGATCGGCTCCTGGAACGGCGTGCGCCAGTGGTAATGCTTCTCGTTCTTCTTCCCGTTCTTCTTCAGGTAGAGCGGGAGCTTGATCGGGTGGTCGATGAGGTCGATGCCGTAGCCGAACGCGTAGGCGAGCGCGGCGTCGGGCCCGTGGAGACCGAGGACCTGGACGCCGACCGTCGTCAGGAGGAGATGCGGGAGGATGGTCACGGGCGTCAGGACCCCCCTTTCGGCTCGAGGCCCCGCTTCTCTCCGGACAGGAGAATGAAGAGGAGTCCGAGAAGGATCCAGAAGAACTCTCTGAGGCGCATGACGATGCCGAGGTAGACCCCCAAGAGCGGCGTGAGGCCGAGGCTCTCGAGGCCGAGGTAGAGGCCCCCTTCGCGCGCGCCGAGGTTCATCGGGATGAAGAACATGAGGTTGATGACGATCGAGTAGACGAGGTAGAGAAAGAGCGCCGACGGCAGCGTCACGTCGATGCCGACGCCTTGGAGGATGAGGTAGACCTCGAGGCCCATGAAGGCACGGCTCGCATACTCCAACAGCACGGCGCCATAGAGCGTCCCGCGCCGCTCGTGGTAGACTTCTGTGATCGTCCGGTCCATCTCGGCAAGCGACGCCTCGTTTCGTCCGAGCGCCGCGGCGGCGCGACGGAGGAACGGAAGAGCGCTCAGGATCGACTTGAGGCGTGAAAAGAACCCGTACCGGTGGCCCAGGATGGTCGCGGCGATAACGCCGCAGATGAGGAATCCCACGAGTGCGAGTCCCGCCATGAGCGCCGGGGGTAGCGAGAGCGCCGTGAGCGCCACCGCCACGCCCGTCAGGAGGAGAAGCATGTGTCCGAGGAGGTGGACCATGCGGTAGAGCACCACCGCCGAGACCGACCGTTCTTTGCCGAGGGCGCCGGAGAGCACGCTCACTTTGTACGGTTCGCCGCCGATGGCGATGATCGGCGTGATGTAGTTGATGCTGAACCCGGAGACCGTCACCATGAAGAGCTTCCGGAACGAGACGTCGGCGCCGTGCTCCCCGAGGACAAGCCGCCACGCGGACGTGTTGAGGAGGTAGATCGCGAGCCACACGATGACGACATAGATGAGGCTCCACCCCGCTTTGTGCGCGTTCTCGAGGATCCGTCCGAGTCCGAGCTGGCTCACGAGATAGACGAAAATGCCGAGCCCGAAGAGGAAGAAAAAGACGTTGACGGGGGTGAACTTCTGCCGCATCAGAATACCGAGAATTTCACATAGCGCTCCGGGTGCTCCCGGAGGTCGATGAGGAGGAGGTTCATGTCGCGCATGAGTTTCAAGAGGTCGGTCGAGTAGTGGCCGTCCGAAATGAGCCGGGAGACGTTGCTCGAGTCCGCGTTCACCTTTGCCATGAGTGAATCGGCTCGGGCAGTGAATGTGGCGAGGTTCGTATACAGACGGTCGTCCATGACGAGTTTCCCAAGGGAGCCCTCGCCTTTGCGGATCTGGTCGGTCACGGTCTTGAGGTTTGAGGAAACGTCCGTCATGTTCCCCGCGAGCGCCGGGTCGTAGACGAGCTTCCCGACCGATCCCCGCTTCTCCTCGATCGCGGCCATCATGCCGTTCATCGAATGGAGGAACCGTTCCATCTCATTCGCCATCGTCGGCTGGTTGATGAGCCGGGAGACGGAACCGTTCCCACGCTCGATGGCGCCGGTGATGCGCCGGGCGTTCCCCATGACCTCGGTGAACTCTGCGAGCGCCGTCTTGAGCGACGGGCCCGCCGCCTCGAGGTCGAACGATTCCCGCAAGGGGACGAGCGAGTTGTCGGCCAGCGGCGTCTCGCCCTGCTTGCCGATGCCGATGTCGATGTATT
The DNA here is from genome assembly GCA_025358305.1 of Ignavibacteriota bacterium. Taxonomy (GTDB): domain Bacteria; phylum Bacteroidota; class Ignavibacteria; order UBA10030; family SZUA-254; genus JANYJZ01. The sequence continues at coordinate 51,084 of JANYJZ010000006.1, forward strand.
TATCGCCGAGGAGGCCGATCGTCTTGATCTGCGCGATGGAACTGGTCGTGATCGTCGAACGGTATTCATCGAGGACCTTCACGGTGACGTCCACGCCGTTGAGCGAGTCCTTCGTGCTGAATTCCATCTTCTTGACGTAGCCGACCTTCAGGCCGCCCAAGGTGACCATCGCCCCGTTCACCAGCCCCTGGACGTTCGGCAGGAAGAGCCTCAGCGAGTAGGTCGAAGCAAAGAGGCTCTGCTCGCTACCGACCGTGCTGATCATGAAGACGAAGATGATGAGCCCGATGAGGACGACGATCCCGATCTTCAGCCTGGCCCAACTGTAGTGTGGTTCGCTCATAATGGGTTCTAGAGAGAGAGTAAGTTGGCTTCTTCCCGTATCTCAGAGAGAAAATTCCGGACGAACGGATCTTCGGACGCGAGCAGCGTTCTCGCCGCGCCGTCGAAGACGATCGAGCCCTCGTTGATGAGGGCGAGCGAATCGCCCACGGCAAAGGCGTCGCGCAGAATGTGCGTCACGATGACGGAGGTGACGCGCCGTTCCTGCTTCAGCTTCATGACGAGTTCCGTCACCGTCTTTGCGTTGATCGGATCGAGCCCGGTCGTCGGCTCGTCGTAGAGGATCACTTCCGGATGGAACGCGATCGCCCGGGCGATCGCGACCCGCTTCTTCATCCCGCCCGAGATCTCCTCCGGGAGAAGGTCCGTCGTTCCGGGGAGGTTGACGAACTCGAGGCACTCGTCGACCCGGTCGCGGACCTCGGCGTCGGTCATGTCGGAATGCTCCCGGAGGAAGAATCCGACGTTCTCCCCCACCGTCAACGAGTCGAACAGCGCGTTCCCCTGGAACACCATCGACATCCTTCGGCGAATCGGCATCTGCTCCCGCTCGCTCAACCGCGTGATCTCCGTGCCGTCCACGCTCACGGTCCCGGAATCGGGCCGCCAGAGCCCGAGAATGATCTTCAGGACCGAGCTCTTGCCGGCGCCGCTCGGCCCGAGGAGGACCTTCGTCTCCCCCTTCTCCACGCGAAAGGTGACGTCATCGAGGATCTTTCGATCGTCGGCGGTGACGGTGATATGTTCGAGGGCGATCATGATATCAGAGGAGCGTCCAGACGACCTTCGTGAAGATGAAATCATTGAACAGCACGACCACCGAGGCGACGACGACCGCGTTCACGGCCGCGCGGCCCACGCCGATCGTCCCGCCGGTCGTGGCGAGACCGTAGTAGCAGCTGATCGTCGAGATGAAGAACGAGAAGACGACCGGCTTGCCGAACCCGACGATGAGATCCTTGATCGCGAGGTCCTTGATGGCCGACTGCCAGAAAAACCCCTTGTCGACATTGAGCCAAATGGACGACACATACATCGCGCCGACGAGGCCGACGAGGTCGGCGATGAGCGTCAGGGGCATGAACATGACCATGGACGCTGCGAGACGCGGGACGGAGAGTTTTTCGATCGGGTTGGTACCGAACGCCCTCAAGGCGTCGATCTGCTCGCTCACCTGCATCGAGCCGAGTTCGGATGCGTTCTTCGCGCCCGTCCGGGCCGCCATGAGGAGGCCGGTGATGACCGGTCCGAGCTCCCGGAACATCGCCAGGGACGTCGTACGCCCCACGAGGAGCTTCGCGCCGAACGTCTCAAGGCGGTGGCCCGTCTCGATCGCCATGATGATCCCCATGAAGAGTCCCGAGAGGAAGGCGATCGGGAATGACTGCGCGCCGATGAGGTACATCTGCTCGACGAAGTCCTTCCGGTAGCGCCAGAGACTCGGGAGCCCGCGGATGTTCTCGTAGACGAAGATGGAATATTCCTGCAGGTGGAAGAGCCGCCGCTTGAACGAGCGTACGATCGCTATGTCCCGGGCGGCCTCAGGCATGATGGCCGCGCAGGAGTTCCTCAGCGGTCTGGATGTCGCGCAGATGATCGACGTCGATCATCTTGGAGAACGGGAATGCTTCGATACGATAGCCCTTTTGAACGAGATGACTGAGAAAGTTCCGGAGGCGCTCCACGCCCGCCGCGAGCACAGGATCGATCTCCTGGAAGACCCGCGGACTGAAGATGTAGAGCCCGCCGGTCACCCATCGCGAGCGCTCCGTCTTCGAGAACCCCGTAATCCGCTTGGACGCGTCAACGGCCGCATAGAGCGGGCTCTCGTCGTCGACGAAATCGGTCACCGCGAGGATCCCGTCCGACTCCGGACGTCCTTGCGCGTGGCGCAAGTATCCTTTGAGCTCCCCCTCGTCGAAGATGGCGTCCACCGTCGAGAGGAGGAATTGCCCGTCCGAGAGGTGCGGCGCGAGCGCGAAGAGGCTGTGCATGGAGCTCGGCGTCGTCTTGACGACGAACCGGATCGGCACCTGGAAGTGCTTGTCTTCTACGAACTTCCGCACGTCGAGGGAGTACTCGTTGACGATGATGGAGATCTCGGAGATCCCGGCGCGCTCGAGCGCACAGATGAGGCGCTCGATGAGAGGGACGCCGTTGACCGGAACGAGGGGTTTCGGCAGAGCGATCCCTTCCGACCTGAGCCGGCTCCCTTCCCCCGCTGCGATGATCCCTGCTTTCACGTGTCCTGACGAAAATGTTGTCCCGTTACGACCACATGCCCGGAACTCGCGCGCGAATCAGACGACGGAACGATTGATCCTGAAGAGTTTCTCTAGGGGACCCGGGAGGGCGGCTGCCGCGGCGGGTCCAAAAATGCCTGAAAAGATAGGAAAATTAAGGCAGAATTACAAGCAAATCAACGTGTCAGAGGACCGCCGGCGCACAATGCTGCCCACCCGCGCGACGGCAGAGATCGCTTGGATAGGGTGAAGTAATGCCTTTTTCATCCCTCTGGAGGATTGATTTCGATTTTGCAAACGTGTATCATGAGGCGAGACCTGGGTGGATACCCCGCTCGCCCCTCCACTCGAGGCGCACGCGGAGAGAAAACCTTTCATTTCTCATTCATTTTGCTTATAATATACCCAGGCCCGTACGAACATTCACTTTCAGGAGAATAATCTATGAGAATCGCAGCCATACTCTGCATATGCGCGATCATCGCGGTGGGATGCAACACCAAAAGCGACGAATTAGAGAAGCAGAATGCCGAACTGCAGGCCAAAAGCAATGAGCTCTATAAGGAGCTGACGAACCGGGACGAGTTCATCGGCCAGGTCATGGAGTCCATCAACGGGATGCACGAGAACCTCGAAGGCACCCGCGTGAAGGAACAGGTTCTCCTGAACCAGACGGACAAGCTTGAGGGAACCAAAAAGGCCTCTAGCGCGGAAATACGCCAGAATATGCTCGGACAGATCGCCGACATCGACTCGACGCTCACGTCCGACAAGAAGAAGCTCGCCGATCTCCAGACGAAGGTAAAGTCGTACAAGACCCAGTTCGCCAGCCTCAATAAGATGATCGCGAACCTCAAACAGACACTCGATGAACGTGAAGCGTCGATCACGCAGCTCCAAGGGCGCATCGCGGAGCTCGAAGGGGTCGTGACCCAGAAGACGATGATGGTCGCCCAGCGCGATTCCACCATCAACGTGCAGCAGGGCCTCATTTCGAAGCAGACGTCGAAGATCAACACTGGCTATTACATCATCGGGACTCGGAGGGAATTGAAGGAGAAGGGGATCATCGCCGAAGAAGGCGGATTCCTCTGGGGCCTGTTCGGCTCGACCACGATACTCGCGAACGGCTTCAACTCCTCGCTCTTCACGCCCATCGACAAGACGACCGCGACGAAGATCGATGTCGACAGGAACATCAGCGAGATCATCCCAAAACGCAACCTCGCCTGCTACTCTGCGACGGAATCAGCGGACCGCAGGAGCGCATCGGTCGTCATCCTCAAGTCGGACCAGTTCTGGCAGGATAACTACGTCGTCATCATCACGAACTGACCGAAGACAAGCGTTAGCGCACACAAAGCCGTACCCCCGCACGGGGATACGGCTTTCTTATATCCCCGACCTCAGACCACCACCACCGCCAGGCATGAGCTCGACACGATGACGCACCCTCTCCACGCCTCCCTCGAGAAGCACTACCGGACGATCCTTGTCGTCCTCATCGCACTGTTGACGCTCCTCGCATGGATGAACAAGTTCATTCAGGACGACGCGTTCATCTCGTTCCGGTACGCGCGGCACCTCGCCGACGGGCACGGCCTCGTCTGGAACATCGGCGAGCCGATCGAAGGATATACGAACTTCCTCTGGGTCCTGTTCATCGCCCTCGGGATGAAGCTCGGGATCGAACCGGTCCTCGCATCCCAAGCGGCTGGTCTCCTCCTCTTCGCCGGAACGCTCTGGCTCGCCGCGCTCCTCATCCGGGAGGCCGTCGACACGGCAGAGGCCGCCCTCATCGGCGTCCTCGTCCTCGGAACGAACTACACCGTCAGCATCTACGCCACAGGCGGACTGGAGACGCAGCTCCAGGCGTTCCTCTGCGCGCTCGTGGCCCTGCTCGCGGCCTCGGCCGCCCGCCGCGGCGCCTGGACCCGGAACGAACTCTTCGGCCTTTCCCTCGCCATGGCGGCCGCGCTCCTGACGCGCCTCGATTCCGGGATTGTCTGCGTGGTCGCGGCCCTCTCGTGCCTCGCCTCCTGGAGTCGGAGCACGCCGACCGAGATCGCCCGGCGCCTCTTCCACCTCGGGCTCCCCCTCCTGTTCATCATCGGAGCGTGGCTCGCCTGGAAGCTCTCCTACTACGGGGACATCCTGCCGAACACGTTCCGGCTCAAGGGATCGTTCACCGGGTTCGACCGCGGAGCATGGTACGTCCACCGGTTCATCGCCTCGTACTTCCTCTATCCCGTCCTCCTTTTCGCGCTCTGGTCCTCCGCGCGGTTCTTCCGGACCGGCACCAGGACGCTCTCGATGCTCCTGGCGATGACCGCCGCCTGGAGTGCGTACGTCATCGCGGTCGGCGGGGATTTTATGGAGTTCCGGTTCATGGTCCCCGCGCTCGTCCTCTGCGCGCCGTTGGGCGCCTGGCTACTGGCTGGCGCGCATCGCGGCGTCCGGATCGCGCTCTTATTGCTCTTTGCGTACGGATCCCTCCATCATGCGACGACCTTCCGGTACGATTCGACGCTCGAAGTCGAACACAAGGCGATGCTCGAAGGGCACCTGTTCGATCCGAAGGAACAGTGGGTGAAGATCGGCAAGACGCTCGGGGACGCATTCGGCCGGGACCCGGACATCCGCATCGCGGTGACCGCGGCCGGGTCGATCCCCTACTATTCGGAGCTCACGACCATCGACATGCTTGGACTTTCCGATCGGTACGTCGCGACCAAGGGGATCATTCTCGGTACGCGTCCGGGCCACGAGCGCATCGCCCCGCTGTCGTATCTCAAGGAACGCGGCGTCCATCTCGCCATCTCCCATCCCACCGTCGTCCCGATCGCATCGCCGACGTTCGTCGCGCCGTTCCTCCCGCGCGCCGAGGGCGAACCGGTCCCCGATGCGCCCCTCATCGAGATCCCCCTCGACGCCGAATCCAAGCTCATCGTCTGGTATCTCCTCCCGAACCCGAAGATCGACGCCGCGATCGCGCGCTACCATTGGAAGACCTCGCGCGTCGAGCCCGACGATCCCGCATCCAGACCCTCCGGAGAGTAAAAAAAGAAGCCCCGCCGGGGCCCGGCGGGGCTTCTTTCACACGATCGAGCGTCGCGATAGGGGCGGCGCTACTTCTTGATGAACACGTAGAGTTCCTGTCCCGGATGGACCGAGATCGATTTCAGTTGGTTCCACTTGATGATCTGGTCGACGGTGACGTTGAACTGCTTCGCGATGGTCGTCATCGTTTCGCCCCGTTTCACCGTATGGACGTTCAGGTCCCCTTCATCCTCGGCCGCCGCGGACGTCTTCGACGGCGTGGTCGCCGGCGTCTTCGACTGCGCGGCACCGGGCGTCTTGGTCTGCGCGGCGCCGGGCGCGGTGTGCACCGGTGTGGGGATCACGACCGGAGGCGTCTTCTCCGGCACGCTCTTTTGGACCGCGGGTTTCTCGGGGACGCTCTTCTTCTGGACAGGCTGCTGGACCGCCTTCGTCGTCGGCACGCTCTGTGGTGTCGGCTTCTTCTGTGTCACGGCCGGCGCGGTGATCGTTCCCGCCTCATGTTTCGGGGGCACGGGCTTCTGCTCGACCACGACCGGGCGGGGACGTTTCTTCTCCGGAACGGCGGCCCTCTGCCTCGCCGTGCCCGGACGGGATGGTCCTTCGACCGGCGTCATGATCTGGCCGGCGATGTATTTACTCACGACGAAGAGCTGCGGGCTCTTCGACGTCTGGAGGGCGTAGCGCGCGGAGTCCGCGTCGAGCGGGTAGAGCGACAGGGCGACGTCTTCCGTCCCTTTGATCTTGAGCGTCAGGGGGCGGTACTTGAACTGCACCAGGCTGTCGATGAAGTCGTCGGCCTTGAGCTCCATGAGAGCCGTGAGCGACGGGTTGATGCGCTCGATGGGCGCGAGCTTGTCGCCCGAGCGCCAGCCGGCGCTGTCCCGGACGAACGATGTCGTCATGTTGCCGACGGTGAACTCCAGTTCCTTGATCCCTTCGGTATGCGAGGCGAGGATGGTCTTATTTCTCCACTCCTTCGGCTCCTTCGTGAACATCCAGGAATCAATCCCTTCGCCGAGATAGACATCCTTGCCGTCGGGGAGGCGGAAATAAACCTCGGAGAACGAGGGACCCATCTTGCCGACCACGAGCGATTGGGAGGCGCCGTTCCGGTCGGTGACCGTGACGAACGTTCCGAGGGAATCGACCTGGAAGAGGCGCTGCTTCTCGGGGTTTGAGGAGACGGGGCTCCCCACCTTGAACTTCGACAGACCGCCGACGAGCTGCTGGACGCTTGCCGGATCGGCGGTGTAATGGAATGGCGTGGTCACCATCCACGTCCCGCCGACGTTCTGGAGCGTCGTGAGGGAGAGCGGACGCTTGATCTCGATGCGCATGACGGAAGCGGAGTCGACGGTAAAGTGCACGTCGTGCGCCTCATAACTCGTCTGGCGCTCCGCGCCAGACGGGAGGAGAAAGTACGTGATCGCCCCGAGCGCCAGGAGAAGGAACAGGAGGATGACGGTTGAACGGTTCATGGCATGGTCCGAAAAAGGTTCACAGGCCCTTCAGTTCCAGCCGCTTCCGCGACATGGTGCGCCAGCGCCAGCGCGCGAATCCTGCAAGGATCACGAGCAGCGGTGGGAGGCCGAGGCAGAGGCCCTTGATGAGGTTGCGGCTCGAGTCCGTCACCTCGCCCAGGGGCTTCGCGCCGCTCGCCCGCGCCCGTATCGCACTCAGTCCTATGTCGTCCGCGAGCCAGTCGACGAGATTACTCGCGAGCACGAAATTATCCGACTTCCCGCCCGAATACTGGTCTTGCAGGAAATCACCGTCGCCGGCGACCACGATCTTCGTCAGGCGGTTCGCCACGATGAGCTTGTGGGTCGTGTCGATCGTGCCGCGCATCGTGGAATCCGCGCCGACCGGCTTGGTCCCGAACGCGCTCACGAACGACCCTTCCACGGTCGCGACGAGCGGGATCCCGGACTCGGAGAACATGTCGGGGGTCATCTCGGTCGTGGGGTTCACGACGAAGATGCCTTCCTGGCGGCCGCTCCGTTTGGACGACTGGACCAGGACGTTCGCCGTATAGCCCTTCGGGCGCGCGAGGCCCGTGTCGATGGAGCTCGCGAAGTAGAAGACGACCGAACCGAGTCCCTTCACCACCGGGCTCGTCTCGGCGAACTGGCTCGCCTGGGGGAGATAATAGAACGGCACTTGGTTCTGAATGACCATGAACCCGGCCTGCTGGCTGACGGTGACGTAGGCGCAGCTCAGGTCCCGGACGAGGTCGGTGTTGATCCGGACCCCGTACGACTCGAGCAGGTCGTCCAACCCGACGTCCAATGGCCGGCCCATCTGGCCCTGGAGGTTGATGTCGACCTTATTGAGGAAGAATGCAACATGCCCGCCGTTCATGATGTACTGGTCGACGAGAAACTTCTCCCAGCTCTTGAACGGCTGGTTCGGCGCGGCGATGATGAGCGCGGCAATATCCGCCGGGATCGCCCGGCCGGACGAGAGATCGACGGGCGTCACCTGGTACTGCTTCGCGAGCATCTCCTGGAGGTGACTCATCTGCTGGAGCGGCGGCTCCCCTTGGCCGGTGAGGAACCCGATCTTCTTCAGCTCCTTCGCGGTGAGCTTCTTGAGCGATGAACTGATCTCGTACTCGAGGTTCTCCGTCGACTGGATGACGGGGATGCGCTCCGTCTTGTCGCCGTAGAGGAACACGAGTCCCATGTACCCCTTCTTCACCTGCATCTTGTCCTGTTCGAGGACCTGGACCTGGACCGGCGGGATCCCGTACTTCTGGGCTTCCTTCTCGATCTCCTCGTTCTTCCCCGGGTCGATGAGCTCGTACTGGAAGTTCCCCTTCGCATACGCGCGGTAGTCGTCGAGCTGGTCCTGGAGGTAGCGCCGGTTGTTGTTGTACGGCGGCGGCAAATCATCGGTGAAGTAGGCCTTCACAGTGAACTTATCGTCGAGGGATTCGACGAGCTTCTTGCTCGCGTCGGAAAGGGTGTAGATCTGGTCCGCCGTCAGGTCGATCCGGGTGAAGAACCGCACCGCGATCATGTTCACAAGAACGAGGATCCCCAGAACGAGGAGGATGCGGACGATGATCTGTTGCCGTTGGTTCATATGCGCATGCTCCTCATGACCACCGGCGTTTTTGAAGGATCGCCGTCCCCAGCATCAGGAGGAACGTGATGGCGGAGCCGTAATAGATGATGTCGCGGGAGTCGATCACTCCTCGGGCGATGTTGGAGAAATGGTAGTCGACACTGATGTATTCAAAGACCGTCGCGAGCGAGACGGGGAGGTAGATGAGGACCTTGTCGAGCATGAAGAGCCCGAACACGATGAGGAAGCTCACGATGAACGCGACGACCTGGTTCTCGGTGAGGGCCGATCCGACGATGCTCACGGCGAGGAAGACCCCGCCCACTAGGAGGAGCCCGAGGTACCCGCCGACAACCGGGCCGAGCTCGAGGTGGCCGATCATCGAGACGATGACATAGTAGCACAAGGTCGGCAGGAGCGTGAACACGTAGAGCGCCCAGGCGGCGAGGAACTTACCGACGATGATCTCCGACTCTCTGACCGGCTTCGTGATGAGGAGTTCTAAGGTCCCGGTCTTCTTTTCTTCTGAGATCAGGCGCATCGTGATGGCCGGGGCGAAAAAGAGGAGGAGGAACGGGGTCATCTCAAAGACCGTCCGAAGCGAGGAGATGTTCGCGATAAAGAGGTTGCTCGTGAAGAACCAGCCGAGGATCACCAGAAACACCACGATGACGATGTAGGCGACCGGCGAGTTGAAGAACGACCGGAGTTCCTTCGAGAAGATGGTTCGAACGTTCGAGAAGCTCATTTCGTCTGGTCCGAGGTGAGTTGTCGGAAAATGTCTTCGAGGCTCGTCTTCTCCCGGTGGAGCTCGATGAGCGTCCACCCCTTCTCGACGCAGAGCCGGAAGAGGTCCTTGCGGATGTCCGCGCCGGTCGTCTCGATGCTCAAGGACTTGCGGCCGTCCAGTTCGGCGAGGAGCGAGACGTTTTCCACCGCGGGGATGACCCGCAACTGCAGCGCGATCGCTTCAAACCGAGAGCCCGCAGGCGTGTCCACTTCCAAGAGCACCTTCTCCCCTCCCTGCATGCTGTGCTGGAGCTCGGCGATCGGGCTGTCGGCGACGATCTTCCCGCGGTTGATGATGACGACGCGGTCGCAGGTGGCCTGGACCTCCGGCAGGATATGCGTGGAGAGGACGACCGTCTTCTCCTTGCCGATATTCTGAATGAGGCTCCGGATCTCGACGATCTGGTTCGGGTCGAGTCCGCTCGTCGGCTCGTCGAGGATGAGGACCCGGGGATCATGGATGAGCGCCGCGGCGAGGCCGACGCGCTGCCGGTAGCCTTTCGAGAGCTGGCCGATGTCCTTGTGCTTCATCTCCCCGAGGCCGCAGACCTCGACCATCTCCCGCAACCGGAGCGAGACGCGGTGCTTCAGCACGCCCTGGAGTTCGGCGGCGTAGGAGAGGTACTCGACGACGTTCATGTCGAGATAGAGGGGGTTCTGCTCTGGCAGGTAGCCGACCAACCGACGCACTTCGAGAGAGTGCGTGCGGATGTCGAGCCCTTCAACCTGAACCGAGCCTGCGGTCGGGGTCAGGAAGCACGTGATCATGCGCATCGTCGTGGTCTTCCCCGCGCCGTTCGGGCCTAAGAAGCCGAGGATCTCCCCGGAGTGAACCTCGAACGAGATGTTGTCGACCGCCTTGGCGTCGCCGTAGTTCTTGGAGAGCTGAGAGACTAGAATGGACATTTCGAAACTGTGCTGGTTTCGCTATGTATGAGAGATGTTCGCCTTCATCGGAGGGCAAATATGACAAGAATTTGTGAAAAATGCAACTTTGGCTCGCGGGTTCCGGCTCCCCGGCCGTGTCAGACCAAGGACCACACGGTCCTCTAGAACAGACCAAAGACCGCGATCAGAGCTTCACAATGCGGGAATTGAGAAGTTCGGAGGTGACCGCGACTCTCTTCCCGACACGCAAGTCCGACCCTTCTTTCTCCGTCACCTCGACACGGACGATGTTCGCGCCGGCGACGACGGAGACAAGGATACCCCCCGCGCCGGTCTTGACCAGGGCGGAGATTTCCCCTTCGATCGTGAACGCGCCGCCGGACGAGGCGGCGAAGAGATCGGACGGGACCCCCCGGTGCACCACCGCTCCCGCCTCAAGAGAGAGCACCCGACCTGCAAGCCGGCAGATCTCGGCAACGTCGTGGGACACCATGATGACGGTCATCCGGAACCGCGCATGGAGCTCCAGGAGCTCATCCTGGAGCTTCACGCGCGCCGCGCGGTCGAGCGCGGAAAGCGGTTCATCCAACAGGAGGAGCTTCGGTTTCCGGACAAGGGCCCGGGCGAGCGCCACGCGCTGCTGCTGCCCTCCGGAAAGGGCCCCGGGGAAACGGTCGGCAAGCTCCCGGAGATCGGTCATGCCGAGAAGCTCGTCGGCGACGGCCGAGCGGTCGCGCGAACCTGCGGCATATTCCAGATTGCCGCGGACGGTCATGTGCGGGAAGAGCGCATAGTCCTGAAACACGAATCCGAGCTCTCTGCGGCGCGTGGCAAGGTTCACGCGCGAGCGACTGTCGTACCAGCACTCCGCGCCGGCGGAGACCGTTCCTTCGTCCGGCGCCGTCAGTCCGGCGATCATCCGCAACAGGGTCGTCTTTCCGGCGCCGGAAGGGCCGTAGAGGGCGACGAACTCGCCTTCGCTCACCTCTTCCTCGACCGAAAGGAGCATCGGGCCGGAACTTGCATGGAGCATCTTTCGCACCTTGAACCGGATCATCGGATCTGCCTCACCAGATCCTCGCGGATCGTTTCCAATAGACCGGGAGGAGGATAGAGAAGGTGACGCCGATGAGAATGAGCGCGTACGTGTTTGCTGCCGCGTAATGCAGGACCTCCACCTCGTCATAAATCGCGATGGAGGCCACGCGCGTCACGCCCGGGATGTTGCCGCCGATCATGAGGACGACGCCGAACTCCCCGATCGTATGCGCGAAACTCAGTACGATGCCCGAGAGGAGCGCAGGCTTCATCCCCGGAAGAAGAACGCGCAGAAGGGTCTGAAACCGCGATTTCCCAAGGGTTGCGGAGGCTTCCGCCAGCGACGCGGGGATAGAGCGAAACCCGGACTGGAGCGGCTGCACCATGAACGGAAGACTGTAGACCACCGACGCGACGACGAGGCCCGGGAACGAAAAGACGAGCCGCAGATCGAACAACGATGCGAGCGCGCCTCCGACGGCCCCCGCCGGATTGAACGCGATGAGAAAGTAGAACCCGAGGACCGTTGGGGGGAGAACGAGCGGCATGCTGATGAGCGTCTCAGCGAACGGCCGCAGCCGGCTCGGCGAGAAGGCGATCCAGTAGGCTATCGGGATGCCGGCAGCCAGCAAGATGAGCGTCGTGGCCGACGCGAGCTTCAGCGTCAACAGGAGCGTCCCGACCATCTCGGAGGTAAGTTCCATCGTCAGTCCCTGAGCGTCATATTATGGGAGCCGATAGCCGTACCGAAGGAAGATCGAGCGTGCCTCCGGCGTAAAGAGGAACTGAAAGAACTCGCGCGCGCGCGCGGCGTCGCCCGGCGAGCCGCGGCGGACGACGAGGGCGGCTTGGGGGATCGGCGGATAGAGCGACGTGTCGACACGGACCCATTCCCGAGCGTCGCCTCCCGCCGCGGAAACAACGGCCGACGAGGAGGTGAAGCCGATCTCCGCCGCGCGCGAATCAACGTACTGGTTCACCTGTGCGACGCTTTCGCCGTAGACGATCTTTGACGAGACGGCGTCGTAGAGCCCGCCGGCTTGGAGCGCAGCGATCGCGGCGGCGCCATACGGCGCATTGCGCGGGTTCGCGACGGCGATCTTCTTCACCGCCGGATCAAGGAGCGCGCTGAGCCCCCCTTTGACCGAGATCCCGGTCTTGGACCAGAGAATGAGCGTCCCGAACGCGTAGACGCGGGGGGTATCAAGGGCGATCCCGTCGCGCCAGAGGCCCATGGGATAAGCGGTGTCGGCGGAGAGGAGAACGTCGAACGGGGCGCCGTTCCGGATCTGGGAGGAGAGCGCGCCGGAGGACCCGACGACACTCCGGATCGTTTTCCCGGTCGCTCGCTTGAACGCGTCCGTCAGATCGGGGATGAGGTACTGCGCATTGGCCGCGACGGCGACCGTCTGGGCGCGTAGTGCAAGACCGGTGAAAATGAGGAGAAAGAAAAGAAAGACGAGCCTTCGCGGAGGTGAAATGCGGTATGTCGTGCCGGTCGGGATCATAGGGAGCAATATATCAATTGAGGGAGGAATTGCCAAACCCGCGCCTCTCAAACCGCTGGGAATATTCTACATACTCCGGGGACCTGCCGCGTCGGCCGAGCGTGTCAACGCCCCACCCTCGCTACGGGTCTCACTCTCAGGGCATCCGGCCCCTGTTGGGTGGCACGGGAGGTCTGCAACCTTTCCGGGTGCAATTCCGTCTAAAAGACACGTTACCACACAAGGATCCGCTCATGAAATATTTGGCACTCTTTTTCTCTCTCTTCGTCGCCACGGCCGCGCTTGCCCTGGTGCACGACAGCGGAACCCCCGACACGCTCAAGGTGAAGCTGCGCCCGACGATCGAGGCGCTCCGGACCGCCACCCCGCCCGTCATCGACGGTCTCCTCTCCGAGGAGATCTGGCATCGGCCCGGCGTCACCCATTTCACGCAGCGCGATCCGTCCGAAGGGAAGGACCCGACGCAGCGGACCGAGGTCTGGGTGGCGTACGACGACGCCGCCCTCTACATCGCCGCACGCCTCTACGACTCCGCCCCCGACTCCATCATCGCCCGTATCGGCCGGCGCGACGCGGACATCAGCTCCGACTGGTTCTACGTCGGCATCGACTCGTACCACGACCGGAGGACCGGGTTCTATTTCGGCGTCTACGCCAGCGGCGCGGTGAACGACGGGACGATGTACAACGACGACTGGGACGACAACTCCTGGGACGGCATCTGGGACGCCGCGACGCACATCGACGACAAGGGATGGACGGCGGAGATGCGCATCCCCTACTCCCAGCTCCGGTTCCCCGAGCAGGACGAGTATACCTGGGGCATCAACTTCATCCGGCGCATCGACCGGAATAAGGAGCGGGACGATTTCGTGATGGTGCCGAAGACCGAGAGCGGCTGGTGCTCTCGGTTCGCCGATCTCACCGGCATCCGCGACATCCATCCCCCTTCCCGCATGGAGATCCTCCCCTATGTCGTCTCGGGGAGCCGCTTCACGAACATGTTCGACGCGGGCGACCCCTTCAAGAAGCATACCTCCTTCACCGGCAACGTCGGCGCGGACCTCAAGTTCGGGCTCGGATCGAACCTCACCGTCAACGCGACCATCAACCCCGATTTCGGCCAGGTGGAGGTCGACCCGGCGGTCGTCAACCTGACGGCGTTCGAGACGTTCTACGACGAGAAGCGCCCCTTCTTCATCGAGGGCGCGAACATGTTCAATTTCGGGTTCGGCGGGGCGAACAACAACTGGGGCTTCAACTGGGGCAACCCGAACTTCTTCTACAGCCGCAGGGTCGGCCGGCACCCCCAAGGGGAGGTCCAGCACGACGGGTTCACCGACGTGCCTGACGGGACGACGATCCTGGCCGCCGCGAAGCTGACGGGGAAGATCAGCGAGGGGTGGTCGATCGGCTCCATGCACGCGATCACGCAGCGCGAGTATGCGAAGGTCGACGACGGGGCGGGGAACCGGTTCGCCGACGTCGTCGAACCGTTCACCTCCTACAACGTCGTCAGGACCTTGCGGGAGTTCAACAGCGGCAAGCAGGCGATCGGGTTCATCGGAACGGCGGTCGGCCGCGACCTCAACCGGGACTACCTCTCGGGCCAGTTCAACAGCAGCTCGTACGCAGCGGGCGCCGATGCCTGGACGAACCTCGATTCCGCGGGAACCTACGTCATCACCGGCTGGCTTGCGACGACGCGGGTCTTGGGGAGCCCTGCGCGGATGCTCGCGCTCCAACAGTCGTCGCTCCACTACTTCCAGCGTCCCGACGCTCGTCAGGTCTCCATCGACTCGAACGCCACCTCCCTTTCGGGGTACGGCGGCCGCGTCGCGATCAACAAGCAGAAGGGGAACTTCAGCCTCAACACGGCGTTCGGCCTCATCTCGCCGGGTTTTGATTCGAACGACATGGGGTTCATGTTCCGGACCGACGTCATCAACGGCCACCTCGTCCTCGGATACAACTGGTACGAACCCGACGGGTTCTTCCGGCAGAAATGGGTCAACGTCGCCACGGCCCGCAACTACACCTTCGGCGGCCAGAAGAACTCCGAAGGGTACTTCTTCTTCTCCGGCGGCACGTTCATGAACTACTGGAACATGAACGCGCAGTTCACCTACAACCCCGCGGTCACCGACGTCCGGAACACCCGCGGCGGCCCGATGATGAAGACGACGAACCTCTACAACATCTTCGCGTATCTCGGGACGGATGGCCGCGCGGCGTTCGTCTACAGTCTGGGGCTCTCCGGCGCGCGCTCCGAGTCGGGGGGGTATCGGGTGACGCTCGACCCGAGCGTGCAGTTCAAACCGAGTTCGAGCGTCAGCATCAGCGTCTCGCCGGAGATCAACCGCGACATCACCATCGCGCAGTGGGTGACGAACGTCGAGGACGTATCGGCGGTGAACACGTACGGCGGCCGCTACGTCTTCGGGAAGATCGACTTGCGGGAATACTCCGCGAACATCCGTCTCGACTGGACCTTCACGCCGAAACTCAGCCTCCAGCTCTTCCTCCAGCCCTTGATCTCCGTCGGAGAATACAGCGATTTCAAGGAGCTGAAGCAGCCGGGGACCTACACGTTCAACCGCTACGGCCGTGACAACAATTCCACGATCGCTTTGGACGCGGACGGCTACCAGATCGACCCGGACGGCAGCGGGCTGCACAACTTCACCGTGGGTAACCCCGACTTCAACTTCAAGTCGCTCCGGGGCAACGCCGTATTGCGCTGGGAATATCTCCCCGGATCGACGGCGTACTTCGTCTGGACCCAAAGCCGCACGAACACCGACGACCCGGGCCAGTTAGACCTCGGGAGGGACATCGGCAAGACGTTCGGCGCAACCGACTACGAGAGCGCGTTCCTTCTCAAGCTCACGTACTGGTGGCATCCGTAACGTGACGAACCCCCGGCCCCATGG
>JANYJZ010000022.1 GCA_025358305.1 Ignavibacteriota bacterium
ACAGAGTGGACAGGGCCAGAATCGAACTGGCGACACACGGCTTTTCAGGCCGTTGCTCTACCGACTGAGCTACCTGTCCGAATGCCTCACTTGCCGTGCGGGACTCGCCTGCTTCGGCTTATGAAACATTCAGCACCCCGCCACGATACGGGCGGGATCTACCTACACTTACGGTTTTTGAAACGTCAGGAGTTCACGGCAATCGGACGAGAGGACCTTGATCCCCCGCATCTCCGAAATGCCCTGGTTCTTCGTCATCGATTCACCCGAGCGACGCGGCATATAGGCCTTGCCGACCTGCTTGAATCCAAGATCGCGGAACAAAATGGTGACTTCGGCCGGATAATCGATGAACTCCGTGATCGCGAACGCGGGCTCCATGACGATCGAGACCTTCCCTCCCGACTTCAGGAGGCGGGAGCATTCGCGGATGATCCCCTTGAACTTTAGTATGAAATCCGCCTTTGCCGCATCAGACCCTAAGCCGAAATCCGACGACGAGTCCTTCTGCGTATATTCCGCCGGCGGATCGAGAAAAAGATAGTCGACCGAGCCGGACTGTTCCGGTATCCCGGTGAGGAGGATGTTGTTCCGGATGATCCGCTCATCAGCTGGGTTGACGTCGTACATCTTGTACTTCCGGTCGTTGAAGTGCGGCAACGAGTCGAGGATATCCCCAAGCGTACCGCTCCCGGCGAACGGGTCGACGATGTAATCGCCGCTTTTCGTGTAGTAATACAGGGCGTTCGCGATGAGCTGACCCGGCATCCGGCCCTTGAAATTCGTCTTGCCGAACCGCGGATCGGGGTTCTCGAACGTCCAAACGTTGCGCTCGCGAAGATCGAAGCCGTACTTCGTGCGCTCGTCGATCCTGCGCGCGGTCTCGTCGTCGTGGATCTTCTTCCGCAAGTCCGAGATCGTCCAGTGCTGATCGACTGCCATCTTCTCGTACTGATCGCGCCGCCTGGTTTCGTCGACCTTTGTGGCGAGATCGAAATAGAATACTTCCGGCAGCAAGCGCTTCTTCACGTCCGGGTAGTAGCTGTAGTACTGCTGACATTGTTTCAGCATAGAGAACGGGAACTTGATCCCAGGGTGGGACGAGACCATCTTCAGGACCTGATCCTCGAACATCCCCTGCTTCCGGGCCACCGGCATCACCTTGTCGACGAGAAAGCGGCCGAGGTCCCAGTAATTGTCGACGTTGAAGGAGTTCAGTTCCTTCACGAGATCGTCCACCGAGAACGGGCTCGGTGGGACGACGGTGCGCTTTGCGGACGCGATAGACTTTTTTGCCTTTTGTGCCATGACGTTCCTCAAACGGAAGTGTGGGTACCCTACTGTCGAGCGGTAGAGTGAAAAGGAATTACGGATGTTGTTGAACTAACGGGTTGAAATATACGAAATCTGCGCTGAAAAATCAATCAAAAGAAGGACTGCCTCCTAAAAATCTGTCGGGCTCTTCTGGCCGATGAAACTGACGACGTCCTCGCCGCCGTCGACGCCGATGATGCTGCCGGAAATGAAGTTCGCCTCGTCGAGACAGAGGATCGAAATGGCCCGGGCGACATCCTCCGGGGTCGTGGCCCGCATCTGGGGGTTCTTCGAAATGGCGATCTCGAGCATGTTGGCCGCCCGAGGGATCTTGCGCATCGCAGGGGTGTCGGTGACGCCCGCCAGAATCGCGTTCGCCGTGATGCCGTACGGGCCGAGCTCCATGGTAAGCTGCCGGATGTGGGATTCCATCGAGGCCTTCGCGGCGGATACCCCGCCGTAGTTCGGCAGCACCGTATGGCCGCCGGAACTCGTCATCGCGAATATCCTTCCCCCCTTTGTCATGAGGCCGTTGTGGACGACATCCTGGGTCCAATACACGAGGGAGTTTGACATGACATCGATCGTCATTTCCATCTGGGCCTGCGTCATCGCGTCTTCCGGCTTCTTACCGATGTAGGGCTTCAGCGTGCCGAAGGCGAGCGAGTGGATCATGGTGCGGATCGTCGCATCCTTGTCCGAGGCGAACTCGTTCTTGATCGCCTGGATCGTTTCGGCTCGTTTTTCAGCATCGGAGGCGTTGATATTGAAGAAGATCGCCTTCGAACCCACTTTTTTGATCTCGCCGATGATCCGTTCAACATTCGGCATCGTCGCGGCACGGTCGAAGTGTACGCCGAAGATGTTCATGCCGCGGCGGGAGAGCTCGAGTGCGGAGGCACCTCCAAATCCGCTGGAAGAGCCCAAGACCAGCGCCCACTGATGTTGATCGAATCGGAATGAGGATGACACTAATTCCTCCTGAAAATGAGAATAAAGGGAATCACAAGTGACGCCAAGATGAGAAATTTTTGGGTGAAAATCAACTTATTTCAGGGGGAGGGGAACGAACGGGCGGCGGGAGAATCCCGTGCAGTGGAAGGCGTGACGTCCTATTCGACCGTCACGCTCTTGGCGAGGTTTCTGGGCTGATCGACGTTGCAGCCCCGCGCAACGGCCATGTAGTAGGCGAGAAGCTGCAGGGGGATGCTGTTGACGATCGGTCCGAAGTAACTCAGGGTCCGAGGGACGCGGACGACAAAATCGGAGAGATTGCCGATCTCCGTGTCGTCCTCGTTCGCAATGGCGATGATCCTCCCTTTGCGGGCTCGGACCTCCTGGATATTGCTCAAGACCTTGTCGTAAATGGCGTCTTTGGGCACGATGAAGACGACCGGCATGTTCTCGTCGATCAGCGCGATCGGCCCGTGCTTCATCTCGGCGGCCGGGTACCCTTCGGCGTGGATGTAGGAGATCTCCTTGAGTTTGAGCGCCCCTTCGAGCGCAGTCGGAAAATTGATCCCGCGGCCCAGATAGATGAAATTCTGGGCATGCTTGAACTCCTCGGCGATGTATTTGATCTGGTCGATCTGCGTAAGGACCTTTTCGATCTTTTCCGGAACCGACTGGAGGTCGCGGGCGATCGTGATCCCCTGTTCCTTGCTCATGCCGCGGTGCCGCGCCAGAAGGAGCGAAATGAGGGCAAGGACTGAGAGTTGCGACGTGAATGCCTTCGTCGACGCGACACCGATCTCCGGCCCCGCGTGGATGAACACACCGGCGTCGGTCGCGCGCGCGATGGTGCTGCCGACGACGTTGACGATCCCGAGGACGGTCGCGCCTTTCGACTGTGCTTCGCGCAGCGCCGCGAGCGTATCGGCCGTCTCGCCGCTCTGGCTGATGACGAAGACGACGTCGCCCGGCTGGACGACGGGGTTCCGGTACCGAAACTCCGAAGCGTAGTCCACCTCGACCGGAATGCCGGTGAGCTGTTCGATCATGTACTTGCCGGCAAGAGCGGCGTGCCACGACGTGCCGCAGGCCGTGATGATGAACCGTTTTGCCGCGAGAAGCTTGTCCATGACGGGCTCGAGGCCTCCGAGCTTCGCGGTTCCTTCCTGGAGGAGGAGCCGGCCGCGCATGGAGTTCAAGATGGAGGTGGGCTGCTCGTGGATCTCCTTGAGCATGAAGTGCTCGTAGCCGCCCTTCTCGATCTGTTCGAGGTCGAACGTGATCTCTTCGACCTGTTTGATGATCTCCTGGTCGTGAATTGTCTTGATCGTGACGGAATCAGCGGTGAGGCAGGCGACCTGTCCGTCCTCGAGATAGATGACCTGACGCGTATGGTCGACCAAGGCAGCGGCGTCGGACGCGACGAGCGACTCGTCGTCGCCGATGCCGATGACAAGCGGGCTCCCTTTCCGGGCGGCGATGATCCGGTCGGGCTCCTTCGTCGAGATCACAAGGATACCGTAGGCGCCTTCGACCTCCAGGAGTGCGAGCCGCACGGCCGTAAAGAGGTCGTGGGAGCGTTTATACATCTCTTCGATGAGGTGGACGAGGATTTCCGTGTCCGTCACCGTCCGGATGGTGTGGCCGTCTTTCTGGAGCTTGATCTTAAGAGCGACGTAGTTCTCGATGATGCCATTGTGGATGATGGCGATCTCGTGCTTGCAGTCCCAGTGGGGATGCGCATTGACGTCGTTCGGTTCGCCGTGCGTGGCCCAGCGGGTGTGTCCGATGCCGAGCTGGGCGGAGGCATGCGTCCCCTTCATGGATGCGACGAGATCCGCGACCTTTCCCGCCTTCTTGTGGACCTCGAGCTTCCCGTCATGGATGAGGGCAACCCCCGCAGAATCGTAGCCGCGGTATTCGAGGCGCCGCAATCCTTCGAGGAGGATCGGGAGGGAGTTCTTGGGGCCGATATATCCGACGATGCCGCACATAGAAACGCGTACCTAATGAATGAAGTAATCGGTAAAAATGTAGCGAATTCGCCCGCCAATTACAATGCGCTCGGTCACGTTCCCGGGGCCGCAGGTGCATCCCGGAGGCCAATTACGCCCATCATACGCCCGGAACGGCTGCCGTCTCGGCGGTACGAATGGAACTCCTCCGGGTGACAGATCGTGCAGGCCGTGAGCATCTCGACGTGCTCCCGCCGTACGCCAAATGCGTGGAGAAGGTCCAGCGTGTAGGCGTGGAGGTCAAGGTGAGGCTTCTTCCCTGCCCGGCGGACGATGAATTGCTCCGCGAACTCTCTCGCCACCTCGTCGCCGACCTCGTAGCAGCACGCTCCGGCGGACTGCCCGATGACCACGCGCAGATCAGATGGCACGGATCCGAATTGCGTTCTCATCTGATCGAGCCCCGTGGCGACGATTCCGAGCCGGCTCCCCCTCCAGCCCGCGTGGATCGCCGCTACCGCCGGCCGGACCGGATCATAGAGGAAGACGGGGACACAATCCGCGACGGAGATCGCGAGATAGACCCCGCGCTCATCCGAGATGAGGCCGTCGCAACCCGCAAAGGTCCCCGGGCGCTGGGCGACCTGGACACTCGACCCGTGCACCTGCGTCGGGATGGCAAGACGGTCCAGTGGCACGCCGAGCGAGCCGAAGAAGAGCTCCCGGTTCGCCTGCACCGAGCCTTCGTCGTCCCCGACGCGAAACGAGAGGTTGAGGCCGAATGAACCCTTGCTCGTCCCGCCCCTCCTCGTGCTCAGGCCGAACGTTACGCCCGGAAACCCATCGTAGAGCCCTGAGCGCACGACCGAAAGGTTTGATGAACCGACCGCGAGGCTCATGCCTCCGCCAGCGGAAGAGTGATGATGACCGTCGTGCCGTTGCCGACGGTGCTCTCGATCGAGACAGTTCCGCCGAGACTCTCGAGCGTCGTCCGAACGATCGTCAGACCGAGCCCCATTCCGCCGGTCTTCGTTGAAAAATTCGCCTCGAAGAGCCGGTCGCGGATCTCTTCCGGGATGCCGGGACCGTCGTCTCTGAGGAGGACCGTCAAGAGCCCCCGCGCCGAAGAGGTGGAGATCGCGATCCGGCCGGTCTGACCCGTGGCCTGGACGCTGTTGCCGAGGATGTTGATGAACACTCGGCGAAGTTCTTCCCGGTCGGCGAGGACAGCGGCACTGGTGGCCGCAAGATCGAGCTCGATCGTCACCTCGCCGAGCTGGTAGAGATTCCGTGCCTCCTGTATGACCGCGTGGACGTCGACTCGATCGGGCTTCCGTTCCGGCATCCGAGCGAAGTTGGAGAACTCCGAAGCGATCCTGCTGAGGGCCTCGATCTGCTCGAGGACGGTACCGGAGACGCGACCCAGGACCTCGCCGAAGTCGGTGACTTGGTCCCGGTAGGCCTGACGGAGGTGCTGCACGGAAAGCTTCATCGGCGTGAGCGGGTTCTTGATCTCATGCGCCACCTGTTTCGCCATCTCCCTCCAGGCGAGCTCCTTCTCCGCCTTAAGCATCTGGCTTTGGCTTCGTTTGAGTTCCTGCGCCATTCTCGCGAACGCCTCTTCGAGGTCCCCCAGTTCGTCCGTCCCGGAGCGCCTGAGCTCGATGTCCATCTTTCCCTTTGCGAGGTCGGCGGTCGCGCGCCGCAACCGGCGGACGGGGGATGCGATCTGGTTTGCGAAAAGACTCCCCACAACGACCGACAGGACGAGCGCAAAGGCGTATGACCCGTACAAGTAGGCATTCCGCCTCGTCAGGTCGGTCTCGATGTCGTTGCGGCTGTAGAGGGTCGGGACGGCCACGACGCCGATGACATTGCCGTTCTCTGCCAGGAGCGGGCGGTACCCCACGATGTACGGCAGGCTGCCGATGGTCTGTTCCTCCGAGTAGAAGTTCCTTTTCCCCAATACGACGTTCCGGAACGCCCCCGCGCTCAGGGAATGGTCGAAAAGCTCCGCCACGAACATCTCCGACCGGCTGCTCGCCTGGAGGCCCGATCCCGCGTAGACATTGAAGTCGATGTCCACGGCGTCGGCAAGATCTTCGCATTGTTCATCCGATACGCGTGCCAGGAGGGCCGGCGTGCCGACCCCGAGTGTGCGTTCGAGCTCGGACGCGACGAGCGCCGTCTGCCGCGAGAGGTCCTTATGCGTCGAGGCGTTCCCCCGCTCTGTCGCCGAGACGTTGTTGTAGTATGCCAGGATGACGACCGGGATGAACGAGACGATGAGGAATGCGGCCAGGAGCTTCGTTCGGAAGTCGGCGGTCGGGCGGTGTCCGCGGATGACGTGGTAGGTGAACACAAGGACGATTGCCGCGAGGATGAAGAGGAGATAGAACGATAAATAGCGCAAGAAGCTGTAGACATGCCACCGCACGCCGAGGCGCTGCATGCCAAGCGCGATCCACGAACCGGACTTGCCGCGCGTTCCGTCCGCCAAAAAGTAGGTCTCATACTCGCGCGTGTTGATCGTCTGGTTCACCCAGAGACCGTCGGCCGAATCCGCCGCCGACGAAACGTCCGTAGGAATGCTCGCGTGCCGCGGCGCCTCCTCGTCGGTCGAGGAGACGAGGCCACCGTCAAAGTACTCGAAGAAGTAAAGCTTTCGGTGGTGCGTCGCGAAGTCCTCGCGGGAGGAATTTCGCAGAATGTTCTCGGTCTCTCCCCGCAAAAGGCGCTGGTTCACGCCGGAGAGCTCCACCCAGACACCGCCGAGGAAGAGAGAGTCCTCGGAGAACACCGGAGCGTATCCCTTGTACCATTTGACGATCCCCCCTTCCTCGCTTCGATCCTCCACATCGACATACCGCGTCGACCGGGGCATCTCGTCCAAGTGGTGGAGCCGAAACCACTGCGGCGCGATGCCGATATGGAAATCGCTCACGACGGTTCCCTCCGCGTCGACGAATGTTACGGAGCAGTTGTTCCCCTCCCGGCTCAGGATGCTGCCGGCCCACTGGGTGAAGGCGAGCTTGTCGATATCGGAACGATCCCCGCCGCGCAAGACCTGCCCGGCTTTCGCTTCGGTGATCTCGTCGAGTGCGCGGTTAACGACGAACGTAAGCCAGCTGTCGGCCGGACGGACGATCTCGTGGGCCATGAGCTCGACGTGGTTCCGGTCGAGCTCATGGACGTCCTCGTCGAGCGGAGGAACGACAAGCACGATTGATGCGACCGCGATGACAGTGGCGATGAGCGCGAGGGAGCGGCCTTTCTCCCAGCGGGAGGAGATCCAGGCTGCAAGGAGGACACCGCCGAGGAGAACGATCGCCCGCGCCTCCTGCGACATGAGCGAATGCTGGTAGAGCGAGCCGAACAGGATGCTGCAGCCAAGGAAGAGCGCACCGACGCCCAACCAGCCGGACACGGGCTGCAGCCGGACATGAGCGGCGCGCAGGAGATGGTACGCGAGAAGGAGTATGCCCGAGAGCACCGCAATGAGAGCGAACGAAAGAAAGAAAAGGCTCGACAACATGACCGCAAGCTCCGGCCCGGGAAAAAGCGACGAAGGATCATTGTAGGAGAGCGACGAATCGAACACTGCGCTCCGAAGCGTCGCATGATAACCTCGGAAGAGGAGGAACAACAAGAGCGCAGAACCCGGGATGAGGAGGACGGGAAGAACCCGCTGCAAGCCTTGCAAGGGAGTGTTCGACCGCGACCAGCCCTGGAGCGCCTCCATTGCCGGTACGACGAACAGAAGGATCGTCGCGAGAAGTGCCACCGAGGAAAGAAGGACGTCCCCGAGCGACTGGGCGAGACCGAAGCCAAAGGGGGAGGCGAAATGGATCGGATCGAAATATCCGCTGAAAAAGAGTAGCTTTGGGAAATCGGCCCAGAGGAGGAGACATCGTGCGCCCCAGATGAAGAGCGTCCAGAACAGCCCGCGCAGGGCCCAATGACGCCCGCGCAACAGATGCGGCATCACGCTGATCGCCGCACACAGGGCGATAAGGAAGACGAGAATGCCCATCGCCTGACGCGCAAGAAGATGGACGGAGTCGGCTTCGGTCGACCGCATCGGGCGATCCACTTTCGCGGACCCGATGACGCCGCCGTCGATGCCTTTCAAGGAAACATCGCGCGTGAGGCTGTCGCCGGCAAGCACGGCCGGCGCCGGGAACTGGAACTCCGGCTCGACTTTCAGCTGCGAGGTGAACGTCGAAGTGAAGAGCGTGGTGCTGATGAACCTGTTGTTGATCGGGAAATTGACATCGAAGAGCCGCTTGCCGACGAGGAATCCGGAAGGGCCCCCTTTGTCCCCAGCCGGAAGCGAGACGATGAGATACGAAAAGATCGGACCCTGGAGGACGAACGACGTGGGATACGGCGTCAGCCGGGCCGTGTCGATGCGCGGCCCGCGGTTGCCGGACCACGCCTGGGATTCCTTCCGGCGATCGTAGAACTCGAAGGTGACCGTGCGTGGAGTGGGGGACAACGCGTCGAAGAGCGCATCGGCCGAACCCGCCGGTTCGGCATCGGCATGGAGCTGTGCCAGGGCCGACGCGACCATGCCTTTCGTTTCTTCCTGGTACGACGCGAACTGCGATTGGAGGTCCTGGCAGGCTTTTTCCGTCTCGACCTCGGAGATGTCCGGCCAGTCGTTCTGCAGATGCGTTTGATAGAGATGCTCTGCGCCGACGAGCGCGCCCGCCAGGAGGAGAAGAACGAAGACGATCCGCAGGCTCTGCTTCAGCCCTAGGCCCGGAACGGTGCCGTCCATGCGGGGGTTAATAGACGTTGAACTGGGAGATCACCCAGCGGCCGCCCAGCCGGCTCACCGCGACGTAGACTTGGAGCGTCTCCCGGGACCCTTTGCTCAGGAACACGCCGCTGCCGGTGGCGAATGACTCGTCCCCTTCTTCCTTCGTGGAAAAGGTGAAACTTACGGGACGACGCGCGCGGAGGAACGACTGGATGATGAGGAATGCCTGGTTCGTGCTGAAGTACCCGCTTTCCCCCCCCTTCAGGCTCACGAACACCTCGCGGCCGAAGAGCTTGGAGAGAGATGACAGATCGGCCCGGCGGAGGCCGGACTCAACGAGTGTGAAAATCTCGGTGGGTGAATCGGAGAGTGCTTCCCGCGGTGCGGCGGGAATTCCGCGAGCGGGAGGTCCTTCCGCGAGCGGTGACCCTCCCACAAGTGCCGGGAGGAAAAGGAATGCGAGAAGAAGGGCTTTCATGGTCATGCGTTGCGCTGGCAACATAATACTTCATATAATCCAGAAAGTCAACCGCTTGAAAATCGATCTGGGACGCCGTCTCATCCACCACCACACCACCCATTTCCAAACCGGCGTCCCAGATATTCTTCATCTAGCCCTACCGTCCGGCGGCCCCGGCCCCCAGCTTCAGTGTTCCACGCGTCGCGGCGCTCTTCAAGCGGGGGTTCCCTGCCTGGAGCTGGTATGCCCAATCAAACACGACCTTTGTCGAGGAGAGCTGCGAGACGCGTAACTTTGCGAAGTGGTTGTCCCACGTCCAGATGACATAGGTATGGCCCGAGATGACGAGGACGTCCTTTGTCGGCGACCAGCCCGCGACAGGCGCTTCTCCGATGTCCAGCAGTGAACCCGTGTATCCCATATCCTGGATGTCGCTGTCCTGCCACACGTTGAGATAATATGCCCCGCTGTCGTACTCAAAGAACACGTCCGTATACTGGTCGTTGTACGGGCCGACGGAGTACGTCGAGAAGTCGTAGCCCCCGACATTCGGCCAGAGGTGGTAGTTCAGGATCGAGACGTTCGTCCCTTCCGGTCTCGGTGTATCGTAAGCGATGTCCCTACTCAGATTGCTCTCATTCCCGGCGAAATCGTATGCTGAAACGGCGTAATAGTATGTCGTTCCGTTGGCCACGCCGTTATCGAGAAAATAGGGTGTGTGCGATGTGCCGATGTAGCCATAGATTCCGGAAAGCGACGTGCTTGCGTAGATCTTATAGCCAGCGACGTCGGTCTCGGTGTTTCTCAGCCAGAAGATCTCGACCAGCCCGTCGCCTGTACGTGTTGCAATCCCCTGTGGCGGTGCCGGCGGCACGATGTCAGGATAGACGATCGGTTCGCACCCGCCGATAGCAAGAAGCATTCCGATGAACGTCGCAGCAATAAGGGTCTTCATATTCTCCTCAAGACTGTAAGTCTGTTTCTCTTACTCTTAGGGATAAAGGCTCAAACTGCGTGCCAGAATCAGAATTCGGCCTTTGCCGATTTATTCCGAAGGAAGCGCTCCTCTGGATGGAGCGTGCGGGGAGGATCTTGTGGGAAAACGAACGACGGCCGTACGTTTTTTAGGACAGTATGCTACGACAGAAAAAGAACCCCGTTATTGAAGATGCCGAGCGGTTTTCCCGTCAGCGTTCTCCCGTGGAACGGAGAATTCTTCGACTTCGACTTGAATTTCTGTGTGTCGACGATCCATTCCTTCGCCGGATCGAATAGCGTGAGATTCGCCCTGGCGCCTGGCTCGATCCGGAGTTCGGGGAGACCGAGGATCTTGCGCGGGTTGACGGAGCACTTCTCGATGAGCTGTGCGATGGTGAGGATCCCGGGAAGGACCAGTTCGCTTACCGAGAGACCGATGGAAGTCTCGAGCCCGACGATACCGAAGGGGGCGTAGACGTATTCCACCTCTTTTTCATCGTATGAATGTGGGGCGTGATCGGTCGCGATGACGTCAATCGTTCCGTCGCGCAATCCTTCCTTCATCGCTTCAACATCGTCGGCGCTTCTCAAGGGTGGGTTCATCTTGGTGTTCGTATCGAATGAGCGCACGGCTTCATCGGTAAGCGTAAAGTGGTGCGGTGTGACCTCGCAGGTGACGCTGAGACCGTCTCGCTTCGCCGTCCGGACCAGATCGACCGCCCCCCGGGTGCTGATGTGCGCGACATGATACTGCGCGGCGAACGATCGCACGAGGTGGATGTCCCTGGCGACGATGACATCCTCGGCCGCACGTGGCATGGCGGGCATGCCGAGAGCGGTCGAGACGAATCCTTCTGACATCGCGCCCCCCTTCGTCATGCTCGTCTCCTCGGCATGCTGGATGACCGTCTTTCGGAGCATCCCGGCATACTCGAGCGCCCGGCGCATAACCTCGGCGTCCGCGACGGGAGCCCCGTCGTCGGTGAAGGCGACCGCACCTGCCCCGGCGAGTTCTATCATCGGCGCGAGGAGTTTTCCGTTGCGGTCCTTCGTCACTGCCGCGACCGGATAGACGTCGACGACGCCCTGGTGGACCTTTTTCGCGCGTTCGATGATCATTCGGATGATCGAAGGGTCGTCGATCGCGGGTTGGGTGTTCGGCATGCAGCAGACGGCGGTGAACCCTCCGGCGGCGGCGGAGTGACATCCGGTCTCTATCGTCTCTTTGTGCTCGAACCCCGGTTCCCGCAAGTGGACATGCATGTCAGTGAACCCCGGGGCGACGACGACCCCTGTCAGATCGTGCTGTTCAGTGCCGGCGGGGGCCTTCAGGTTCTTCCCGACGGCCTCGATGCGCCCGTCAACGATGAGGATGTCGGCGATGCCGTCATGGTCCGTCAGGGGATCGATCACGCGGCCGTTCTTCAGGAGGTAGTTCATATGTATTCCATGTGCCTGGTCATTGGATGGATTCAATTTGCTGTTCCGAGGAGATAGAGAACGGACATGCGGACGGCGACGCCGTTGAGGACCTGCTGGAGAATGAGCGAGTGCTCCCCGTCCGCCACGTCCGCGGAGATCTCCACGCCGCGGTTGATCGGACCCGGGTGCATGACGACGATGGGGCGCTTGGCCCGCGCGAGCCGTTCCGGCGTAACGCCGTACGCTTGGGAATATTCCCGCAGGGTTGGGAGGAAGCATCGGTCCTGCCGCTCGAGCTGAATCCTGAGGACGTTGAGGACGTCCGCGCCCGCCATCGCCTCGTCGAGGTCGTAATGGACTCGGACGCCGAGCCGGTCGATCTCCGCCGGGATGAGCGTCCGGGGACCGCAGACGGAGACCTTCGCCCCCATCGCACGGAGCCCGTAGATGTTCGAAAGGGCGACCCGGCTATGCGCGATGTCGCCGACGATGCAGATGTTGACGTCCTGGAGTGTGCCGAGCTTCTCCCTGATCGTGTACATGTCGAGGAGCGCCTGGGTCGGGTGTTCGTGCGCTCCGTCTCCGGCGTTGATGACGTTCGCCCGAACGACCTGGCTCAGGTAATGCGCGGCGCCGGCGGCGGCGTGGCGCATGACCACCATGTCGATCTTCATCATCTCGATGTTTCGGGCCGTGTCCTTCAGGGTCTCCCCTTTCCGGACGCTGCTCGCGTCCGCCGACATGTTCACCGGATCGGCCGAGAGACGCCGTTCTGCGAGCTCAAAGGAGATGCGCGTGCGCGTGGAATTTTCGAAGAAGAGGTTGACAACCGTCTTGCCCTGCAAGGAAGGGACCTTTTTGATGGGCCGCTCGAGCACCTCCCGAAACGACGTCGCCGTGTCGAGGATGAGCTTGATGTCGTCCGACGGGATCCCGTCGAGCCCAAGGAGATGGCGGCTGGAAAGCGGCATCAGGCCTTCCCTCCTTCCCGTTCGACGAGGAGGACGGCGTCCTCGCCGTCGATCTCCTTGACGAGCACCCGCACTTCCTCGTCAGGCGAGGTCGGGATGTTCTTGCCGACAAAGTCGGCCTTGATGGGGAACTCCCTGTGCCCTCGGTCGGCGACCACCGCGAGCTGGATCGTGGCTGGACGACCGAGATCGACGATCTCATCGAGCGCGGCGCGCACCGTCCGGCCCGTGTAGAGGACGTCATCGACAAGCACGATGTTCTTCCCGGTCACGTCGAACGAGATATCGGTACCCCGAAGGATCGGTTGCTTGAGGTTGTCCCGGAGGTCGTCGCGGTAGAGCGTGATATCGAGGAACCCGATCTGGAGCTCGCGGTGCTCGATATCCTGTATCATCTTGGCCAACCGACGGGCGATGATCTCGCCGCGGGTCACGATCCCCACGATCGCGATGGTCTCGGAGCCCTTGTTCCGTTCGAGAATTTCGTGCGCAAGTCGACGGAGCATGCGCTCGAAACCCGGTTCGTCGATGATTCTGGCTTTGATGTTCATGGACGCCTCATACGACGAGAAATTCCTCGGCAAAGGCAGAGATGGGGGGACGCCAAAAAACGGGGGGAAGTCGTGTGATGCGGGCAACGAAGGATGGTCACAGAGAAATTCTCCTTTCTGACCTCTCAGGATCAGTTTTAAAGGGTGAAGTTCATTGTTTCAACTGACCTAATATATTCAATTAGTTCTCTCCAAGCAAGTCTTGCTTGAGGCCAGAAAGGCAGGTGGTAAAATGATCATTCCTGTCCCGCACCGTGTCCCGCACCGGGTGTCCCGCACCGGGTGTCCCGCACCGGGTGTCCCGCACCGGCGTGTCCCGCACCGGCGTGTCCCGCACCGGCGTGTCCCGCACCGGCGTGTTTGGCTTGACATTTGCCGAAATTAGGAGTACCATTCTGCGATTGATATTAATGACTCCTATCCACCGCTCTGTGGGGGATCCGCGTGTCGTATCGACTGATACTCGCCTCGTTACTCTTCGCAACCGCCTGGACCGATTGTGTTGCCCAGCCCGGAAGCGTGAGGATAGACTCCATCATGCAGCATACAGCAGTCCTCGTGGCAGTGATAGACTCCATGGCAACGGATGGAGAGATCCGATTTGAGTGGGCAACGGGACCCAATGATATTAGCTCATCACCTTCCTGGGAGGTGAAGGCCGGGGCCATGCACACGGAACTCCGTTACACCATTTCCGGCCTCCTCCCGAATACTGAGTATTTTTACAGGTCGGTCACTGAGATGGCCGGTGGACCGACCGGCATGTGGGACGAACCGTTCACGACGGCGCCCGAGGGGACAGTCGGAGTGACACTTCTGCCGATCTCAGTAGCCGATCGCGGCGGCGTGCACACGACGCGCTGGTTCGGCGTCCATCCTGACGCGACCTACTGCCCTGACCCCGTATTGCATGAATACATCCTCCCTCCACCACCCCCGCTCACTGTCTTGGAAGCACGATTCGTGGAGGCATCGGATTACTATAGCTGCCTGCAGGAAGGAATGTACAGGGATTTTCGATTTCAAAGCGACCCGCCGAATCGTGAGGTGTATAAGCTCCGGTTCCAGCCAGGCGACGCCGGGTATCCGATCACGCTCTCCTGGCCTGACGCGGCAGAGTGGTCGCAAGGGGCTCTCGTACTTCAGGATGCCATCAACGGCGACATCGTTCACGTTGACATGAAACGACAGACTTCATGTATTGTCGCAAATCGAAACATTCATGAACTCCTCATCATATCCGGCGACACCCCCAGATTACCCCAGTCGCCCACGATCGCCGCCCGCGAGCCAGTGAACGTCGGTCAGAACGCAGTCCGGCTAAGCGCTCTCGTCGATGCCCACTCCACCGATGCCACTTCTTGGGTTGAATGGGGAGCCAGTGTAAGCTATGGATCTGCATCCACACCCCAGTCTCTTTCGCCGATCGATAGCTATATGGACGTACTCTTCGATGTCCACAACCTGACTCCTGGGGCGGGTTATCATTATCGCACCGTCGCGCAAAACGCGACTGGACGGTCCCTCGGGCCCGACCAGACGCTCATCACCGTTCGGGGGTCCGATTCCGGATCAACGGTCATACCGTTCACGTGCATCGGCGGACAGGACAGCACGACGGTCTTCTTCGGCTTCCACCCTCAGGCAACGTCGTGCATTGACACAGCGCTCGGGGAACACGAAATTCCACCATCCACCGATTACAGGCTTGTCGACCTGAGATTTGTCAACGGAGGTGCTCAGGCAGCATGCCTCGGATTCGGTCTCCATCTGGATCTCCGGAGGTACGTCTCGCCTGACCAGGCGGACACATTTTACCTTTGGCTCGCCCCCGCGTTTGGCTACCAGACGTTTATCCTTTCATGGCCCAACATGGACAGACTCTTCAGGGATTCAGTGATCTTGCGCGATACGCGGCCCGGGGGATTTCTCAACGTCGACATGAAGTCGATGACGAGGTATAGCTTCTTTGATCCAGACCTCCGCTCGGCCATGATCATCGCCCGCGGACCGCTGCTTGGTGCAAGCCTGCCCCAGGTGGTGCTGAGATCCACGAATTTCGAATCCGATTCCGGCCTCTCGCTGATGGGGACCGTACTTCCAAACGGTCAACCAACGAAGGTCTGGGGTGAGTGGGGACCGACAACGGCATATGGAAATAGGACAGTGCACCAGGACGTCGGCAGCGGGATCTTACCGATCGACGTCTCATGTCGCATCGAAAGTACCCTGACAAAGGGTTCGCTCTTTCACTACCATCTCGTCGCCGAGAACAGCCTTGGCACAGCGCAGAGTCCCGATGTGACGTTCATTGCAACTTCCGTTCCTCGGCCCGTGACCCCCGTACTGCTCCCCGACCGATTCTTGCTGCAACGGAATTATCCGAACCCGTTCAATCCCAGTACGACGATACGGTATCAATTGCCATCTACCGTACACGTCAGTCTCAAGATCTTCAATGTGTTTGGTCAGCTCGTTTCCATCCTTGCGGATGAGGTTCAAAATGCCGGGTTTAAGACGATTGAATTTAGCGCGGTGAATTTGCCAAGCGGGGTGTATCTCTATGTGTTGACAGCCGGCGAGTATTCCGATCTGAAGAAGATGATCCTGGCAAAATAGCGACGCCGGGGGATGCAGAAACGAACGAAGCCTGATGAGATTAACATCGGGCTTCGCTTGATATGTGGGCGCTACTGGGATCGAACCAGTGACCTTACGCGTGTGAGGCGTACGCTCTGAACCAGCTGAGCTAAGCGCCCATTGTTTGGGGCAATTATTCCTGAGTGATTGACAGAATCAGTTAGCAGTTCTGTTAGCAGCTCAGGCCCTACATCTACAGACGGAACGTCCCATCTCGCTCATTCAGGCACGCCAATGCCCTGCAAACAAAATGGGACATTCCACAATCGTTGATTTTTGGCGTTTTGAATGAATGATTGCGGAGTAAATATACGAAACCAACCCACCTTTTGCAACAGATT
>JANYJZ010000038.1 GCA_025358305.1 Ignavibacteriota bacterium
CGGCCGGGCGGACCACCCGCCCGCTTCTCTTTACTACGCCAGAGTGTTACTTCTTCATCTTCTTCATCGTGTCGGATTCCGCCTTCTGCTGCTCCGCCGTCCAAGGCGGGACGACGCCGTTCATCCGAGCGTACGCGATCGACTGGCCGAGGTGCTCGTGGAGATGGGAGAGGCACACCATGAACGCAGCCCGGGTGGTCATCTCTGTGCCGAAGAGGTTGACCTTCTTCTCGAGATCGGCGTTGGAGAGCTTCGCAGCGATCGCGAGAATATTGTCGAACGAGCTCTTCATGATCGATGCGATCTTCGCCTTGTCCGTGGTCTGGCCTTCCCATTTCTTGCCGTCCATGGAGAACCCGGCATCGGCGGGCGGTTCAAATCCGATGAGCTTCGGTATGAAGTAGTTCGCGAACGCGATGTGAAGATAGACCTCGCCGATCGAGCGGACGCCTTCGCCGGGGCGCCATTCGACCTTTGCCTGGGGGATGGCTGCTTCGAGGTCCATGATTTGTTTCTGGACCTGACCGACCTGTGCCGATAATTCTGACTGGAACCCGGATGCGGGGCTCGCCGACTTGTCCTGCGCGGCCACAACGGCGCACAGGCCGGCGACGAGCGTGAGGAGAAGTGCGTGGCGCAGTATGATGCGGTGGGTGTTCATGAAGATCCCTTCCTTGAAAAGTGGTGAACAATCGGTGAAAAAGGCATAATGCCTCTGTTTCTAAGGCGTAATCTACAACAATCGGGCCTCTGTGTCAAGCGGAGCGATCGGTCCTTGTTCCCCCTTGTCCTTGTTCCCCCTCCCCGAGATCCTCTCTTAGGGTTGGAGGTAGGGAGAGGGGGTCTTCTGGTACCCGTTCGGCACCTCGAACATGTCATGCGAGGTCGGGCGGCTCTCGACCTTTATGACCGTCGTCGTGAGCGTCTCGCCGATCTGGGTCATGATCGGGAACCCCACGACCTCCTTCATCGCGTCTGCGAGGGACTTGCCGTTCGCCGCGTTCAGGGACGCCATTCTCCGGCCGAACTCCTGGAGCTCCTTCTGCATCGCGGCGTACCCGGCGATATCCTTCGTCGCCCAGACCGTCATGATCGTCTTCTCACCCTGATGGAGGACGTACTGCGTGCAGGCGTACCCGCTGATCGTCTTCGCCTCCGCCGTCTTGGTCACCGTGACGGGGGTCTCGGCGGGATCTCCCGCCGAGGCGCTGCCGAGCATCTTTTCCATCATCTTGCGCTTCTCTTCGGGAAGGTTCTTCATCTTCTCCGCGAGGATGTTCTTCTGCTTGTCGATCCCCTCGCCTTTCTTCCTTACCGCCGATTCGATCTCGTCGAACGTCATTTCGGAGTAGGTCTTGTTGTGCTCGTTGATCGACACGATGACCTTCCTGTCGAGCCGGAAGATCGTCGCCGTGCCGTTCTCTGCGGAGGCCTGGCGCATCATGCCGGGCATATAGCTGAACGTCGAGTGAAGCGTCTTCTCCTTCAGCATGGGGCTCGTCGTGTTGCTCTCCCAGTAGAGTCCCTGGGAGAACGAGAGAGCGGCCGATACGAGGAGGAGGAGCGTGAGCGTGGCGATGGTCCTGATGGTCATGGATGGTCCTTTTGGGTTCGTGGGAAAAGGGCCGGCATGCGCGGGGGTCACCACCCGCTGCGTGTCCGGAGGTTCGTGATATGCGCCGTGTGATGCTGTCCGTGCCAGGCGTAGAGCTGGAGGAGAAAGTCGAGTTTCAGCAGCCCGCTGTCGGGATGGAGGAACGTCCGCTGGAAGTCCGCCTCGCCGAGCGACCGGAGGAGCATCGCCCAACGGAAGTGGAGCGCGTCGAGAAGTGCGAGCGAATGCTCGACGGGCGCGGTGCGTCCGTCGATGAGTTCCGCCCAGACGTTCTCCCGGTAGGTCTTGATGGCCGGCGCGTCCTCGGTCAAGGCAAGCTTGAAGCGGATGTACGCGTTCAGGTGGCTGTCCGGGACGTGGTGGACGACCTGCCGCACGGTCCACCCTTCGGGGCGGAAGGGGGTCTCGAGCTGGGCCTCGGAGAGTCCGGCGACGGCCGAGCGGAGGTTCCGTGGGGCCTCGGCGATCTGCCGGACGCACTCGGCCCGGTCGGCGGCCGTGAGGGCCTCCTTTTTCTGGAATTTCCCGATGGGGTACCGCAGGTCTGTCATGAAGTGCTCCGTTGTGCTCATTCAATGTACGATTCGGCCGGCGAAGATTCAACTCAGGGGACGCGCGTGGGCGGTCTCATACCGGACGATCGGCCTCGCCTTGGACCACCGCCGCTCCTCGCGGAAGCCCGCCTTGAGGAACGCCGAGAGCATCCCGGTCCAGGCGAACGCCGCCGGCATGTCGGGCGCGTAGGGGATGATGGGATAGGCTTCGACGACCGGGATCCCCTTCCCGTTGCAGTAGGCGACGACCCCTTTCAGGATCTCGGAGGAGAGTCCCCTGCGCCGGTATCCCTTCGCGAGGAAGAAGCAGGGGATCGACCAGACCGGCGTGTCGTCGACGGGCCGGAGCACGCGGCTCGACGCGAGACGCGTGAAGTCCTCCCGCGGTGCGAGTGCGCACCACCCGACCGGCGTACGCCCGTCGTAGGCGAGGATCCCAAGCTGCCGAGCGTCCCGGACGAGTCTGCGCATCGCGCGCTTGTTCTTCTCCCCCTTGTTCGCGGCATACTCGGCGCGCGACTGCCGCCACGACATGCACCAGCATCCGCCGCACGCGCCACGCTCGCCGAAGAGCGTTTCGAAGTCCTTCCATGTCCTGTCCGTGAGCGGTTTGAACGTCAGCTGGACGCGGGCGGCCGGAGCCGCCGAGAGAAGCTTCAGGAGCTTCTTGCCGCGGGCCTTCATCGCGGGCGTTCCCGTCCGGGCGAGCGATACGATCCTCTCGGCGGTGCGTTCGCGCAGCGCCGGATGCCGGAGCGCGATGTCGGCAAGCGCCTGCATCGCGAACGTCCGGACGATGCTGCTCTCGTCCAAGGTGAACCGTTCGAGGACGTCGAGGGCCTTGCGGACGTCGCCCGGAGAGAGGGAGAGCCTGCCGATAAGCTGCGCGGCGTGCCAGCGGACCTCTTTTTGGTCCACGGACGAGATGTCTGAAAGGATCATACGTGCGTGGGGAGTGAGAAGGCCGGGTCGGGCGCGCGACGCCTTTTCGGCGGCGTCGGCGGCCCGCATGGAGAGCACCGGGTCGCCGCTGAGTGTTGCGCCGAGGAGATGGACGAACAGGCGCGGGTGGGCGAGGACGACCTGTACGGCCTCCCCGGACCGTCCGATGGAACGCCGGTCCGCACCGGCGAGGAGCGCGAGGAGCGCCGGGCCGGAACCGGCGTCACTTCTTCTTTTGGAGGGCAAGCCGGACTCCGAGCATGCTGAGGAGAAGGATGAGCATCAGGCCGAGAGGTCCCAGGACCTTGTCCAGGGCCTTGACGCCGGTCCACTGGAGATAGTGGATCCGATAGTAGAAGTCGATCCGGTCGGTGTCGGGGCCCCGCTGGGAGAGGCTCAAACGGTCCCAGTCGAGCGTCACGACGACCCCCGTCGTCGTCGTCACGGTGTCGCCGGAGACCGTCGCGACGTGGCCGTAGCGTTCCGGGTCCTGCGAGATCGCGTCGGCAACGAGTGCCCGGATCTTGCCGGCGGTGGGATGGGGCCGAAGGCCGCGGGAAGCCGTATCGTACTGCGCCCACCCGGCCGGCGTCCGCGCGAGAAGGTGCGAGCCGAGGATCGTCCGCACGCACCGGACCTCGCGCCACGACGTATCGGGAGCGACAGCGAGCGGAGCGCCGAGGGGGTAGGTCCTCGGCTGGAGAAATGCGTACGCGCCTTCGTACCCCGGCTTCAAGTAGAAGATCATCGCGGTGACGATCCAGGCGAGGAACGGCAGGAGGAGCGCGAGTCCCGCGGCGGTGTGGAGCTTCCGGACGGTCACGTGGTCACTCCTTATCGTCGCTCGGTTCTTCGAGGTGTATCCGGTGGAGAAGGCGGTGCGCCGCCGGGGCAAGGAGCATCCCCGCGACGACGAGGAAGACGACGCCGGCGAAGAGGGCGTAGGCCGAGGCGAAGAGCTTCCCGGCGGTCGTGTGGAGCTCGTTCACGGGGCCCATGCCGCCGAGGATCATCGACGCATTGACGAGCGAGTCGATCCAGGGAAGGTCCTCGGTGAGATGATAGCCCAAGATGCCGATGAGGAGAGATGCCGCCATGACGTAGCCGGAGAGCATCGCGTGGCGCAAGAGCCTCCGGATGAAGAGTGGTTTTGGCAGAAGGGGCTCGGAACGGTGCTCAAACATGGACGGTACCTTTGATGGGTGTGATCCGCCGCCGTCGGCGCTCAATGTGGCGATCCTTCAATGCAGCCCGCGGCGACGACAAACTCGCCCGGCACGTCGAATCCCCCGCCGGAGGCGTAGGGAGCGATCGAGGCGAGATATTCATTGTGGGCCTCGTCGCGCGTCTTCTCGTCGAACCGAGAGTAGGCCAGGGCGACCGGGCCGCCGACGAAGGCCGCCCCGATCGCCTCTTCGGAGGAGTCGTAGTGGAGCGTCGTCGTGATCCGCCGGGACTCGACCCGGCAAAATCCCGCCTTCTCGAACATCATCCGGAGAACGTCGCCCGTTCCCGTCTGGAAGAACATGGGGCAGACCTCCGATTTCACGCGCGCGTCGACGATGGGGAAGATCTCCGCCCAGCCGCAGCGCTTGCGCTCCCCCCAGACCGCAGCGGCCGCCCGGCCGCCGGGTCGCAGGACGCGGCGGAGCTCTCTGAGCGCGGCGAGCGGGTCGGGAACATACATGAGTCCAAGGCCGCAGAGCGCGGCGTCGAATGACCCGTCGGGAAAGGAGAGCGCTTCAGCGCCCATCTGCTGGAACGATGCGTTCAAGATGCCGCGGTCCGCCGCAAGGCCCGCCGAGAGGGCGACCATCTTGTCGGAGATGTCGGTGCCGACGATGCTCCCCGAGGGTCCGACGGCCGCACTCGCGCGAAACGTGAGGAGTCCCGTCCCGCAGGCGACGTCGAGGACCCGTTCGCCCGTCCGGAGCGCCGCCATCGTCAAGAGTAGGGACTGCGCCGGTTCGAGCTGACGCTCCCAGTAGGCCTCGTATGCGTCGGAAGCCCGGTCCCAGCCGTATCGCTGGATGCGCCTCTGGAGGTCTCCGTCCACCTTAGCGCAGCTCCGGGGCCGGATTGATCCGGAGTGTCCGGACGCATGACTGCGCCCGGCGGAAGATGTCGAGGTAGGGGCTGCGCGTGTCCGCGCTGTCGACGAGCCTACGCAGTGCCTCTTCCGACGCGCTGCTCCGGATCGTGACGGTGTAGCGCACCTCGAGATACCCGGGCGGATTGCCGGAGACGCCGAGGAGCGCGCCGTCGTCGAAGTCGGCTTGAATCTCGACCTCGATCGCGTCGAACGGCACGGACGTCTTCGCAGCTTCCAGCGCGTACCCTTGTGCGAGACAGGAGCCGAGGGCCGCGCGCCCGTAGACGCCCGGCGTCGGGGCAGAGGCGTCACCGCCCAAGCCGGCCGGCATGTCGGCGGAAAGTTTCCACGCGCCTTCGGTGATCTCCGCCGCGAACCCCCGAACGAGACGCGTCCGGGAGACGCCCGTCCCCAGGCCGATCGACGGCCGCAGGGCGATCGCCTTGACGATGCGGTCGAACGCTTCCTTGATCTTCCCTGCCGCCGGTACGTACGGCGTACGCTGGTCGTTGCCGTTCATGGTCAACCCAGAGGGATGCGGTTCTTGTTCGCGGCGAGCCAGGTGTCGAACGTTTGGAGCGCAGGGTTAAGGGACCGGGAGAATGCGACGTCCCGGATGCGGCAGTACTTTTCCTGAAAATCGCGCTTGTACTGGAACATGTTGCCGACGTCGTCCGCTCCCGGGAACCCGAGGGCCCGGAACGCGTCCGGGGAGATGTCGTTGTGGCGGATGTCCTTCCCGAGCGCCGTGGAGAGCGAGGCCGCCATCGCGGCGCCGGTGAGGTGCTCGCCGGCGATGCCGACGTGTTTGCCGATGAATTCCGCGCCGGGTTTGAACAGGCCGTAGGTGCATTTGCCGATGTCTTCGGAGGCTATGCCCGGGAGCTTCTTGTCGCCCATGGGGAGGGTGAAAGAGTAGCTGCCGTCGGGGTTCTTTGTCGGACCACTGCCGAAGAAGATGAGATTCTCCCAGTAGAATGACGTATAGAGGAACGTCGTTGGGACCCCTTCCTCGGTGAAGAAGCGGTTCGCCTCGGCCTTGCCGTCGAAGTGCGCGACCTTGTATTTGCCGTGGATCGTCGGCATGCGGTTGTCGGCGAGCGGAACGTCGAGGCGCGTGTCCTCGAACGTCGACCAGACGGCGTGCCGGATGCCGGCCGCTTTCGCCGCGACCGCCATGTTGCGCGCCTCGGCCATCTCCTTCTCCGCGGAATAATGGTCCCAGAAGAAGGTGACGCAGAAGGCGCCGTAGGCGCCGTTGAACGCGCGCTTCAGGCTTTCCGCGTCGTCGACGTCGGCGGCAACGACTTGCGCGCCGGCGGCCTTGAGGGCCTTCGCCTTTTCGGAGTTCGGGTCGCGCGTGATCGCCCGCGGCGTGAAGTCGCCCGAGGGGTCTTGGAGGATCGCCCGGACAAGTCCGCCGCCCTGGGCGCCCGTGGCCCCCAGGACCGCGATGATCTTCTTCGTCATGTGCTTCCTTTCGAGTGGAGTGTGGTCGTCATCGGTGTCACCGGACGACAAAGATCCGGTGATTGGAGATATTCTGCGCCTCCGTGATCCGGAGGATGTAGATGCCCGACGGGAGAGAACCCGTTCGGAGGCTCACGGTCTGATCGGCGGCGATGGGGCCGAAGTGCGCCGTGAAAAGTCGCTGGCCGAGGACGTTATAGAGTTCGGCGTCCGCATGCTGCGCGGGCGCCTCGAAGCGGACATGGACGGCGCTGCCGGAGGGGACCGGGTTCGGAAAGATGCTCACGGTTCTCGCGGCGGAGACGGGCGGAACCTGGGCCACGGCCGAGACCTGGCCGGTGAAGTACTTCTCCGCGAGCAAGAACGCCTCGATGCCGATGGTCCTGCCGGCGAGCCTGCCCGGCATGTCGTCGATGGGGGGATGGATGCCCCCCCAGATCCGCGAGAGGCTGCACTGGTCCGACGCGTCGCGGTAGGTCGCCCACTGGAGCGTCACGTCGACGCTCGGGCCGTCCTCGAACACGAGAAACTCATTGTGCGGCGCGAAGAACTCCCCCATCCCTCCCGGAAAGTACTCGTCGCCGGTGAGGAGTGTCATGAGCTCCGCCGCCGCGCGGGAATAGGTGGAGTGCCCCGACACGTAGCCGGCGAACGGCGGCGTGACGAACGTGCGCCGCTGGTAGGGCCACCACTCCTCGGCGAGGATCCAGCCGACGCCGGCGTAGGTCGTGGCGGGGTTCGCGATGTAGGAGTGCCCGCGCCAGGCGTAGATCTTGATCTTGCCGACGTTGACGCCGTCGGCCCCTTGGAGCGAGTCGCCGGGCGCGACGAGCTCGATGAACCCGGGGATGAGGGGGAGGCCGCTCCGGGAATAGTGCGCGAGCGTGGAGTCGGAACACTGTCCCTGCGCCGCCATCCAGCGGATCGCGGAGATCGGACGGATATTGTCGTACCATCCCTTCATTCCCCACGCGGTGATCGCAGCGTCGTGAACCGCACCGCCGAGCGCGAAGTAGGCCTTGACGTCCCACTCGAGCGTGTCGAGGACGGGACCGGTGCCGCGGAAGCGCTTCTGAAAGAGGGGGTGGTCGCTGACGTAGTTCAGGATCGTGAACCAGTGTCCGGGGGGCGTCTCGGAGCTGGGGCCGTCGGCCCAGAACTCGGCGAGCGACCGAGTATAGTCGCCGCGCGGCACGATCTGGGGGACGTAGGGCGCTCCGGTGCGTGGGTTGACGGTATGGCCGATGCCGGCATCGCCGCCTTCGGCGAGCTTATAGAACGACGGCAGCTCCGCGAACGTTTCCGGCAGCGGAGGGTTGTTGCCGATCGAAGCGGGGGAAATGTCCCACAGGACCGTGTCGGCCCCTTTTAGGTGCGACGACCAGACGGAGACGAGTGAGTAACCCCACCGGTAGAGCTGCGACCCGGCGCTCGCAACGTCGTTCGTGTCGAGCATCGGCGGCGGCCCCTGATCGTGGTAGACGATGTAATCGTGCCCTTCGCGCGAATGGACCGTGCGCTCCGTGCTCGTCAGGGCGAAGGGGGTGACGTTGCCCCACTCGGGCCCGAGGAACTTCGGCGTGCTCCCGGGGATGATGTTCCCGTTCTGGTCGATGAACGTCGTCAAGGTCAGCGGCTGCCAGCGGTTCGGGTCGGTGAGCGTGCTGTCACCGGGCCGGCTCACGATGAGCGGCAGGTTCGAAGGATGGTAGTACGTATAGGCGTAGTCGTTCGCCTCGTTCGAGCCGTCCTGCATGCCGAAGTCGATGACGCTCTGGGCGATGTAGTTGCCGAGGGCAGCCGCGGAACCCGTCGAGTAGTCGGTCGACGTCATGAGCGTGTCGTAGCCGTAGGCGAGCATGAGGGAATCGAACCGGGCGGCGGACGCGGTGGCCCCGGGCGAAGTGCGGAACCGGTACTTCAGGATGCGGTAGGCCGCGTAGCTCACGGCCTCCTTGCGCGCCGCGGGGAGATCCGCAGGCGCAGCGATCCCGTTGAAGGGGACGGTGAACCCTCCGACGGTCTTCCCGAGGAGGAACGTCTGGGCCAGATTGTCGTACGCGGCCCACGCATCGTACATCGCGAGTGACGTGTGGAAGAGGTTCCGAGCGTGGATCGTCGGGCGGGCGAAGTCCTTCCGGATCGCCTGAAGGAGCGCCTCGTTCCAGTCGCGGGCCACCGAATGCTGAGCGAACGCGGCGGCCGCAAGAAGCGAAAAGGCGGCCGCGACGGCAAGCGTGCGCTGAAAGAATCGGATCATAGGTCTCCGTTCGTGAGGAAAGAGAATGTTGGTATCATTCGCCCCGGCAGGGATAGTGAGCATGTGGGGCCGGAAATAATGTACACATCTCCGGGGGGAAATTCAAGAGTTCCGGGGCCGAGTGGAGGGTCGAGTGGAGGGTCTTCAGGGGGGATCGTTTCGGGCGATACAGTGATCTACCGCCATTCCTCCAGGCCGGCCCCTGGCAACTCACACAGTGATGACCTGACCAAGCGTCATGCGTAGCGCATCCTTAGGACCTCCATGTGGTGCCGCTCATGTCCGACCATGATGAACGCCAAGGCCCGGACCGTGAACTCGACGCCGCTCCCGACGCCGCGGCGCGACCACGCGTCCGGACTCAGATGCTTGAACATGAGGATGTTCGACCTGCGGGTGAACTCGAACTCCGAGATGAGCTCCCCGAGATCCATTGCGTCGAACGTCGAGGCCTGGACCCAATCGTCCTGTTCCATGCCCGGGAGGGGCCCCGGAACATTCCGTGCGAAGAAGAGCGCCCGCTGGGCGAAGACCCGCTCGGTGTCGGTAAGGTGCCCAAGGATCTCGGCGACCGACCATTTGCCGGGGGCGTAGCGCTTCTTCCCCGCCCCGGGCGGAAGCGCCCGAAGCTCGCGCACGGTCGCTGCTATCTGGGTCTCCATGGCGGCGAGGACGTCAGTCTCGGGGACGAGCGCGATATATTTGCCGTAGTACGGGGCGTGTTCGGATGGATCGGGTCGGGTCATGGGTGCTGCTCCTCTTGTGGAATGGTTCAGAGAATGCCGATCGTGAAGACGACCGCGCGGTCGTCGTAGTCGTTCATGGTGTAGATGAACTCCAGATTGAGGATCATCTGAAAGTTGTAGGTATGGAGCAGCCGCAGGCCTGTCATGGCCGAAAGCTCGATCCCGTCCCCGCGGCGGTTGTCTTGGGGCGCGCCGGAGAAGTTGATGAGCGTGTTGTGGCTGATCCAGTGAAAGCCTACTCCGCCGCCGAAATACGGGCAGACGTCCTGTCTCGAGAGAAGATACGCGCCGTAGAGGTCCATCGCAAATCCCTTGCGGATCCCGACGAGCATCCCGACCGCGTAGTCCTCGATCTCGTAGTCGAACCGGGAGTCGACGATGAACGACCGGTCGCCGTTGTCGTAGCCGTGCTGGGGGTAGAGGTAGCCGAACGAGAACCCGAAGTTCTTCCGCGACGCCCGGCGCTGGGGCTCGGTCGTTTCCGTCGCGAGGATCTGCCCGACCTCCGCGCTCTTGGAGATCGGCTCCAAGTCGACGACGCTCTTCGCGAGGCGCTTCATGAGGACCTCGAGGTCCTCGGCGGTCGCTGCCGTCGCCTGATCGATGAGGATCTGCTTCTTCGTGGGGACGTCGACGAGGAAGTACTGCACGATGATTTTCTCCCCGAGGGCGGAGAGGCGGCACCCGAGGACCTGCGCGGCGCCGAGGGTCTGGCCGGCGGCGGCGGCACACTCGCTCTCGGTGCAGGGAGTGTCGCCGAGGGCCTCCTTCGTCTTTTTGCCGGAGACGATGTCCATGGAGCTCTGCTTGCCGATCTCGGTCCGGAGGATCGACTCGGCGGTCTCCGCCGTCACGGCGTCGACGCCGTTAGAGGTCAGGGGAAGGATGACAATTCGGCCTGA
The DNA here is from genome assembly GCA_025358305.1 of Ignavibacteriota bacterium. GTDB lineage: Bacteria > Bacteroidota > Ignavibacteria > UBA10030 > SZUA-254 > JANYJZ01. Next base: position 10,582 of record JANYJZ010000038.1, read on the forward strand.
GCCCTTTTGCTGGCCGGAGGCGTACGTGACACTCAGGAGTGCGAACAGTGCGAGGACGGAAATGATCGTTTTCATGGGGTTAACCCCTTCGTTGTCTTTTGTGTGAGGGATCGTCGCGCGGCGTCGAGCTCGTGCGCGAGGATCTTGTGGTTGATCGTTCCGTGCTGTGCGATGAGGTGCCGGACGATCGTGATGGAGCGGATGATGCGCTGGTCCTGGCTCTTCGCCGACCCGATGATATAGAGCAGCACGCGCTGCTTTCCCTTCGTGAGGGCGTGGAAGAGGGCGTTCCCCTTCTTTTCCTGCCGGAGCAGTTCGGCGAGTTCTTCGGGCATCGGGAGGCCGTACGTGCTCTCGTCCTTCCGGAGTTCGACCCGGACCTCCGCGCCAAAGGTCAGTCCGAGCGAGTCCCGGCGCTTTTTGTTCACGGTGATGACGAAGGTCCCGCGGCCATGGGGAAGCATCGCGCATTGGTGCTCCTCGCCGCCGTTGAGCCGGCAATAGACCCTGCGGTGGTCCTCCGAGGAAAGCTGCTCCACGACGCTCGCGGGGACCTCAAGGTGTGCGCCCCAAAGCCTGTTCTCGGAGCGCTCGAGTTTCACGGTGAAGCGACGGACCTTGACGGCTGACGTTGTACTCACGCGCCTGTGCCTCGGGCCGCCGGACGGACGCGGAAGACGAATGCGGGAACCCCTGCGCGCGCGCTCGTGTATGGCGTAGAGAACGCATCTTGCGCGGCGCCGTTGAGGACCGCCAGAAACGCGATGCCATGCCAGGCTATGAGGTGTTTTTGTATCACTGAGGGGGTCCCCTTCACCCAATGTACGGATATGCTTTCTGAATCTCAATCGATTCGCAGGGACAGAAGCTCATCTGCAGAAGGAACGACGGATCCGTGCGCCGGGTGATGGGATTTCCCGGCAGGGCGTTTGCGCGAATCGGTCTTTGTCGTAAAATATGCCCTATTTTATTGTATATCTTTATTAAAGCCCTTATAAGGGCTATATATATGAAATAATTAATATAAAGCCCTTATAAAGACTATAATAACTATTGACTTAATGTTGCATGTACAGTATATTAAATATATCAGCGAAAGGGTCGATCGTGAATACCACAACAGACGTTTCTCATCTCGAGATGATCGGCGCACGGGTCCGGCAAGAGAGGCTCAATCAGAACACGACCCAGTCGGAGGTTGCATCGACGGCCGGCGTCGCGCTGAACGTCGTGAAGCAGCTCGAGAGCGGCAAGGGCTGCGCCCTGCGCAACTTCATCCGCATTCTCCGAGCGCTCGGCAAGCTCGATCAGATCGATCTCTTCCTGCCCGAGCCGGGCATAAGCCCGCTTCAGCTTGTCGCGCTTGAAGGCCGACGGCGGAAAGGGGCCTCCGGCAAGCGGGGCAGGAAGGCGTCAGGGGCCTGACGATGGCGAAGGCCCCAAGAAAAGTGCGCTATGCGACTGTGATCCTCTGGGGGAAAGAGGTTGGCGCCGTCGCGTGGGACGACGGCCGGGCCTTCGCCTCGTTCGAATACGACCCGTCCTTCCTCCGCGACGGTGTTGAGATCGCTCCCCTGGTCATGCCCCGGCGCCGGGGGATCTTTTCCTTCCCGGAACTCAGGCGTGAGACGTTCCGGGGTCTCCCCGGCGTACTGGCGGATTCGATACCGGACACGTTCGGCAATGTGCTCATCGACGCCTGGCTTGCCCGCCACGGCCGCTCGATAGAGGACTTCTCCCCGGTGGAGCGTCTGTGTTACATCGGCTCGCGCGGCATGGGGGCGCTGGAATTCAAGCCGGCGTTGCGCTCGGCCGAGCGGATGTCCGTTCCGCTCGAGATCGGCGCGATGATCGAACTCGCCCAGTACGTGCTCGACAACCGGACGGAGATGATCGCCAACCTCCAAGACCACGCTCGGGCGATCGAAACGATCATCCGCGTCGGGACCTCGGCAGGCGGAGCGCGTGCAAAGGCGCTCGTGTCGTGGAACCGCGCTACGAACGAGGTGCGCTCAGGCCAGGTGCCGCCTCCGCCGGGGTTCGAGCCGTGGATCCTGAAGTTCGACGGCGTCGACGACCGGGCGCTCGGCGTCTCTCAGGGGTTCGGGAGGATCGAACTTGCCTATCATCTCATGGCGTTACAGGCCGGGATCACGATGACCGAATGCCGGCTCTTCGAGGAGACCGGACGGGCCCATTTCATGATCAAGCGGTTCGACCGGGATGCCAAAGGAGAAAAGATCCATCTCCAGTCGCTCTGCGCTCTTGCGCATTTCGACTTCAATAGCGCCGGCGCGTACAGCTACGAGCAGGCGCTTTCGGCCGCCCAGCAGTTGGGGCTCGGCTACGATGCGCTGGAGCAGATGTATCGCAGAATGGTGTTCAATGTCGTCGCGAGGAACCAGGACGATCATACGAAGAACATCGCATTTCTCCTCGACAAGAGCGGGCAGTGGAGCCTCTCGCCCGCGTTCGACGTCACGTGGGCGTATAACCCCTCAGGCCCCTGGACGAGCAGCCACCAGATGACGATCAACGGAAAACGGGACGGATTCCTCAAGGAGGACCTTTTGGCCCCGGCGAAGCTCTTCGGGATCAAGCATGCGAGCGCGATCCTCACGCAGGTGAGCGCCGCACTCTCCGAATGGCCGGCGTTCGCCGAACAATCCGGCGTTCCGCCGAAGATCAGAGATCAGGTCGGAGCTTCGCACCGGCCGATGCTCGCGTAAATGGTCATCGGCGCGCGCCCCCCTCCCTTCCAGAGAGAGATCAGTGCACGAGGTTGCCGCGCGGCTCCTCAACCTTGAATACCCATGCGTGCCTCCCGAGATAGGAGGATCGGACCGTCTCCGGTATCATGATCGTTGTCTCCGTGCTCGAGACGATCCCTTTGAGTTCCTCCCCGCAACCGAGAAGCCGCACCGAACGACTCGCCAGTTGGAGCCCCTCGACGGTCAGACGTGACGGAAGCCTCTCCCCCTCGTCCGCCAGATAGATGAGATATGCGGGGCCGGAGGCATGTTCTGGCCCGTGCGACGGTTGCGTGGCGACGATCTTTCCTCCCAGAAACGTGCCGCCGGGCTTGGTCTTGTAGATCGCTTCGTTGTTCACCTTCATCCAATCGCCGATCTCCTTCAGGCGGCTGTAGGCCGTGTCGTCGAGCGTCCCGGAAGGGGACGGCGCGACATTGAGGAGAAAGTTCCCGCCCGATGAGACGATCCGGGCGAGCAGATGGATGAGTTCGTTCGCCGGTTTGTACGTGTCGTTCGGGACGTAGCTCCAGGAGGTCGCCATCGTCATGCAGGTCTCCCAGGGATAGGGAAGGGGCTTGTCGGGGATCTTCTGCTCCGGCGTGAGGTAGTTCTGGTTCGGGCCTTCAACGTCGCGGTCGACGACGATGAGTCCCGGCTGGTGCGTCCGAGCCATCCGTGCAATCGAGTCCATGCCGATATCCTCGTTGAACCGGACCAGTGACGCGCACGCGGAATCCAAGGCCGTGTTCGGCCTCACCCACCCGCCGTCGAGCCAGAGGATGTCGACGGGACCGTAGTGCGACATGAGTTCGGTGATCTGGTTCGCGGTGAAGGTCTTGAACGCGTTCCATTTCTCGGGATACTTTGCCGGGTCGTAGTTCACGTGCCGGTCCTTCGGCGGGAAGTGCGGATTCCAGTAGGACGGCACATGCCAGTCCGCCTTCGAAAAATACGCTCCCACGCCGAACCCCTCCTTCCGAAAAGCGGAGAAGATCTCCCGTGTCACGTCGCTTGCGGGGTTCGCGCTAAAGGGACACTCCGGATCGGTGATCTTGTAGTCGGTCTGCTTCGTGTCGAACATGCAGAAGCCGTCGTGGTGCTTCGTCGTAAAGACGACGTACTTCATCCCGGCCCCCGCGGCCGCTTTGGCCCAGCGCTCGGGCTCGAACTTTGCCGGATTGAACGTGGTCTTCAGGTTCTCGTAGGAGGCCTTATACGCGAAATAATTGCCGCTGTCGGGGCCTAAGCGGCGGCACCAATCCTCGTCCTCGGGGCAAATGCTCCAGCTCTCGACGATGCCCCATTGGGAATACGTCCCCCAATGCATGAGAAGGCCGAACTTCGCGTCGCTCCACCACTGGAGCTTCGCTTGGACGAGCGGATCGGACGGCGGGTAGTATTTCTGCTCCTGCCCGGCGGCACCCGCGCCGAACAGAAGAAGGAACAGGAAGAGACAGAGGGTCTTTTGCATCGCGCACCTACCATATGATGAAATTTATCAGTACCATTGTACGAACTCCCGCAACAAGGTTCAACTATCGGAGGGCACGATGCGAACGCGGTATCTCGTACCATTCTGCTTCCTTTTGCTGACGTCGGCACAGGCCCGGCAGGCGCCGGGCCGGGCGGAGGAACTCCTCCGGGCGATGACCTTAGAGGAAAAGATCTCACAACTCGGGTACAACAGCCCGGCCATCGACCGCCTCGGCATATCGTCGTACGTCTGGTGGAACGAGGGGCTCCACGGCGTCGCCCGTGCCGGCGACGCAACGGTATTCCCCCAGGCCATCGGCCTCGCCGCGACGTTCAACCCGGAGCTCGTCCGCGAGCTCTCCGACGCGATCTCCACCGAAGCCCGGGCGAAGTACAATCTCGCCACGGCCGCGGGGACCCGCACGCAGTACCTCGGGCTCACCTTCTGGGCGCCGAACGTCAACATTGACCGCGATCCGCGCTGGGGCCGCGGCCAGGAGACCTACGGCGAAGACCCGTTCCTGACGGCGGCGATGGGGACGGCGTTCGTCACGGGCCTCCAGGGGAACGATCCGCGCTGGCTGAAGGCGGCCGCGTGCGCGAAGCACTTTGCTGTCCACTCAGGACCCGAGGCCGTCCGGCACGAGTTCAACGCCGTCGTGGGCACTCGCGACCTTCGCGAGACGTATCTCTACGCGTTTCATGCGCTCGTCGGGGCCGGCGTCGAAGCGGTCATGTGCGCCTACAACCGCCTGAACGGCGAGCCCTGCTGCACCAATGCCACGCTTCTCCGGGACATCTTGCGCAGCGAATGGGGCTTCCGCGGGCACGTTGTCACCGACTGCTGGGCCCTGGACGACATCTGGCTCCGGCACAAGACGATCCCCACGCGCGTGGAGGTGGCGGCGGCCGCCATCCGGGCCGGGGTCGACCTCGACTGCGCGGATATTTTGCAGGAGGATGTCGCAGCCGCGATCGCAGGAGGGCTCCTCACTCCCGCATCAATCGACAATGCGCTCCGGCCGCTTCTTTCGACGCGTCTCAAACTCGGCATGTTCGAGCCCGAGGGGTCGCAGCCGTTCCGGTCGTACGGCCGTGACAGCATCCGGAATGCCGGGCATACGGCGCTCGCCCGGACGGCTGCCGAAGAGAGTATCGTGCTCTTGAAGAACAGCGGCGTTCTCCCCTTGAGCCGGGACTCGGTCCGGTCGATCCTCGTCACGGGCCCGAATGCGGCGTCGATCGACGCCCTTATGGGGAACTACCACGGCGTCTCAGGAGAGATGGTGACGTTCGTCGAGGGGATCTCCCGGGCCGCAGGTCCGGCGGTCGCCGTGCAGTACGACCAGGGATGCGACAACTCCGACACGGTGCATTTCGGGGGGATTTGGGTCTCCGAGAACAGCGACGTGACGGTGGCGGTCGTCGGTCTCACGCCGCTGGTCGAAGGGGAGGAGGGAGACGCGTTCCTCTCCGGAACCGGCGGCGACAGAACCACCCTTGCGTTCCCTCCGTCGCAACTCGCCTTCCTGAAGAAGCTCCGCGCCGCACACACCCATCCCATCATCGTCGTCGTGACCGGCGGCGGCGCGCTCGACATCCGGTCGATCGAACCGTACGCCGATGCGATCCTCTTCGCCTGGTATCCGGGGGAGCAGGGGGGCAACGCGCTGGCGGACATCCTCTTCGGCGTCGTGGCGCCGTCGGGGAGGCTGCCGGTGACGTTCTACCGTTCGGTCGAGGACATTCCACCGTACGCCGACTACGCCATGAAGGAGAGAACGTACCGGTATCACACCGGTCCCGTGGCGTATCCGTTCGGGTATGGGCTGTCGACGACGCAGTTTGACGAGAGCTGGAGGGAAAAACCACGCACCGAGTACCAATACGGCGACACGATGCGCGTGAGCGTTACGGTGGAGAATACCGGACTGCGCGACGGTGACGAGGTCGTCCAGGCCTACGTGGAATATCCGGGCCGTGAGAGGCCATTGCGTGAGCTCAAGGCGTTCCGCCGAGTCACGGTCGCACATGGAAGTTCGGTCGTTGCGACGCTCGCGATCCCCTTGGACGACCTGAGAAAATGGGACATGAACACCAGCACCTGGAGACTCTATCCCGGAACGTACCGCCTTCGTATCGGGAAGAACTCGGCGGAACTGCCGCTCGAGGCGGAGTGGACCGTGCGTTAGGAAAGGGGAAGAGTCGCTTATTCGTACCGGAGCGCGTCGACCGGGTCGAGGCTCGCGGCTTTCCGGGCGGGGAAGAACCCCGCCAACAAGCCGATGACGCCGAGGATGCCGGTCGTCATGAGCATGATACCGGGAGAGAGGACCGGCTTGCCGAGGAACTGCATCGCCCCGTCGCCCGACGGGATGAGCCGCATGAGCGAGATGACGCCCCACGAGAAGAGGATGCCGATCGTCCCGCCGATGAACGCGATGAGGAGCGCCTGGAAGATGAACTGCCCGAGGATGTAGCGCCGGCGCGCCCCGACGGCGATCCGGATGCCGATCTCGCGGGTGCGCTCCTTGACGATCGCGTACATGACGTTCGCCACGCCGACCCCCGCGATGAGGAGCGTCAGGAACCCCACCGAAAAGAGGAAGATGGAGACGCCGAGGCTCACCTTGGCGTTGATCTTGGCCTCCTCGATGAAATCCCAGATGAAGAGCGTCCGCTCGTCCGCCGGGTTGAAGTGGTACTTCCGCGAGAGGACCCGGAAGATGTCTTTTTTGAGTTCCGCCTGCTTGCTGGGATCGGAGGGGCGCACGACGATGGAGTTCACGCGCTTGCTCCCGTACATCGTTCGGAACGTGCTGTAGGGCATCACGGCGCGCTCGTCGTCGGGGCCGTTGTTCATGCTCGTCTGGATCTTCTTCTGGATGATCCCGACGACCGTGAAGGGGGTGTTGTCGAGGAGAACGACGCTGCCGACCGGCGCCTCCTTCCCAAAGATATCTGCGGCGATCTTGGAACCGAGGACGATGACGCGCCGCTGCTGCTCGACGTCGACGTCGTTCAGAAACCGCCCCCCCGACATCGGGTACATCCTGCGCATCTCTTCAAATGCGGGGTTCACGCCCTCGCATTCGGTGTTCGTCGAGAACTTCGCCAAGGTGAGCCGTACGTTTTGGTGGTACTGCGGGCTGATCATGGCGATCTCCGGGATGGCGTTCTTCAGGAGTTCGACGTCCTCCTCGACCATGCGGATCTTCCGGCCTTTTGGCATCCCCTCGAACTGCATCCCCGTCTCACCGCCGTAGAGGATCATGATCTGGTTCCCGGCGTTGAGGAGCCCGTTCTCCATCTGCGTGCCGAGTCCCTGGCCGAACGACAACAGGAGGACGACCGCGATGGTGCCCCACGTGATCGCGATGATCGTCAGGAGCGAGCGCGTCCGCTGCGTCTTGAGGTCCAGGAAGAAGTCCTTGAGAAGTTCGAGCCACATGGGGTCAGGTCCTCAGACATTCGACGACGTTGAGGTTCGCCGCGCGCTTCGCCGGCAAGAGGCCTGCGGTGAGGCCGATCGCGCCGAGCATGAGCATCGTCGCGAGGGCGACCTCGACGGAGATCTCGGGCGTCCCGACGTACTCCTTGATCGGGATGAACGCCATCGCCTGGGTGATGCCGACGGCGATGAGGAACCCCACCGAGGACCCGATCCCGATGATGAAGAGCGTCTCGAGGAAGAACTGCGACAGGATGTTCGAACGCTTCGCGCCCACGGCCCGCTTGATGCCGATCTCCTTCACACGCTCCTCGACGACGATGTACATGATGTTCGCCACGCCGATGCCGCCGACGGCGAGGGTGAAGCTTCCGATGAGCCCCATGAAGACGTTGAGCGCGAGGAAGAAGTAGAACGCGAACTTGTCGAACTCGGCGGTGTCCCAGATCCAGACGGCGTCCTTGTCCGTCGGGTCGAACATGTAGCGTTTCGAGAGCACCTGGCGCACCTGCGCGATGACCTCTTCGGAGCGCGTCGGGTCGCGCGGTTCGTAGATGATGTTGTTGATATGCGTCGCGCCGAAGACGGAGGCGTACGTGCTCGCCGGGATGAAGACCCGGTCCTGGTCCCGGCGGTTGTAGGAGGAGTTTTGGGTCTTCTTCAGCATGACGCCGACGACGGTGAACGGCACTTCGCCGACGGTGACGAGCTTGCCGATGGCGTTCCCCTCGCCGAACAGGAGGATCTTCACCTGGTCCCCCAGGATGATGACCCTCCGGCGCTGCTGCATGTCGAGGTCGTCGATGAACCGGCCCCCCTGTTCGGGGATGATGTTGCGCATCTCGCTGTAGATGGGGTAGACCCCCCCGACCGAGGAGTTGACGATGTTCTCGCCCAAGCGGATGGGCGTCTCGCGCGATGAGTATTCGGGGCTGATGCGCGCGATCTCGTGCACCTGCGAGGCGAGGAGCGCGGCGTCGTCCTCGACGAGCGTGATCGGGCGACCGACGCCGAAGCCCTGGTACGCCTTGGTCGTCGCGCCGGGGAAGAGGATCGCGATGCTCTCGCCGATGCCGTGCATGTCCTTCGAGAGCTGACGCTTGAACCCCATGCCGAACGCGAGGAGGACGACGATCGCGACGGTTCCCCAGACGATGCCGAACACCGTGAGGAACGTCCGGAGCTTCTGCGCCTTGAGGTCCCGGACGAACTCCGAGAGTATCGTCGCGAGGTTATTCAATCTTTTTCACCGGCTTTTCGAGGATCTCGTCCCCCTCGTTGAGCCCAGAGAGGACTTCGACGTTGATCGCGTCCGAGAGGCCGGTCTTGATGTAGTGCTCCTCCTCCTTCTTGGGGCCGACGGAAATCTTCACGAACGCGGAGTCGTTCCGGAAGGTCACCGCGCGTTCCGGGACCGTCAGGACGGAGTCCTTCTTCTGAATGATGATGTTCGCGTTCGCCGAGTAGCCGGCGCGCAGTGTCGTGTTCTTGGCCTTTGGAACGAGGATCTCTATCGGGAAGATGGTGGCGTTCTCCTTCTTCTCGGCCTTGAGGGAGATCTTCCTGACGACGCCAAGGACCGTGTCGTTCGGGAGGGCGCCGACCTTGATCTCCGCGCGCATGCCTTCCTTAAGCTTGCCGACTTCGATCTCGTCGACGGTCCCCTTGAACAAGAGGAGCTCCATGTTCGCCATCTTCATCAGGACGGTCCCTTCCTGGTACGTCGTCAGGGGCGTCACCGGGTCGCCGACCTCAACGGTCTTCGACAGGACGTAGCCGGAGATCGGGGCCTTGATGATCGACTCGATCTCGGTATTGTCGATGGTGACCCTGCCGCTCTCGAGCAACGCGAGCTTCTCCTTCGCGATCGTCCGCCGAAGCTGCGCTTCCTCGTATTTGCTGTTGAAGTCCTCGTATTCCTTCGAGGAGATCATCTGCTTCTCGCTCATCGATTTTTGGCGAACCTCGTCTTTTTTGAGGTTCTGGACCTCCACGTCGGCGAGCTGGAGCTGGCGTTTGGCGTCGGCGAGTTCGATGGGCGTCGGGTCGGGCCGCACCTCGAGGAGCGGGTCTCCCGCCTTGACGTAGGTGCCCGCGTCGGCGAAGATCTTCTTCACGACGCCGGAGACCTTCGATTTGATCGAGATCTCGTTCTCGGGCTCGATCGTTCCGACGGCGAGCGCCTTCTCGACGATATTGGACCTCGTGACCTTGATCTTCGCCGCCCCCGCGTCGGCGGGGTCTTTCGACCCGCCGAAGACGAAGAGTCCGCCGGCGACCAGGGCGACGATGATGACCGAAAAAATGATGACCTTTTTCTTCATACGCACCCCTCGAGTACATGGAATAATGGCTGAGACGCAAACCCGGCAAGGACCCCCCTCAACTGCTTGAGAATACGGCGTTATGGGGGAAATGTTACGGCGATCGCCGCTTGAGGGTCCGATAGGTTTGACCCGCCGTGCGCTTGATCGGTTTCAGTGGCAAAAAAAAATCGGACGGTGCGGTCCCTTAGGACGCTTCGGCGAGCGGGTGCGAAAGAAGGATGAGTGCGAACGCGAGCGCGAAGAGCGCATAGACGCCCAACAGGACGAAGGCCGGTGTGAACGGCGTTCCGCCGGCCACGAATTTCACGAGAGCGAGCGCTCCCATCGTGAAGTGGAGCGTGTTCCCGACCGCCACCGGCCGGCTGTAGATCCCGCCGATGAGGTTCGTGCGCCCCATCCAGTTCACCATCGCGAACGAGAGGTAGAGCGCGCCCAGAAGTTGCACGAGGATCGTGTTCGGGCCCGAAGCCGGCGCGCCGGCACTGGAGAGGATCTCCTGGGGGAGGAACGAGGCCGTGAGGCCGAACAGAGCGAGAACGACCGCGCTCGTGCTCATGAGAACGAGGCGGTTCGCGGGCGTGTTCACGATCTCGGCTTCCGGGACGGACGGCGGCCGCGCGCGAGCGTGCGCGCCGATCGCTCGACCTTCGTGCGGAGGGCTGCCTTGAACGCGGCGAGCTTTTTCGCGGTCCTCGCGTCGCTCACGCCGAGGATCTCGGCGGCGAGGATGCCGGCGTTTCGGGCCCCGTTGATCGCGACGGTCGCCACCGGGACGCCGGCGGGCATCTGGAGGATGGAAAGGATCGCATCCCATCCTTCCGAGAGGGCGCCCGTGCGCACCGGGACGCCGATGACGGGGAGCGTCGTCAGGGAGGCGACCATGCCGGGGAGGTGCGCCGCTCCTCCCGCTCCGGCGATGATGACCTTGATCCCGCGCGCGCGCGCGGTCCGGGCGTAGCGGACCATTTTGGAGGGCGTGCGGTGCGCCGAAACGATCGCGAGTTCATGCACGATGCCGAACTCGTCGAGGGCGAGGGCCGCGTCCGACATGACGCGCAGGTCGGATTCGCTCCCCATGATGATGCCGACGACGGGACGCTTCATGTGGTCACCTTCAGGAGTGTGTTGATCGTTGAAGCCGTCGCCAAAAGTGAGGCGGCGTCGGTGCCGGTGAGCGTGACATGCCCCATTTTTCTGAAGGGCTTCGTCTCCGCCTTCCCGTAGAGATGGACCGCCGCTCCTTCGATCGCGAGGACCTGTTCGAGCCCGCGGTAGCGTGCCGGGCCCGTGTGGCCTTCGACGCCGAGAATGTTCACCATGACCGACGGGGAGGTGATCGCCGTCGAACCCAAGGGGAGCCCGAGGATGGCGCGCAGGTGCTGTTCGAACTGGCTCGTGACGTTTCCCTCGATCGTGTGGTGGCCGCTGTTGTGGGGGCGCGGCGCGACCTCGTTCACCAGGACGGATCCGTCGGCGGTGACGAACATCTCCACCGCGGCGAGGCCGATGATCTCAAGGGCGTCCGCGACGTCGAGAGCGATCCGTTCCGCCTTCTTCTCCACGGCGGGGGTGACGCGCGCCGGCGAGAGGAGGTACTCGACGAGGTTCGCCCCGGGGTGGAAGATCATTTCGATCGACGGGTAGACCTTCGTCTCGCCCGACGCGCTGCGGGCCACGATGACCGAGAGTTCCTTCTCGAAGACGACGAGTCGCTCGACGACGCTCGGCGCGTCGAAGCCGCCGGCGAGATCCTTCCGCGCGGCGATCTTCAGGACGCCGCGGCCGTCGTAGCCGGTCGTCCGGAGTTTCTGAACCAGGGGAAAGAATGTGGTGAACGCAACGAGTTCGGCCCGGTTCGACAGCAGGGCGAACTCCGCCGTCGGAATGGCGTGCTTCTCGAGAAAGAGCTTCTGTGCGCCTTTGTCCTGGATCGTCCGGATGACCGATGGCTGCGGATAGACCGTGACGCCCTCGGCGGCGAGGCGTTCGAGCGCCCGAGCGCTGACGTTCTCGATCTCGATCGTGAGGATGTCCACCCGCTTGCCGAAGCGGTAGACGGCCTCCTCGTCGGTGAAGGGTCCCCAGGTGAACTCGTCGCAGAACGCCTTGCACGGCGCGTTCGCGTCGGGGTCCATGACGTGGATCCGCAGGTCGAGGTTCATCGCGGCCTGGATGAGCATCTTCCCCAATTGGCCGCCGCCGAGGATGCCGATGGTCGTTCGCTTTGACTCGGTCTCGTTCATGATCATGCGGTCCCGGGTCTGGCGCCGATGTATGCTTCCGCTTCGATCTCGACGAGCATCTCCGGGCTGATGAGGCGCGAGACCTCGACCATGGATGTCGCGGGCCGGACGGCGCCGAACGCCTCGCCGTGGGCCTTCCCGATGAGTTCCCAGTCGTTCATGCGCGTGACGAAGATCCTGGTCCGGACGACGTCCGAGAGCACGGCCCCCGCGCTGTGCAAGGCCCGCTCGATGTTCTGGATCGTCTGCACGGCCTGGAGGTACGGATCGCCCCGGCCGACGATCTCGCCGCTCTGATCGGTCGCGGTCGTCCCCGACACCCAGACGTGCGGGCCGACCCGGACGGCCCGGGAATAGCCCACGATGGGCTCCCACGGCGTACCGCTCGATATGAGGCGCTTGTTCATTTGGTGAACGGGATGAAGGAGGGGACGCGTGCGCGGTATTCCTCGTAGGCGCTCCCGAAGGTTTCGAGCAACAGGCGATCCTCGCTCCTTGTGCGGAGGATGGTCCCCGCGACGCAGAAGGCGATCCCGACCAGGAGGCCCTGCCACGTGCTGATGGAGAGGCCGGTCGCGACGAGGAGCCCGAGGAGTCCGGTGTAGATCGGGTGCCGGACGACGCCGTACGGCCCGGTCATGATGAGCGCATGGTCTTCGAGGACTTGCGCGGAGACGGCCCACTGCTTACCGAGGGTCTTGATCGCCGAGATGGTGAACCCGGCGGAGGCGAAGGCGAGAGCGACGGTGAAACAGGCGAGCGCGACCTCGACGATATACGGGACCTCGACGATGTGCGTGAGGAGCTGCCGTCGCCAGTTCCAGACCGCGGCGAATCCGACCGCCTGGAGGATGAGGCCCGGGAGGTAGCTCGTGGTGCTCCTGACGGTCGCTGTGCGCTTCGGGCGCTTCCGAAAAAGGAACGCGACCGCGAAGGCGAACCAGGAGAGGATGACCGCGACGAAGACGGAAACATGGAATATCTCGAGATGGCCCATTGGTCCCCCGACGTGTGTTAGTTCGCCATGGCCCGCAGCGTGAACCGCGGGATCGTCACACGGAAGAACTCGCCGCCGTCGCGCTGCATGAGGTAGGTCCCTTCCATGGTTCCTTCGAAGGTCTCCAGTATGCAGAAGCTGTTGTACTCGTGCGACGTCCCGGGAGGGATCATCGGCTGCTTGCCGACGACCCCCTCGCCTTCGACCTCTTCGACCCGGCCGCCGGCGTGATTGATGAACCAGTGGCGCCGCAACAGCTGGACGTTTTGGGGGCCGTTGTTCTCGATCCGTACGAAATACGCGAACACGAACTTCTGGATGAGCGGGTCCGACTGGGAGTCGATGTAGACGGGACGGACGCGGATGGTGATGTCCTCCGTCGTCGCCGTATACGGCATGGTCATGGGCATGGCGCGGTTCTCATATGGCGGGAAAAATACGAAATTTTCCCGTCATTGTGAAATGCCGAGCTTCGCTTCAAGCCCCTTCTTGACCGCAGGCCACTCGCGGGCGAGGATGCTGAAGTAGACGCTGTCTCGGATCCGTCCCCCCGGCGCGATCTGGTGCTCGCGGAAGATCCCTTCCTGCGTGGCGCCGATCCTGAGGATCGCGTTGCGCGACTGCGTGTTCAAGACGTCGGTCTTGAACTCCACGCGGTTGAACCCAAGAGCCTCGAACGCGTGTCCGAGGAGGAGGTATTTCGCCTCCGTGTTCACACTCGTGCGCTGATAGGGGCGCGCGACCCAGGTCCAGCCGATCTCGAGCCGGCGATTGGCCCGGTCGATGTTCCCGAAGCGCGTCGAACCGGTCACCCGGCCCGTCGCTTGCTCGATGATGGCGTAGGGCAGGGCGAGGCCCGCCGTCTGGAGCCTGAGCGCCTCGTCGACGTACGCGCGCATGGCCTCCTCGGTCACGATGAGCGTCATGGTGAGCTTCCAGAGTTCCGGATCGAGCCCCGCGTCGCAGAGCCCGGGGAGGTGTGCGACACCGAGCGGCTCGAGACGGACGACTCTTCCCTGAAGGGTCACGGGTTGGGGGTTCATGCGGTTCTTCTCCAGTAAAAATATGCCGGGATGCCGAGGGCGATGATGCCGGCGCCGATCGCGGAGTCGGCCGGGCGCTCCACGATGGCGGCAACGACGAGGAACGCCGAAATGAGGATGAAGATCACCGGCGTGACGGGATACCCCCACGTCCGATACGGGCGTGCTCGACCGGGCGAGCGGCGCCGGAGGATCATCACGGCGCCCGCCGACATGGCGTAGAAGAGGAACGACGCGAAGACGACATAGGTCGTCAGCTGCTCGAACGTCCCGGTGAGGATGAACGCGGATGCGAGGAGCCCCTGGACCAGGAGCGACTGCACCGGCGTATGGTACCGCGGATGGATGTGCGCGAGCCACCGGAAGAAGAGTCCCTCCTTCGCCATCGCGTAGTAGATCCGCGGACAGGTGAAGATGAACCCGTTGTTCGTCCCGAACGTCGAAAGGATGACGACCGCAGCGATGAAGGCCGCACCGGCCGGTCCGAGGATCGTGACGGCCGCGTCGGAGGCGACGAGCGGCGATCGCGCGATCGCGCTGGGGGAGAGGACGAACATGTAGCCGAGGTTGACGACGACGTAGAGCGCGATGACGGCGGCGGTGGAGAGCAGGAGCGCTCTGGGGAGGATGCGCTGGGGGTCCTTCACCTCGCCTGCGACGTACGTGATCTCGATCCATCCGTCGTACGACCAGAGGACGGCGACGAGCGCCACCCCGATCGGCCCGAGGAGGCCCGGGAACGCCATATGGGGGAGGACCGGCGACAGATTGCTCACGCTCCCGCCGCTCAACACGAAACAGAGCAGGGCCAGGAGGGCGAGCGCGAGGATCTTGACGATCGTGAACCCGTTCTGTATGAGCGCCCCCGCCTTGATGCCGAAGCAGTTCGCGGCACTCAGGAGGAGGACCGAGGCGATGGCGATGGCCTTGAGTCCGAGTGCGCCCAAAGGGAAGAAGTAGCCGAGGTACGCGGCGAACGTGACGGCGACCGCGGCGATCGAACCGGTGTTGATGACGAAGAACGCCGCCCAACCGTAGAGGAACCCCCACAAGGGGGAGTAGGCCTCCCTGAGGTAGACGTACTGCCCTCCGGCCCGGGGCATCATCGCGCCGAGTTCCGCGACCGAGAGGGCGCCGAAGAGGCTCACGGCACCGCCCACGACCCAGACGAGCGTCATCATGAGGGAGGAGGGGAGGGCGAATGCGATCGCCGCCGGGACGATGAAGATCCCGGAGCCGATCATGCTCCCGATGTTGATCATCGTGGAATCAAGGAGCGTCAGCTCACGGACGAGCTCCCCATCCTGGGGATCTGTCGCCCGGGGCCCGGTCAACGGCCGTCCCGAGCGAACCGGGCGTAGTGCTTCTTGAGGAGCGCCTGGAAGTGGTGGACACCTTCTTCCATCTCCACGGAGAACCGCCCCTTATCGTATGCGTCCGAGGCGAGCCCCAGCTGGACCCGCTCGCAGATCTCGATGTCCTCGTGCTGGATCGCGTCGCTGTACCGGAGGTCCTCGTCGATGATGGCAAACGGCGTCTCCTCGTCGTAATAATAGTCGAAGATGACCGTCGTCCGGTCGTGGCCCATCGGCATGACGAGGTTCGTCTGGAGCCGTCCGGGGAGGATGTTGAGCATGAAATTCGGGAAGACGCAGTAGTAGAATGCCTCGCCCCCGGACGCGCCGTAGAAGTTCTCTTTGCCGGTGAAGGGGCTCGTCTGGAGGGAGTAGTGCTCGAACGCTTCGGTGACGTACGCTTGGGTGTCGAGGAGGTTGCAGAGCTCCGGATGGACAAGGGGGAGGTGGTACCCCTCGAGGTAGTTGTCGACGTAGACTTTCCAGTTGCACCGGACATTATAGGTGACCCTTCGGGAAAACCGCTTCGTGCCGAGCGTGACGGGCGCGATCCGTTCGCAGATCCCTCGCATGACGGCTGCCAGGGGGAGCTCCATTGCCGCCTTTTCGGAAAGATTGACGAAGAGCATCTCCTCCCAGACGGCGACCGTGACCGGCACGAGCCCGAAATCCTTCTTGTCGAAGAGCTCCGCGCGGTCGAACTTCGGCACGCCGCGCAAACTCCCGTCGAGGAGGTAGGTCCAGCCGTGATACTTGCACTGGAGCACGTTGCAGGTCCCCTGCTCCTCGAGCGCGATCGGCCCGCCGCGGTGCCGGCAGACGTTGTAGAATCCGCGCAGGACGCCGTCCTTGCCGCGGACGATGAGCACGGGGTTCCCGGCGACCATTGCCGTCACGAACTGCCCGGGCGAGCGTACGATCGCCGCGGTGCCGGCATACTGCCACGTCCGGGCGAAGATCCCTTCCCGGTCGGCCTCGTGCATCGCGGGGTCGGTGTACCAGCTCGACGGGATCGTCTCGGACCGCTCGATCGGGGAGACCGAGAGGTTCTCGTCGGTCCAGTCGGGGAGCTGTGCTTTTGGGCGCACTAGCGTTTGAACTTGATGAGTTTGGCGCGGAGTTCCTTCTTTTCCTTGACGCTCGACTCCGAGTGTTCGTTGGTCCGGACCTTATCCTTCGTCACCTTCGTCTCGCTCGAGCTCGAGCCGGTCTCGCCGGTGACCCGGCGCTCGAGTCCGCTGAGGATGATGCCGTCGGCCCCTTTCTTCTTCGCCTCTTCGACGAGCTTGTTCTGCATCTTCTCACCGTTGGTGAAGACCATGTCGTCGGTCTCCGCGATGAGCTCGCCCATGACCTCGTATTCCCGGGGGATGTCGGCTTCGGCGAAGTAGATCTCTACGTTGGTCGTTGCGGGGTACGATTTGCCGACATAGTCGACGCTGACGCAGGAACAGAGAAGGAACGCAAGAGCAAAGGTGAAGAGCGGAAGCTTTGTGTTCATGGGGATCTCCATGTGTGGTCGGCCGAGGTCTTGACTTACTGCGCCGGGATGATCACGAGCGACGCAAGAAAGATGACGATTATTCCAATAATATCCAACAGAAGGCCGTATTTGACCATATCGGCGAGCCGCACGTACCCGGAACTATAGACGATGGCGTTCGTGGGAGTGGAAATGGGGAGCATGAACCCGAGCGAGGAGGCCATCGTGGCGGCCAGGGCGGCCGGGAGGCCGATGGAGCCGCCGACGAGGATGACGACGGGAACGACCATGTTCGCCGACGCGACGTTCGAAGTGAACTCGGACGTGAACGCGGCGACCGCGGAAAACATCGGGATCGCGGCGTGCGCCGATGAGGGGATGAGCCCGGCGAGGGAGGTCCCGACGGCCTGCGCGAGCTTCGTTTCGAAGACGAGCTGCCCGAGCGCGATCCCCCCGCCGTAGAGGGCCATGACGCCCCAGTCGATCTGGAGCGCGGAGCGCAGGTCGAGCGTGAACTCATGCCGTTTCCAGTCCACGGGTATGATGAACAGGAGACACGCGCCGACCATTGCGGCGACGCTCTCCGGCACGTGGCGGGAGAAGGCCGCGGTGACCCAGTGCTGGTCCCCGAGCGTGAGCGTGAGGATGCCGGGCGTGAGCCAGAGGAGGATCGTGATGCCAAAGGCGGCCATCGTGTTCCGTTCGCCCTTCGAGATCGCTCCGAGTTGCGCGTGCTCTTCGATGAGAAGGCGCCGGACGTCCTTTAACTGCTTGACGCCGGCCGGGCAGAGCAGGTAGAGGTAGCCGAAGAGAAGGAAGAAGAGGACGATGACGATCGGTATCCCGAAACTCATCCACTCAATGAACGCGACATGCCTTCCGAGCTGCCGTTCGATGAACCCCAGGCCGATGAGGTTCGTCGGCGTCCCCACCGGCGTCGCCAGCCCGCCGATGCTCGCCCCGAAGGCGCAGATGAGCATCATGGCAGAGGCGTACGCCGCGCTGATCGGCGTTCCTTCCGCGCGGCGCAGGGTCCGGATGATCGCGATGCCGATGGGGAACATCATCGCCACCGTCGCGGTATTGGAGATCCACATCGAGATGAAGCAGCAGACGGCGCCGTACGCGAACAGAATGCGCCCCGGGCTCTCTCCGACCCACCGGAGGGAGAGGACCTTGTAGGCGAAGCGCTTGTCGAGGTTGTGCGCGCTGATGGCGCGCGCGAGGACGAACGCGCCGAGGAAGAGGAACATGACTGGGTCGGCGAAGGGGCCGAAGGCCTTCGGAGCAGGGGCGACGCCCAAGAGGACGGCGAATGTCGGACCGAGGAGTCCCGTGACGGCCAGTGGAAGCGCTTCGGTCACCCAGAGGCAGATGACCGCGGCCATGATGGCCGCGAGTGTGTGCGCTTCCGGTGAAAGCTCGGGCATCGGGATGAACGAGACGATCGCGAACAGTACAGGCGCAATGAAGAATCCGGAACGCTTGCGCAGCGCCTCGAAGCGTTCCTCTCCCGGGCTGAACGCTTGGGTGATCTCCTGGTCGGGGGGAGCGCCGGTCATGCGTTGCCCGGAGTTCGTGCGGCGCGCGCGCGTTCCTGCAACGACGCGGCGAAGACGATGACGCCGAATCCGGCGAGCGCGACGAACCCCATGCCGATCAGGACGTAGATCCTGCCAGCGATATAGGAGCCGATCTCGTAGATCTGCGGCGGGAGGATGGAGATCTCCGCCGGCACCGCGCTGAAGGCGCTGTCGGGAGTGGCAACCCTCGCCCTGACGTTCCAAGACGCTTCCGTCGGTTCGGCGACGTCGAACGTCCCGATGACCATGCTCATCCCGGAATCCGGGAGGGGAAGCATGATGCCGTCGGGTCGGACGGTCTTCCGGAACGCGACCTTGCCGTCGGGCGAAGAAACCTCGACGTCGAGAGCTCCCTGGTATCGGGCCGGGGCTGCGCCGCGGGTCGAACCGTCAAGCGACAGGATGACCGCGTGGCTGCCGGACCGGAAGAGCGTGCACGCGCCCTTGCGCCAGTCGCCGGCGTGGCCAAGGGAGAGTGCGATGTCTCCCGTCCTGGCATGCTTCAGTGTCTCGATCTTCATGTCGCGGTAGAGCAATCCGGCGCCGGCGATGCCGCCGGCACTCATGAGGATGCCGAGCGTGAGGAGGATCTTCGGGAGTGACTTCATGGTTTTCTTGTTTTTTTGCGCTGGAAATGTAGCAAGAATGGGGGTGAGTGTCAACCATGATCGGGGAATGCGTTCGTGAATGCGTTCGTGAATGCGTTCGTGAATCGGCGGAGAGGGAATTCCGTAGTCATTTTTAGGGTTTTCCTTATTTATTTTTCCCGATGGCTTGTGTATGTTGCCACTGTGCGAGGGAGGCATGCGATCGAGGGACCTGGGTCGCGGCTTGCCCGCACGAACGGGAGGCGGGCGAGGCGGTTCCAGGTGATCGGGGCTGCCTCGTCTTTGTTTCTGGGCCGGTGTGCGGTTCGGCTCGCAGAAATGAAGAGATTTTTACATGCAAAGGATTGACTCGAACTGCGATTGTTATATCTTGAATAAGTCGTTCGGGAGTGAATCGGGAGAATTCAGTGTTCCAGCCAGCACAACATCCAAGTGCATACTCCGTCGCGCGTGACGATGACACCGAGAAAACGAAGGGTTATAAGAGTAATTCGGGATCTGCTCATGATGAGCATTTTCGCGGGTGTGATATGTTCATCTCCGGCGTCAGCGCAGCCAGAACCAAACCCAATGTTCCGCCACCTTACGGTGGAAGATGGTCTGCCCTCCGGCAGCGTTAATTGCATCTTGCAGGACCGTCAGGGATATATCTGGATCGGAACGGAGGGCGGTCTCTGCCGCTATGATGGAGTGAGATTTGAATACTTCTTTCATAATGAACAAGACTCGCTCTCGCTCATGAGCAACTTCGTCTATGCTCTTGCTGAAGATAGTTCTGGTTCCATCTGGGTGGGGACAACTGCCGGATTGTGTGAATTGGATCCGTTCCACGGAACCTTTAAAAGGCTCTTTGGGGAAGGTGAAGTCGGCTCGCAGAATGGTCCTCGTTGGGTGAGCTCTCTGCTGTGTGACACAAAAGGAAGCGTGTGGGCTTCATCTATTTCTGGATTGCGGCGAATTGACGCGCAGACTGGAAGAGTGTCCATCTTTCGCCATGATCCCGACAGAACATCCTCGATTTCCTCTGATTCAGTCTTCACACTCATCGCGGAAGCGGAAGGGATGCTCTGGCTTGGAACCGCCAGCGGTCTCGACGAGTTCGATCCGACCACTGGACGCGTCTTACGCCATTATTCGTCCTTTGAGTCCGAAGGAAGAGATGTTCCATTGCGGATGATACTGTCTCTCTTGCTTGATGAGAATCGATCTCTCTGGGTTGGCACAGCAGACGGCTTAATTCGGTTTGACCTTACGCAGCGGAGATTTCAACGGCTCATGATCAAGCTGGAGAATCCAACCTCTGATACCCGAACGTATGTGGCAGCACTCAGCGAGGATAGCTCGAAGAATGTTTGGGTCGGGCTGCCCGTCGGACTCGTTCGCCTGGATGCTTCCCTGAAGAGTATGTCAAGATACCTCAATGATCCGGTCGTCCCAACCAGCCTTAATAATAACCAAATTCTCTCGCTTGTCTGTGATGAAGGCGGTACGTTATGGGTGGGGACAAGGCTCGGAGTCAATACACTGAGTCAGAATGCGAATAAGTTTCACGTGTTCCGAAATCATCCAATGAAAGCGAACTCGCTCAAGAACAATCGTGTCTGGTCTTTTTGTCTCGATGACGACAACAAGCTGTGGCTTGGTACGACGGGAGGAGTGGAGGTCTTTCATAGGGCAGCTGCTATGTTTGACCACTCTTCTCAGGGATCATCACCTCATTGGGACATCGCGAGGGACTTTGTTTGGCCTATCATCCGCGATAGATCTGGAAATCACTGGCTCGGGACCTGGACCTCCGGCCTCGTGAAGGTGAGTTCCGGAGGCCAGATTAAGAAGTTCTTGTCGCCGGTCCATGACTTTGACGCAAGAAGGGTAGTTTCCCTCGTGCAGGATCATGAGGGCATCGTCTGGGTCGGCACGGGTAAGGGCCTTTACGCTTTTGATCCAACTAGCGAATCATTTCTAATTACCCCCGCGGGAGTCGATCTCAATTTTGTAAAGGATGATGTTATATCCTACCTGTATGAGGATTCTGTCGGCGATCTTTGGATTGGCACGTACAACGGTGTCGTGCATTTTGACAGGCGAAAGGGAAAGGTTCTTCGACTCGGGAATTCGATGGTACTATGTATCCTCGAGCGTCGGTCTTCAAGCGGTGAATTCATCATCGGGACCACATCCGGAATCGATTTCGTTGAGCCTGATGCTCCCGAGAGGATTGCGAAACATGAAGGGACCGAATCCGGGCTGCCGAGTGAAGTGGTCTGCGGGATGCTAGAGGATTCTGCCGGCTTCCTCTGGCTCAGCACCCTGCGCGGACTGGTAAAATTCAATCCCGACACCAAATTCCTCCGCGTCTACGATGTCCACGATGGTTTGCCGGGGAACGAGTTCAACCAGCTCGCCTTCCTCAAAAGCCCTTCCGGCGAGATGTTCTTCGGGGGCAACAACGGATTCGTGAGCTTCTTTCCGTCCGAGCTTCAAGATAATCCGCATGTTCCTCCTGTCGTCATCAACAGGTTTCGGGTGTTCGAGCGCGGCGGCAAGGAGGACCTGCTCTTCTCGACTTCCTCGAAGCAGCTCGACCTCTCCTCTGCACAGAACACCTTTTCCTTCGAGTTCGCCGCGCTCGACTATGCGATGCCCGAACGGAACCGGTACGCGATCATGCTTGAAGGCTTCGAGCACGAGTGGCGGCATCTCGAACCGGACCAGCGTTCTGAAATGTATACGAACCTCGATCCGGGAGAATACACGCTCCGGGTCAGGGGGTCGAACGGCGACGGCGTCTGGAACAACGAAGGCGCGTCGGTGAAGATCCTCATTCATCCGCCGTTCTGGGCGACCTGGTACTTCCGGGGAGGCGCCATCCTGTGCGTCGTTCTCCTTGCGGTGTCTTTTTATACATACCGCGTCAAAAAGGTCGCCGAGCGAAATATCGAACTTGAATCGAAGGTCCAGGAGCGTACGCGCGAACTCCACGAATCGAACGAGCAATTGAGCCTCTACAAGAACAACTTGGAAACCCAGGTGAAGGAGCGGACGCTGGATTTGGAGCGGATCGTCATGACCCTCCAAGCGGAGGTCTCTTCGCGCGAGCGGATACAAAAGGAGCTCATCAACTACCAGAAGGACCTCCAGCACCTCGCCTCCGATCTTTCAAAGAGCGAGGAGCGTGAGCGGCGGCGCATCGCGATATTCCTTCACGACGTGGTCGGCCAGACGCTCTTCTTCTGTAAGATGAAGGTGGGGTCGATGAAGGACGGGCCGCACGCGGCAGAGCTCGTCAAGGTTCACGGGCTCGTTGAGGATCTTCTCAACCAGGTCCAGTCCCTCACGTTCGATCTGAGCCCGCCGGTCCTCTACGAGCTCGGGCTCGAGGAGGCGATCGTATGGCTCATTGAACAGATGCGGAACACGCACTCGACCGAAGTGCACTACACACGGACGCACCTGCCCCGTACGATCCCGGAGGAGGCGAGGTTCGTGGTCTTCACCGCGGCGAGGGAACTTCTCACGAACGCCTTGAAGCACTCCGCAGCGTCCCGGATCGACATCGCACTCCTCGTGGACGAACCCGGCCTCATCCGGCTCTCCGTCGCCGACGACGGCTGCGGTCTCGACGCGGAACAACTTCTCGGTTCGACTGCCCGGCGGAAGCGGGGCCGTGGAGGATTCGGGCTTTTCAACGTCCGGGAGAGGATGACGTTTCTCGGCGGCACCTTGAAGGTCGAATCGTCTCCCGGCCGGGGGACGCTCGTCGAACTGACGCTTCCCTTGAACGGATATTCGTAGAACAACCACATCCCACTTACCAGACGAAAGGCAGGCATATGGCGGAGGAACCACGTGTTGTGACGGTACTGCTCGCGGACGATCACGAGATCGTCCGGGCCGGGCTCAGGGAGCTTCTCGCAAAGAAATCCTGGATCAAGGTCGTCGCCGAGGCGGAGAACGGCGTCGTGACGCTCCGGCTTGCGAGAGAGCACCGGCCGGATGTCGTCATCATGGACATCTCGATGCCCGACATGAACGGCATCGAGGCGACGCGCAACATCATCACCGACGAACCGGGAACGAAGGTGATCGCCCTGTCCATGCACTCCGACAAGCGGTTCGTCGCCAACATGCTCGGTGCCGGGGCCTCGGGGTACCTCCTGAAGAACTGCGCGTCCGAGGACGAGCTCACCCGGGCGATCGAGACGGTCATGAAGGGGCAGGTCTACGTGACGCAGACGCTCGTCGGCACGCTCGCGGAAGAGCTTGCAAAATATTCCCGGGGTGAAAAGCCGGACCGGGACCTCCTGACACCGAAGGAAAAGGAGGTCCTCCAACTGCTTGCCGAAGGGAAATCGACGCGGCAGATCGCGGAGATCCTCCTGGTGAGCTCAAAGACGGTCGAGAAGCACCGCGAGCATGTCATGGGCAAGCTGAATTTCCGGAGCGTGGCGGACCTCACGAAGTTCGCCATCCGCGAAGGGTATACGTCGTTGGGGGAGTGATCACCAAGCTGTCATTCCTTTAAATTCAGTGATTATTGAACATTCCGAGGATCTCTGCACTCATGGTTTTCACCGATTGACAGGCAAAGGAATATTCCGTACCTTTCTCTGGTTCTTCCCCCACCGCTCCTTCTGCCTTGTACCGTCCGAAAGGATGCACGATGAAGATTTCATACCGCCTCGGAAAGTTCGTGTTCTTGATATTCTATCTCCTCAGTGCCGTGTCATGGGGCTCGCCGTCTTGTCTCGCCCTCTGGGAGGTCAGCACATCGGTCGACTCCGCATCGAATCTTCTCGTGAACGGGAGTTTTGAGGTCGGTCCGGACCCAGGGACCTACCTCCCGCTCAACCCCGGCTCCACCGTGATCACTGGATGGACCGTAACGCGCGGGCAGGTCGATTACGTCGGCATCTGGCAGAGCTTCGACGGCTCGCGGAGCATCGACCTCGACGGAACGCCCGGATTCGGGGGCATCGCGCAGACGTTTGCGACGCACGCAGGGGTCACCTATGCGGTGAACTTCGCGATGGCCGGGAACCCGCATGGTTCACCGGAACCGAAGGTCATGGCGGTGGAAGCCGCGGGACAGTCCACGTCGTTCATCTTCGACGCCACAGGCACGACGTACGTGAATATGGCGTGGGAGAAGAAGAACTGGAAGTTCGTCGCTACAGGCACGACGACGACGCTCGAGTTTTACAGCCTCGATAACATCGACGGCTTCTACGGCCCCGCGCTCGACAGCGTCAGCGTCAACCCCGTCCCGGTCGCGATCGATCCGACCGTTCTTGCTCTCTGGCATTTTGACGAAGGGTCCGGCAGTACGCTCCACGATGCGTCGATCTACCACAATGACGGGACGATCCACAATACGACGTGGGTTCCCGGGATCGTAGGCGACGCGCTGCATTTTGACGGCCTCACGTCGCACGTGGACGTACCGAACTCTGCTTCTTTGCAGCCTGCACGGAATTTTGTCATTGACTCCTGGTTCAACCTCGATACACTGCAATTCGATTCTGTCCCGCTCCCCGATTACGGCCATGGTGTCATCCTCGGGAACCTCGGTCCGTATCCGGCGGGAGGGGGTTACCAGCTCCACATCAGGACCGGAGCGCAATTTCAGTTCGCATACAGGGTAGGCAATCCGATCTCGGAATTCACCGGATTTACGCCGATCCCCCTGGCGCACCACTACTATCACATCGAGACCTTTTACCTTCGCAGGCTCCTCGGTGTGGACTCGATGACGGTGGTGAAGACATACCTCGACGGAGTCCTGACGGACAGCGTCGCGTTCACCGACCAGATCCAGTACTCGAACACGCCGACATTCTATATCGGGACGAACATCGACGGGAGAGCGGTCGGCGGCCCGGGCGTGCGTGATTTTCCCGGGATCATCGATGAGATCACCATCAGAAGTCTTGAATCAGATGGGCTGCCACCGCCTCCGCCTCCGCCGTTAGGGAGCGTCACGGGATGGGTGAACGAGGCAAGCGGCACGACCGAATGGCTCCTCGGCACGCTCTTTCAGAACGCGATGACGGGGTGGGTCTGCGGCATGGATGGGACGCTCTTGAAGACGTCGAACGGCGGTCACTCATGGATTCCGCAAAGCTCCGGCGTGTCCCAGCCCCTCTGGTCGATCGACTTCGTCGACGCGAACAACGGCTGGATCGTCGGCGACCAGGGTACCGTCATACACACGACGAACGGCGGGTCGACATGGGTCGAACAATCGACGACCGGAACGACCCTCCGTCTGGAGTGCGTCGATTTCGTCGATCCGAATACGGGGTGGATCGCCGGCGGCCAAACGGGGCCGGGGACGATCCTGAAGACGACCGATGGGGGAGTGACCTGGGCGACGCAATACAGCAGCCCTGGGGCATGGCTCCTCTTCGTCCGATTCTTTGACGCCAATACGGGCTATGTCTCCGGCGCGGACGGCAGGCTCATGAAGACGACCGACGGTGGGGCGAACTGGACGATCCTCACGAGCGGGACGACAAACTGGATACTTGCGCTCCATCTGTTCGATGCGAACACCGTCACCGCCGTCGGGTGGAACGGGACGATCATCAAGACGACCAACGGCGGGACATCCTGGATTCCTGCGCTGAGCGGTGCCGGCGGCGCCTTCTATGAGTCCGTCGATTTCACCGATCAGAATCACGGATACGCAGTGAGCAACGACAATGCGATCGTCCGAACCGTCGACGGTGGGATCCACTGGACGGCCATGACCAACCCGAGCAACGAGGGGCTCTACTATGTGCACTTTGCGGACGCGACGCACGGATGGGCGGTCGGTTTTAACGGCGCGATCATCAGCACCGATACAACGACATCCGGTCTGCCTGGGGGTCCGGCCGGGCCAGCCTACCGGACATTTTCGCAATTGGATTATGCCGCGCGTGCACATCCGCTCCGCGGCAGCACGGCCCCGACTGCGGCGAACGTTCGCGATGAAACGTTCATCGAGATGGGCTGGTTCAGCAACGGGCTCTTTGTCGGCATCCCGCGGCGTGACAGCACATTGTACTACGGATACTTCTATTTCCGCAAGAGTCTTGAACGATTGAACCGTTTCCTTCCGCATTCGGGGCCGCCGCGGGGATTTGATACCTATATCGGGAACAAGCCGTGGCATTTTTCACGCGCCAATCCCGCTGTCAAGTATCACGACAACCACCTTGCGGGGGAGCAGTATATCCTGAAGTTCAATGTGGGTGCGAGCGACGTCGGAATCACGCCAACAGGATTCGGGGATCTCATTTATGGAGACTCGGCGCAGCCGGCCAATCCCTTCAACGGCATGACGATACGCGAGATCATGGCGCATACCGATACGGCACTGACGTTCTTCCGGCGCTTCACGCCGGCGTATTACGCCAAGCTGGATTCATGCCTCTCGCGGATCAACAGCGCGTTTCTCGGGCCCATCACGATCTACACGACGAGCCCGCTTCATGTCGCAGCGGCGGTCTCCCTCTCACAGGTGTCCTATCTCCATCCGAACCCGGAGGCCCTGCCTGTCGTACGGCCGGTTGATGACGCGGGGCTGGATGAACAGACCCCAACGACGTATGCGCTCTATCAGAACTACCCGAACCCCTTTAACCCGGTGACATCGATCGATTTCGACCTGGTGGCGCCGTCCAACGTCACGCTGCGAGTGTACAACACCCTGGGCCAGATCGTCGGAGATCTCCTCCACGGCGCCGCGCTCGACGAAGGGAGGCAGACCGTCGAGTTCGATGCCAGTGCCCTGCCCTCCGGGGTCTATTTCTACAGGTTGGAATTGACCTCACAGGAATCGAGCGCACTGCGGCACACGATGGTGCGGAAAATGATGCTCATGAAGTAACATTCGCGCCAGGGCAGAAATGAGAAGAGCCGATCGTCCTTCGATGATCGGCTCTTCTCGTGTCAGACCGGGACTACTTTACGGGAGCGACCTCGGACTCAACGTCCACAAGTGAGGGGATCCCGGTGCGCGACGGGGCCTTCGCATGCGCCTCCTTGGAGAAGAACGTATACATCGCCGGAATGACAAAGAGGGTCAGCACGAGGGAGAAGAACAGTCCTCCGATGACGACGATCCCCATCGAGACGCGGCTCTTTGCGCCGCCGCCGAGGGCGAGGGCGATCGGGAGGGCGCCGAGCATCGTCGCGATGCTCGTCATAAGTATCGGCCGGAACCTCGCCGCCGCGGCGACCTGCACGGCGTCGAGGAGCTTCAAACCGCGCTCCTTCTGCTGGTTCGCGAACTCCACGATCAGGATGCCGTTCTTCGTCACGAGACCCACGAGCATGATGATGCCGATCTCGCTGAAGATGTTCAACGTCTTGCCGAAGATCCATAGAGAGAGCAGGGCGCCGGCGAGGGCAAGCGGCACGGTGAGCATGATCGTGAACGGGTCGATGAAGCTTTCAAACTGCGCCGCAAGCACGAGGTAGATGAGGGCGAGCGCGAGGATGAATGCGAATGCGATGTTCGAGGAGCTTTCCGCGTAGTCCCGCGACGGGCCGCTCAGGGCGGTCGTGAATGACTCGTCGAGGACCTTTTTCGCTATACGGTCCATCTCGTCGATGCCGTCCCCGATGGTCTTCCCCGGAGCGAGTCCGGCGCTCACCGTCGCCGCCTTGAGACGGTTGAAGTGGAACAGCTGCGGCGGTGCGCTCTGCTCCTTCAGCGTCACGAGGTTGTCGAGTTGGATGAGCTGGCCTTTCCCATTTCGCACGTAGAGGGAGGTGAGATCGAGCGGTTCGTCGCGATCCTTGCGGTCCACCTGCCCGATGACCTGGTACTGGAAGCCGTTCATCTCGAAGTACGAGAACCGCTGTCCGCTGAAGGCAAGTTGAAGCGTCTGGGCGATGTCGATCGTGGACACGCCGAGGCTCCGGACGCGGTCGCGGTTGATCGAGAGATCGATCTGCGGCTTGTTGAACTTCAAATTGACGTCCGAACCCTGGAAGATCTTGCTCTGGTTGACCTCCTCCATGAACGTTGGGAGGAGACTCCGGAACTTCTCAAAATTCTGGTTCTGCAGAACGTACTGGACCGGGAACCCCCCTCTCGCGCCGCCCCCGGAGGCGGAGATCGTCTGTTCCTGTAGGACGAACGTCCGCGCCTCCGTCATCGTGCGCGTGTTTGCCGCAATGTACTCGGCGATCTCCTGCTGGGAGCGCTTTCGGTCCGAGTGGTCGGTGAGCATCATCCGCGCGGAACCGGTATTCACCGCCCCGGCGCCGGAAAAGCCGGGAGCTGTCACCGTGAGGAAGAGATGCGCGTCAGGGATCGAATCGGCCACAAAGCTGGCGAGGCGATCCATGAACGCATCGGTGTAGCTGTAGGATGCGCCCTCCGGCGCCGTGACGGAGACCCGCAGGAAGTTCCTGTCGTCGAGGGGAGCGAGCTCCGACTGGAGCGTCAGCCCGAGGACGACGATGATGACGAGGGATGCGGCGATGATCGCGCTTGCCACCCAGCGGTGCTGCATGAACCGCGCCAGCATGGATTCATACCAGGAGTTCATGGCGATAAAGATGGGCTCGGTGCGCTCGTAGAACCGGCTGTGCTTCTGCTTCTTCCGAATGAGCCGGGCGTTGAGCATCGGAGTGAGCGACAGCGAGACGAACGCGGAGATGAGCACTGCGCCGGCGATCACGACGCCGAACTCGCGGAACAATCGTCCCACGAACCCCTGGAGGAAGATGACGGGAAGAAAGACCGCAGCGAGTGTGATCGACGTCGAGACGACGGCAAAGAAGATCTCCCTGGAACCTGCGAACGCCGCCTCCATGGGACTCATTCCCTCTTCCACCTTCTTGAAGATATTCTCCGTCACGACGATGCCGTCGTCGACGACAAGCCCCGTGGCGAGGACGATCGCCAGGAGCGTCAGGACATTAATGGAAAAGTCCATGAGATACATAATGAAGAACGCCCCGATAAGGGAGACGGGGATGTCGATGAGCGGCCGAAACGCGATGAGCCAGTCCCGGAAAAAGAGGAAGATGATGCAAATGACGAGAAGGATGGCGATAATGATCGTCTCCTGGACCTCGGTGATGGACTGCGTGATGAACCTTGTGTTGTCGAGTGCGATATCGAGCTTGAGGTCGGCCGGGAGGTCCTTCCTGATCTGGTCGATCCGTTTGTAGAATTCAGTGGCGATCTCCACGTAGTTGCTTCCGGGCTGCGGGATGAGCGCGACGCCGACCATCGGCGTTCCGCTGATCTTGAGGATGGTCTCCTCGTTCTCCGGGCCGAGATTCGCGAAGCCAATGTCGCTGATCCTCACAATCTTCGTTGCGTCGGACTTCACGATGAGGTTGTTGAATTCCTCGACCGTTCTCAGGCGCCCTTTCGTGTTCACGATAAGTTCGGTCTGGTTGCCGGAGATCTTGCCGGACGGGAGTTCGACGTTCTCCCGGGTGAGTGCGTTTCTGATGTCGAGCGGCGTCAGGCCGTACGCGGCGAGCTTCGCCGGGTCCATCCAAATGCGCATGGCGTAGCGCTTCTGTCCCCAGATCTGCGTCGCACTCACGCCGTTGATGGTCTGGAGGTTCTGCGCGATGACGTTCTCGGCGTAGTCGCTCAATTCGAGGAGGTTCCTCGTATCGCTCTGCACCGTGAGAGAGATGATCGCGTCGGAGTTCGCGTCGCTCTTGGTGACGACCGGGGGTGCGTCGATGTCCTGGGGGAGCGTACGGGTCGCGCCCGACACCTTGTCCCGGACGTCGTTCGCGGCGGCCTCGAGGTTCGCATCGAGGTTAAACTCAACGGTAATGTTGCTTACGCCTTGGCTGCTGCTGGAAGAGATGTTGCGGACGCCGGAGATGCCGTTGATCGCCTTTTCGAGCGGCTCGGTGATCTGCGACTCCATGACATCGGCGTTCGCGCCGGAGTAGCTCGTTCGGACGGTGATGATGGGCGGATCGATCGCGGGATATTCCCGCACGCCGAGGAAGTGAAAGCTGATGACGCCGAAGAGCACGATCACGATCGACATGACGATCGCGAGGACGGGGCGCTTGATGCTGATGGAGGCGAGACTCATGAGCCTGCCGGCGGGTTCTCCTGCACGGCAACGTCGACCTGGAGGCCGGGGCGCATCTGCATAAGGCCGGTGGTGATGACGGTGTCTCCGGCGGCGAGTCCGGTGAGGATCTGCACGGAGGATGCGGTCCGGATCCCGATCGTGACCGGGACGGACACGATAACGCCGTTCTTCCGGACGAAAATGGTCTGGCCTTTGAGCACAGGGACGATCGCCTGCGTCGGAATGAGGAGCGCGTTCGGGATCGCCTTCAATTGCAGTTCGATCTGGACGTACGCCCCGGGAAAGACCGTTTCAGATCTGTTGTCGCACATCGCCCGAAGCTGGAGCGTGCGGGTGGCCGCGTCGATCTGCGGTTCGACGGCGAAGACCTTGCCGGAGAACTGAAGGCGCGCTTCGTCGCTCCGGAACTGCACGGGGTCGCCGACGCTCACCTGCCCGGCGTACTTTTCCGGGATCGCAAAGTCCACTTTCAGCGGATTGAGCTTCTGGACCGACGCGATGCGCGTCGTCGGCGTGACGTAGCTTCCCTCGCTCACGTAGCGCAATCCGATGACCCCTTCGAATGGGGCCCGGATCTCCCGCTTTCGGATGGAGGCGAGGAGGTTGTCGCGGTCGGCTTTGTACGAATTCAGCTGGTTGAGCGCGATGTCGTAGTCCTCTTTGCTGATGCCGCTGATATCGTACAAATGCTTCTGTCGGGACTCCTGCTCGGAGGTAAGGGAGATCTGCAACTCGATCTTTTTGAGCTGCGCCTGCAGGTCGTCGTCATTGATCTTGACCAAAAGGTCGTTGCGGTGCACGTGCGCGCCTTCCCGGATCGCAAGTGAATCGATGCGGCCGGCCGCTTCGGCGACGAGGTCCACCGATTCCGATGCGAGGACCGTACCGGATGACCGCACGACATTCTCCAGCGGCTGCGGCTGGGCAACGATGCCTTTGACGAGGAGCGCCGAAGAAGGCTTCGGAGCGGCCCCGCCGCTCTTGGACCCGCAACCAGCGAATATCCCCGCGCAAAGACAGAAGATCAAAAAGGAGAGACGCATAGAGGTGCTGTTTATCTTACGTATGGAAGTGTTGCATAAATATCATCAATCGGTGCGAGAAAGTCAAAAGAGAGTCGAGAGGCGCCTTTGCATGCGTCTGTACGCCGTTAGACACGAAAAGGGGTGTCGACGCTTAATGATGCGTCGTAACTCTTTGAAAATGACGGCGTCGATGACCTTGCGGACCATTTGCTACACGTGGCGCTGTGCGGAGCGATGCGGGGATGATCCTCCCTGGAGAGTATACGATCGATGCTCCCCGACGTTGCGGCGGGTGTACCCGCACGAGAAGCCATTCGACCGCTTGAGGTCACGGACCGCGTCGTGGCGCGGCGGCCGACGGAGGGGAGAGAAAGAAGACCATTACGTCCGATTTCTATGATATATTTTTACTCGCTCTTTCTACTATTAAACTTTTTGGTATATTATATTGTCTCATAGAAATGAGGCTCGGTATATCCTCTGCCGATGGACAATAATCAGGATACGATTACTCTCAAAGTACATGATGAATTGATAGAAGGCGGTTTGGCATTTCCATCGTGCAGAAACGTCGTCGCGGTATCACTATCAATTCACAACTTTGGGATGATCACCTATGAAGAGAAAAGAGTTCCTCTCCACTCTCGGGTTCACTGCCGCTGGTGTTATCTGCGCCCAGTGTCTTAGCGGTTGCTCGATGCCTACCGATTTTGCCGGTCCGACCAATGTCGATTTTACCCTCGACCTCACATCCGCCACGTACCACGCTCTGACAGTTCCCGGAGGTTCCATCTATAAGGGCGGCGTCGTCGTCGCTCATACGAACGGCGGGGCATATGTCGCGGTGAGCCAGGCGTGTACGCACGCCGGCGTCACGATCGATTTTGATGCCGCAGGCAACCGGTTCCACTGCTCCAGCCATGGGTCGAATTTTGCGCTCGATGGTTCGGTCATCAACGGGCCGGCCGGCACTCCTCTCTCGAGATACAACACGAGTCTCAGTGGCACGTCGCTCCGGGTCTATTCCTAGATGCGGAACAACCTCGGTGTGCGATGCCGGTGCGTCTGCCGGATCCGGACGAGCTCGTTCCCCGGCCAGAGCATCCGATCACGGATCGGTCTCGGATATGGCCGATCTCCCTCAATGATACCGCAGAAAGGTCCGTTATGAAGTCGGTTCTCCTTCTTGTCTCGCTCGTCGTCATGTTCTCCTTCACACTCCGCGCGCAGGTCGCGCACATCGATAGTACGGCGGCTGCACCCGGCCTCTCAGCGAACCCGGCGGATTCAGGCGCAACGCTCGATAAGCCCGTCGTGCGAAAACTCCTGCCGGACAATATGAGCCTCATGGAACGCACGATGTGGGGGGAATCGGGGGTGCTCAGGGGGATCGGGATCGCTTCCACGCTGACGCCGGAGGTACGCAAGAGCGAGCTTCAGCTCCGGAGAACGATGCTGACGCTCCATCAGATCAGCGGTTTCGTGACGCTCGGACTGATGGGGACGGCCGTGTACTACGGCCAACAGCTCATCAACGGCAAGAACACAAAGGACGCGCATAAGACCTTCGTTGCCGCAGCCATTGTTTCGTACGGCTGCACCGCCGCATTGTCCATCTTCTCGCCTCCGCCCCTCATCCGCCGGGATGAAGCGAGTACGACGACACTTCATAAAACGCTCGCCTGGGTCCACTTTGCGGGAATGATCGTCACGCCGATCCTCGGATCGATGATCGGGCGGCACGCCGACTATTCGCAGCGCGCTCGAACACACCAAGTGGCCGCGTACATCACCACCGGCACGCTTGCGCTCTCCATGATCGTCATGACCTTCTGAGGCTGACATGCATAAAACACTTTTCCTCACGGTTCTCACTTTCGCCGCGCTCGTCTCATGGACGGCCGTCGACGCCCAAAACACCGTGTCGATCCCGCGGTGCGATAGTGCGAGCATCACGTACCGGATCGTCCACCCGCTTCATGTCGTCGAAGCGACGAGCACGGAGCTCGCGTTCCGATTGACGGTCGATACGCTCAACCGGCAGATCAAGAACGTCTCCGCCATCGTCGATGTCATGACGTTCAACAGCGGTAATTCGAACAGGGATTCTCATGCCATGGAGGTGATCGACGCGCTGACCTATCCGGACGTCCGGTTCAGCTCGACGGAGATCATCCAGCATCATGACACGCTCTCGGTGAGCGGTCCCCTGGCATTTCACGGCGTGACAAAGCCCGTCGTGATCAATGCGATCGGTCGCTGGGACGGGATGAAACTCGCCGTCGAGGGGACGTTCGTGCTTTCCCTCACCGACTTCAAGATCGAACGTCCTTCGATGCTCATGATGCCGGTGGAGGATACGCTTCGTTTCGCTTTCCACACGGCATTCCACGTGAAATAGGCGATGAGACGCGTTCTCATACTCTCGATCCTGTGTGCGGCGTCCGCGTGCCGCCTCACGGCGGCGTGGCAGGATCGGAGCGGTGCGCTTGATACTTCCTCCAATTCTTCCTACCTTCATCCCATGACGACAGAGCTCAAACCACCCTACATCCGGAAGGCCGGCGTCCGCGGCAAGATCACGATCTGGATCGTGGATGGCACATATGTCCGGACGCATCTTGATGAAGAATTCACCAATTACGGACAGGGTCTCGTCTTCGACTGCATACCGAAGAACGAGTTCTGGCTCGACAAGGAGGCGAAGGAGGACGAACAGAAATTCTTCGTCGATCATCTCCTGGTGGAGCACCGGCTCATGCTGAAGGGGATGGCGTACGACGACGCGCTCGAGGCGGCCGACCGCGCCGAGATGGCGGAGCGCAAACGGTCCGGCGACATCGAAAAACTCACTGGACGCGGCGGCCTCCCTGACCCGGCGAAAGTGCACGTGACGCTCTGGAAAATGCTAACCTCCGGTGTCTCCGTCTGGATCGTCGACGGCAGGCTCGTCCGAAGCGTGTTCGACGATGACTTCACCGAGGGCGGACATGACCACGTCTACGAGTTCGTCCCGCAGAAGGAGGTCTGGATCGACAACGACCTCGAGGAGGCGGAACGGCCGTATGTCCTCTTCCACGAGCTCCACGAACGAAATCTTATGGCGAAGGGCTGGACCTACGATAAGGCCCACGAAGATTCCAGCAGGCTCGAATATCACTACCGCCACACCCCGAACGAGCTCCATGATGCCCTGGTGAGCGAAGGCTGGGAGTAACACTCCCGCCCCCTCCTTCCTTGCACGACCTCGCCGCTGAGCCCCGCTCTCCGCCGCCGAGAATCGTACGACCGCTCCTCCCCCCCGCCACCCCGCGCACCCGCCATTGACCCCTCTTCGTCTGCATCCTTGAACCACCTCTTCCCACATGCGAGTACTGATCCCGCCCGATCCATGCACCAAACGTGGGTCCCAATGCTGCCTACGCTGTGACATGTATGGGACACGTATATGACATACCACTGAATTATCACTCCTTTGGAGCATTTTCACTTGTGGTACGGATGTTGCGCTAGTAAGAGCCGACCACCGCTGAACATCGAACAAGACGCGCTCGACGCCGTCAGCAGTCCACATCACGTATCACTACTATCGAGGTTCGAGTTGAAATCGTACCGATCCCTTCTTCTGTTTGCATGTCTTCTCCTTCTCATCGTTGCCACGGGTGCGCACGGCGCAACGAAGACGACCTCGCAATCGGGCAACTGGAGCGTCGCCAGCACGTGGGGCGGGAATCCGGCGCCCGGACCGGGCGACGACGTGATCATCAACGGCGATTTTACCGTCACGCTCGACGTGGCGAACGGGTCCAGCCTCAGCATCCAGCTCGGGGGCTCGACGCTCGGCACGGGAGGGGGAACGCTCCTCTTTTCGGGCGGGTCACAGCTTACGGTCTCCGGAGCGGTGACGATCGGCGTAACGAACAATACGCCCGGAAGCCTCAACATGACCGCGGGCGGCACGCTCGTCTGCCAGGGGTTCCTTCTGAATCGGCTCGGCACCTGGACGCAAGGGACCGGCACGGTCGTCTTGACCGCGACGAATACGATCCCGAGCGACAATAACATCAATTTCAATAATTTGACGCTGAGCGGCGGGACGACGACCCTCTCGAGGAACATCACGATCGCCGGAAACCTCATCATCGGCCTCGGCGCGACTCTCAATGGGGGCGCAAATATCCTTACCCTGAGCGGCAATTGGACGAACGACGGCACGTTCACCGGCAGCACCGGGACGGTGACCTTCGCGCGCAATGGCAACCAGTCGGTCACGGGGAGCGGTGCGAACAACTTCAACCTCATCCGTGTGAACATGGGCGCCGCGATCGCCAACACAGTTGAGGTCACAGCGGCGAACTTCAATGCTCCGGACGGGTTTTTGACGCTGACGAACGGCACCTTCAAAGTGTCCGGCTCATTCACCTTTGCGAACTCGTTCATCGTCGGTCCGATCTACAACATTCAGCCGACCTCCGGGCTTTGGATCAACAACCCGAACGTGACGGTGACCCCCCAGGCGGGCGGGGTATCGGTCAGAGGCCTTTTCCGACTGTCGGCCGGCACGTTCAACGTGGGAACCTCGGTGGACAATTCCCTCGAATACATCGCCGGATCATCCATCATCATCGATGGCGGCGTGCTCAATATCGCCGGCCGGTTGAGCCGCAATGCTCCTTCGGGCACGACTTCGTATACGCAAAGCGGCGGGACGGTGACGGTCGCCATCCAGGGCTCCACGAGCGTCACCTTCGGCGCATTCGACCTCGGGGTGGCGGGATCGTCCTGCACGATCTCCGGCGGGACTATTGTCGTGCGAAATGCGACGAGCAACACGGCCGATTTCGTCGATCTCGCCGGCACGGCAAGCATCACGGGAGGGACGCTTCAGATCGGAGATGGATTGAGCCAGGACGCTCAGGTCATCCGCATCCAGAGCGCGCGGCCCGTTGGAAATCTCCTCGTATCGAACGCGACCTCGTCCCCGACGAAGCCGACGGCCGCGCTCGTGTCGTCTGGCCTGAACGTCGTCGGCGGTGTCACGATCCAGTCGGGTACGACATTCAATGCGAACGGACTAACGGTCGCACTCGGCGGGGACTGGACCGACAACGGCACATTTACCGCCGGCGGGAACAGCGTGACGTTCAACGGTTCAGGGGCGCAGGCGTTAACGAAGCCGGGCGGCGAGTTCTTCGCGTCGCTCATCGTCAATAAGGCAGGGGGGTCACTCCTCCTCAATAGTTCCGCCTCTGTCGACAACACCTTCGCGCTGTCGTTGGGGACCATCGACGTCGGGGCCAGCACACTGACCCTCAATAGTACGGTCGCAGGTGGTGGGATCTTGACAAGCGGAGCTGCTGGGACCGTCGCCTACGGTCAGGTGAGTCCGGGCCAAGGTGTCCTCCCGGGAACATACGGCAATCTTGCCCTGAGTAATTTTGACAAGGTTTTTTCCTCGTCGGGAACGATCGGGATCGCCGGAACGTTCACGCCAGGCTCCGCGACGGGGCACACGACCACCGGGAGCACGATCGATTTCAACGGCACATCACAGAGTATCCCGGCCTTCCCCTACTTCAACCTCACACTGAGTGGGACCGGCACGAAAAGCGCAATCGGAGCTGTCGATGTCGCGGGATCGTTAACGAACGGGGCGGGGGTCGTCTTTACCGGGGTGACCTCGCTGAGCCTCCATGGCGCGGCCCACACGAATGGAGGAACGCTTAACGCAGGATCGGTCGACGTCGGCAGCGGAGCCGCCTTGACCAATAACGGCGCGATGACCGCCGGAACCCTTCTCGGAGGTCTCGGCACTCTCGCGCAGGGTAGTAGCGGCACACTCAGCATCGCCGGATCGATCTCGATCAGCACGTTGAATGCCTCGGCAATAGGCAACACGGTGATCTATACGGGAGCAGGCCAGAGCGTCCAACCGGTGATCTACCATCATCTCACGCTCGCTGGGTCCGGCACGCCGATACTGGCGGGAGTGAGCGACGTTCATGGCAATCTTTCCCTTTCCGGCAGCGTGACACCTTCCGCGGCGACAGGGATGACGATCGGGGGAAACTGCACCATTGGTCTTGGGACAACTCTTAACGCCGTATCGTTCGCGCTCGTCGTCAAGGGAAATTGGGTCAACACGGGAACATTTAATGCGGGGACGGGAAGCGTGACGCTCGGGGGAACGGTCGCGCAAACGGTGGTCGGCTCGACCTTTCACGATCTTACCGTCAACAACACTGCGGGCGTCGCGATGGCGGGGGACAATGGGATCTCGAACAGTCTCACGCTTGCGAACGGCGTGTTTTCGATCGGGGCCCACGTGCTGACACTCAATGGGACGATGACCGTCGCCTCCGGGACACTCGTCGGCGGCTCGAGCTCGGATCTTGTCGTCGGGGGCGCCGGACCGACGATGACGCTTCCCGGGCTGACCCTCAACAATTTCACGCTGAACCGCGCCTCCGGCGATTCTCTCTCGGGCGACGTCACGGTACTGGGCACGCTCGCCGCGACGAACGGTACACTGAACACCGGGACGCATACGGTCGTCCTGGGTGCGGCTGGGACGCTCGCGGAGGTCTCGGGGAAACCCCTCATCGGCACCATCAGCACGACCCGAACGATCGCGGCGACGTCGGGGACGATCTCCTTCGGCAATATCGGCGCTGAGGTCACACTGCACGGCGTCGCGCTCGGCGCGACGACGATCGTCCGCAGGACGGGATCCTCCTCTGCAGGCTCCGGGCACGCGTCCATCGGCCGTTCGTTCGACATCGCTCCCGCGACGAACACCGGACTGAATGCGGGATTCGTGTTCCATTACGATCCGCTGGAACTTGCCGGCCAGAACGCCGCCATGTTGGAGCTCTACCGATCGAAGGACAACGGCGCGACGTGGACGAATCTCGGGGGAACCGCCGATACGGCCTCCCGAACGATCAGCCTATCGGGCATCAGCGACTTTTCTCGGTGGACCGCTGCCGATACGGCGGACCGGATCGGCAGTACGCCCGTCCCGACGACGGCAAGTATCGCGCCTGCGTCGAAGAACATCGGCGAATCAGGGTTCACGCTCGTCGTGGACGGCACGAATTTCGTGGAAGGGAAGTCGGCCGTCCGCTTCAACGGCGTCACCAAGCCGACGTCGTACGTCAGCGAAGTGCAGCTCACGGCGTCCGTTCCGGCGAGCGATCTTTTGAGCGTCGCGAGCATGCCGGTGACGGTGTTCAACTCAGGTGGAGGCGGCCTTTCGAATGCGCAGACCTTCGCCGTGCTTCCGCTTCCCCCGAAGAGCGTCCGTGTGGAATCGGCGTCGGACGGGTCCGGGTCGCCCGTCCCGGTCCAAGCGCTCGCTTCGGGATCGTCGATCACGGTTTATGCGATCGCGCGGGACTCCCTGAACAATTTTGTCTTCAACGCGGCGTCAACCTGGGCTTTGCAGAACCTCTCCGGCGGCGTCGTCACGGGCGATCTCGTGCCCTCGCCCGACGGCAAGAGCGCGATCTTCACCGCCCACGCGACCGGTAGCGCCGCCATAGCGGCCACTTCGGGTCTCCTGACGGCGATTCCTTCGGGGATCATCACCGTAACGCACGGCATCGCGGCGGTTGTGCGGGTCGAGACCGCGTCGAACGGTTCCGGCACGATCGTGCCGTCCCAGTCGGTGGCGTCCGGGAACAACGTGACCGTCTACGCCATCGTGAGGGACGCGTCGAACAATTTCGTGGCAAATGATTCGTCGACGTGGTCGCTCCTCGACGCCTCGGGCGGCATCGCACTCGGCGACCTGGTGCCGGCGACCGACGGCCGGAGCGCGCTCTTCACGGGTCACCTGATCGGGGCGGCGAAGATCTTCGCGTCGTCGGGAGTTCTGCCGTCGACGCCGACGGGGATTCTCACCGTCACGCCGGGCGCGGCTGCGCTCGTCGTCGTTGAGACGGCCGGGAATGGATCGGGAACTGCCGTCGGTCCGCAATCGTTGGCTTCCGGATCATCGATGACCGTCTTTGCGGTGACGAGAGACGCGTCGGGAAATTTCGTTGCGAACGTGGCGGCAGATCTCTGGTCCCTCCAGAATACGACCGGCGGAGTGATCGCGACCGATCTTGTGCCGTCGCTGGACGGCAAAAAGGCGGTCTTCACGGGGCACGGTTTCGGGAGCGCGAAGATCCGCGCAACATCGGGCACCCTGGCCAGTACGAGCACGGGAACGCTCACCGTCGTCCTCGGCTCTGTGTCGCTCCACATTCCGATCTCCGCGGGGTGGAACCTTGTTTCGAATCCAGTGCTTGACCCGATTCCGGGAGACTCAGTCCTGCAGCTCTACCCCGCATCGGTGAACGCGTATGCGTTCTCATTCAACGCCGCCTACGTGCAGACCTTCACGCTGGTGAACGGGAAGGGATACTGGGCGAAATTCGGTGGAAGCGCCACAGAGACGATCAACGGGAGCAGCCTGTACGTCGACACGATCGCGGTCACTGCCGGTTGGAACCTCATTGGGTCGATCTCCGCGCCGCTCCCGGTCGCCGCGATCACGAGCATCCCCGCAGGCATCGTCACGAACAACTTCTTCGGCTATGCCGCAGGCTACAGCGTGGCGGATACCCTTCTTCCCGGGCAAGGGTATTGGGTGAAGGTGGCACAGTCTGGCTCGCTCGTCTGTTCGGCGTATCCTGCGGCCTCGCCCGCCAATGCGATCAGGATCGTCCCGACATCGGAAGCGCCCCCGCCGCCGCCCGAAGCGGCCCTCGCGGGCCCGGCGCCAATACCGTCCACGCATGTCCTTGAGCCAAATTATCCCAACCCATTCAATCCGAGCACGACCATTCGGTTCGGCTTGCCGACGCGCAGCCGGGTGAGGCTCGAGATCTACAGCACGGTGGGGCAGCGCGTCGCCGTACTCCTCGATGAGGACCTCGAGGCCGGGTTTCATGAAGCATCCTGGAACGCTTCGGACGTCGCTTCCGGACTCTACATCTACCGGATACAGGCCGTCGATCCCGCCGCCCCGACGAACAGTTTTGTGGAAGTAAGAAAGATGCTGCTCGTCCGCTAGGGGGTACGTTGGTCTTCGTCCGATGAGATGTCTCGGGAGAGACGAGGATCTGCGACCGGCACTGAAGGTAGCCTGGACTGGAGATCTGAGACTCAAACGTCCGCATTCAAAGCGGCCAATACCCTCGAAAGGGGAATATCTTCGCGGCGACTGGCGCGGGAGGTGTTCCCCTTGGTCGTTCCCGGCCGTGTCTCTCTCCGAACCGGCCTCGCGCTGCTTTGACTTTTGCCGCCAATCTCAGTACGTTGTTCCTACCACATTCTCACAATCGTCGATCTGCCCCTCAATATGCGCCGTTTCGTCACGAAGCCGCAGCGACCGGTCTACGGAGGAAACCCGGGAGTCCCAACACGTCAACCATTTGAGCGTTTCGACGGTCTAAATCTGCAGGCCCCTGATCTCGTTGCTTCACCCTGATGTCTTTGGAATGAGGAACCACCCATGAAATTCTCCAACGTCCTTTCCCTGGTACCCCCGCGGTTCAGAAAGAAGAAAATCGCGCTCCCGATCGCCGGAGTCGTCGTCTTTCTCCTCCTCCTGGTCATCCTCTCCGCGTCCAACAAGGAGAACGTGGCGACGGCGGACGTCCACCGCGGCGAATTCTTCGTCAGCATCAAAAACAGCGGGGAGATCCGGGCGGCGAATTCCTTCACTCTCACGACGCCGCGCCTGCGCTACGGTCAGCTCCAGATCATCTACCTCATCCCGGAAGGGACGACGGTGAAAGCGGGGGACGTCATCGTCCGGTTCGCGACGACAGATGTCGACAAGACGATCGCCGACAAGCAGTCCGAGCTCAGCATCAACCAGTCGGACCTCGACAAGTTCAAGGCGGACAGGGACCTGAAGCTCTCCGAGCTCGACGGGAACCTGCGCAACGCGGAGCTCTCCTACGAACAGGCCAAGCTTCAGGTCGAAAAGATGAAGTTTGAGGCCGAACTCCAGCGCAAGGAGACGGAGATCAACCTCGAGAGGAGCCGCATCGCGTTCGAGCAGGCGAAGAAGACGGTCGAGTCGCAGGGCATCGTCGACAAGTCCGAGGAACGCAAGCTGACGCTCAAGCTCCAGCAGACGCAGAACGATCTGAAGCGTGCCGAGCAGGACAAAGAACAGTACACGTTGAAGGCGACGCTTGGAGGCCTCGCCGTCTATGAAACGAACTGGAACACGGGGCGCAAGGTGGCCGTCGGCGATTCGCCGTGGGGCGGGATGTCCCTGGTGAGCCTTCCGGACCTCTCGAGGATGCAGTCCGTCACCAACGTCAATGAGGTCGAGGTCAGCAAGGTGAAGAAGGACCAGGCGGTGAAGATCAAGCTCGACGCCTTTCCAGACAAGGAGTTCGAGGGGACCGTCGCTTCGGTGGGGACGATCGGCCAGCAGCGCGACCAATCCACGACGAAGACCTTCGAGGTCATCGTCGACATCAAGGGGACCGACCCGGTTCTGAAGCCCGGAATGACGACGAGCAACGAGGTGGTCATGACCTCCATCCCCGGCGTGCTCTTCATCCCCATTGAAGCGGTGTTCGAGAAGGACGGTAAGAATATCGTCTATAAGAACTCGCGCGCACAGGAGGTGACGCTCGGGACGAAGAACAGCAATTTCGTCATTGTCACAGCCGGACTCGAGGAGGGGGACAAGGTCGCGCTCCGCGATCCGGAGGCGCTCGATGCCCGCACGGGAAAACCGGCCCCGGAGAAGAAGTTGTGAACCTTGACGAAAGCGTCCGTATCGGGATGACGGGGATCCTCGTCCACCGGATCCGCTCGGTGCTGACGGCCCTCGGCATCATCTTCGGCGTGGCGGCGGTGATCGCGATGATGTCGATCGGGGAGGGGGCGCGGCTCGAAGCGCTTGAGCAGATCCGCCTCATGGGTGTGAACAACATCATCATCAGGACGAGAGAGCAGACCGTGCAGA
The DNA here is from genome assembly GCA_025358305.1 of Ignavibacteriota bacterium. Lineage (GTDB taxonomy): Bacteria > Bacteroidota > Ignavibacteria > UBA10030 > SZUA-254 > JANYJZ01. The sequence goes on from JANYJZ010000038.1 coordinate 52,985, forward strand.
CGTTCGAGAACGCGAAGGCGAACTTTTCGCCCGGCTTAACGGCGCTCGACGCCGACGCGATCACCCAGGTCTGCCCCGGAGTGAAGACGGTCGTGCCGCATTGGGAGAAGACCACGCCGGCCCAGCATAACGCGGACAAGGTCGAGGTCAAGCTCATCGGCACGACCCCGGAGTTCCTTTCCTGCTACGGCTATCAAATGTCGGCGGGTCGATTCTTCGACCAATCGCACATGGCGGATCAGGCGAACGTCTGCGTCCTTGGCGGGGACGTGAAGAACAAGCTTTTTCATTTCGAACAGCCGATCGGCCAATCGGTGAAGATCGACGACCAATGGTTCTCGATTATCGGCGTGATGGCCCGCCAGCTCGCACCGAGCAAGAAGGTCGACAATCTCGAGGTGCGCAACCTCAATGTTGACGTCTATATCCCTCTTACCACGGCGCAATCGAAGCTCGTTCGGTACAAGAGCCAGTCGAACGGCGCAAACGTGCGGTTCACCGGAGGCGGCATCAGCGTATCGAACAACAAGAACCCCCGGCCGAAGATGGAGCTCGACCAGATCACGGTGAAGCTCGTGTCCGAGGACCGCATCGACGAGACCACCGACATCATCGAACGGATCCTTGCCCGGCGGCATTTCGGGGTAGCCGATTACGACATCATCGTCCCGGAGGCGCTCGTCCAGCAGAGCCAGAAGACCCAGCAGATCTTCAACGTCGTCATGGGCGCGATCGCGAGCATCTCGCTCCTTGTCGGCGGCATCGGCATCATGAACATCATGCTCGCCTCCGTCCTTGAGCGGACGAAGGAGATCGGGATCCGGCGCGCCGTCGGCGCTACCCGCGTCGACGTCCTCACGCAGTTCCTCTTCGAGGCACTGTTCATCAGCGTCGTCGGTGGCATCATCGGCATCATCATCGGATGGCTCCTGACGAGCGCGATCACCCTCTATGCGGGCTGGCCGACGGTCGTCTCGCTCCCGGCGGTCATCCTCGCGTTCACGGTCTCCGCGGCGGTCGGTGTCGGCTTCGGCTATTACCCCGCAAAGAAGGCTGCGGGACAGAATCCCATTGAATCGCTCCACTATGAATAGAACGATGAGAGTCCTACCGCTTCTCTTTGGCATCCCCCTCCTTCTCAGCACGCAGTCGTTCGGCCAACATGTTTTCCGGTTGTCGCTCGAGGAGAGCATCGCACGGGCCGTGGAAAAAGGGCTCGTGGCAAGCGACGTCACCGCACGCTACCGCGCCGCGCGGAACCGCGGCGAATCGTCCCGGCGCTCCTTGTGGACCTCGATGTCCCTCTCGCTCTCCGCCCCGAACTATTCGGAATCGCTGACGCAGCAGTTCAACCCCATCACGGGCAACTTCGAGTACTACCAGCTCCAATCGAAGAACTACCAGAGCTCCCTCGTCATCAACCAGCCGGTGACGATCACCGGCGGGACGCTGAGGTTCACCCAGACGCTCTTCGGCCGCGAACAGACCTCGGGTCTCTCCGGGACCAACAGCACGATCAAGAACTACTTCGGGGACTTTGCGGTGGAACTTCAGCAGCCGATCCTCACGAGCAACCAGCACCGGCTGAGCGCCAGACGGTCGGATATCGCTCTCGAACAGGCGGAGACGGATTTCATCAGCGCACAGCTCGACCTCGTCTACCGGGTGACGGAGGCCTTCTACAACCTCTACCAGCAGTTCCAGCGTCTGGAGATCGTGAAGGAGCAGGTGCAGCAGAACGAGGAATCCTACAACACGGCGCAGTCCAAGTTCACCGGCGGCCTTATCCCGGAGGTGGACGTCCTTCAGTCCGAGGTGGACCTTGCGTCGAGCCGGAATGATTCGCTCAATAACGACCGGGAACTCGCGCAATCGAAAAACACGTTCCGGCTCCTCCTGGGCGTACCGCCGGAGGACGATATCGAGCCGGTCGCCGAAGTGACGTACGCGCCGATCGCGATCGACCGCGACAAGGCGATCGAGTCGGCCCTGAAGTACCGGTCGGACGCCCTCAGGGCGGAGCGCGACATTGAATTGCGGGAGATCGACGTCTCGTCGGCGAAGTCGCAGCACGATTTCCGGTTCGATCTCACGGCACGCTACGGGGTCAACAAGACAGATACGCTCTTCAAGGACGTCTTCCATGATTTCAACCGTTCGCGCAGCGCCTCACTCACCCTGTCCATCCCCATTTTCGACTGGGGGAGCAACAGCCTCAACGTCCAGGCGGCGGAGATCGACTACCGGAACACAGCGGTGCAACGCGATTACATCCAGCAGCAGGTGCGGCAGGAGACGATGGACCTGCTCAACCGGATCCATGTCGCCCAGTCGAGGATCGAGGTACTTCAAAAGTCGGTGGCGGTCGCGCAGAAGAGCTACGACATCAGCCTGCAGCGGTTTCGGGTGGGGACCATCAACCGCAATGACCTCGCCCAGGCGCAACAGCGGCTGACGGCGGCGAAGATCAATTCCCTCGGGGCGCTCATTGATTATCAGCTCGGCGTAGCGGACCTGAAACGGCAGACCCACTGGGATTTCGAGCGAAATGCGCAGGTGGCGCCGATCATCCGCGCCGATGACTGAGCCATACATCGTGCCCCCGCCGTTTTCTTTTTACTCTGTCGCAGTGACCGACAATTTTCCCAGCACATCAATGCACTTGCGCATATGACGCACACCGAAAAGCACTTAAAGAGCTCGGATCTCATCACCGACATTGTCATCGGGATGAGCGACGGGCTGACCGTACCGTTCGCCCTGGCAGCAGGGTTAAGCGGCGCCGTAAGCAACAACAGCATCGTCATCACCGCCGGGATCGCCGAGATCGTGGCGGGCTGCATCGCCATGGGATTGGGCGGCTATCTCGCGGGCAAGACAGAGCAAGAACATTATCAAAGCGAATTGAAGCGGGAGTACGACGAAGTTGAAGTCGTTCCCGAAAAAGAGATGCAGGAAGTGAAGGAGGTCTTCGCAGAATACGGCATCAGCGAACAGGGGCAGAATATGCTCGCCGTCGAACTGGCGAAGGACAAGACCAAGTGGGTGAATTTCATGATGAAGTTCGAACTGGGCCTGGAGGAACCGAACGTCAACCGGGCCCGGAACTCGGCGCTCACGATCGGCATGGCGTATTTTGTCGGGGGCCTCTTGCCGCTCTCCGCCTATTTCGTGACGAACACGCCACATAACGGACTCATCGTATCGATCATCTTTACGACGATCTGTCTCTTCGTGTTCGGGTACTTCAAAAGCAAGGTGACCGGTCAACCCGAACTCCGGGGGGCGCTCAAGGTCACCGCGATCGGCCTCATCGCGGCCGCAGCGGCGTATTTCGTGGCGGTGAGTTTTGACTCCTCGTTCCATTGATCGTGCCACGAACGGCGGTGCGTGCGACGCCGAACCCATCATGCCCGCCACGTGCGAAGCAACGAGATGGTGAGTGCATGTTGGGTCTTCGAGAAGTAGAAGTATTGAACACCCTGATCTTATCTTCTCGGAGTTCACAGCCGCAGGTCTGAGCAATTAAACCCTGGCGAAGCATGCGGGTCCAATAGGCATGCATACAATTCTGTTTCGTCCCACCCTTGCAGTTGCATTCCTCGCTCTCCTCTTCTCAACGCCGGCCCTCTCTCAGGAGTACTCCATCAGTGGAAAGATTCTCGATGAACGCCGAATGGCGCTCCCAGGCGTGAACATTCGCTTGGTCAACTTTGCAGACACCTCTCTATTGATCCGTACGGATACAGGGCCAGACGGCGGCTTCACGATCTCACGGGTCCGGCCCTCGGCGTACCGGCTCGATTTCACGGCGATCGGTCGCCAGCCGATCTCTCTCTCTCCAGGTCGACATCGTTCTCAATATCGGCGAAAACTCACCATGGCTATCGTGCCGGTGCCGTTGGGCTGAGGTCGTCGTGGAAGGACGTGTCCCCCCTGCGGTACAGAACAAAGACACGACGAAGTTCGAGGCCAAAGCGGTGAAGGCCAACCGGGACGCGACTGCGGAAGACTTGTTGGCAACACTGCCCGGTATCACCGTCATACTCGCACGATTAGCGTGGGGGCAGGGCATGGTGCCTTCGGCGATTCTGCAAGCCAGAGGCGCCACGGTCTGTATCGAATTGCCAGAGATCGGATTGCTGGCATTCCGTACGGAGCCGGTCAATCTCGGCGTGAGCATTGGGTGTAAACACCAATTCCTGGCCGAATTCTCATCAAGAAGCGGATGGATTGTATACGGGACCCGAGAAGATCTATCAGAAAATTCCAGCGTGCGAGTGCTATTGAACGACAACTGTTCCGGTCATGCCCATCGCTCCGTGATACAGACAATGGTAGGTGTATGTTCCAGGGACGTTAAAGGTGATCCCCTTGCTTAGGCTGATTGCGATGATACCCGTATCCCACAAGGAACTGTCGCTCGTTGCGGTGTGGGTGGCATAGGCGTCTATATTCTTCCAAGTGACCGTCGTGCCGTGCGCGACAGTGATGCTCTTTGGGGTAAACACCATATTCGCCATAAGAACGGTGTTCGGAGAACCGGTGGGAACGGGCGTTGAAGTGGTCCCATAGGAAGTAGATTGATCCTTGCATGATGCGAGCACGAGGATGGTAGCGACAATCACAGTGCCCTTCACCCAAACCGATGTGAGTTTCATATATGTGGCTCCTTTCGAAGTGAAAAGTGATCTGAGGCCAAACGTCTAACATTGTGACAACCGTGGTCTTCTTAATAGAGCCGCAAATGATATGCCAGAGTGGAATGTGGCTCTTGCGCTGAGAAGGAGGACACCTATCGACGATCATGTGACTGGGAGTCCACTTCGAAAGCCGATCAATCGAGCCGCCTGCGACAGTAATGTCCCACGCCGACCGTTCGGAATGCAAGAGAAGGACTACCCCGTTTTTAATCGTGGCCCGTACACTCAGAGCCACCATTGACGCTCTTGAAGGGGGAGGGAATTGGCCGTGATTGATAGTCGGGATTTCTTTTCCTATACTTCTTTGGCGGGTCAAATACGAGGAGGGAGTCGCAGTCAATGCTACGAGATAAGATCAATTGGGCCGAATTCAGACTGTTCGGAGAGATTCTCCTCCTGATCAGGTTGAGACTGAAGAAACTCTTTGGGAAGGTGTCCACAAAACATCTTGGAGTGCTTGTCATTGACACCTGCATCATCGGCGATTTCGTAGCCACGCTTCCAGCATTACGGGTCTTTATTGAACATCAGACGCAGGATGTCGATCTCGTCGTCACGCCGCCGCTCAAATCGCTTGCTGAATCGATCAGAGGAATACGAAAGGTCTATACCGCGCGATCTATCTATAGGAGAAGCAACCAGGGCGGGGAAGAACATGAATCCATGCCTACGCAGTACGACCACGTCATGGTCCTACGTATAAGCCCTGAATCGTATAGGATCCTGAGCTCCATCAGATATTCGAAACTCACGATCTATGATGTCCCTTTCTTCAAATACATCGGCCATTTAATAACGACCACCGCTCTCAAACGTCAGGTGAGGCAATGGAGTGACGTCAATTTCGAGATGATAGGCATGAAGAAGCCGGCCAGGCAGTTAGGGTTTGACGACATCTTCGATCTGAACGAATCGGATTACGCACAAATGAAGGACCTATTGCCACTGCCAGGGCACGGGAAGAAGATCATCGTCCACACTGGGTCCGGATGGAGCGTGAAGTTATGGAATAATAGTAAATGGGTCGAACTGTTAAGGAAGTTGAATGAACGGGGGGACTTTACGTTTATGGTCGTTGGAGGTACCGAGTTCGAACAGAAGTCGTTCGAGTTTATTCAGAGCAAGCTTGACTTCACCATATACTCCCTCATAAACAAGGTTGACCTGAGGACGGTTCTCCTCCTCATGAGGACGAGCGACTATTTTGTAGGAATCGATAGCGGTCCGAGAAATCTCGCTCATCTCGCCGATCTCAGGAGTGTGAGTATGTTGGGTCCGTCACCGAATAATTTTATGCCTCTCAAGAGGGAGGATGTCGTCATAGATCGATTTACCTGCAGATGCAAAAGTCTATACTATCTACACAAGACGAGCGCAATGGACAAGATTACGGCAGATGAAGTCTGCAATGCATTCCTGGGACTCTCGGGGATATCAGCGAGCAAGAGAGCACTCTCGCCGACAATGTAAATTGATCCCATTGACTTAATCCACTAGAAAACCGGGCCATTTCGTGTCCTGCGGACGGGTCAGAAGCTTGAGTCTGTTTCGTTTCAGCTGTCGCAGCCTTGATGCGAGAGGCATAGGAGGTAGATCAACAGAGTGAATGTCGTCCATGATCATGAGAGATGGAAGTCTGTGATCACATGAGAGCGGTGATATACACAAGATACGGACCCCCGGATGTTCTTCAGTTCTTGGATGTAGCGATACGTGCACCCAAGGACGATGAGGTCTTGGTAAGAATTCGCGCGGCATCCGTCAGTGAGGTTGCGGTCCCCGATGATGGCAAGGAATTTGTTCAGCGACTGCCTGTAAATCGTAATCGTTCCGGCGGAATAGTTTGCGGTGGCGGAAGCGAGGAAGTCTTCGGTGAACTTCGAAAGCAGGAGCTGTCTTCCCGGTTGGGTGACGAGTTTGTCCAGCTTGAGTAGTGCGCTGATTGCCAGATGCTTTTCCGTATTCCCCGTAGATTTCCATCGGCGCTTCCCGTCGGCGGTGTACGCTATATAAAACACACCATTAGAACGTCTGAAAAGACTTGGCATGGCAGAACTCCTCCTTCTGTTAGCAGAAGTGTTAGCAGGAGCAATCTGACAACGGGGGGGCTTACAGCAAGAGGCTAAAAAGTTCTCGAAAGGAAGGTGAAAAAGAGGATGTCAAAGTGCGCCAGAAGGGAGTCGAACCCCTAACCCTCAGCTCCGTAGGCTGAAAGCGTCTTCAAAAAAACGCCTCTTTTGCCTACAGAGACCCAACTATTTTAGCAGTGGGGAGCTCGACTGTTAGCACTGCTGTTAGCATCCTTCAATCTTGCCGCAAACACTCGTTTAAAAAATCCTCCGTCTTGTGGGAGGCGTTGATTAATAGTAATCTATGCAAGTAGAAGATGTAAGTCAATAGCATTCTGCGAATCGAGCGATCCTTCGTGGTTGCAACTCCTATGCGACATTGAGCCCTCAATCTGCCCAGGATTGATCGGCTGAGTGGCGGATAGACTCTTGTGCCTCACGATCGGTGTCCGATGCTCGGGAAAGTACTGCCCCGATAATGTGATAGCAATTTATTCTGATGCTTCGCGGCACTCTTTTGATGCTAACCTTCGACACCTATCGTCAATCATTGTTCGAACGCCCCTTGGAGCCTGTCCAGCATTCTTGCGACAATCACACGGGAAATCAGTTGCGCAGATTGCTCAACGCTTGGCAATAGAGGTCGATTCCCGCCTCGACTCCCGTTCGGTAGGGGTCGCATAATGGAGCTCCTCTTTTTTTCTCTCCCGCGAGCGGATCTAGTTGCGCATCACTCCTAATTTTGGCATGGTGGATGAAATAATAATCTTCGAACTTGGTCTTGATAGCTATCAATGCAGCAAAGAGACCGCACACGTACCATTTGCCGTGATGCTTTTTGTTCAGGATAATCCCTATACTAAAGGGCACTGCACCCCAGAGGAGAGAGCTACAGGTGATAAGAATGAGATCACCTTTGACGTGTGTAAATGCGCGGAACATGAATTCGGAAATGTCGTCGCTCATGTTTTCTTTTCCACTATCGTGGTAGATGGCAAAAAATATCGCAAACAATATGAAGGTCATCAATCCGACCACAGCGAGATCTTCTTTAGACCTCCGGCTTTTCCAAACGATGATTCCTGCCGCCGAAACGCTAAGGGAGAGATAGGTGAACCGAAACAGATCAGGGCTCATTTGATTTATCCTGCGATCCCATGCTGTATCTGAGAGATTTTCAGGAGGCGTAATCCATTCATCACGACAATCAGCGACGCTCCCATATCTGCAAATACCGCCATCCATAAATT
>JANYJZ010000041.1 GCA_025358305.1 Ignavibacteriota bacterium
GGGAGCGCGCCCGATGCGAGCGTAAATGTGGATGCTCCAATCCCACCACTCGCCGTGATGGTCTGGCTGTAGGGTGCGGGCAACTGACGCCAACGGCTGCAACGACTCGATCGCGTACTCGCTCGCGATCAACTGTCCGACGATCACGCTTGCACCGCCGACGCTTCCTAGTGGTACGGCTGGCTCACCCTACAGCCAGACCATCACGGCGAGTGGTGGGATTGGAGCATCCACATTTACGCTCGCATCGGGCGCGCTCCCCGCGGGCATAACGCTGAGCTCCTCTGGAGCGTTGACCGGCACGCCGACGGTCACCGGTGCGTTTTCGTTCAGAGTGCGGGCAACTGACGCCAACGGCTGCAACGACTCCCTCGCGTACTCGCTCGCGATCAACTGCCCCGTCATCACCCTTGCTCCGCCGACGCTTCCTGCCGGCACGGCTGGTTCAGCGTATAGCCAGACCGTCACGGCGAGTGGCGGGATCGGATCATTCACATTCACGCTCGCGTCCGGTGCGCTCCCCGCGGGCATAACGCTGAGCCCCTCTGGAGCATTGACCGGCACGCCGACGGTCACCGGTGCATTTTCCTTCCGAGTGCGGGCGACTGACGCCAACGGCTGCAACGACTCGCTCGCGTACTCGCTCGCGATCAACTGTCCGGTGATCACCCTAGCACCGCCGACGCTTCCGGCCGGAACCACCGGCTCGGCCTACAACCAGACCATCTCAGCGACCGGCGGGATTGGAACATCGACGTTCGCACTCGCCTCAGGTGCGCTCCCCGCAGGCTTGACGCTCTCAGCTGCTGGAGCTTTGACCGGCACGCCGACGGCCAACGGTGCGTTTTCGTTCAGGGTGCGGGCGACAGACGCCAACGGCTGCAGCGACTCGCTCGCGTACTCGCTCACGATCAACTGCCCGGTGATCACCCTCGCACCGCCGACGGTTCCGACGGGAACTACCGGCTCGGCCTATAGCCAAGCCATATCGGCGACCGGCGGCAACGGAACATCGAAGTTCACGCTCACCTCCGGCGCGCTCCCGGCAGGTATGACGCTCTCAGCTAGTGGAGCCTTGACCGGCACGCCGACCGTCAACGGTACGTTCTCGTTCAGCATCACGGCGACCGATACATTTGGCTGCACGGGAAGCCTCGCATACTCTCTCACGATCGGGTGCCCGGTGATCTCGCTCTCCCCGCCGACGCTTCCGGTCGGAACCGCCGGCTCTGCCTTCAGCCAAACGATCGTAGCGAGCGGTGGCAGCGGACCCTACTCATTCTCGATATTGTCCGGCGCACTTCCCGCCGGCATGACCCTCGCCGCGGGCGGCAGCCTGTCGGGTACGCCGACGGCGTCCGGTTCGTTCATCTTTGCGGTACGGGCGACCGATGCCAACGGTTGCAACGGCTCGCTGGGATACTCGCTGACGGTGAACTGTCCTGCGATCGCGCTCTCGCCGCTGACGCTTCCCGGCGGGCTCAACGGCATCCCGTACAATCAGACCGTTTCCGCCAGCGGCGGCACGGCTCCGTACACGTTCACGAGCGGCGGCACCCTTCCAGTTGGGCTCGCGCTTTCGAGTGGAGGAATACTCGCAGGAACACCGACGGCGAACGGGGGCTTTTCGTTCATCGTGGTCGCACGGGACGCCAATGGTTGCTCCGATACGGTGAACTATGTTGTCAGCATCGGAAATTGCCCCGTCGCCAGCGTGTCATCGCCGTTCCCCAACGGGTCGGTCGGCCAGGCCTATTCCTCTACGATCGCTGCGAGCGGCGGCGTCGCGCCCTACACGTATGCGCACTCGGCGGGAACGCTTCCTCCAGGTCTGACGTTCCTGACAAATCAGCTTGGAGGGACCCCGACGGCGCCCGGGAAGTACCAATTCCAGATCTCGATCCAGGACGCGAACTTCTGTACGACCGTCTTCTCCGACACGGTGATCATCTGCGGCGCCGTGGCGCTCTCTCCCTCGTTGCCGATCCCAGCCGGCACGGCTGGCTCAGCCTACTCCCAGTCGATCACAGCTTCGGGCAGTTCCGCTCCCTACGGCTTCGCGGTGACGAGCGGATCGCTCCCGGCGGGCCTGACGCTGAGCTCCTCAGGCGCCTTGAGCGGTACGCCGACGGTCACCGGTGCGTTCTCCTTCACGGTCACGGCGACTGATGCCTTCGGCTGCACGGGGAGTCGCGCCTACTCGCTCACGATCAGCTGCCCCGTGATTACGCTTGCACCGCCAACGCTTCCCGTTGGGACGACCGGTTCGGCCTACAACCAGACCATCACGGCCTCGGGCGGCCTCGGCACATCCACCTTCACGCTCAGTTCGGGCACGCTCCCCGCGGGCCTGGGATTGAGTTCCTCCGGAACCTTGGTGGGCACGCCGACAGTCTCCGGCGCGTTCTCGTTCAGGGTGCGGACGACGGATGCCAACGGCTGCAGCGACTCTCTGGCCTACACGCTCACGATCAATTGCGCGACGATCACGTTCACGGCGGCGCCATTACCGGCCGGCTTTCTCTCGACCTCCTATAGCACGACCGTCACTGCAACCGGGGGAACCGTGCCCATCACGTTCTCGGTGATCGGGTCGCTCCCGACCGGACTCGCGATCTCGACCGGCGGGGCCATCTCCGGCTCGCCGACCATCTCGGGGAAGTACGTCTTCACGTTGAAGGCGACCGATCTCTACGGATGCACGGTGTCGCGGCTCGATTCGATCATCATCATGGCGGCAGGCGTGACATCCGTCGCGAGCGGGGACTGGAACGCGGGTACGACATGGTCTCAGGGCGTTAAGCCGGGACCGACACAGAATGTGGTGATATCGGGTGGCAATACTGTCGCACTGAGCGCAGGCGACAGCTGTGCGAGCGTGACCGTCCTCAATGGTGGCGTCCTCGATATCGGCATCTTCACGCTCGGACTCTCCGGCACCTACACGCTCCTTCCTGGCGCGGAAGGCCGACAGTCCGCCACTAATCCCGTACCGGGCCGCGGCGCGACCCCCTGGCTCTTCGATGCGGCCTCGACCTATACCATCGGTGGCGCGTCGACCGGCTTTGGGATCGGCGCGGCTCCCGGCATCACCTTCGGCAATCTGAACTGGAGTACGTCCGCCGCCGCTGCGCCTCCCGCAGGCACGGTGATCATGGGGAACCTCGTTCTCAACGGTACGGGCGAGATGCAGTGCGGCACCGGCACGACCTCCCGGACGACCACCGTCCACGGCAACGTTATCGTGAATAGCGGGACCCTCGTCGCGTCAAATGCAACGGCCCCTGCCGCAGGCGCCATCGATATCGATGGCGACCTGACGATCAACGCCTCGGGCACCTTGCGCGGCGTCAATGCCGACGGGTCCGGTACGGTGAGGATCGGCGGCTCGCTGGTGAACATTGGCGGAAAGATCCGGGTGGGGGACGGCTCGGGGGATACGGGCAACTTCATCATCTACTTCAAGGGGACGGCAGCCGGAATGATCTCCCCCGGCGACTCGAGCGCGTTCCGGACGGTCGCGATCGCTCCCGGTCGTACGATGACGCTCACGGACACGTTGAGGGTGAACGCGACATACGCAGTGGTCGACAGCGGCGCTCTCTACTGCGGAACGAATACGATCGCCGGCGCGGGCGGGTTCACCATGGTCGCCGGTGCGACGATCGGGACAGGCCATCCGTCCGGCATCTCCCGGACGACGGGCGCCGGCACGGTCAGCGTGACCGGGCCGAGGACGTTCCCCGGAGCCGGAGCCGGCTCGTTTGAGTACAACGGCACCGTGGCGCAGCTGGCGACAGACAGCACGCTGTTCTCCGCGGCGAGACTCATCATCAACAATCCGGCGGGCGTCTCTCTCATCAACGATTTCTACGTCAGCAACCAGCTGATCCTCCAAAGCGGCACGGTGACGATGATCGGCGGAAAGGTCCTGTCCGTCGGGGCGACGGCCACCGTCCCACGCGGGAGCGGGCATGTCATCGGCAGGCTCTCGAAATGGATCCCCGCCGGCACGAGCGTGACGCAGACGTATGATGTTGGTGATGCGACGGCCTACGCACCCGTTGATCTGACCTTCCACGACGTCACCCTCGCCGACTCGCTCATCGTCGTGACCACGCCTGGCGAGCATCCGAACCTCAGCAGCTCCGGCGTTGTCGCGTCAAGGGACATCAACCGGTATTTCACCATCGTGAACAGGGGAGTGGGGTTCGGGACGGCTGACGCGATATTCCACTTCGCACCCGGCGACGTCGACCCAGGTGCCAACACGTCCGTCTTCTTGGTGGCGAAGTACGACGCCCCGAGCTGGATCTACCCGGCGGTCGGCGCCCGTACAGGTACGGCGACGCAGGTGACGGGCTTGACCTCGTTCAGCGATTTCGCCGTCGGCGAGGTCCTCCTCCAGACGATCAGCGTCACGCAAACAGCGAATGGCGTCATCGCGCCCGGGACGACCACGATCGTGAACGGGGCAACGCAGTCGTTCAGCATCACCCCGAACCCGGGGTTCATCGTGGACAGCGTTTTCGCCGACGGGATCTATAGGCCTGATCTCACGACAAGCGTCACCTTTACGAACGTTACCGCGAGCCATACGCTCACGGCGACGTTCGTCGCGCCGACGTACACGATCACCGTGACGCAGGGAGCGAACGGCGTCATCGCTCCGGGCACGTCCGTCGTCGCCGTGCACGGCACTCAGTCGTTCTCCATCACACCCAACGCAGGCTATCACCTCGACAGTCTCATCGTCGACGGCGTCAGGGTTCCCGGGGCGGCGAGCTACACGTTGACGAACCTCCGGGCGCCGCACTCCCTGAGGGCATCGTTCGTCGTCACGACGTTCACCATCTCGGTGAAGCAAGGAGCCAACGGCGTCATTGCGCCAGGGACGAGCGTCGTTCAGCAGTTCAGTTCCAAATCGTTCACGATCACGCCGAACACCGGATATCATCTCGACAGCCTCCTCGTTGACGGCGCACGGGTGGACTCGACCGTGAGCTACACGTTCAGGGCCGTTGGGGCCGCGCACACCCTCCGGGCGGTCTTTGCGATCAACGTCTACTCGTTGACGGTCTCCACCGTCGGGAGCGGGACGGTGAAAGTTGCACCGAATCAGTCCACGTATACGCACGGCAGCGCGCTCACCCTGACGGCGCTCGCGGACGTCGGCTGGGCGTTCTCCTTCTGGAGCGACGGCGCGAGCGGTAGCGCGAACCCGCTCGGGATCTCCATGACCTCGAACGAGAACATCATCGCCACGTTCGTCCAAGACAGCTCGTACCAGAACTTTTTCCGGAGTTTCGCTCCGGAGAGCATCATCGTCGCGAGGGACAACCACGGCTACCTCGGCAAGTCCGTGAACCGGACCCCGGACAAGGTCGATTTCAAGTTCCTCATGACGCTCCCGGCCGATTCGATCCGGCTGACGCTCCGGTTTACTGCGATCTGCTCGGGTGCGATCACGAAAGGCACGACAAAGCTCGACACGCTCTTCCGCTGGAAGAACCGCAAGTACATCACGGGTCTCGTGAAGATGCCGACCGATTCGACGATCCAGGTCAGCGGCCGTTCGGTGACGGGCCTGCCTGTCCGGACGACCTTTGATTGGTCCACGCGGCCGGCGCACACGAAGGGGATCGTGGGGACGTACGTCGAGAACGATCCGCGACTCCCGATGCCGAACCGGGTGAACGTCCTTGAAGAGACGTTCGCGCAAGGCGGGTTCGCTTCAACCCTCGGGCTTCTCGTCGGCCTCGACAGGACGATCGACAGCTCGAGACACTTTGGGTGGCTCCTCGCTCCGCGCTATGCGGACGTCATCCGGACGCTCTACGACGCGAGGGAGGCCGTCCAGCACAAGGGTCAGCCGCGCGGCCTCGACGTCTTCCTTGACGGCAAGCCCATCATCGGGCGTCAGCGGTCGATCTATCCCACGAAGCACAATAATAAACTTCTCGCCGAGATGGTCGCGGTGAAGCTCAACATCGTCGCGAGCGCCTTGGAGATGATCCCTCTCGGGTTCGGCGAGCTCGTCTACAACGACGGCACGTCGAATCCGCTCAACGGCCTCATGGTGAAACAGATCGCGGCCTTGGCGGACACGCTCATGATGGGCCGGTACGCCTTCAATGTCCACCTGTTCGCGGATTCAGCGGTGTACGCGAACCTCTATGCGACCCTCGACACGATCAACGACGCGTTCGAAGGCCCCATCGACACGGTCGACTTTGGTGCCGCCCTCCACTTGACGGGGGTGCGTCGGCTCCAGGATGTGCCCTATTTGCGCGCCGGAACCGTGCCGCCGTCGAGGATCGTGCCACGGATCATTCCGGAGCTGGCGGAGCCCATCGGGTACCAGCTCGCGCAGAACTATCCGAATCCGTTCAACCCGACGACAACGATCAGCTTCGAGCTGCCCATTCCGTCTCGGGTGTCGCTCAAGATCTACAACATGCTCGGGCAGGAAGTGGCGACACTGATCGACAATGAAGAGCTCGAGGACGGCACACACGACATGATCTTCAACGCGAGCGAGCTCGCCACGGGCGTCTACTTCTACCGTCTCACCGCGGAAAGCGTGGCCGACGCAAACCAGCAGGACCAGCAAGGCTACTTCACGAGCGTCAAGAAGATGCTGCTCATCAAGTAGTATGGAACCACCCGCTTCACGGCAGAAGGCATCTCCCGAAGATCGGGGGATGCCTTCTGCCATTCTACGGCATTGGCATTTTTTCTACTTTTTCGATACGTTAGTGAGAACCGAACGCACACAGGCGGGCAGATGAAGACATTGACCGAATACCTCTGGTTCGAAACGAAGAAACCGAGGGAATATATCAATATCACCGGCACGGTGGAGGAGATCCTCCGACGGAGCAAGGTGCAGGAGGGGATGGTGCTCGTCTCGGCGATGCATATCACCGCCGGCGTGTATGTCAACGACGCCGAAAACGGCCTCATCCAGGATATCGACGCCTGGCTCGAACGGCTTGCGCCGTTCGACGCCGGGTATCACCACCACCGGACCGGCGAGACGAACGGGGACGCGCATTTGAAGAGCCTCCTTGTCCATCATGAGGTCATCGTGCCGGTCACGGGCGGCAAGCTCGATTTCGGTCCCTGGCAGCAAATTTACTACGCGGAGTTCGACGGACAGCGTCGGAAGCGCGTCATCGTGAAAGTCATGGGGGAATAGCATGAAACCACGTCTACTCGTTCTCGCGTTCTTCTTCTGCGCCGTCTCGGCTCATGGACAACAGGTCATCTCGGGACGCGGGCCGTTCCGAATCGAGATGGACGTCGCGCGGTTCGCCGCCGAGGAGTCGCAGACATACCTCGAGGTCTATTACGCCATACCGGAAGCGATCCTCACCTTCCGGGAGGATTCCGCGGCGTACAAGGGGGCGGTCCACATGCTTCTGGAAATCCGGTCGGACAGCGCCTCGGTCGCCAAGAAGGAATGGGTCGTGCCTCACGTGATGGCGGATTCGGCGGAGCGCGCCCGAGGCCAGTCCCTCATGGGGGTCGTCTCGGTCGGGATCCCCAAGGGTCAGTACCGGATCTCCGTGGCCGCCTATGACATCAACGACCCGTCGCGTAGGGACAGCATCAACGCGCCGATCTCCGTGAAGGGATACGAGGAGGAGAAGGAAGACGTGAGCGACATCGAGCTTGCCTCGAACATCCGCCAGTCGACGAACAAAGCGTCGGTCTTCTACAAGAATACGCTCGAGGTCATACCGAACGCGAGCCGGATGTACGGCATCGGGCTTCCGATCCTTCAATACTATGTCGAGGTGTACAACCTCGCGAAGCGGCCGTCGAGCGGCCCGGCGGTCGTCCGCACCTCCGTCATCAGCGGGGCGGGGGTCGAGGTGAAGAAACAGTCCCGGCTGAAGTCGCGCCAGTACAATTCCACGGTCGAGGTGGGCTCGGTGAACCTCTCCGGTGTCGGCAGCGGGAGCTACCGACTGCGCATCACCGTCGTCGACACGACCCGGACCCCGGAAGTGCTCCTGGCGAGCGCGGAGAAGAAGTTCTTCGTATACAGGGTCGGAAGCGCCGCCGACAGCGCCGCCGCCGCCCAAACCTCGGTTGCCGCGGGAGGGGAGTTCAGTTTCATGACCGAACCGGAGGTCGCGCAGGCATTTCGGTACGCGCAGTATATCGCCACGGAGAATGAAGAACGTCAGTTCGATCAGCTGCCGGACCTCACGTCGAAGCAGAACTTCCTCGCCGACTTCTGGCGGCGCCGGGACACGGACCCGTCCACGTCGATCAACGAGTTCAAGGCCGCCTACTATGAGCGGATCGAGTACGCGAACGAACATCTCTCGAACCGCACGAATGACGGCTGGAAATCCGACCAGGGAAGGGTCTACATCGTCTACGGGAAGTGCGACGAGATCGAGCGCGCTCCGAGCACGTCGGAATCGCTGCCGTATGAGATCTGGCACTACGACAACGTCCAGGGCGGGGTCATTTTCGTGTTCGTCGACCGGAACAACTTCGGTAATTACACCCTCGTCCATTCGACGCACCGGAACGAACTCCACAACGAGAACTGGCTCCAGGAGCAGGCGCGGAGGACAAACTAATCAGCTCGTTCCAGCACAGGGCCGAATACGTCCTCCTCGTCGCACTCCGAGGGTTCGTTCTATCGCTTCCGCTCGCAACCGCGCAGGCCTTGGGAGCGAGGCTCGGCGCGATCGCATACCGGATCATCCCGGGCCGCAGGAAGATCGCGCTTGAGAACTTGCGCCGGGCGTTCCCGGACTCGACCGAGGCGGACCGCGACGGTATCGCACGGGGCGCATTCCGGAACTACGGGATCACCTTCATCGAGCTTCTCTGGGCTCCGAATCTCACCGGGGCCTCCTTCGACCGTCTCATCTCCGCCGAGCATAAACATCTCATCAACGACCTCCACGCCAAGGGGAGGGGCCTGGTCATCCTTTCGGCCCACTTCGGGAACTGGGAACTCACGGCCCTGTCCCTAACGCACCTGAGCGGCCTGCCGCTGTCGGTCATCGTCCAGGCGCAAAACAACGAGCTCGCTGACCGGATCATCAGCGCCCACCGTTCGCTCTTTGGGAACACGATCATCCCCCGGGGCGTCGGCATCCGCGGGATCCTCAAGACACTGGATCAGGGCGGGATCGTCTTTCTCGCCGCCGACCAGAGCGGACCCAAGGAAGGGGTCTTCGTCCAGTTCTTCGGCCGGCTCGTCGCCACGCCTCAGGGGCCCGCCGTGTTCGCGCTCCGGGGCCGCGTGCCGATCCTCATGGCGTTCCTTCTCCGGACGCAAGCAGGCACCTACGAGATGTTCCTCGAGCCAGTCCCCATGGACGACCTTGAAGGGAACACCGACGCGAACGTGGCCGAACTGACCCAGCGTCACGCCGCCATACTGGAACGCGAGATTCGCGCCCATCCGGACCAGTGGCTCTGGATGCATCGGCGCTGGAAGAATACCCGCGACGCTTCAACGGAACATGTTCCCGCGCCCGAGGTGGCACGCTGAGCGCCGGTCGGAAATACCTCATCATCCAGACGGCATTTCCCGGCGACGTCGTCCTGACGCTGCCGCTGGCACAGTTCCTTCAACGCGCTCAGCCCGACGCGGAGATCCATATGCTCATCGCTCCTCGCTCAGCCGATCTCCTGAGGAACCACCCTGCGGTGCACCGCGCCATCCGGTTCGATAAGCGAGGCCGGGACGCAGGCGTCCTGGGGATCCTCAGGCTTTCCGGCATGCTGCGCAAGGAACGCTACGACTGGGCGTTCGTCCCGCATCGGTCCTTGCGCAGTGCGCTCGTGGCGTCGCTGTCGCGGATCGGCCGCCGGATCGGATTTGAGACAAGTGCCGGACGGTTCCTTTTGACCGAGACCGTTCCGTACGTGAAACAGGACCATGAGATCGACAGGAACCTGAGCCTCCTCGGGCCGCTCGGGTTGACGCCGGAGCGCGAGCTCCCCAGGTTGTATCCGCCGACGCAGGACGTCCGGCTCGTCGAGGGAGCCTTGCGGGGCTGGCGTCATGCGCCGGAGTTCCCGCTGGTGGCCGTCGCGCCCGGTTCGGTCTGGGCGACGAAGCGCTGGCTCCCGGAACGCTTCGCGTCGCTTTCGCAGCGACTTGTCGAACAGGGGTTCTCCGTCGTCTTGATCGGCGGGGCGGACGACGTCGAACTCTGCCGCCGGATCGCGAGCGCCTGCGCCTCCGACCGGGTCATGAGCATGGCCGGCCAGCTCTCGCTCCTCCAGTCGGCCGCGATGATCGCGAAAAGCGTGGTTCTCGTGACCAATGACAGCGCGCCGATGCATCTTGCGGGCGCCGTCGGCATCCCCGTGATCGCGATCTTCGGAGCGACCGCGCCGTCGTTCGGATTCGCTCCGACGGGGACTCGGGACCGGATCGTCGAAACGCTGGGCCTGGGTTGCAGGCCCTGCCGGATCCATGGCGGACACCGCTGTCCCATCACGACGTTCAACTGCATGAAGAATATCACCGTCGACCGCGTCCTGGCCGAAGTGAGCGCGCTCGTCGGGACGCCGGGAGGTCTGCGGTGAATCCGAACGGCAAGGCCGAAACGGTGCTTCTGGGTCCTATGACGTTCACTGCTGAGGCCCTCGACACATGCGCGGCTGCCGTCACCGCTGGCCGAGTGCTTCTCTATCCCACCGATACCATCTACGGGCTCGGCTGCGACGCGCTCAATGCCGACGCTGTCCGGCGTGTCTACGAGATCAAACGGCGTCCCGAGACGATGCCGATGATCGTCCTGGTCGGCTCGGTCGAAGAGGCCCGCGGGCTCGCCTCTGGGATCTCGCCGAAGGTGTCGGAACTTCTCGGGGCCGTCTGGCCGGGCCCATTGACCATCCTCCTGCGGGCGAACGCCCGGCTGTACCCATGGCTTTCCGCGGGGTCGGGGAAGATCGGGGTCCGGCTGCCGAAGCACGCGTTCTGCCGGCAGCTCATGGAAGCTTCTCGACGGCCGCTCCTGTCGACGAGCGCCAACCATTCCGGAGAATCGTACGTCGGCGACATGGATATCCTCCGGGGGATCTTCGAGAAGGAGGTGGACCTCATAGTTGAATCGGGGAGGCTCCCCGATTCGCTCCCCTCGACGATCGTGGACGGCACCGGCGACGTCCCGCGTCTCGTACGCCAAGGTGCCGTGCCGGAGGCGTCGCTGCAACGATTCTTTGCGTAGTCCGGAAGATGGCTTTTTGCTTGAAACTGACGAGAGAAATTACTACATTAAAAGCACCTAAAAACCGGTAAAATTTTCCACATCGCGCTGTCCATTCCGGACGTCTGATGTGGAGGAATCGGTCTCAACTGCGCCCGTAGCTCAGCTGGATAGAGCGACAGCCTCCGGAGCTGTAGGCCGGGCGTTCGAATCGCCCCGGGCGCACTCACTCGATAAAAGGAACACACTCGGACATGCTGACACCCAAGAAGAAGATCTCGAAGAAGGAAATCAAAGAGGACGCGCTCCTGACCGCCTATGCGGGCGCGACCACCTACTACTACGAGAACAAGAAGATGGTCCACTACGCGCTGACGGGCCTCGTCGTCGCGATCATCGGCATCCTCATCTTCGTGAACAACCGCAAGGCGAGCAACGAAAAGGCCCAGCTCGAGTTCGCCAAGGTCTACTCGCTCTACGATGCGGCATCGACCGAAAAGTCGCAGTTCACCGCGGCGATCAACGGGAAGCCCGAGCAGGGGATCATCGGATTGAAGGCCATCGTCGACAACTACGGCTCCACCGAGGCGGGCGAGATCGCGCGGTTCTACCTCGCGAACTCCTACTTCCAGCTCGGCCAGTACGACGACGCGCTGAAGCAGTACGAGGACTTCAGCGGGAGCGACCCGCTCCTCAGAGCGTCGGCGATCGCCGGCATTGGCGGATGCTATGAAGGCAAAAAGGATTTCAGCAAGGCCGCCCCCCAGTTCGAGAAGGCCGCCGGCGTCCTGGCGACGAACGCGAACACCCCGGAGTACCTCAACTCCGCGGCGCGGTGCTACGGCCTCTCCGGCGACAAGAGCAAGGCGATCACGCTCCTCAAGCAGCTCAAGAAGGACTTTCCGACCTCGCAGTACGCACGGGATGCAGATCGGTTTATCAGCCAGTTCTCCGTTTGATGGTGTACGGCATGCACTAGAAGACCCATTCTCGTTGTCAGAATGGGTCTTTTCTTTTCTCTTGGTCGCTGACACTTCTCCTTATGGAATGACCGGTTCGTAGATGAAGCTTGCCATCCGAAAGACACTGGCCCGGGACATCATGCAGATCGCCACTCCCGCGATCGCTGGATTGTCGTCGCAAATGGTGGTCTCCATCGTCAACACCGCCATGGTCGGACGCCTCGAGCACACGCAGATCCAGCTGGCGGCCATGGGCCTGGGGTTTCTCGGCAACATGGCCATCACGAGCCTCTTCTCCTCCCTGAGCACCGGCACGCACGTGCTCGTCTCCCGGCGGCACGGCGAAGGGAACCCGGTCGGGGTGGGGGAGGTCCTGAACAACTCGCTTCTCATCTGCACGCTCCTCGGCATCGTCTTCGGCGTGATCGGGTACCTCTTCTCGTACGACATCATCAATTTCTTCTCGAACGACGCCGAGGTGACCAAGGCGGGAGCCGCATACATGCGCTACCTCTTCTTCGGGCTCCCGTTCTTCCTGGCGATCGTTTCGTACCGGGGGTTCTTCTTCGGGATCGGCCATACGAAGGTGTTCATGTTCTCCGCCATTATCATCAACATCTTCAACATCATCTTCAACTATCTTTTCATCTTCGGGGCGTTCGGTTTTCCCCGAATGGAGCTCGCGGGGGCTGGTATCGGCTCGTCGGTGAGCATGTTCCTGGGGACGATCTTCTTCGTGTTCGTAACATTTATCGGGGATTATCGAAAACAGTATAAATACTACTCGCATTTCAGGATCTCAAAGGACGTGATCTCGCAGATCGTGAAGATCTCCCTGCCGGTCTCGCTCCAGAACATCCTGATCCTGCTGGGGTTCTTGTCGTTCGTCGCCATCACCGGGATTATCGGCACGGTGGAACAGGCGGCGACGAACGTCGTCATCAGCGCGCTCTTCATATCGATGATGCCCTGCTTCGGCTTCGGCATTGCAGCGCAAACGCTCGTCGGGCAGTCGCTCGGGAAGGGAAAGATCGATCTGGCGCATTCCTACGGATTTGAGACGGCGAAGCTCGGCACGATCTTCACGATCGTGATCGGCGCCATCTTCGTGCTCGTCCCCGACGCGGTCCTCATCGTCATTACGACGAACGACTCCGTCATCGCCGTGGCGCGCCCCATCCTCCAGATCGCGGGGGTCGCGCAGATCTTCTACGGCGCCGGGATCATCTTCGCGAACGCCCTCCAGGCCGGCGGCGCGACCGTCTACGTCATGCTCGTGGAGGTCGTGACGCACTGGATCATCTTTCTTCCGCTCTCCTACCTGTTCGGCGTGACCTTAGGGTGGGGTCTCTTGGGCGCGTGGCTCGCGCTCCCGGTCTACATCATCACGTACACGTCGCTGAATTACATGAAGTTCCGGTCTCGGAACTGGATATCGGTCAAGCTCTAAAGCGCCCCTGATGAACGTCTCGCACCTACGGTCCAAACTGAAGAAGGCGCTCCTGCTTGCGGGGGTGTGCTTCTTCTTCCTTGCGAAGTTCGGCGTCGACATCATCACGACGACCGGCGGCTTCGAGGCGGGCTGGCTCGACGTCGCCCGGCAGCTCTTCGCGGTGGCGGGGTTCATCTCGCTTTACTTCCTCATCGAGTCGTCGTGGAAGCGGGAACAGGGCCCGGTGCGGAAGCTCGGGTTCGCGCTCGTCCTGACGCTCGTCGTCGGCGCGGCGACCCTGTGCCTCTCGCTTGTCACCTCCGACGGGTTCGACACCAAGGGCATGACCCTGACGCCCTTGGGGTTTGACGCCGTCGTCCTGTCGAACATGTACGGCGTGGTGATCGGGACGCTCAACATCATCATCCTCCTCATCCTCCGGGACATCATCCTGTCGAAGCGCAAGAAGGGGACCAGGAGGAACTTCCTCATCGTCCTGGGGCTCATGTTCGCGACGATCGTTTCGACTCTCCCCCTGCGTCCGCTCGAACAGAGCACCATCACGATAATCATCTTTGCGCTCATGATGCTCGCGATCTTCGTGAACTCCTTCCGGCTCTCCTGGATCGTCTATTTGACCAAGCGGGAGAAGCTCATCAGCATCGCCTACGGGTTCGTCCTGTTCGTCGCTTTCATCGTGCTCTACATCTTCACCGTGAGCGAGAGCTACTTCCTGGGACAGGCGCTCAGGTTCTACTCGCGACAGCTCACCTCGTTCATCGCGTCGGTCGAGATGTTCGCGATCATCTATTTCGGGATGACGTTCATCAGCACCCTCTTCCATCTGCCGACCGCCGAAGCGTTCGACCGCAAGACGACCGAGGTCTCCTCGCTCCATAACTTGAGCCGCCTCGTCACCCAGGTGTTCGACTTCAACGAGCTCATCGATCTCGTGACGAAGATGACCTTGGAGGTCTGCGAGGCAAAGAGCGCCTGGCTGGAGATCCTTGCGGAGCCCCCGGCGCCGACCTCCCGGCCGCTCCTCGACCAATCGGCCGGACTGCGCGCGCCGGCGATGATGGCCCTGCAGAATATGTCCCAGGAGGACACGGCCCTCATCCTCCAGGGGGACGGCGTCACCTTGCGGAAGCTCGCGATCGAGTCTCGCAAGCCCGTCGTCATCGACCGGGTCCGGTCCGATAAGCGCCTCGCGCATCTCGTCTCGGCGAAGACGAAGATCGATTCCATGGTCGTCGTTCCGCTGGTCTCCCACACGGGCGTCATTGGCGTCCTCTACGCGACGAAGGAGATGGAGTACGGGTTCGACAAGGAAGACGTCGACCTCATCTCGGCATTCGCCGACCAGGCGACGATCGCCATCGAGAACTCGCGGCTGATCGAGAAGTCCCTCGAACGCGAACGGCTCATGCGCGAGATGATGCTCGCCCAGGAGATGCAGCGCAAGCTCCTCCCCCAACAGCTCCCGTCGTTGACCCAGGTCGGCCTGGAGGCGCTCTCGACGCCCGCGTTCGAAGTGGGAGGGGATTATTACGATTTTGCCATGCTCGACGAACATCACTTGGGCGTCCTGGTGGGGGACGTCTCCGGGAAGGGCGTGTCGGCGGCGTTCTACATGGCGGAGATGAAGGGTATCTTCCAGTCCTTGGGGAAGATCTACCGGTCCCCGAGCGAGTTCCTCGCGAAGGCCCACGACGCCCTGGTCGGCACGATCGACCGCAGAAGCTTCATCAGTCTCATGTACGGCGTCCTCGATTTGCGGAGCGGGATCATGACCGTCGCGCGCGCGGGGCACTGTCCGATGCTTTTCGTCTCGGACGGCAAGGCGGAATACATCAAGCCGACCGGCCTGGGGCTCGGGATGGGATCGAGCGAGTTCTTCGCCAAGACCATCGCCGAGCAGCGGATCCAGCTGCGCAAGGGCGACACCGTGATCTTCTACACCGACGGGGTGACCGAAGCGCACACGAAGAACGGCGAAGAGTTCGGCTACGATCTCCTTCTCGACGTGGCCAGGGAAGCGGGCCATCGGTCCGCCCTCGAGGTCCGCGACGCCATCATCATGGCGGTCGATACGCATATGGAGCATGAAGCGCCAGAGGACGATCTGACGATCGTCGTGCTCAAATGGCTTCAATAAGTATCATCATTCACCACAGTACAAACCGGAGAACGCATCATGAGTACTTTTAAGATCGACGTCAGGGAATCGAGCAACATTCAGGTCCTGGACCTGAAGGGGTATCTCGACGCCCACACGGCCCCCGATCTCGAGAAGGCCTTCCAGGGCCTCCTCGACGGCCAGAAATACAGGATCGTCGTCAATTGCAAGGACCTCACGTACATCTCGAGCGCCGGTCTGGGCGTGTTCATGGCGTACATCGAGGATGTCCGGAAGAACGACGGCGACATCAAGTTGTCGAACATGTCGTCGAAGGTCTACAACGTGTTCGACCTTCTGGGCTTCCCGCTCCTCTACGACATCACGAAGGATGAGTCCGAAGCGCTAAAGAAGTTCCAGACGGGAGCGAAGTAGCCTCCGTCCATGATATCTTTGTCATTACACTGAAAGCGACCATTTTGGAACTGAAAATACAAAGTCAGACAGAGAAGCTCAGCTTCGTCCGGGAGTTCGTCTCCGAAGCGGCCAGGAAGTTCGGGTTCGACGAGGAGACCGTGAGCAAGATCGCCCTCGCCGTCGATGAGGCGTGTACGAACGTCATCAAGCATTCGTACAACTACGCGACGAACAAGGAGATCGAGATCAACATCGTGACGAAGAAGTCCATCTTCGAGGTGGTCATCGTTCACCAGGGAAAGTCCTTCGATCCGGCCGCCGTGAAGGCCCCCGACATGAAGGAATACCTGAGCCATTACCGCCGGGGAGGCCTCGGCATGCATCTCATGCGCTCCCTCATGGACGGCGTGGAGTACAAGACGTCGAAGGATCAGAAGAACGAGGTGCACCTCACGAAGCGCCTCCCCGCAAGCATCGCCCGGTAGCACCCGTGCCCAAGAGCGTGAATCCGAAAACCCCCACCCGATCCCTTCCCCGGGACCGGCGCACGGCCACCGAGAGCCGCTTTGACCTCTCCTCCTTGTTCGAATTCAGTTCCATCATCAACGCCTCGCTCGATTTGAAGTTCATCCTGGGGCACTTTCTCCTGACGATCATGGGGAAGCTCCTTTCCCTCAGGGGGATCGTCCTGTTGCGGACCGACGGGGGCGCATACCGCGTCGAGACCGTGAAGGGTTTGAGCGCGGAACTCCTCGGATCATCGCGGGCCATCCGTAGCGTCCCGAACCGCATTCTCCTTCTCACTCCCGCGCTCGTGAAGAAGCACCCGTGGATGGGGTTCTTCCGCGAGTTGGGGATCGTCCTTGTGGTGCCATTGACGGCGAACGGCAAGGTCCTGGGGCTCGCCGGGTTCGCACCGTCAAGCGTCCGGGCGACGCTCTCGCGCGTCGAAACGACCTACCTTCGGTCCCTGGCCAACATCGCCGCCTCCGCCGTCGCCAAGGGGCTCGTTATCGCGGAGCTCGAGCAGAGCAACCGCCGCTTGAGCAGCAAGATCCAGGAACTCAACACACTGTTCGAGCTCGGGAAGGAATTCAACTCCGTCCTGGACGCCGAACGCCTCATCAAGCTCCTTATGTTCTCTGTCATGGGCCAGATCGGCGCCAACCGGTACGCCCTGTGCCTCCTTGTCGACGCGAAGATGTCGGTGGTCTCCTCGCGGCTCACCAATGAACTCCATGAGGGGGTCTGCGCCGAGTTCGACCGCCTCGCATCACCCACGCTCGTCGCGTCGATGCGCAGGAAGCGCGACGTTCAAACGCGTGACGCGCTCACATCCGCCGGGATCGAACTCCTGGTGCCGCTCATGCTCCAGGGTGAGACCAAGGGCGTCCTCGGGCTCGGGAAGAAGCTCCAGGGGGGCGAGTACACCCCTTCGGACATGGAATTTCTCGCCTCGCTCGGGAACCTCGCCATCATCTCGATCGAGAACGCGCGGTTGTTCCAAGAAGCGATTGAGCGCCAGAAGCTCGAGGACGAGCTTCTCATCGCGAAGCAGATCCAGCGGGGGCTCCTCCCGGCGAGCCTGCCGTCGATCCCGCACTGCGCCATCGCGGCCGTCAATATCTCCTCGAAGCAGGTCGGAGGGGACTACTACGACGTCATCGCCTTGGAACGGGACCGGTTCGTCATCGCGATCGGGGACGTCTCCGGCAAGGGTGCGCCGGCGTCGCTCCTCATGGCGAACCTCCAGGCTGCCATCCGCGCGCTCGTGCCCTTGGGGCTGTCGCTCTCCGAGCTGACGAAACGCGTCAACGACCTCCTGTGCGACAATACCGGCGGGGAGCGCTTCATCACCTTTTTCTGGGGCATCCTCGACGTCCCGGCCCGGACATTCCGCTATGTCAGCGCCGGGCATAATCCGCCGATCCTGTTCCGGAAGGACGGTTCCCGGGAGCTCCTCGACAAGGGAGGCCTCATCCTGGGCATCATGAAGGAGGCCGGCCCGTACGAGGAGGGCATGGTGAGCTTGGGGGAGGACGACATGCTCTTTCTCTACACCGACGGCGTCAGCGAGTCGATGAGCGCGGAAGGGGAGGAGTGGACCGAGGAGAAGCTCGAAGCCCTCGTCGGGTCGCACCTCCAGGACACGCCGCACGAATCGATCGAGCGCGTCACGGCCGCGGTGAAACACCACAGCCGCAATGCGCCGCAGTCGGACGACATCACGATGGTGGTGCTGAAATGGAAGCGATGACCCCTCCCAACGCCGCCGTCCGGCACTGGACGGTCCTTGCCCTCCTCGAATCGACCACGGGGGTCTTCACCGAGAGGGGCATCGACAGCCCGCGTCTCACCGCGGAGCTCCTTCTCGCTCATGTCCTGGGGCTCGACCGCATCGGCGTCTACACGCATTTTGACCGCCCCGTCGACTCGGGCGAGATCACCGCGTTCCGGGAACTCGTCCGGCGCAGGATCGCGCACGAACCGGTCCAGTACATCGTCGGTGAGTCGGGGTTCATGGGGCTCACCTTCGAAGTGAACCCTTCGGTCCTCATCCCGCGGCCCGAGACGGAACTCCTGGTGGAACGGGTCGTCGCACTGGAACAGGAGAGCCCGGGAAGCGTCCGGCACCTCCTCGACATCGGCACCGGGTCGGGGAACATCGCGCTCGCCATCCTCAGGATGGTCGCGGAGGCCACGGCGGACGCGATCGACATCAGCGCTGCGGCGCTCGAGGTCGCGGGCCGCAACGCCGTCGCGCTCGGCTTGGCCGGACGCGTCCGGTTCCTGCCCGGCGACATCTTGGCCGACACATTGTCCGGCGCGCGCGCGCCCTACGACCTCGTCGTTGCCAATCCGCCCTACATCTCCGCCGATGAATACCGCTTGGTCGAGCCCGAGGTCCGGGACTTCGAGCCCGCGATCGCCACGACCGACGGAGGCGATGGGCTGACGTTCTATCGGGCCATCGCCCGTCATTCCCAAACGCTTTTGCGTCCCGGCGGCTTCTGTTTGGTCGAGGTCGCGTACGACCAACATGCGGCGGTCATCGAGCTTTTCCAAGAAGCGGGCATGACCGATGTGGCGGCGTTCCCCGATTATCAGGGGATCATGCGGATCGTGTCGGCGCGGGGGCGTGCGTGAAGGCCCTCGTCCAGCGGGTTACGCAAGCAAGCGTGACGATCGCCGGAGTCCAACATTCCGTCATTGGCCCCGGCATGCTCATTCTTCTCGGCGTGAAGACGGACGACGCCCATGAGGGCGCGGCGTACCTCGCCGAGCGATGTGCGAACCTGCGTCTATTCGAGGACGCCCAAGGAAAGATGAACCGTTCGATCGTGGAGACGTCGGGCGAAGCGCTCGTCGTCTCGCAGTTCACGCTCTACGCTGATACCCGCAAGGGGAACCGTCCCGGGTTCACCGACGCAGCGCCGCCGGAACTCGCCCAGGCGCTCTACGAAGATTTCGTCCGCGAACTCCGCGGCCGGATCGGCGACGCGAAGGTCGCGACGGGGGTCTTCCGCTCTGCGATGCAGGTGCAGCTCGTGAACGACGGACCCGTGACGCTCCTCGTCGAAAGCAACAAACAGACACCATAAAGAAAGAGCAATCACGATGCTGACACTCCTCGTCGGACTATTCATGCTACTCCACCCTCAGGCCCTGACGGCTGAGACCATGGAACATTTCATCATCCGGCACGACCGGACGATCCCCGCGAAGGTCGTCCGAGCGCTCGGAAAGGCCATGGAGGCCGAGTACGACCGTTCGAGCCAGGCGCTCGGGATCACCCTGTCGCGCAAGATCCCGGTCGTCATCTACACCTCGGAGCTCCGGTTCAAGTCGGACTCACATTCTCTTGCCTTTGACGACGGGGACGCGAAGAACGGCACGATCCACCTGTCGTATCCGGTGCTGAAGAAGGACCGGGACCTCTGGGAAGGGCTCATCGCTCGGGTCGTCTCGAAGGCCTTGATCGCCGAGGTGGTCTACTGTCCTCCGTGGCTCGCGGACGCCTACGGGCTTCGGGCCGGCGGCCAGACGCACCGGTTCGCGGACCCCGCGAGGGTCGCGATCGCGAGCTTCGGCGACCTGTTCGAGGAGTACAACAGGGCGGACCGGCCGCGCGACGTGAAGGAGGTCTTCGCGAAGCTCGGGTTCACGATCGATTTCTTGGTCGAACGCTTCGGCGAGAAGAAGGTCCGGGACGTCTTCGCGCAGTTCCGCACCGGCAAGGACGCGGAGGAGATCTTCGCGTCGACCTTCGGGGAGCCTGTCCATGTCACCGAACAGGCATGGGCGGCGGCCCTGCGCGCATCCGCGAGAAAATGAAGGGTCGGCGGCCTCGGGTGATTTTCCTGTTCGTCGACGGGGTCGGGATCGGCTCCGCCGACCCCGGGCGCAACCCGTTCGCGTCCCAGGCCCTCCCGGTCTTCCGGGAACTCGCCGGGGGGAGGATGCTTCGACTGCGCGATGCACGGCGTTTCGGGAAAGGCTCGTCCTGCGTCCCGGTGAACGCCACCTTGGGTGTCGCCGGATTGCCGCAAAGCGGGACCGGTCAGACGGCGCTCCTGACGGGCGTCAATGCGCCAAAGTTCATCGGCAAGCATTTCGGGCCGTATCCGTTTTCCACGCTCCGGCCTTTGCTGGCCGAGCGGAATATCTTCGTTCGGCTTCAGAGGAGTGGCCAACATGTCGGGTATGCGAACGCGTTCCCGCACCGGTACTTTGAATATATGGCCGCGCGCCCGGCGATGCGGGCCGCCGTCTCGTCCGCGTGGCTCGCCACGGGCCTTCCGCTGAACACGGCCGACCGGCTCGCCCGAGGCGAGGCACTCTCGGCCGATATCACCTCGGAGCGTTGGAACAGCCGCGGTTTTCCCGCCGCGCCCGTCTTGACGCCCGCGGAAGCGGGAAAGCGCCTCGCGAGGCTCTCACGGGACCATGACTTTCTCCTCTTTGAGTATTATGAGACAGATCATGCGGGGCACTCCGGCTTGATGGAAGAGGCGCACGCCGTCCTGACACGACTGGACGCATTCCTGGGAGGGATTCTCGCGTCGATGGACCACGCATCGACGCTCTTGCTTCTGACGAGCGACCATGGCAACCTCGAGGACCTCTCGACGAAGAGCCATACCCGGAACCCCGTCCCGCTGATCGCGGCGGGCGCAAGGCACGCGGAGTTCGTCCGGACCATCCGGTCGCTCACAGACGTGACGCCGGCGATCGTGCGGTTGCTCTCGAACTAACACAGGCGACATCTTCAGCGTCACCGTCTCATCTTCCGAGAGACGTTCAGGGAGGCTTCACCCATGTTTCGATACCGTCCCGCGATGAAGTTCGCGGTGCCGCTCGCATGCGGCATCATCATCGGCTGGGAGTGGGCGTTCCCGCTGTGGGTCCCGCTCTCGGCCGCGGCCTTTGGCGCCGCGCTCTTGTACCTGTTCCGCAACTCGCCGCAGGTATCAGGCCTCGCGCTGACAGCGCTCATCTTTTTCGCGGGGCTCGCAAAGATCACGTACGACGCGGGTAGTTCGGAGCCGGACAATGTCGGCGGGGCCGCCGCGTACCATCACCCCGTGCTCCTTTCCGGACGCCTGGTGGAACCTCCACGCTTCTCGCCGCGCGCGGTACATTTCGTGCTGGACGCTGAGACGCTCTGGATCGAACAGCGCTCATGCCCCGTCGCCGGGGGCGTCCTGGTGACGGTGCGCCGGGGAAAGGGCTACGATTCACTCCTTGCTCGGCTGACGTATGGCCGGGAGATGACCGTGTCAGGGCTCCTGACGCCGCCCGAGGGGATGCGCAACCCTGGCGAATTCGACCGGGCCGCCTATCTCCGGCTCAACGACGTCTTCGCCGAGATGTTCATCCAAAAACGCGACACGATCATCGCCCCCGGCGCTGTGAGCGCGCCGTCGCTCCTCGCTCGCTGGGTCTACCCGGCCCGGAGGTGGGTCGGAAGGGTGCTCGACCATTACTTCCGGGGGGAGGAGGCCGAGTTCCTCAAAGGGCTCATCATTGGTGAGAGGAGCGACATCAGCTTCGAGGTGAAGAGCGCGTTTATCAGCGCGGGCGTCATGCACATCTTGGCCGTCTCTGGCCTTCATGTCGTCATCGTGTCGATGATGCTTCTGGTGATACTGGAGATCTTGCGGGTGCCGCAAAAAGTCCGGCTCATCCTCATGGGGCTCATTCTCACGTACTATACATTTTTCACCGGAGCGTCGGCGTCGGTGGCCCGGTCGGTCCTCATGGCCCTCGTCCTCCTGTTCGCCCCCTGGACCGAGCGCAAGGCGGACGTCTACAACGCGCTCGCCTTTTCGGCGATCGTGGTCCTGTTGGCCGATGCGCGGCAGCTCTTCCAGCCGGGGTTCCAGCTCTCGTACGTCGCCGTCTTCTCGCTCGTCTACCTCTATCCGAAGGTCGCCCGTATCGGCACGCTCCTCCCGGAACGCCTTCAGCATTCGAAGATCCTTGGGGCTCTCGGTGCGGGGTTGGGCGTCTCGGTCGCGGCGGGGCTCGGGACGATCCCGTTTGGGGCGTATTATTTCGGGAAGATCTCCTTGGTCGGCGTCGTGGCGAATCTCGTCATCGTGCCCCTGTCGAACCTCATCCTCTGCCTCGGCATGCTGACGGTGGCCTTGGCTCCCGTTTCGGCGTGGCTTGCGGGCGTCTACGCCGCCGCGACGTCGCTCTCGACCTGGCTCCTCTTGCGGAGCGTCGAATTCTTCGCCCGAGTGCCCTACGCGTTCGTCGCCGGGCGCTTCGGCGCGGGGTTCTTCGTCGTGTCGTACGGGCTCCTTGCCCTCGGCCTGAACATCGGCCGTCCCGAGCGCAGGCCGGCAGCACTCCTCGGAACCCTCCTCGCGCTCAACGCGCTCGTCTTCGCCTCCGCGTTCGATGGACGAGAACCGGGGCTCCGGGTGACGATGGTCGACGTGGGACAAGGCGATGCGATCCTCGTGCAACTGCCCGAAGGCCACGCGATCCTCGTTGATGCGGGGCCGAGACTCAATGGCGCCGATGCGGGGGAGCGGTTCCTGTTGCCCTACCTGCGCTACCGTGGCGTGGATCGGCTCGACGCCGTGGTGGTGAGCCATCCGCACGGGGACCACCTCGGCGGCGTGCCCGCGGTCCTCCGGCACCTCCCCGTGGGGATGGTCTTCGACTGCGGCTCGGCGCTCCAAGGTGCCCTCCCGGCGGAATATGCACATCTCATCGACTCGCTCGGTCTCGCGCACCGTAACGTCCGTCGGGGGGAGCGGTTGGATCTCGTCCCCTCGGTTCGATGTTACGTCCTGTCGCCCGGTGAGGGAAGCGCGCCTGACGATACGCTCGACAACCATGCGGTCAACAACCAGTCGGTCGTCCTGCGCATCGTCTACGGCCGCACGTCGATCCTCCTTTCGGGCGATGCGGAGGTGGGAGTGGAGGAGGAGATCGCGGAGCGCTACGCCACGTTCCTCAAAAGCGACATCCTGAAGACCGGCCACCACGGGAGCAAGACGTCGAGTTCGGATCCCTATCTCGATGCCGTCAAGCCCGCGGTCGCCATGATCTCGGTCGGGGCGCGCAACACGTTCGGGCATCCGTCACCGGGGGTCTTGGCGCGCCTTGTCGGCCGGGGTGTGCGCATCCTGAGAACCGACCGGGAGGGGGCGGTGATACTCGAATCGGACGGCGCGCTATGGCACGAGGTCGCCTGGCGCTAGGACGCCCTTGAATCTCTCTCCATGTTTGCGTATGTTTGTGATTATTTTAGAGGTGGACGCGTATGGCAGCACCGTTGGACGAACAGAAGAAGCATTGGGAATCTCAGTTCCTCGAGCCGTTCCTGAAGAGGAACAAGGAGCGCAAGGGGTCGTATGAGACCGATTCCGGCATCTTGGTCGAGCGGCTCTACCTCCCTGTGGCCCGGGAGTATGGTAGCGCGCTCTCGTTCCCGGGGGACTATCCGTTCACGCGCGGGGTCTACCCGACGATGTACCGGGGACGTCCCTGGACGATGCGGCAATATGCCGGGTTCGCTTCGGCCGAGGAATCAAACAAGCGCTACCGATATCTCCTGGCGGCCGGCACGACGGGCCTCTCGGTCGCGTTCGACCTCCCGACGCAAATGGGATACGACTCCGATCACCCGATGGCCGATGGGGAGGTCGGTAACGTGGGCGTCGCGATCGATTCGTTGGAGGACATGGAGGCGCTCTTCGACGGCATCCCCTTGGGGTCGATCACGACCTCGATGACGATCAACGCGACCGCGTCGATCCTCTTATCGATGTACGTCGTCATCGCCCGGAAGCAGGGCGCGGATCTGTCGAAACTCTCCGGGACGATCCAGAACGACATCCTGAAGGAGTACATCGCCCGGGGGACCTACATCTACCCGCCGGGACCTTCGATGCGACTGGTCACAGACACGTTCCAATGGTGCGGAGCGAACCTTCCGAAATGGAACACGATCTCCATCAGCGGCTACCATATCAGAGAAGCGGGGGCGACCGCGGTCCAGGAGCTCGCCTTCACCCTTGCCAACGCCATCGCGTACGTCCAGGCCGCGGTCGACGCGGGCCTCGACGTCGACGCGTTCGGCTCGCAGCTCTCGTTCTTCTTCAACTCCCACAACAACTTCTTCGAAGAGGTGGCGAAGTTCCGCGCGGCTAGGAGGATGTGGGCCAAGATCATGAAGACGCGCTTCGGCGCGAAGAACCCCGAGACGATGAAGCTCCGGTTCCACGCCCAGACCGGCGGGTCGACCTTGACGGCGCAGCAGATCGACAATAATGTGGTCCGGACAACGATGCAGGCCCTGGCGGCGGTCATGGGAGGATGCCAGTCCTTGCATACCAACGGCCGGGACGAGGCACTCTCGCTTCCGACGGAGGAGGCCGCGCGACTCGCCCTCAGGACGCAGCAGATCCTCGCCAATGAGACCGGCGTGACCGACAGCGTCGATCCGCTCGGCGGGTCGTTCATGGTGGAAAGCCTCACCGACGAGGTGGAGGCCCGGGCGGAGGAGTACCTGAGAAAAATCGACGCCTTGGGCGGGGCGGTGAAGGCGATCGAAGCGCAATACTATCAAACGGAGATCGCCGAGAGCGCGTACCGTTATCAGCAGGCGATCGAGAAGAAAGAAAAGATCATCGTGGGGGTGAACGACTACGTCACCGACGAGCCGCCGCAAAAGGCGCTCTTTCGGGTGAACGACGCTGTCCGAGAATCCCAAAAAGCACGTCTGGCGGCGTTACGGGCCCGAAGAGACTCCAAACGCGTCCAGAATGCCCTCCAATCGCTCCAGGATGCCGCTAGAGGGACAAATAACCTCTTTCCGGCTCTGATTACGTGTATCGAGTCGTATGCGACTCTGGGTGAAATTTCGGACGTTCTGCGCGGTGTGTGGGGAGAATATCAGTAGGGACCCGAAAGGCATACACATGACGGACGAGACCACACATCCCACATACGCCAACGGCAAGATCTGCTACATCGAGATACCCTCGGCCGACGTCGGCCGGTCGGCGGCGTTCTACACGAAGATCTTCGGCTGGCGGACGCGGCGGCGCACGGACGGTCATCTTGCGTTCGACGACACGGCAGGGGAGGTGAGCGGCACCTGGGTTACGGGAAGAAAGGCCGTAGCGGCAACCGGCATTCTCATCTACATTATGGTGGACAACATGTCACTGGCGCTCGACGCAATCACCGCCAACGGCGGGACGGTCACTCAGCCGATGGGCATGGATGCGCCGGAGATCACCGCCCGGTTCCAAGACCCGGACGGAAACGTCTTCGGGCTCTACCAGCAGCCGAAGAAATGATGTCTACCGGCACCATGTCGATCACGGAAAGGGTGGCAATGCCACCTCACTCAAGGCGCATGCGTATCGTGACGCCGGTGCGCTATCCGTGGGTGCTCCTCATGCTGACACTCTCCCTCCACGCTTGCACCACCAAGCCCGCCAACCCTTCGGGATGGACGGCCGTCGAGTCGACCGTCGGCGGGTTCAAGATCTCCCTGCCCGCGTCGTGGAAATGGATCTCCATGAACCCCGCCCAAACAGATTCCACCATCAATGCGATCACGCGAGATCCCGCGGAACGATCGGGCATGACGAAGTTCGCGCTCGACCGGAGGGACCATCATGTGAATTTCCTTGCGGTCGACCCGCCGCTCAAGGCCACGCTCCAACTCACCATCCTGCTGAACGAGGAAGGTCTCTCACTCGACTCCTTGGCCCGTATGTTGCGGCCCGCCATGGAGCAACATGGCCTCTCCGGCGCCTACAAAGAAGTGGAGATCAATAGCGCCGAAGCTCAAGAGGTCATCGACTCGACATCGGCGAGTTATACGCTTCAGGTGCTGGTGAAGGGATCGCTCCACCGGGTCTACCTCCTCACCCTCGGCACCGAAGGTTCGGAGATCGACCATTACGGTCCGATGATCCGGGCCATCTCCCGGAAGTTCGAGGTCGTGACGCAACGCTAGTCCGACCGTGCGAACCCGGCAATTCTCACCCGGGGCGCGTTTATTTGCGGTCCGGGACCCTGATCAACGGCTCCGACAGTTCGCGCTACGAACGTCTCGAAACGTGAACGGCGATCCTTGGACTCTCGGATCGCCGTTCATCTATCCACCCACGGATCACATCAAATCTACTTCGTGAGCATCATCTTCTTGATGTCGGTGAATGTCCCGGCGGTCAAGCGATAGAAATACATGCCACTGGGCAACCTGCTCGCGTCGAACTCCGCAGACTTGAAACCGGCCTCTTCGAACCCGTCAAGAACCGTCATCACCTGTCGTCCAAGTATGTCGTACACCTTCAAGGTGACATAGACGTCCGTGGGAAGTGCGTACTCGACTCTCGTGGTCGGGTTGAACGGGTTCGGGAAGTTCTGTGCGAGGGCGAACGTGAGCGGTTTGGTGTGTGCTTCCACGGGCCTCTCGCTGGCGAAGGCATCGCCGCCGCCGCAGTTTGTGGCAGTGGTGAACGTAAATAACGTGCTGACGCCGAAGATGTCCGGACACGATGCATATTTCGACGCGACGGTCCAGCCGTACGCCGTGCTCGCCAGGAGCGTATTGACGACGAGGGAATTGGTCGAACTGTAGTAGATCGTTCCTCGCAGAGTGATCTGATACTGTGTCGCGTTCGGCACTGCTGTCCACTGCAGCGTGACCGGAGCACAGACAAGATTGGCCCCGTCCGGAGGGAACGTGAGCGTCGGCGCCCCGAGGGCACTCACCGTCGTGAAAGCGGAAGCCGCGGATTCATTGCAGCCGTAATAGTTGGCGGCAGAAACTTTCCAGAGGTAGGCCGTCCCGGCGTTGAGCACCGGGGACATCGACGTTTGACTGGTCGAGTAGAGAATCCAATTGGCGCCTCCGTCACTCGACAGGCGGACGTCGTAGAGGACCGTGCCCGAGACTGCGGTCCATGACAGGGGGGCCGTTTTGCAGACAGCGTTATCATTGTTGACCGGGGTTAGGAGCGTCGGTGCGGTCGCGGGAGGCTGGCCGGACGTGAAATTGTAGATCGTGAATGAGTAGGTGGTGGACCACGGACCCTCCCCAAATGAATTCACGCCCGCCGCTCTCCACCAGTACTGCGTGTTCGTCCCGCTGAAACTCAGTAGATTCGAACTCTGCGTGACTTCCGCGACAATACAGGCAAAGTTCACATCATTGGCAACCTGAATGTGGTAGCTGCATGCGCCGGTCGTCGACGCACCCACGACGAGGGTCGTCGGCGTCGTCACACCCTGCCCGTTTCCGGGGACCGCGAGCGACACCTGGGGCGGGGGCGCGCAGGCGTAGGTCGTGAAACTGTAGAGGGCCGATGTCGCAGATCCCACGCAATTATTCGCCGTGAGCTTCCAGGCGTACGGCTGGTTGCAGACGACGGGGAGGTTCTCCGAATAGACCACCGACGAAAAATGCTTGGGCCCGTAACCTGAAAGCCAGCTCGCTCCTCCATTGGTCGAGACCCACAGGTCAAGATTGCTCGTGTTGTTCGAGAGGCTCCAATTGAGATTCACATACCCCGTGCACCAGTTCACATTGGTCGCGGTGTTTGCAGGGCCCGACAGAATCGGAGTGCTGGGAGGGGAGGCGGTGGTGAAGCTCCTGCAGGATTGTCCCGTCCCGAAGAAATTGCCTGCGGTCACGCACCATGCGTACGTCAAGTTTGCGGCGCAGACCGGTGCCACGAACGGATCGGAGGAAGCCGTACCGAGAAGATTGTCATTTTGATCGACGATGGTACCATTGGCGTGTGTCACGGTCATATTCAGCGTTATGGCGTTGTTCATCGCTGTCCACTGCAGCGGGGACCCTGACGAGCAACAGCTGTAGTTCAAATAATTATTCGTCGGCCAGATGGGTGCCGGCGCCGGGATGGCGCCCAGATATACGCCTTGCGTCGTCGAAGCGTAGATGGATTTCGCAGCGACGTCTACGCTGAGGCTGTTCTCCGGAGGCGGTATGACGGACTCCGTGCCCGGCAAGACGGTCCACGTCGAGCCGCCGTTCGAGGATTTATAGATCGCGGTAAGCACCGGATAACCGCCAGGCGACGATGCAGAGACGAAGAGGTGCAACCCGTCGCTTTGCGTTGGATCCAGAACGACGGACGTTACGCCGGTCACTCCACTTCGCAGGACCGGACTCGAGCCGTAGTTGGATGACTGATACAGGTTCCCGAGGTTGTCGCAGAAATACACATATTGAGACGCAGTCGAGTTCACGGCGACACATTTGACGTTATAATTCGCAGCGACGCTGGTAAAACTGACGCCGCCATTGGTCGAAGACAATAATCCGATGGCATTGCCGCAGCCGGCGTAGACCCGAGCGAGCGTTCCTCCGGAATTATCGATCGCTATCGAATTGACCGGAACGGACGGGCTCCCACCGAGCAATATAGGGGACCATGATGAGCCGTTGTCCGTACTACGGAAGTAATTATACTGTGTCGCACCGCCGACGCCGGCGAACGCGATCGCCGATCCCGAGGCCTGATCGTGGGCAAGACAGAGGATATTCGTCCCATGCGAGAGCGTCAGCGACCAGGTTGTACCGCCGTCATTGGTCACGTACGCCTGCCCGGAGCTTGCGCCGGGAAGATCGAGCGACCCGCCGATATACGCGTTGTTGACGTTGTTGGAATCGACGGCCGCAGCATGCCCTTTAAAGAGATCGAGAGAGAAGACCCGCGACCAGGCACCGCCGGCATACTTGAACCCTCCCGTAGAGTCGAGCGTGGCCGCGAGGGCGGTGCCATTGGAAGCACCGACAGTGGCGACATTGGAGAGCGATGATCCGGTGCTCTTGAGAGTCCAGGCAGACCAGGCGCCGCTGGTGCGAGTACGGGAATAGACGGAATTACATGTCGCAATGTAGACGGTGATGCTGCCGGCCGGATCGGTCTGGTCGAACCCGATCTGATGGACGCATCGCCCGTCGGGACCCAATCCTGCACTTGCGTCGGACCAGCTCGACCCGTTGTTTTCGCTCATCCAAATCCCGTTATCGGTTCCAGCGTACATGAGGTTCGGATCAATGGTCGAGATCTTGAGTGCCCGGACCTGCTTGGCATTGGTGAAGGGTGTGGTCGGTGCGTTCCAGTTATCCCCGTTATCCCCCGAATTGAAGAGCTTCACGGAGATGGTCGGGGCAGTATAGACCTCTTCCGCCGCCCATAAGACCCCGGTGCTCGTGTTAAAGGCTATTGCGGTGACATTGCGTTCATTCGGAGGAATATTGTTTGACGTAAATTTAAACAGCCACGTCGTGCCGCCGTTCGTCGAACGCCACACGCCTTTCCTGAACGCGCTGCCTTCGGAGTTTACATCGGGTGCCGACGAGTTCCCAAGGATGTTCGTTCGCGATCCGCAGACCCAGATGTATGACAGCGTGGGATGGAAGAAGATGTCGTTGATATTCGTATTTGTCGATATCCCGGTGGACTTGTCCCAGGTATCGCCGTTGTTCGAGCTGCGCCAGAGGGCCTGGTTGGAACCGGAGGTCCACTGGGATCCAATGAGCGCCACGCCGTTGTTCGTTGAAGAGGAGGATTGAGGTGCGATCCCAACGCGGTAGGGGGTTGCCGGTCCCGCCACGATCGTTGTCCAGGAACTGCCCCCGTTCGTCGACTTATAAATGTTCGTCCCGTTCACCATCAACGCCATCTGGGGATTGTCCGCCTTGCACGTGATTGCGATCGGCGTGGCAATTGACGGATTCGCCCTGTTCCACGAGCCCCCCTGGTTTTCAGAATGCATCGCCTGAAACCTGTCCGCTGCGAATATTGTCTGGGACGCCCCTTTGCCGACAACGAGATCGATGACCTTGTTCTGCGGAAGGGGTCCATTAAGATTCAGAAAGCTTTGCGAGCGAGCTGTGACAGTCATCGAGAGGATCAGAAGACAGATAGCAAACACGGTGGTAGGCATGTACGTTCTCATGGCGGTTCCCTCGCTGGTAATGGTTGATGGTAGAGGAGGTCGTGGCTCGTCGAAGAAGTGCTCCCATTCGATCGAGGTGATACCTTGCAATGAGTTAGGGAATTGACGCGTATTGTTCAATACCTAGTTTCCCTCCTCATGGGCAGAACTACCCATCGAAGTCGTATCGGGAGTATCCGGGGCGTGGAGGAGTCGCGGGCCCCGGTTCGCAGAGGCCGCTCTGTAGAGTTGGCGAGGTGGGGGGGGAGAGGCGGGAGTACTATTTCTCGATCGAGGTGATCCCTTCCCTGATGGCGAACTTCGTCAGCTCCGCAATGCTGTGGATGTCAAGCTTTTCCATAATGTGCGCACGGTGCTTATCGATCGTTTTGGCGCTGACGTTGAGTCGAAAGGCGATCTCCTTGCTTGTCTTTCCCTCGGCGATGAGCTGCAACACCTCGCGTTCCTTCGGGGTCAAGAGTGCGAATGCGACGAAGTTCGGGATTTCCGAAGCGACAAAGACATCTTTCTGGAAGTCGATGCCGAGCTCGGGGCTGATGTAGAAGCGATTGGCGGCGACGACGGAGATGGCCTTTGCGAGTTCCTCCGATGCGCAGTCCTTGCGCAGGTATCCGCGTGCGCCGGCACGGAGCATCTTTGCAACGAAGTGCTTGTCCAGATACATCGACAGAACGACAACCCGTACATCGGGAATCTCGTCGGTGATCTGCTGCGTCGCTTCGATGCCATTGAGGTTCGGCATCGTGATGTCCATGACGACCACGTCGGGAAGGTACTTCTTTGCGAACCGGACCGTACTCACGCCGTCAGCGGTCTCGCCGACGATCTCGATCCCCTTGTCGCGTTCCAGAAGGGCCTTCAAGCCTTCCCGGACGATTTGATGGTCATCGGCGAGAAGGACGCGGATTCGTTTTATATGGGTCAGGTTCATGTTCGGTCTCCGATCGGGAATTGCACCTCGATGCGTGCTCCGCGCTCCGGATGAGAGTGGATGGTGAGTTTGCCGCCGAAATGACGCAATCGTTCGCGCAAGCTGAACAGTCCGTAGCCCCGGTGTTCCGCATCGCGCAAGTCAATCCTCTCCGGATCGAATCCCACGCCGTCATCGGCGATCTCGATCGTGAGCGTGCCGGCCTCCGATCGTATGCTGAGCTCGACGCTGTGAGCGTGGGAGTGTTTGATGATGTTCATGAAGAGCTCCCGGACGGCGTGGTAGAGGAACGTGCGGTCATCCTCACCCTTCGGCCTGGGCCCGTGATCGGACTCGACGAGGATGAGGAGCTCGTTGCGCTCCTTGAACTGATCGATGAGCCATTCGAGCGCGTCGTCAAATGCCAATTCTCGTATGACAGGCGGGCTCAATTCGAACGTGAGGGAGCGCGTGCTCCGGATGGTGTCGTCCAATATTTTGACAATGTCCCGGATGTCGGACGGCGAATGATCGTGTTGAAAGGCATCGAGCTTGATTTTGCACAAGGCAAGCGCATGGCCGACCGAGTCATGCAGGTAGGTGGCGAAACGGGTTCGTTCGCGCTCCTCGGTGATCGAGATGTCGGAGGCGAGCGTTCGGAGTTGCGTCTGATACATCAAGAGTTGTTCTTGCACCTTCCTCCTCTCGGTGATGTCTCGGACGGTCAGGACGCCGATGCTCCGGGTGTCCGAGGGGATATGTTTGGAGATGACCTCCGTGACGAGCGCCATCGCGTCGCTCCGCGTGCAGATCAGCTCGGATGGTTCCTCAAATTCCTGTTCGATGATCCCCCGAAGCTGATCGTGTGACTCGGCCGAAAATAATTCGTGGACCGGCCTTCCGACCAGCTGAGCCGGGGAGTATCCGATGAGACGCGCGAGACTGGAATTGATGTCAATAATGATCCCTTGATCATGAAGAATGATCCCTTCAAAGGTCGCTTCTGTGAGCCGTCGAAATTTCGCCTCGCTTCGGCGTAAGGCTGCCGTGTGCCGCCGGCGTCTCACGATCGCGCTCGCCGTCATGAGGAGGACGGCAAGGGATAACAGTGCGGTCGGTATGAAGAACGCCGGCCGAAGGTAGAAGAGCTGAGGGATCGTCAACTCTCGCGAGCTTCTTCTGCCGATGAACCCGAAGCCATCCTTCGCCTCCACCTCGAATGTGTGCGTCCCCGCACTGAGACCGGCGTACGCCTGTTCCCGCAGGAGGCTCCACGCCGTCCACGCTCCGCGATCGATCCGGTAGCGCGAGGAGATGGTCTGCGCGGCGGGAACGCCCCAGAACGACAACACCCGCCACCGCACGAGGGTCTCATCATCCTCGGTGAAGTGCTGGTCGATGACGACGATCGGAGGGGGCGAATCGGCATCATGAAGATCAAGCATCACCAGTCCCTGGCCGATCGTACCGGCGTAGAGCTTCTCGTGCGATATGACGACCGGCCAGAGAGCTCTTCCCGGGAACCCGTCGGCAGGGCTGAACCCGGCCCCGACGCCGTCGTTGAGGAGCCCCAGTCCATCGAGTGTGCCGGACCACAACCTCCCGGTGGAATCAAAACAGAGGCTCTCGACGCGGTTACTGATGAGCCCGTCGAGCGTGGAACAATACTGCGTCCGGCCGTCATCCTCAAGATACCCGATCCCAGTCCCTTCGTCGGCGAACCAGACTCGGTTCTTTTTGTCGAGCGCGAGCGCAAAGACATTCCCGCTTCGCAGGCCCTTCTCCGAAGTCCAGTGCTTCCATACGCCCTCCATCGTGCTCAAGTCTCTCGCCACGGGCTTCCAGCGATCGAGGCCCCTCTTCGTTGCGAACCAGTACGCAGAATCCGCGCTTTCAAGGAACGCGTAGACCCGACCGGAAGAGAGCCCGTCTTCTGTTCCCACGTGTCGAAACGTGCCGTCGTAGACGAAGGCTCCAGGCTGGGGAAGGGTGGAAGGGTTGCGCATCCCGAGGAACCATAGCCTTCCGCTGCGATCCTTCTGGATCCGGTGAACATTGATATCCAGCCTTTCAGAAGTGACGCGGAAGTACTTCCATGACCGGCCGTCCCACCGGTAGGCGCCCGTGAACGCGCCGCCGCTGGAGATCCATACATTGCCGTCCCGGTCCTCAGCGATCGCGGTCGCCCCGAGGATCGAAACACCGTCAATCTGGGTACAAAACGTAACCAGTGAATCTCCGTTGAGGATCGTGATGCCTCCGGCGGTCGCGAGCCAGAGCCGGCCATCATGGGCAATCATGATCTCATTGACCCAATCCCTGAGATCCGGCGGCGAGTGAGTGAACTGCGTCCAGCGGGGAAAGGGCTGGTGATAGAGGTCGAGCCCGTCACTTGAGGCGATCCAAAGGTCGCCGTTCCGGCGAAACTTCACGCCGATGATGCGCACGAACCGGGATTGGATCCCCGTGAGTACCGTCCAGAAATCGTTGTGGCGGCGGACGACATTTCCGGTGAGGTTCACTGCGATGATATCTCCGTCATCGCTCATATCCATCGCGGTGAGATAGT
Organism: Ignavibacteriota bacterium; assembly: GCA_025358305.1. GTDB lineage: Bacteria > Bacteroidota > Ignavibacteria > UBA10030 > SZUA-254 > JANYJZ01. The sequence goes on from JANYJZ010000041.1 coordinate 34,083, forward strand.
AAAAGAACGGGTCGGGGATGTACCGAGGCTCCGCGTCACCCTTCCACTCCCAGCGCCCCGGGAGTGCCTGGATACTCAGGAATCCGTCCCGGCCCGTGTTCTCCGCGAGTTCTCTGAGTTCGCTACCACCTCTGGGGCTACGGAAGGAGAGCCGCCATCTGCCTGAATCGAGTTTGTAGAAACACTGAGCGCACCACAGCCAGATGTTGCCGCTCGACGTACGGAGAATTCGCGTATATCGATCAAACGGCACGTCGATGTTCGCCGGAAAGGGCATCACCTTGTCACCGACGAGGAGGTAGAGGGCATTGGGGCAGAGAGCAATAATGGAATCCTTGCCGCACGAAACCGCCGAAAATACCTGCTCGATCGGCAGTCGATCGAAGTGGTTCGTTGAGCCGTGGTAGAGGCGTCCATTCGCGATGACGATCATGCCTCCCGCGAGGTCCGGTGCAAGCTGAAAAGCGCCCGCCCCGGGCAGACCTTGTGTGCTGTCGATCGGATGCCACATGAATCCGTCAAACCAAGCGACGCCATTCGGTGTCGCAACCCAGGGAACACCCAAGGTGTTCTCGACGATTTGTGTGACATGGTTTGAGGGAAGGCCCGATTCGACGGTGAATCGTGCCCAACGCCCGGGCTCGTCCGAGAATGGAACTGTCCAGGAGATTGCCGGCGAGCTCAGGAGGAGAACAGTGAAGGCCCATCGACATATGGATCCTCCTCCAGAACGTAAACTGCCGCCGGTGAGGCGTGCATTACGAGGAGAGTTCACTGGAACACCTTCGCGCACGTGTATCGAAAGGGGAGAGATCCAACAGCATGGGTCACGATCGAACGCCGATCGCGCGTCGTGTCCGAGGAGACACGATGCGTGCTTGGGAGAATCCTTCTGATGAGCGAGTGTCGGCGGTTGTACCAAGGGGCGGTCATTGCACGCATGGTACTTCTTTTTTTCTCCACGTGCAACACCGAAGAGTGCGAACGAGAGTGCGCAGCGTTGCTTGCCGGGCGGCACTAGCCTGACGATCCAGGGTTCACGGCAACTTGGAGGCTCGAGGACCGGCGTGCGCCCTCAAATAATGTTCAACCCAATCTCTCGCCGGCGCTCAAAAATCGCTGTTGTCTCGGCCGCAAGCGCCCGAGTGGGTAAATATACCCATTGCATCTCTTTGCCGGGATCCGTACTATTCAATACATCTCTCCAATTTGACGACCCGACGAAAGGAGTGTCATGATGTCATCTCCAGCCCGCACGTCACGCGCGCGCGTCGTCCTCTTCTCCCTTATCTTAATCGGGTCACTGACGACCAGCCTTCCGGCGCAACGATCGTTGCCTCCGTATCAGCCCTGGACCTCGCTCTTCAGGCAGTTCAAACAGACCCCCGGCTCCAAGATCACGGCTCCTCCGCATCTCTACACGACGAACACGCATGCCGACTCGACCACGTTTACGCTCCTTCCTACGAGTTTGCCCGGAGTCTTCGTCGGTGACGCGGTCTTCATCGATTACGATAATGACGGCGATCTCGACGTGCTCGTCTCCGGTTTTGACGGCACCGAGCCGATCACGAGGATCTACCGCAACGACGGCGGCGTCTTCACCGATATCGAGGCGGGGCTCCCGGGGATCATCTCGGAACACGGGGTTGCGTGGGGAGACTTTGACAACGACGGAGATTACGACCTCGCGGTGAGCGGTATACTCGATACGCTCGGGACGATGCCGATCACGAAGATCTTCCGGAACGACAACGGTACGTTCGTCGATATCCATGCTCCCCTCATTAATCTCCATGGCGGAGTGATCAGCTGGGTCGATTACGACATCGACGGCAGGCTCGATCTTCTCATCGCCGGCTCGCCCGATAACGGCAGTACATTTGTCACGAAGCTCTACCATAATACCGATAGTTCCTTCACCGACACGGGGTTTGAGTTCCCCGGCGTGTGGGGCGGGGCGGTCGATTGGGGAGACTATGACAACGACGGAGATCCCGATCTTCTCTTGTTCGGCTACGGCACCCGGGGCACGACCGCGGCGCTCTACCGGAACGACGCCTCGACCTTCACCGAGGTCCCGATCCCCGCGGCCCCTGTGACGTACGCCGCCGCTTCCTGGGGAGACTATGACAACGACGGCAAACTCGATTTCGTCATCTCGGGCGACCCCTCGGGCCCGGAAAATAACTACGCCGCGCTTTACCATTGCACGGGTCCGGGCTCGTTCACCTTCGTCCCCACGACGCTCCCGTCGATCAACGCGGGGTCCGTCGCCTGGGGCGACTACGATAATGACGGCGATCTCGATCTTGCGATCAACGGCTGGCTCAACGACTCGGTCAATGTGACGAAGATCTTCCGCAACGACGGCGGTGGGATCTTCACGGACATCGACGCGGACCTCCCCGGTCTTTGGTGGGGCTCGGTCGCCTGGGGGGACGTCGATAACGACGGAAGGCTCGATCTTCTCATCAGCGGGGGGATGGGACCGCAAGAGTACATGGTCCGCTATAGCGGCGGGCCGCCCCACGGACCGATCGAACCGATGACGCTCATTTATCATAACAACACCCCTGTCGCGAACGTGCGCCCGGCCGCTCCGACCGTGGCCGGGACCGCCGTATCCGGCCCCGATGTGACGCTCTCCTGGGGTGGAGGGAGCGACGACAAGACCCCGCCGAGCGCCTTGACGTACAACTTGCGCGTCGGCACGGCGCCGGGACTCTCCGATGTCGTCGCTTCTTCCTCGAACGAAGCGAGCGGCTACCGCAGGGTACCGAAGACCGGCAACATGAACCACCGCGGATCGGTCTCGCTGAAGAATCTCCCCAATGGCACCTACTATTGGGGCGTCCAGTCGGTCGATAATGCCTACGCGGGCTCGGCCTTCCATAGCGTACAGCAGTTCATCGTCGGCCCGAGTACCGCGTCCGCCTGGCATCTCGTCTCGGTCCCCGGGACGTACCTTGACCGGCGTCCGAGTGTGCTCTATCCGTCGGCGCTCGCGAACGCATACGGTTACGAGAGTGGTTCAGGTTACTACGCCGCCGACACGCTCGAAAATGGCGCCGGGTATTGGTTGCAGTTCCCGCCGGCATCGGATCCCGCGATCTCGTCGGTGGGCGGAGCGCTGCCATCTGTGGCCGTCACCGTGAAGAAGGGATGGAACCTCATCGGATCTGTCAGCTCGGCGGTGCCGACCGTCTCGGTGACGAGCGATCCGCCCGGCCTGACGACGACGAACTTCTTCGGGTATGACGGCGCGTATTCGGTCGCGCCGAGCATCGAACCGGGCCGCGCGTACTGGGTCAAGGTCTCGGACGACGGAACGCTCGAACTCTCGTCGAGCGACGCTGCATCACATGCCGGGGCGAGGATCCAGATCGTCCCAACATCCGAGATGCCCCCCGGGGCACCGGTTGTTGTCGCGACGCCTCGTGAGATACCCACTCGGTTTGCCCTCGGGCAGAATTACCCGAACCCGTTCAATCCCTCGACGTCGATCGCGTACGACCTGCCGGTCCGCGAACACGTCACGTTAATGGTCGTGGACCTTCTCGGACGTGAGGTTGCGACGATCGTCGATGGACCCGAGGACGCAGGAACGCACACCGTCCGATTCGACGCATCCCATCTCGCCTCCGGGGTCTATCTGTACCGGATCAGCGCGGGGAAATTTATGGATGTTCGGAAGATGTTGCTGCTCAGGTAAGGCGACATGTTCGGAGTGACGCGAAGCCCCCAGGAGTTTGATCGACGGGGGCTTCGCTATTGATGGGCCGTCGGCGGCATGCCGATGGGGGGGGGCTGTGGGGAGTGGAATCAGTCTCTGATCCTAAGTTCCTCGTCTCGTATCACGCTGCCGTCATCGGCCGAGACGAAGTACCGCCTCGTATCGCTTCCTCCCTCCACAGTGATCTTCCATACAAGGTGATACGAGATCCCATGCTTCTTCTCCTGCGCCAAGATCACGAGTCGCGGAGATTCGCTCCCTTCTCTGATCGTGCCGCCGAGATGCGACTGGGCGATCTCGATCGCTCGGTCCCGGGACACCCGAGCCTCAAGGCTCAGCTCCACGCCCGGATAGATCTTCGCTGTCAGGCCATTGATATCGCCGCGAGGCCCGATGTCGAAGAACAGGCCGCTCTCCTCGATCGGCACGCCGCGAACATACTGCTCAAACCGGACGTGCCAGCCGCCGGCGGCGCTGAAGATCTGCCGCGCTTTGTAGTTGCTGGGATCTATCCCGAGAATGCCGGCGTACTGCGTGAACATCTTCACCGCCAGACTGTCGACGGTGAGCTGGTTGAGCCGGTCCTCGGAGAGACCGTAGGTCCTCGTATGCTCGGAGAACCCCGAAATGCCCGTGATGATGCCGTTCTTCTCGTTCCGCATGAGCTGCACCGGCCGCCCGTGAGGGTCCATCACCCATGTATTGGATGGAACCTGTTCTGAGGCTCCGTCCGGGCGGGCGCCATGACACGCAATGACACAGAGTGCCGCAATCAGGTAGTGCCAGTCTTTCACGTCCACCTCTGAGTGAATGCTGGAGAAGGAGAAGCGGGGCGCGTAGTATCGCTCTTACGCCAGCGATGAAGGACAATCCGCGCTCACGACGCACGAGGCGCACTCGGGGCTCCTTGCCTTGCAGACCGCCCTTCCGTGCAAGATCATGAGGTGCGGAAAGACGATCCAGTCCTTCTTCGATATGAGCGCCATGAGGTTCTCCTCGATCTTCTCCGGTGTTTTCGCTCTTGAAAAACCGAACCTGCCGGAGAGCCGCGCCACATGCGTGTCGACGACGACGCCCGCCGCCTGGCCGAACGCATTCCCCAAGACGACGTTCGCGGTCTTGCGGCCGACCCCCGGAAGCGCGGTGAGCTCCTCCATCGTTTCGGGCACCTTTCCGGCGTGGACCTCCACGAGCCGCCTACAGCAGCCGATGATGTTCTTCGCTTTCGCGCGGAAGAACCCGGTCGAATGGATCGCTTTTTCTAACACGTTCTGCGGCACACGGGCAAAGTCCGCGGGCGTGCGGTAGGTTTGAAAAAGTTCTCGCGTCACGATATTGACCCTTTGGTCGGTGCACTGCGCCGAGAGGATCGTCGCGATCAAGAGTTCGAACGGGTTCGTGTGCAAAAGCGCCGTCCCGGGTCCCGGATAGGCGCGCTTGAGACGCCGGACGATGCGCCGGGAGCGTTCGACGAGCTCCGGCAAGGATTCCTTCTTCTTCGTCACGAGATGGGGGAGACTTCTTCGACGCGCGTGGCGCCGAACACGTGCGAGATATAGACCGTGAGGGTCCCTTCGGCGCCGGCGAAGGATGGGGATTCGACGCGTGAACGTGTCGCGAACCCGCCTTTCGTCTCGCCGAGGACCGTCATGCTGCCGAAGGTCGTCGTCGCCTCCACGGCGTAGGGCGCGCCTTTCGGCAGGAGGATGGTCGAACTCCCGAACACGCTGTGAATCCGAAGCTCATGCCGGCCCGCTGCGACCTTCACGCCGGAAAGGTCGATCCGGGCGTCGCCCATGAGCGTGGAGACCGACCCCCCTTTGAACGACTCGGAGCTACTGGCGGCCACGACGTCGCCGAAGACGTTTGACGCGTGGAAGAGGTCCGCGGCCGAGGCCGAGCCGGCCGGCGCCGGGGCCATCGCGGGCGCGGCGCGGTGCTTCATGACGATATTGAGGCCGAAGAGGATCAACGCGACCGGCCAGAACGTGCCGACGATGTCGTCGAAATTGGCGTAGCCGAGGTTGTCGAGGAGGAGGATGCCTCCGAACGCAACGAGCGCGATCCCCCAGTAGAGGTTTTTCATCGGTGTCTCACGATTTATTGAGAAATTGCGCGACGTGTTTCAGATCGTACGCGTTGACGACGTCCTTCTTGGCGAGCCACCCTTTCCGGGCGATGCCGACGCCGTAGGAGACGTCCGCGAGTCCTGCGGTGGCGTGGGCGTCGGGGTTAATGGAGATCTTCACGCCGCGCTCCTTCGCGAACCGAACCAGGCGCCAGTCGAGGTCGAGGCGCATCGGATGGGCGTTGATCTCGATGATCGTCCCGTTGTCGCCGGCGGCCTTGATCACCTCGGTCATATTGACCGGGTAGCCGTCCCGTTGCAGCAACAGGCGGCCCGTCGGGTGGCCGAGCATGGTGACGTACTTGTTCGAGATCGCTTTGATGACGCGCTTCGTCGCCTCGGCCTCAGTCATGTTGAACTTCGAGTGGACCGACGCTACGACGTAATCGAACGACGCGAGGATCGCGTCGCTCCAGTCGAGCGACCCGTCGCCGAGGATGTCCACTTCCGTGCCTTTGAAGATGCGGAACTTCGTGTTCTTGGCGTTCAAGGCGTCGATCGCCTTCTGCTGCTCCTTCACGCGCGCCGGTGAGAGCCCCCGAGCGTAGGCCGCGACCTTGCTGTGGTCGGCGATGCAAGGTACTCCCAGCCGAGGGATTTGGCCGCTGCGGCCATCTCCTCCAAAGTGTTCGTGCCGTCGCTGTAAGTCGTGTGGCAGTGGAACGTCCCCTTGAGGTCCTCTTGCGTGATGAGCTCGGGGAGCGTGTGCCCTGCAGCCGCCTCGAACTCGCCCATGTTCTCCCGGAGCTCGGGCGGGACGAAGTCGAGCTTTAATGCGGCGTAGATCTCCTGTTCGGACTCGCAGTGGGGGAGGCGCTTCTTCTTGGTTGCCGCGTCGTCGACGTGGGAAAAACTGTATTCATTCAGACTCCAGCCGGAGCGCCGGGCACGCGAGCGCATCTCGACGTTGTGTTCCTTGCTCCCGGTGAAGTAATTCAAGGCGAACGGGTACTCCTCGGGCGTGATGATCCGAAGGTCGCACGGGATGCCGCTCTTCAAAAGGATGCTTGATTTGGTGGCGCCGTTGGCGACGACCGATTCGACATCGTCCAAGGTCGTGAAGCGCTTCATGATCTTTGGGGCGTCCTTCGTCTTGGCCGCGACCAGGATGTCGATATCGCCGATCGTTTCCTTCCGGCGGCGCAGGCTTCCCGCGACCTCGCACTGGACGACGCCGGGAAGCTCCCCTAAGGCCTCGAGGATCCGGTCGGCGGCCGTGCGCGCGTGGGAGTAGAGATGCTTGTCGGCGTGCTTGGAGAGCCGTTCGATGCTCTGGAGTATGTTCAGTTCGGTCTTCTCGCCGAACCCGTCGAGAGAGGCGAGCTTGTGGGCCTCGACCGCCTTTTTGAGTCCCGCGATGTCCTTGATCTTCAGCTTGTCATGGAGGATCTTGATCCTCTTCGGTCCGAGTCCCTGGAGCCGCATCATCTCGAGGAGTCCGGGGGGGACGGATTTCAGGAGCTTCGCATGCTCGGCGATCTTCCCGGTCGTGACCGCTTCGATGATGATGTCGGCGAGACCCTTGCCTATCCCCTTGATCTCATGGATCTCGCCGGAATCGATCATGGCGGCCAAGTCGCCGCCCAAGGCGCCGATCGTGCGCGATCCGTTGTGAAAGGCGATGCACTTGAACTTGTTCGCACCGAGGAGTTCGAGGAGCGTCCCCATCTCGTCGAGGGCGTCGGCGATCTGTTGCCTGGTCATGGTGGATGGTCCGCTCGTCTTCGTCATGTCGGGATGATCAGAATCGTGTCAGAGTGGAGTGTCGCGTACGGACAAGGGCGGCCCTTCATAGCGGCGCTAGGCCGCGAGCGTGTCGCTTTCCTCGAGGCAGAGCCCCCGGGATCGCTCGTCGACGTACCGGTCGAGCGCGGTGAGGATCGGTGCGAGCTCGGTATAGCGCATCATCTCGGCCCGGAGCTTCGAGATCCCCGGCTGGCCGTGGAGGTAGCCGCTGTAGTGCTTCCGGAACTCGAGGACCGCGCGCGGTTCCCCCTTGTAGACGACGGAGGTGGTGAGGTGGTCCTTGAGGGCGCTCATGCGCTCCTCGAACGACGGCTCGGGGAGCAGGACGCCGGTTCGCAAGTAGTGCTTGATGTGGTTGAAGATCCAGGGGTTGTTGATCGCCGCCCGGGCGATCATGACCGCGTCGCAGCCCGTCTCGGTGAAGACCGTCAGGGCGATCTCCGGAGTATTGACGCTGCCGTTGACGATGATCGGGATAGCCACGGCCTCCTTGACCTTCCGGATGAAGGAGTAGTCGGGCTCGCCCGAGTGCCCCTGGGCCCTGGTCCGGCAGTGGATCGTCAGAGCCTGTGCGCCGGTGCCTTCGACCATTTTGGCGACCTCGACGATGTTGATCGAGTCATGGTCCCATCCAAGCCGCGTTTTGACCGTGACCGGGATCGAGACGGACTTGACGACGGCGGAGATGATCCGTTCCATCTTCGGGAGGTCCTTCAGAAGCCCCGCGCCCGCGCCGGAGCCGGCGATATTCTTCACCCAGCAGCCGCAGTTGATGTCGATGAGGTCGGGCTGGAGCGCGGCGGCCATCTCCGCCGCACCTCCCATGGAGGACTCCTGGCCGCCGTAGATCTGGATGCCAAAGGGGCGCTCCTCCTCGAGGAAGCGCATCTTCAGGGCGGTCTTCTTGGAATTGCGCACGAGGCCTTCGCAGTTGACGAACTCCGTGTACGTGATGTCCGCGCCGAGGCGCTTGCAGACGAGCCGGAAGGAGATGTCGGTGACGTTCTCCATGGGGGCGAGGAGCACCCCCTGCGATATGTCGATTTTGCCGATTTTCATGATGTGAATAGGTAAAATTATTCAAAAAAACGGAGGAATCCAAATGCGAGTCGGATCGAGGCTGTAGCAAGGGCCGTTGCGCGATCTCCAACGGAGGGGCCCGGAAGTGTCAGATGCGAGGATGCGCGTGAACCGGGCCGAGCAGTCCTTCACAGGTCGAGGGAGATTCTCAAAGCCCGGTCAACTTCAAGAATCTTCGAAGGCGAGAGGGTGCCGATCTTTTTTCCCAATCTCTTGGTCGTGTCGATTGTTCTGAGTTGACCGCAATTGACGTAGCTCGCCTCCGGGATCCCACCGTCACCAGCGTTAAGAAGGACAAGAATTGGAAACGGTGGCACACCATCCCTCATGCTCGAGACGGGGGCAACGATCGTCAGCGGGCTGAATCGGTTGCCGACATTGTTTTGAATGATCACGGCGGGTCGCTTCTTTTTGATCTGCGGCCCCACGGTTGGATCGAGGTGTACCCAGTACATATCCCCTCGTCGGATCAGTGTCTCGGCCATTCCGCGTCCGCTGCCTCCCATTCCTTGTTGAGTTGAGTATTAGCTGCAGAGTGTGTCCTGTATCCTTGTTCAAGAGCCTCCTCAAGCGCATTCTTTTCGATCTTGAGGATATACTCTTTCACAGCCTCCCGGATGAGACCGCTTTTCGTCGTGTGGGAAGCTCGAGCAGCTGAAGAGATCTCTTGATCGAGCTTGCTCGATGCGATGAAATTGATCCTCGTCTCCTTGTCTGGTGTGACACCGATCGGCGACGTCCTTTGGCTTTTGACGCGAATGGCCGTCTTTTGCGCTGTCTTCTTCATCATCTTCGATCCCTTGTTCATGGATACTCTCTATGCAATACATTACATATATAATATATGTACAAATATACATATAGTTAAGCTCTATCATTCGTCACCGGGGCTCCTTCTCGGTGCGTCGATATGTGCGCCGTAAGGAAGACCCGGGAGATTCTCTAGATTTCGTGCGATATCGGTACTCACGTGTACGGGCAGGAAAAAAAGCCCGGGCCGCGCTTTCGCGCGGCCCGGGCTTTCATAGAACGAAGGGAGCTTCTCGAGAATGTTACTTCAAGAGAGAGACCTTCCTGGAATCAGTAAAGTCGCCCGCGGTCATGCGGATGAAGTAGATGCCGGAAGGCATCGTCAGGCCTTGCGCGTCCTTGCCGTTCCATTCGAGAGTGTAGGACCCTTCGGCCTTCTCGCCGTCGAGGAGAGAGACGATCTTCCGTCCGAGAATGTCATAGACGGAGACCTCGACCTGCGACGTCTTCGCCACATCGACGCGGAACCGGGTCGACGGGTTGAATGGATTCGGATAGTTCTGCGAGAGCGCGAACTCCTTCGGCGTCGTGCCTGCGGCGAGCCGGATGACGACAGACTTCACTCCCGCATCGGTGATGAGCTTCGATCCGGTGCCGGTCATAACGCCGGTTTTCCCGCCGGCCACGAGCGCAAAGGAGCGCCGTTCAGCCGAACCGTTGATCGTCCAGGAGACCGTCACAGGATAGGCCGCCGATTGGATGCTGATCGGAAAGTCGACCGCCTTGTCCGTTTGGGCCGGATACGTTTCGACCATGCGTCCCGACGTGCTAAAGCGCGCATCGAAGCCGCCCGCCGGCGGAGCCGGAGGCATCTCATAGTAGCCCAAATCGGTCTTGAGGGACTTCTCGTCGCCGAAGTAGAGCGTTTGGGACTGGCCCTGAGCGTCGCGAACGGTCACGCTGTTCATGTCGCCGAGGCCGATCTCCGCGGCCGTCGGGGTCGCCTTGGGGGCCATGGCGGATGCGGTCAGGGAGAGCGTACCGGCGCCCGTCACCTTCACCCAGTATCCTTTGCCGGGTTCGAGCGCGGTGGCGACGGAATAGCCGTTCAAGTAGCCGTAGTACGGAGAATTGATCGAGGTCGTGCCGCCGCCGGGCGTGATCGTGCCCGTGGGCACGAAGCCGGAGACCGACCCGATCATGTTCCACTTGTCCTGGACAGCGAGAACGAGGTTCGCGACCCAGTTGGCCCGTACGTTCCCTGCGCGCGAGCTCCCCGTGAACTTCATCCAGTAGCCGGGGCCGTTGGCAAGCGTCGTCTGGGCGTTGTATCCGGCGCCGTACGAGTAGGCCGCGGAGGTGGCCTCGGGGAAGAGGTGCGTCTTAGCGTAGTTCGCGTCCGACGGCGTGCCGGAGACCGATACCATGTTCCAGCCGTCGGCGACAGAGGTGCCGACCGTCGGAATGAACCGCACGCACCAGTTGTCGCGCGGCTTCGTCTCATAGGGGTTGATCTGGTTGTTCAGGAAAACGTACGGCTCGGGATGTCCGACGCTCGACGTGTCGTACTGCATGCCGACCAAGGCCGCGCTGTCGAGGCCGTTGAACCCCGCGCTTTTGTACTGATATTCGACTGAACCGTCCAAACGGTGGAGGATGACCCGGAACGTCGTCACGTCGGAGGTGGAACCGGTCGTATTGAACGTTCCGATGGAGTCCCATTCCACGATGAACTGGTTGGGATCGGTGTTGTTGCCGACGCGAATGTGCCCGAACGTCGTACCCGCTCCGGCCGTGTCGTGGAGGATGAAGTCCGCCCAGAACGGGGCGATGAACATCCTCGGCATGCCGCTGAGGTTCGTCGTATCCGGCCGGCCGTGGCGCACGGGTGAATAGGGAAGGTCCCAGCCCGAGGTCGCGAAGCCGTTCGCATTCACGTCGCTTGTGTCAAGGGCGGTCTTCGTCAGCCCGATAGCGCCGTTGACGCCGACCCAGGCGTAGCGGAAGGTGTCGCCAAAGACGATATAATTACCGCCCATGTCGAACGGACCCGCAGACCCGTCGTCGCCGGGCGTTCCGCTTGAGCCGACGTTGTGCGGGTTGAAGAACGAGGTGTAGGGGATGCTCGCGCCGTTCCCGCTGATGTCCTGCGGCGTGCAGGACGCCGCGGTGTCGATGGTGTACCAGCCGTTGCCGAACTCGGCCACCTTGTAGGTGACCCCCGCGGTCGAGTCGATCGCCCCGTCGAGGTCGGTGGAAACGAGCTTATACTGAACGGTAGTGCCGGCGTTGAATCCCGGGAGGGTGCCTTCCCAGGTCTGGCCGCCGAGATTGATCATCGAGATGTCGCTCGGGGGGGCATTGTTGACGCTGTACCGGATCTTTGCGGAGGCAACGCCTGCGTTGCCCGGGTTCGCCGGGTTGCAGTCCTCAATGTCGGCGGAGACGGCCCTCGCTCCGGTGCTGAACGTCGTCGGGAGGTGATCGAAGTCAAGGAAGCGCGGCGGGATGTTCGAGGTGACCGTCATCGTGTACCAGATCGAGATCTGGAAGTCGCCGCGGGCAACCCAGCCTTTGCACGCGAACCCGGCCTGGAACGTCACCACGTGCTCATAGAATTTCCAGTTCTGCGTCGCGAGTTCGTTCGGCTGGGGGGACGTGCCGAACCCCGTCGTGAGGTCGTTCGTCAGACCGCCGGCACACGGCTCGCCGTGCTCGCCGTTGATGCGGAAATTGATCAAGATCTTTTGGCCAACGGTCACCGTCGGCTTGCCGAGGAGGTCGAGGTCCGCGAAGTTCACGGTGTTGGCATGCGTGACGGCGGGGAAGCCGCCGAAGCCCCAGATCTCCCCCAAGGTCGGCGGAAACGATGGCCCGTGCGGCGCAGAGGTGTCGACCGTGCTGTGCCACGGCCCGGTCGCCTCCTCGGGGAAGGCGGCGACGCCGTTGTCGGCGTCGTTCGTATTATCGTAGTATCCCCAGCAGGTGCTGCTGCTCGGGAGCGGATAGCCGTTGTATCCCGGGCCGTGGCCCGGGTAGACGGCGGAATTGTGGACCCGGAGGAAGAGCGTCGAGTCGGCAGCGCAGACGAAGAGCGCGTTCCAGTAGATGGAGTCGATCGTGCCGTTGGCCGGGACGATGAACCAGGAACCGATGACGTCCTTGTGGAAGCCGATGTGGCCTCCGGTGGCGGGGAACTTGTCCGGGCTGAAGCCAAATGTGGCCTTGTCCGTGCAGACCGCCGCGTCGGCGCCGACGAGGCCGTGCATCCGTGCGACCTGAAGGGCGCTCTTGCCCTTCGGGATCGGGTAGTAGTCCCCGGCGGGCGTCACAACGATGCGCTCGTCCGCGAGGAGGGTCCCGATGAACAGGAAACAACAGAGGAACAAAGTTTTCATGGCGTTCCTTTCAAGTGAAAGATCGTGATACCCTCCCGGTTCTGCCAAAGTATCGGATAATTTAGTCTTATTGTCAAGGGGGAGGCAAGAAAAATCCCGGCGCATGCCGGGATTTCGCAAAGATGGGGGGTATTTTGGGGGCTCTCGAACCCTTTGGACCGAGCGAATACGGGCGCGCTACGCTACTTCCATGGCCTTGATGACCGCATCGGCCATCTCCACCGTCGTTGCAGACTGGGCGGGGTTGAGGTCGCGCGTCGCGGTCGTCCCTTCCTTGATCACGCGTTCGACCGAGCGCTGGATCCGGTTCCCGGCGACGGATTCGCCGATGTGGTGCAGCATGAGGGCGGATGCGAGGATGAGCGCGCACGGGTTGGCGATGTTCTTCCCGGCGATGTCCGGGGCGCTGCCGTGGACCGCCTCGAACAGGGCTACCTTGTAGCCGATGTTCGCCCCGGGGGCGAGGCCGAGGCCGCCGACGAGCCCGGAGCAGAGATCGGACAGGATGTCCCCGAAGAGGTTCGTCGTCACGATGACGTCGAACTGCTGCGGGTTCATGACGAGCTGCATGCACATGTTGTCGATGATCTTGTCGTTCGTCTCGATCTCCGGGTACTCCTGGGCGAGCTTTCTGCCGACGTCGAGGAAGAGCCCGCCGGTGAACTTCAGGATGTTCGCCTTGTGGACGATCGTCATCTTCTTCCGGTGGAACTTGCGCGCGTATTCGAACGCGTAGCGCAAGATGCGCTCGGAGCCCGCTCGCGTCACCACCCCGATCGTCTCGGCCGCGCTCTTCGCCGGGTCGATGTAATGCTCGATGCCCGCGTAGAACTCTTCGGTGTTCTCCCGGAAGACGAGCAGGTCGAGGTTCGGCCAGTGGGTCTTGAGACCTTCAAAGGATTTCGCGGGACGGATGTTCGCGTAGAGGTCGAACTCCTTTCGCAAGGCGACGTTGACGCTCCGGAACCCGGTGCCGACGGGCGTCGTGAGGGGCCCCTTGAGGGCGACGGCGTTGCGCTGGATCGACTCGATGACCTGCCCGGGGAGGGGGTCGTGGTAGAGTTCCATGGCGCGCAAGCCCGCGTCGAAGCGTTCCCATTCGATCTTTACGCCGGTCGCTTCGACGACGCGCAGGGTTGCTTCGGTAATTTCCGGGCCGATACCATCCCCGGGGAGGAGTGTCACAGTGTACATGGGGTCATCCTTGGTTGAAGAAGTATCAATTTACAAAAAAATACTCACTTCGACAAGGCGAGATGTTCGAGGAGGCGCCGGCACTCCCGGACGATCGAGGGGGCGACGCGCCGAGCGAACCGGTTGTACCGGTAGATGTCGCGAAAGAGTTCCGGGGCGTCGTTCGCGGAGGCCTGGATGATCGTCCGGAGGAGGAGCGCGTTCGGCGTCGAGAGCGCCGCCCGTGGACGAACGACCGGCGCGAGGGCACGTCCGATGAACTGCGTGACAAAGAGCGTCGAGGCCATGGCGCGGTCGTGGCCGGCCGGCGTGGACCGAACGACGGTGAGGCCCCGCTTTCGCAAGTAGCGCGTGACCGAGAGGAGCCGCTTCGCCCTAAGGCGGACGGGGAACAGGACGACCCGGTGGCCGGAGAGGCCGCGTCGGGCGCTGTCGGGGCCGAACAGGGGGTGAAGCCCGAGGATCTCCGCCGACCGGGGGAGGAGCTCCCGCATCCAGAGAACCGGCTTCTCCTTCACCGCGCACACTTCCACGACGAGCGTGCCGGGGGTGACCAAAGGGGCGATCGCCTTGAGGACGCCCTGAAGTTTGCCCACAGGCAGGGCGAGGATGATGACCTTCCGACTGGCCGCTTCGGCGAGCGATACCTTCCTGACGCCGGGGTAGGACACGCCCATCGGGTCTGATGCAGAGATGCGGAAGTCCCTGCAGAGTTCCCTCGCCAGGAGCTTGCCGAACCGTCCGAACCCGATGATGGCGATCTCTTTCTTCACAGGCGGCTTCACGACCGGCCTCACTTCTGGACGGAGCGGGAGTTCGTAAAGATCTCGCGGAAGATCCTCCGCAAGAAAGCCGGATCCAAGCCCGACTCGGCGGCAAGAGCGAGGCGCTTGGCAAGGATCTCGCGCTCGCGCTTCGGGTCCGAGATGGGGAGCCGGCGCTCGCGCTTCCACGCGCCGACGCCGCGGACGAGGTCCTGGCGCTGGCCCAAGAGGAGCATGAGCATGTCGTCGATGAGATCGATCTGTTCGCGCAACCGGCCGATCGACCGCTTCGACCGCAGGCTCGCCTGGCGCATGAGATGCTCGGCCAGGACGAGCGCGATCATCGATTCGACGACAGGAACGATCCGGGGACAGAGGCACGGGTCATGACGGCCTTCGACCGAGATGGACCGTTTGCGGCCCTTCACATCGACGGTCTCCTGAGCCTTGGGGATCGACGAGGGGGGCTTCACCGCGACTCGCACGACGATCTCCTCGCCGTCGGAAATGCCGCCGAGGATCCCCCCGGCGAAGTTCGTGCGCGTCCGGACGCGGCCGGTCATGCGCTCCTTGTAGAACGCGTCATTGTGCTCGCTCCCGCGCATCCGCGCCGCAGCGAACCCGGAGCCGATCTCGAACCCCTTGACGGCCGGTATGGAGAGGAGAGCCTTGGCGAGGTCCGCCTCGAGCTTGTCGAAGACCGGATCGCCGAGCCCCGCGGGGCAGTTGCGCACGACGGCTTCTACTATCCCGCCGACGGAGTCCCCTTGGGCCTTCACCTTGAGCACTCTGCGGAGCATCTTTTTTGCGGCGACCGGATCGGCGCAGCGCATGGGGTTCTTCTCGATCTCCTTGAGGTCGCGCGTCACGGCGCGGATGCCTCCCGCCTCGGTCGTGTAGGCGTGGATCGTGATGCCGCGACGATCGAGGATCTGACGTGCGATGGCGCCGGCACCGACCCGGCCGGCGGTCTCGCGGCCGGAGGAGCGCCCGCCGCCGCGGTAGTCCTGAATGCCGAACTTTGACAGGTAGGTGTACGCTGCGTGGCCGGGCCGAAACATGTCCTTGATCGCGTCGTATGCCTTCGAGTTCTGGTCCTTGTTCCAGATGAGAAGGCAGATCGGCGTCCCAAGCGTCCTGCCGCGGAAGATGCCGCTCACGGCGTGGACCTCGTCGGTCTCGTTCCGAGAGGTCGTTGCTTCACTTTGGCCCGGACGCCTCCGGTCGAGTTCGTGCTGGACGGCCTCGAGGTCGATCTTCATGTTCGGACGGACGCCGTCGATGACGACGCCGACGGCGCCGCCATGGCTTTCGCCGAACGTGGTGATCCGAAAGAGGGATCCCAATGCATTGCCCGCCATAGCGCTACTCTCCTGTCGTTTCCAATGTGGTGAACTCGTCCCAGAACCGCGGGAACGATTTTGCGACGCACGCCGGGTGCGAGATCGCGACCCCGGCGAGTGCGAGTCCGGCGACCGCGAAGCTCATCGCGATCCTGTGGTCGTGGTACGTTTCGATCTCGGCGCCGTGGAGCGCCCCGGGCCGGATCACGAGGCCGTCGTCGAGAAGGTCCACCGACGCGCCGAGCTTGGAGAGTTCCGCCTGGATCGCTTTGAGGCGGTCGGTCTCCTTGTAGCGCAGATGGGCGATGTTCCGGATCGTCGTTGGCCCCTCGGCGAAGAGCGCGACGACGGCGAGGGTCGGGACGCAGTCGGGCATGGCGTTCATGTCGGCCTCGATGCCGTGCAAACTCCCGCCCTTGAGCTCGAGCGCGTCCTGGTGCGGCTGCGCCGTGCAGCCCATGGCGACGAGGAGCTCGATGAACCGGACGTCGCCCTGGAGCGAGGCCCCTGAGAGTCCGGGGACGAGGACCGTGCCGCCGGTGACGGCCGCCGCGGCGAGAAAATAGCTTGCCGAGGAGGCGTCGGGCTCCACGAGGTAATTGCGCGAGGTGTAGCGCCGGGTGTTTCCCACGCGGTAGCGTCCTCGGGCGGAGGCGTCGGCATCCACTTCGGCGCCGAACGCGCGCATCACATTGAGTGTCATGTCGATGTACGGCTGCGAACTTTGCGCTCCTTCGACCTCGATCTCGACAGGGTCCCGGGCGTACGGGGCGGCCAAGAGGAGCGCCGAGAGGTACTGGCTGCTCTTGTCCGCGCGCACCGTGATCCTGCCTCCGGCGAACGTGCCCCCTTCGACCGTCACCGGCGGAAATCCCCCGCTGCTCGAGGTGCGGACGCCCGCGCTCGCGAGCCCTTCGAGGAGGTCGCCGATGGGTCTGAGTTTCATCTGCGCGTCACCGGTGATCGTGGTCGCGCCTGTGGCGAGCGCGGCGAGCGCGGTGAGGAACCGGAACGTCGTGCCGGCGTTCCCCATAAAAAGCGGCTTCTTCGGCGCCGTCAAGATGCCGCCGGTTCCCATGACGAACGATTCGGCGGCTTCGGCGCCGATCCTGACGCCGAAGGCGACGAGCGCGCCGGCAAGATAGTTCGTGTCCTGGCTTTTCGAGGGAGCGCTCAGGACGGAGCGTCCCGCCGAGAGCGCGGCGCAGACCAGGGCCCTGTTCGTGAAACTCTTCGACGGCGGGACGCGCAGCACATGGTCGACGGTCTTCGCCCGTCGGATGAGGCGCGGCGGGGTCTTCGTCATCCCGACCATTTCATGAAGATGTTCGACTGGAGCTCGGCCTGGTGGTTGAAGAACTCCATGCCGGAGATGATCTTGCAGCCGGCGGCCTCCGCCTCGAGGAGGAGCGGGGTCATCGGCGGGTTGTAGACCGCGTCGAAGACGATCATCTCCTTCCGGAAAAACGCCTTCGGGACGAGGCTCTTCTTGTGGTCCGGCGACATGCCGACCGGGGTGCCGTTCATGAGGATGTCGGGCTGGATCGACGCGAGCGCGCTCATCGGGGCGCTCTCGCATCCCAAGGCGAGGGCGAGGGCGTGCGCCTTCTCCTCGGCACGGCCGACGATCGTCACCCGGGCGCCGTTGAGGATCGTCGCGTATGCCATCGTCTTCGCCGTCGCGCCCGTGCCGAGGATGACGACCTCCTTGTGACGCAGCGCGGTGCGCTTCTGCAGGAGGTCGGCGATCGCGGGGAGGTCCGTGTTGTAGCCGACGAGCTTCCCTTTGCGAACGATGACGGTGTTCACTGCGTCGAGGTTCTTCACCTCCCCCTCGATCTCGTCGAGGAGAGGGATGATCGCCTGCTTGAAGGGCATCGTGATGCTGAGGCCCGCAAAGAGGTCGCGGTAGGTGCGCAGGAACCCCTCCAGGTGGTTCACAAGAAAATTGACGTAGACGGCGTTCACGCTCGAACGCTGGAAGATCGCATTGTGGAGGAAGATCCCCTTGCTCTGCGAGACGGGGTTGCCGACGAGGCCGAAGATCTTCGTGCGGCGGTTGTAGCCGGCGACGGCGAAGATCTTTCTGAGGTCGTCCAACACGAGCTGGCCCGGGGCCGTGCAGGCCTCCTCGTCCTCGGCGCCGTAGGTGAGGAACCCGCCGAACACTCCTTGGAGGATCCGGCTGATCTGGCCGTGCTCACCCATGCAGAGGCCGATGATCTTCTTGTCGGCCTTGCTCACGTTCTTGACGATGTCGAGCATCCGGCGGTTGTCCCCGATGTCCCGGGCCATCGTCGCAAGCTTGATGATGTCGGCGCCGGTCCCGAGGATCTTCTGGCAAACGGCGTCGAGTCCCGACGGCGTCTCGTCGAAGTTGTGGTACGACACGATGATCTGGGTGTTCCCCCGAGCGTCGATGAGGGGCCGGAGGACGTCCGGCCCGTAGCTCAGCTCCACGTCGATGTACTCGGCCCCCAGGGCGATGGCCTGGGAGAGGATCGCGAGCTGGTCCTTCGGCGTGCCGCGGAACTTTCCTCCTTCCTCCTTGCGCCGGTTGGTGATGATCACCTTGGGCCGAGGGCGTTGGAGGAGCTTTTCGAGTTTCAGGTCGGCGATCCCGTCGACGCGGATCTCGATGAGATCCGCCGGGTGCGACCCCTGTTTGAGTTTTGCCCGGGCTTCCTGGATCGTCCCGGGAGCGACGGAGAGGCAGAGCTTCATGGCGTGCAGTGCTTCATGATGGTGGAATGGGTGACGGGTATGCCGTGCCGCGCCGCGCCGATCCGGCGCAGAAGCGTGTAGTGGACGGTGCCGCCGGTGGCCTTCTTGTCCCGAGCGGTGTAGGGGAGGAGTTCCTCGAGCGTGACACGTGCCGGGAGCGTTGTCGGCAGGGCGTAGAGTCCGAGAAGCGCCACGAGACGCGCCGCGTCCCGGGCGGAGGCGAGCCCCATGCCGGCGGAGAGCTCCGCCTCAACGGCCATGCCGATCGCGACCGCTTCCCCGTGGAGCATCGTGTAGCGCATCCGCGCCTCGAGGGCGTGGCCGATCGTATGGCCGAAGTTGAGGAGACGTCTGGGGCCCGCCTCGCGCTCGTCCTTCTCGACGAGTGCCGCCTTGAGCTCGCACGAGCGCTGGACGATCACCCGGAGACACGATGGCTCCTTCCGCAAGATCCGCCGGGCGTTCTTCTCCAGGTAGGCGAAGAGCGTCCGGTCGAAGATCGCCGCACATTTGACGACCTCCGCCATGCCAGCGCGGAACTCCCGGTCCGGAAGCGTCCGGAGTGTCGCGAGATCGATATAGACCATGCGGGGCTGATGGAAGGCCCCGAGGAGGTTCTTGCCGAGGGGATGGTCGACGGCGACCTTCCCGCCGACGCTCGAGTCGACCTGCGCGAGAAGCGTCGTCGGGATCTGGACGTACGCGATGCCTCTGAGGAGCGTTGCCGCAACGAACCCGGCGACGTCCCCCACAACCCCGCCCCCGACGGCGATCAGGAGCGCGTCGCGTGTCACGCCGCGCGCGAGCATCTCGTCCTCGATCCGGTCGCGCGTTGCACGGGTCTTCTGCGCCTCGCCCGCCGGGAACGCGAGGACCGGGACCTGCTCGCCCTCCTGGCGGAAGGACCAGGCAAGCGAACGCGCGTAGAGCGGCTCGACGTTCGTGTCCGTGATGATGAACTTCCTCGCCGCCGGCCAGCGCTTCCGGATGTCCTTCGCGGCCCGAGCGATGCTTGTGCCGATGACGATGTCGTACGAGTCGTCGACCGTCTTGCGGAGCCGTATGGGGAGCCGAGTCGGTCTCATGGCGTCGGGGCGTCGAGGCGCTCGCGGACCGAGCGGGTGAACGCCCGGGCCTCGTCGGGCGTGCCAGTGGCGAGGATCTTGATGAGCGCGCTGCCGATGACGACGCCGTCGGCCGTATGGGCGGCATCGCGCGCGTCCTCGGGGGTCGCGATCCCGAACCCGACCATGAGCGGGTGGTTCCGGGCATGCGTCCTGGCTCGGTCCATGAACCCGACCGTCGAGGCCGCCACGCCGGTTCGGGCGCCGGTGACCCCGGCGACGGCGACGCAGTAGAGGAACCCGCTCGTCGCCTCGTCAAGGAGCTTGAGGCGCTCGTCGGAGGTCGTCGGCGCCGCGAGAAGGACGCTTGCGAGGCCGTGCTGGTGTGCGAGCGCGCGGTACTCGCCGCTCTCCTCGAGCGACAGGTCGGGAATGATCGTCCCGTCGATCCCGACCGACGCGCACGTCTGGACGAACCGCGTGGCGCCGTAGGCGTAGATGGGGTTGGCGTATCCCATGAGGACCAACGGGATGTTGGAGGCGGCGCGGACCTCCCTGGCCATCTGGAAGGTCCGTTCGAGCGTCATGCCGTTGGCCAGAGCGACCGAGGAACTCTCCTGGATCGTCGGGCCGTCGGCGATCGGGTCGGAGAACGCGATGCCGAGCTCGATCATGTCGGCCCCGGCGCGCTCGAGCGCCAGGATCAAGGGCACGGTCGTTTCGAGTGTCGGGTACCCCGGCGTGACGTAGAGCGAGAGGACCTTGCGGCCTTCCGACTTGCGGAGCGCGAAGAGGGGTGCGAGCCGGTTCATGCCGTTCGGGACCTCGCGAGGCCGGCGGTGATGGCGGGGAGGTCCTTTTCCCCCCTCCCTGAGAGGTTCACGACAACGATGGTATCTTTCTGGGTGTCGGGCATGAGCGTCTCAAGATACGCTATGGCGTGGGAAGTTTCAAGCGCGGGCAAGATCCCCTCAAGCCGCGCAAGCCGCAAGGCCGCGTCGAGCGCCTGGGAGTCGGTGACGCTCGCGTAGGTGGCGCGCCCCATATCGCGCAGGTAGCTGTGTTCCGGGCCGACGCCCGGATAGTCGAGTCCCGCCGAGATCGAGTGGGCCGGCGAGATCTGGCCGTCCTCGTCCTGGAGGACGTAGCTGTACGAGCCGTGGAGGATGCCGGGGGTGCCCATGGTGAGCGTCGCGGCGTGCTCGCCCGTCGTGATGCCGCGGCCCGCCGCCTCGACGCCGATGAGCGCCGTCGCTTCCTCGAGGAAGGGGTGGAAGAGTCCCATGGCGTTGCTCCCGCCGCCGACGCATGCCAGGAGGATGTCGGGGAGGCGGCCTTCGCGCTCCATGGACTGGACCCGGACCTCGCGTCCGATGACCGACTGAAAGTCCCGGACCATCATCGGGTAGGGATGGGGTCCGACGACCGAGCCGATGACGTAGAACGTGTCGTCGACGTTCGTCACCCAGTCGCGCAAGGCCTCGTTCGTCGCGTCCTTGAGCGTCCTGGTGCCCGCATGGACGGGGATGACCTCCGCGCCGAGGAGGCGCATTCTTGTGACGTTGATCTCCTGCCGCGCCATGTCCTCCGTTCCCATGTAGACCGCGCACGAGAGGCCCATCATCGCGGCGACGGTCGCCGTCGCCACCCCATGTTGCCCCGCCCCGGTCTCGGCGATGATCCTCGGCTTGCCGAGCATTTTCGCCAGGAGGATCTGTCCCACCGTGTTGTTGATCTTGTGCGCCCCCGTGTGGCAGAGGTCCTCACGCTTCAAGTAGATCTTCCCGCGGCCGAAGCGCTCCGAGAGCCGCTTCGCGTGGTAGAGGGGCGTCGGCCGGCCGACGTACTCCTGGAGCAGCCGGTCGAAGTCGCTTCGGAACGCTCGGTCCGACCGCGCGGACACGTACGCCCTTTCGAGCGTCTTCAAGGGCGTCATGAGGGTCTCGGGGACGAACATGCCGCCGAACGCGCCGAAGTGCCCCCGCTCGTCGGGCAGCGCGGCCTGTGCGGGCGTCATGGGAGCGCCTCCGCGCCTGCGTGGGCTGGGGTGAACGTCCGGTCCATGATCGGGGCGAGCTGCTCGAGCTTGTCCAAGAGCCGCTTCATCTTTGCGGGTTTGAGCGACTGGTAGCCGTCGGAGAGCGCCATCGCGGGGTCCTGGTGGACCTCGACGATGAGCCCGTCGGCGCCGGCCGCGATGGCCGCCAGGGACATCGCCATGACGCCGTCCCAGACGCCGATGCCGTGGCTCGGGTCGACGATGACCGGGAGGTGCGAGAGCTTCTTGATGATCGGTATCGCGTTGAGGTCGAGCGTATTACGGGTGGCGGGCTCGAACGTCCGGATGCCCCGCTCGCAGAGGATGACGTTGTAGTTCCCGCCGTTGAGGATGTACTCTGCGGCCATCAGGAGCTCCTCGATCGTGGCGGCCAGGCCCCGCTTCAACAGGACGGGCTTCCGGATGTCGCCGAGAGCCTCCAGGAGGGAGTAGTTCTGCATGTTCCGGGCCCCGACCTGGAGGATGTCGGCGCACTCGGCGACGATGGGGAGTGTCTCGGTGTCCTTCACCTCTGTGACGATCCTGAGGCCCGTGGCGTCCTTCGCGTCCTTGAGGTACTGCAGGGCCTCATCCTTCAGTCCCTGGAAGGAGTAGGGGGAGGTCCGGGGCTTGTACGCCCCGCCGCGCAGGAACTTCACCCCCTGGCTCTTCAGGGCGAAGGCGACGTCGATGATCTGCTGCCGGCTCTCGACCGAGCAGGGCCCGGCGATAACGGCGAGCTCTCGGGCGCCGATGGGCTCCCCGTCCACACGGACGACGGTATTCTCCGCCTTGACGTCGCGGCTGACGAGCTTGAACGGCTTCGAGACGGGGATCGCCTCGACGACGCCGGGGAGGTTGAGGAACATCTCGGGGTCGAGCTTCCCCTGGTTGCCGGTGATGCCGATCGCGAGCCGCTGTTCCCCTGGTATCTCGTGGGGCGTAAAGCCGAGCTTCGAGATCCGTTCCTTGACGCGGTCGATGTCCTCGCGTTCCGCGCGGAGCTTCATGACAATGAGCATGGTGTTGTTCCTTTAGTGCAGTGAGTCGTGATGGTGACGTAATCGTTCAAAGAGCAGTGTCACGCGCCCATGGTCTTTCACGCCCGGCGAGGCCTCGACGCCGCTGTTGACGTCGACGGCATAGGGGAGGACGCTCCGGGCGGCCCGGACGACCGTATCGGGCGTGAGCCCGCCGGCGAGGTAGAGCGGATGGAAGGCCTTCATCGCAAGGGCGACCGCCGTGTCGGCCATGACGCCGGAGCCCCCGTACTGGCCGTCGGCCGCGCCGTCGAGCATCGCGGCGGCGACCGCAAAGTCGCGGGACATGAGCGACTCTGACGGCTCGGTGAACCGAAACGCCTTGATGACCGGAAGGGGGTAGCCGGTGCAATCCTCGGGAGATTCATCGCCGCTGAGCTGCAGGGCGCGGATCCCGGTCCTCGCGATGACGCGCTCGATCTCGCCACGCGCCGCATTGACGAAGACGCCGACAGGCGTCACGTACGGGGGAAGTTCCGCGATGATCGCCGCGGCCGTCTCCGCGGAGACGGCGCGGGGGCTCTTCTCGTAGAAAATGAACCCGAGCTCGTCCGCCCCCGCCCGAGCGCAGAAGAGCGCGTCCCCGGCGTTCGTCATGCCGCAGATCTTCACCTTCACTGGGCAGCCCCCTCGAGGAGTTCCCGAAGCGCGCCGCCCGGGGAGTCCGCCTTCATGCAGTATTCGCCGATGAGGGCCGAGCGTATCCCGGCGTCGCGCAGGCGGAGGAGGTCCGCCGGGCCCGCAACGCCGCTTTCGCTGACGACCGTGACGTCCGGGGGAAGGAGGCGCGAGACCCGTATGGCGTGGTCCTTCCTGATGGTGAACGTCCTCAAGTCTCGGTTATTGACGCCGATGAGCTTCATCCTGTCGGTGTCCAATATATCGATCTCCTTCTCCTCATACAATTCCACGAGGCACTGCAAGCCGAGCTCGAACGCCGAGGCGAAGAGTTCGGCCAAGTGGCCCCGGTCGAGGATGGCCGCGATCAAGAGCACCGCGTCGGCGCCCGCCGCCTTCGCTTCGGCGACCTGGTATGGGTCGATGAGAAAGTCCTTCCGCAAGAGCGGAAGCGCGGTCCTCGCTCTGACCTCTGTGAGGTCCGAAAGCGATCCGCGGAAGAACGTTGCGTCCGTCAGGACCGATATCCCAGCGGCGCCGGCGGCCGTGTAGGCCTCGGCGATACCTGCGGGGTCGGCGTCTGTGCGCAGTTCTCCGGCCGATGGGGAGGAGCGCTTGATCTCGGCGATGATCCCGAAGACCGGCGCCGTGACGAGCGACGACCGAAGGTCGGACGTCGATCGTCCATACAACGGCGAATCCTGGAGCCGGGAGGACGGGACGTCGCGTTTGCGCCGGGAGATCTCCGAGCGCTTTTCCTCCACGATGCGGTCGAGGATGTTCATCGGTTCGTGTACTCCCGGAGTGCGTTGAGTTTTTGGAGCGCGCTCCCGGAATCGATCGACTCCGCCCCGAGCGCGACCCCTTCGGGGAGCGTCCGAGCCCGGCCGGCCATCAAGAGGGCCGCCGCGGCGTTCGCCAGGACGACGTCTCGTCCCGGGCCCTTCTCGCCGGAGAGGATCCCGCGCGCGATCCGCGCATTCTCTTTGGCGCCGCCGCCGGAGAGGCTCTTCGCCGCCAGAGGTTCGAGTCCGAACGACGCATGGGACAGCGTGTCGGTCGCGGCTGCTTTCCCCCGGGCGAGCGTATAGGACCGCGTCGGCGCACTGAGCGAGATCTCGTCCAGGCCGTCCTCGCTGTGCACGACCATGACGGCGGCCGGTTGGAGCGCGGCGAAGACCGAGGCGAGAAGTTCCGCCGCTCGCGCGCTGAAGGCGCCGGCGAGCTGGCGCTGGACCCGGGCGGGGTTCGTCAAAGGCCCCAGGAGGTTGAAACAGGTCTTGATGCCGAGCTCGGACCGTGGCTTTGCGGCGTGGCGCATGGCGGGGTGGAACAAGGGCGCGAAGAGGAACCCGATGCCCACCGTATTGATGCACGCCTCGACCTTCTCTGGGGAGATGTCGATATTGACGCCGAGTTCCTGGAGGAGGTCGGCGCTGCCGCACGCGCTCGAGACGGAACGGTTCCCGTGCTTTGCGACGGTGACCCGCGCGCCGGCCACGACGAACGAGGCGACCGTCGAGATGTTGAACGTGCCGGTGCCGTCGCCGCCCGTCCCGCAGAGGTCGACGGCGTCGGGGTCGTCGAGGCGGACCCTGACGGACTTCTCGCGCATCACGGCCACGAACCCGGCGAGTTCTTCGGCCTGTTCCCCCTTGAGTTTCAACGCGACGAGGAACGCGGCGATTTGGGCCGGCGTCGCGTCCCCTTCCATGATCGTGCGCATGGCGCAGGAGGCCTCGTCGTGCGTCAGGTGCGCCCCCTCGGTGACCTTCCGGATATGCTCCTTCATGAGAGCTCCTTTCCGTCGGAGAGCCAATTGGCGATGATCCTCGCCCCTGCGGGAGTGAGGACCGATTCGGGGTGGAACTGTATCCCCTCGACCGGAAACTCTCTGTGCCGGACGCCCATGATGACGCCGTCGGGGGTCCTCGCGCTCACGACGAGCGCCGAAGGAAGACCCTCCTCGGCGATGACGAGCGAATGGTACCGGGCGGCCGGAAAGCCCTGCTCCAACCCCCGAAAGATCCCTCGGCCGTCATGATCGATCGTGGAGGTCTTCCCGTGGAGGAGGCTCGGGGCGTGGACGATGGCGGCCCCGTACGCCGCACCGATGGCCTGGTGCCCCAGGCAGACCCCCAGGATGGGGACCGTGGGCCCAAGCGCCCGAATCAGCGCGACCATGCAGCCGGCGTCCTCCGGCCGCCCCGGTCCCGGGGAGAGGAGGATGCACGCGGGCGCCAAGCCGGCGACGGCCGCGGCGTCGAGGTCGTCGTTCCGGACGACGCGGATGTCCCTCGTGTGCGCCCCCAAAAGGTGGACGAGGTTGTACGTGAACGAATCGTAGTTGTCGATGACGAGGATCATGACTCGATCCCTTCGGCCAATGTGAGCGCCTCGACCAGGGCTCGCCCCTTGTTGATCGTCTCCCGGAACTCGGCCTCTGGGTCGGAGTCCGCGACGATGCCCGCGCCGGCCTGGAGGGCGATCCGGCCGCCGGCGGAGACCAGGGTCCGGATGGCGATGCACATGTCCATGTTGCCCGAGAAGTCGAAGTAGCCGACCCCGCCAGCGTAGAGGCCCCGGCGGCTCCGTTCGAGCTCGTCGATGATCTCCATGGCGCGGATCTTCGGGGCGCCGGAGACCGTCCCGGCCGGGAAGGCCGCCCGGAGGAGGTCGACCGCCGTGCGTCCCGGCTCGAGCGTCGCACGGACGCGCGACGCCAAATGCATGACGTGGGAATATTTCACGATGCCCATGAACTCGTCGACCCTGACACTTCCGAGTTCGGCGACGCGGCCCAAGTCGTTCCTCCCGAGGTCGACGAGCATGACGTGCTCGGCGCACTCCTTCGCGTCGGAGCGCAGCTCGGTTTCCAGGAGGAGCTCTTCGGCGTCGGTCGCGCCCCGGGGGCGCGTGCCGGCGATGGGGAACGTCTCGGCGAGCGTCCCTTCCTTCCGGACGAGGATCTCCGGGGAGGAGCCGATAACGTGAACTCCGCCGAAGTCGAGGTAGTACATGTAGGGCGACGGGTTGACGACGCGCAAGGCACGGTAGACGTTGAAGTCGTCCCCCGTGCACGGGGCGGTGAAGCGCTGGGAGAGGACGACCTGGAAGATGTTCCCCTGCCGGATATGCTCCTGGGCCCGGGCGACAATCGCGAGGAACTCTTCCTTCGTCGTCTCGGCCGTCAGGGCGCCTCTGTCGGACGAGAATCGGCCCGCACGGGCGGTCGTGTCCTTGAGCGCCCGTTCGTTCAGCGCGATCTCCTTCCGGGCGTTCTCATACGCTCTGGCGAGATGGGCCGGATCGGGCTCGATGACGTTGACGATGATGGTGATCTGGTGCTTCCGGTGGTCGAAGGCAAGGACCGTCGAGAAAAGCCCGAGAACGGAATCGTCCGCGTCCAAGGAGCGCGGCTTGCCCGCAGGCAGGCGTTCGATGTACCGGACCGCGTCGTATCCGATGTACCCGACCCATCCGCCGGTGAACCGTGGGAGCGCGGGGACAGGCGGCTGGCGGTAGCGCGCGGTGAGGGAACTGAGCTCGGCAAAGAAGTCCTGGGCGCCCGAGCGGTCGCGGCCGTTCTCGGTCACCGTCGTCACCGTGCCATCGCACCGGATCATGGCGACCGGGTCGCGGCCGATGAAGGAGTACCGGGCGAGCTGTTCGGTCCCCTCGACGCTCTCAAACAGGAACGAAGACCGGGCCCCCGCGCGAAGGCGCACGTAGGCCGAAACCGGCGTAAGCGTGTCGGCCAGGAGGGTCCGGGTGACCGGGATGACGTTGTACTCCCGGGCGAGCGATATGAAGGTGTCGAGTTCCATCGTGTTGTGGTATAAAACGCAGAAAAGCCCTTCCTGGCGATCCAAGAAGGGCTTTTCGGAAAAAATAAAAGCGAATTGCTAATCCATTCTTTTCACGCCGCGAGCAAAGGAATCACCCCACCACCAGTAACGGCGATATGCATCAGGGGGCGCGATGGAATAGATGTTCTGCATAGTGTACGATACAAAGATTTCAGGAAGATGTCAAGGGGAAAATGCGGGGCAGGTCAGATGGCGTAAAGTCCATTTTGGTTGCATCGATCGTCTCAAGAAGAGTGATGTGGCACCGACTGTAGATCAAATTCGACCATCTGACCATCGGTTGAACAGATGCAATATAGCAGAGAAAGATGGAAAGTTCAATGCCGAGGCGGAGCCTCTACGTGTTCCGATTCAGGCGTACCAGTGATACAGCATAAAATACACGATCACACCCGTCACCGACACGTACAGCCAGATGGGGAAGGTCCACCGGGCGATCGCCTTATGAAGCGCGAACTTCGCCGCCAGGCCCCGGCGCAAGGTCACAATGACCATCGGCACGATGGCCGCGGCGAGGATCGTATGGGTGGTGAGGATCGTAAAATAAAGGGTCCGGACCGGCCCCACGCCCGTGAACCGGGTCGAGCCGTGGATCGCGTGGAAGGTGAGGTACGAGACGAGGAACAGGACCGAGACGGTGACCGCAGAGATCATCGAACGCTTGTGGAGCTTTCGGTCGCCTCTGGCGATCGCGAACCGGCCCAGGAGCAAGAAGACCGCACTTGCGGAGTTGAGGCAGGCGTTTAGTGTCGGGAGGTACTCGGTCACGCGCCGGACTTTTTGGCGAGCGCGCGGGCGTCGCGCACGAGGTGCTTCATCTCCTGTTCGTCCTCGCTGTTGTAGTAGCCGCGGATGTTCGCACGTGCGTCGACCAGAACGAACTTCTGGCTGTGGATGATGGCGTCGTCCCCTTCAGTGTCGAGCCCAAGGTGGTACCCCTCCCGGACGAGGGTGAAGATGGCCTTCTTGTCCCCGGTGAGAAAGATCCACTTGCCCGGCACGGCGCCGTACCCCTTAGCGTACGCCGCCAAGACCTCCGGCGTGTCGGTGACGGGGTCGACGGACGTAGAGACGAACTGGATGAGCCGGTCGCCAGCGAGCTCCTGCTGGAGGGACGCCATCTTCGTGCTCATCATGGGGCAGGTGCCGGCGCAGCTCGTGAAGATGAAATCTTGGATGGTCACCCTTCCCTCGAGCTCGGTCCGGGAAAAAGGCGCCCGAGTCTCCGTCATGAACGAGAACTCCGGCACGCGGCTGACAATCGGCAGCGCCGGCGCGGGCGGCACATCAACGTACCACGCGGCCAGGGCCGAAGAGAGGACGACGGCTGCGAGGATGAACGCTGACGGAATTCGCCGGGTCATCGTCAGCTCTTCGAGCGCTGATTGACGAGCATCGACGAGCCGGCGAACGTCACCAGCGCGAAAAGGGTCGTCACGCCGAGGTTCAAGGCCAAGGGACCGAGATCGGACGTGGCCGTGTGCGGGGCCATGTAGAGCCCTTGGCGCAAGGCGGCGACGCCGTAGGTGAGCGGGTTCGCCATCATCGCCGTTCCGAGCCACCCTGCGGCGCCCGACGCCGGGAAGAGGGAGCCCGACAGGAGCCACAAGGGGATGAGGAACAGGTTCATGATCGCGTGGAACCCCTGGGTGGAGTCCATCTTCCACGCGATGAGGAACCCGAGCCCCGTCAGGCCGAACGCGATGAGAAAGAGCGTGAGGATGACGATGAGGAACGACGTGACGCTGAGCGTGATGCCGATACAGGGCGTCAGGATTAACAGGAGCGCCGCCTGTCCGAGGGCGAGTGCGGTGCCGCCGAGGATCTTGCCCATGACGATGCTCGACCGAGGGACGGGAGCGACGATGACCGACTGAAGAAACCCTTCCTTGCGGTCCTCGATAATCGACATCGTCGAGAAGATCGACGTGAATAAAATAATAAGCACGATCGTGCCGGGGAAGAAGTACTCGAGGTAGTTCATCTCCGGCGGGGCGCTCGGATGCCGGAACGAGCCGGAGAGGCCAGAACCGATGAGAAACCAGAAGACCAAGGGGGAGCCGATGACCCCGATCATCCGGCTGCGCTGACGGATGAACCGGACGAGCTCCCGGCGGGCGAGGGAGAACGTCGCCAGGAAAAAGTACGACACACTGAAGTTGGTGTTCATTCGCGTGCCTCCGCGTTCCAGAACTGGTGGCCGGTCTTCCGGATGAAGACGTCCTCGAGGGTCGGCCGGGAGAACATGACCGAACGGATCCTGCCCGGGAACGCGCCCACCAAGGCGGGGATGAATTCCGCCCCACCGGCGCGTTCGACGTGGATCTTTGCGTCGATGACGGCGGGAGCGCCTCCGAATTTCTCACGGATCTCGGCGGCGAGCTCCGCCGGGTTCTCCGCGTCGATGGTGACGATGTCCGCGCCGATCTCGGCGGTCAAGGCCGCCGGCGTCCCCAGGGCGACGAGGTGCCCCGCCTCAAGGATCGCCAGCCGGTCCGCCCGCTCGGCCTCGGCCAATATGTGCGTCGTCAGGAGGATCGTCACGCCTTCGGCCGCCTGGATCTCGCGCAGGTAGGCGTCGAACTCGATCCGGGCGCCCGGGTCGAGCCCGGTGCTCGGCTCGTCCAATAAGAGCAGCTTCGGATGGTGAAGGAGCCCTTTGGCGAGTTCCACCCGGCGCTGCATGCCGCCGGAGAGCGTCTCCGCGATGTCGTTCGCGCGGTCGAGGAGCTTCACGCGAGCCAGGATCTCGTCGATCCGGCCGTGGAGCGCCGGGCCGCGCAGGTTGTAAAGGTGTCCCTGGTGGAGGAGGTTCTCCCGGACGGTGAGCTTCTTGTCGAGGCTCGAATTCTGGAAGACGATGCCGATGGTCTGCCGGATCTCCGCCGGGCGCTCCTTCAGATCGAACCCGAAGATCGTCACGGCCTTGGCCGGCGGCACCAGGAGCGTCGACAGGAGCCGGAAGAGCGTGCTCTTCCCGCTCCCATTGGGCCCCAGGAGGCAGAACATCTCGCCTTGGCCTATGGAAAAACTGACATTGTTGAGCGCGATCCGGGGAGACTCCTGTTTGCGACCAGGGGGGTACGAGAACGTGAGGGAAGAGAGCGTTACGACATCGGACATGGGATATTCTGTATAGTACTCATATTTTATCGAACGACATGAGGAGCATGAGGGCAGGAAGATAGAGCAGCGAGGCGAAAAAAAGATGGCGCGACGAGGCGTTCACCCGCATGGCGGCGTCGGCGGTCGTCTCTCTGGTGTGGCGCATCAAGAGCACGCTAAAGGCGAGGAACCCACCGCCGAGAATGAGCGCGCCGAAGGTGGACGCCGCGCCGGTGAGGCCGACGAACGAGGGGGCGAGGCTCGCCGGGATCAACGCGAGGCAGTAGAAGAGGATCTGCACGCTCGTCTTGGCGCAGTGCTCGTCGCTCACGGTGAGGATCCGGAAGCCCGCGCGCGCGTAGTCCTTGCGGTACATCCATGCGAGCGAGAAGAAATGCGGCATCTGCCAGCAGAAGAGGATCGCGAACAGGGCCCAGGCTTCGACCGTCACCTCGTTCCGGACCGCCGTCCACCCCATCATCGGGGGGAGCGCGCCGGGAATGCCGCCGATCAATGTGGAAATGGGCGAGATCCGCTTCATCGGCGTGTAGAGAAACAAATACGTCGCGAAGGTGAGGGCGGCGAGGAACCCGGTCAAGGGGTTGGCGAAGAGTGTCAGTTCGGCGATGCCTGCCAGGGCGATCGTCGTGCCAAAGAGGAGCGCTTCGAGCGGATGGAGCCGTCCCGAAGGAAGGGGGCGCCGTTCGGTCCGCTTCATCATCGCGTCGTAGTCCCGTTCGATGAACTGGTTGAGGGCGCCGGCCCCTCCGCCCACCAGGAGCGTCCCTAAGGCGACGTGGAGGAACCGGGCGATGTCGAACGCGCCCGTCGACGCGAGGTAGTAGCCGCAGAGCGTCGTCAGGACCGACAATCCGGTGAGTTCGGGCTTCATGAGTTCGATGTAGTCGAGGAGCCGGCTCCGGGTCCGAGTCCGATCGAGGATCTCCGTTTTCATGCGGCCGCCGCCCCGCGTGGGGTGAACGCGACCGAAGGCGCCGAGCGCTGGAGCCCGTAGAGTCGGACAGTGTGGAGCGTCGCCAGGACGCACAAGGCCAGGATGAGCGCGCCCGTTGCCACGTGCGCCGTCGTCAGATCGACGGCCTTCTGCGTCACGACGGTCATGACGCCGAGAGTGATCTGGAGCGCGACGAGCGCCAGGAGGACCACGCCGATCGTCCGAAACCGAGGCGAGGCCTCCCGGAGGCCGATGAGCCGCACGGCAGTCCAGACGATGAGGCCGGACGTCGCGAGCGCCCAGTAGCGGTGCGCGAGGTGCGCGACGATCTGGCCGGCGGTGACCGGGTCGTCCGCGCTCAGGCGCAGGTCCCGGACGATGAGTTCATGGTTATAGCCACTGAGCGCGTCGGGAGAGAGCGACGGGAAGATCTGTCCGTATGCCAGCGGGACGTCGGGAACGGCGAGGCCGGCGCTCAAGTGGCGCATGAGCGCGCCCAGGATGAGCTGAAGGTAGACGGCGCCGGTCGCGATCATGCAGAGCCGCGTGACGGAAATGCTTCTGTCCCGTTCGATGAGACGCGGGAGTTCGCCGCGCCACCAGGGCGACGTGAACAGGGCGAGGGCGACGACGATGGCGAAGAACGTCTGGGCGAGCGTCGCGTGGCTCACGCTGATCGCCGTCGGCAGGAGAAAGAGCACGGTGAGCCCGCCGAGGAGCCCCTGGAGCATGACAATGCCGACGGCCGCGAACCCGAGGTTCCGGACCCAGGGGCGCTCCTCGCGCCTCCAGAGCCAGAGGGCGAGCAACACGGTCAAGAGCCCGACGACCGAGGCGATCATCCTATGGGAATGTTCAAAAAAAATCCCCCCAACCATCTGGTCAAGGGGATAGGCGAACATGAAATGTCCGTACGTATTCGGCCAGTCAGGGACCGAGAGGCCCGACTGCGTGCTGGTGACGAGTCCGCCGGCGATGATGAGCAGAAACGTCGCGCATGCGGTGAAGAGCGCGAACCGGTGCAGGTTGTTGTAACCCGTCAATGGGCGCTCTCCCGCGTCGCACTCGTGGTGTCGGCGGGAGCAACGGCGCCGCTCGAGTCGGCCGGAGGCGGCGCGAACTGTGCCAGCACGGCCGCTTCCTGGTCGTTGTACCACTGTGTGAATGCATCCTGGGTCTGGACGGTCACATAGCCGCGCATGCGGTAGTGTCCAAGGCCGCAGAGCTGCGCGCAGGCGATCTCCGTGGGGGTCGCCGGGGCGACGACGATCTGGTCGATGCCTGCTTCGGAGAGCTTCGTGATGACATCCTCGCCCAGGGCGTCTCCCTTGGCGGCGATCTGGGTGCCGGACTTGGCGCTGACGTCCTCCATGAGGACGAAGATGTCCATGTTCGATCCGGCGCGCGCGGTGACTTCCTTGATACCTGCTGCGACGAGCTTTGTGACGTTGTCCTCGGTGAGGGCGTCGTTCTTCGCGACGATCTGCTCGCCCGATGGGGTCGTGACATCCTCCATCGAGAAATAGTTCTCCATCTTCGCCATCGACCGCGATGCGACCTCCTTGATGCCGGCGGTAGTGAGCTTCTCGACGGTCTCGCCGGTGAGCATGTCGCCCTTCGCCACGACGGTGACGCCTGTCGTGTCGGTGTAGTCCTGCATCGCCATCTCGCCGGAGCGCGAGGCTCCCTTGACGATCGTCATCATCGACGTCGTGGGGAGAGTCACCTTCTTGATCCTCTTGGCGGCGCTTGCCACCGAGAAGGGACGGCGCATCTCCTCGCGGATCTGGTCGGTCGTCTTGACTGGCGTGAACCAGACCGGGATGAGCATGCCGGGAATGGCGTCCTGCTTCACCCGAAACGCGGGCAGGTTGAGGCTGTGGATGACGTCCTTCGTCGTGAGGCGAATGAGGACCGGCTTGTCGACGGGCAAGTTGAGCTGGTTGATCGTCGTGAAGTCGTCCTTCGCGTTCGGGTCGGTGCGGTCGATCCCGAGGGGGTTGTCCGCGTCGATGAGGCTGATGGACGTGCGTCCGAAGATGCCGTCCTTGCCGGGGTAGTGGACGTTCCAGGCGAATTGTTCCGCCACGATCCGGACGACGGTGGCCTCATTCTCCGCCGGGAACGCGTCGACGCGCTTCGACCAGAGCGGGATGGAAAAGAGCACGAGGAGCGAGATCTCGACCAGGAGGACACCCGCCTCGGCGTAGGTCGAAAAATGGCTCTTCACGCCGCCGTAGTTCGCCTTCGGGTTCTTGGACTTCCGAAACCGGATGAGCGTCGTGACGTAGAATGTTCCCCAGCCGATGAAGAGGACGATCATGAGCCAATGCACGAGGACGATAAGTCCGTCGATCGCGGGCCCGTGGGCTGATCCGTCCGGCGGGAGGCCTAGAAACTGTTCCATGGACAAACTCCTTAGTTGTGTTCGGTGGACTCTGGGGGCGTGGCGGCGTTCAGGGCTGCGAAGCGCCCGAACCGTCTCCGCATCATTACGGCAACGGCGACGATCCCCGAGAGGACGAAACTGATGATGCCGACCATCGTCAAGATCGCCGCGTTCATCCCGGCGGTCATCGGTGAATCGGCCTGGCCGTAGCACGCCGGGCAGGCGTGCGCGAGGCCGGCGCAGAAAGTGAGGGTCAGGATCGCGAAGGCATTGGCAAGTGTGCGGGTCATATATAGCTCACATGTTTAAGTTTGCGCGCGATACCGACGCCGTACCGGACGAGTCCGGCGGCGGCGGCGAGGCCAGTGAGCGCGAAGATCGCCGAGAGGGCGGAACCGTTCGCGGCGAACTCCCTCGCGGCCCATGCTGCGAACCCGAGCGAGAGGAGGATCGACGCCCCGATGAAGACGAAGTGGAAGGCTTTAAGGGACATGGCGCAAGACGATAGGATCGGAATGGGCGAAGAGCGGGAGCGACATCAACACCGCGAAGAGCACGACGGTCAGGAGGAGCGCCATGTAGATCGCCTTCTTCTCGGAGATGAGGTGCATGAAATAGCTCGCGACCAGGGACCCCTTGACGCACGCGACGAACAGGGCGATGAGGATCGCCGGGAGCGTCGGGAGGTTGAGGTACGAGATGGCGACGGTGATGACCGTGAGGCAGAGGAGGGCGACGAACACGACGACATACCGCCGGACCTCGTTCTTCACGTCGTGCGCAGAATGTGCTGAGTGTGCTGAATGTGTTGACATGCGCAATGGCTCCTATAAGAGATAGAGTACGGGGAACAGGAAGATCCAGACGAGATCGACGAAGTGCCAGTAGAGCCCCGCGACCTCGATGCGGTTCGTGAAGCGTTCGGGCTGCGTCTTCCACATCTTGCTCCCCGGGCCCCAGAAATACCCATTGACGATCATCCCGCCGATGACGTGCAGGCCGTGGAGGCCCGTCAGGGTAAAATAGATGGCGAGGAACGTGCTCTTGTTCGGCGTCTCGCCGGTCGAGAAGTGGTGCGTGTACTCGAACCCCTTGATGATGAGGAAACAGACCCCCAAGAGGAACGTCAGGCCCATGTAGACGCGGTACTTCTTGAAGTTCTTCTCCATGAGCGACGCCCACGACATGACCATCGTGATCGACGACGTGATGAGGACCGCCGTGTTGAGCGTCGCCAGGGGGACGTCGAGCTCATGGTGCGGCCAGTGGTCCGCGCCGATCCTCAGGAGGATGTAGGATGTGAACAGCGCGCCGAAGAGCATCACCTCGGAAGCGAGGAAGAGCCAGATCCCGGCCTTTGCATTGAACAGCCCGGTGTCGGGACGCGGCGTGATGGTATAGGGAATTTCCATGGACGGTCAGCCCTCTGATAATTGGTTTTGGGGTGTGTAATCCTTCTTGTGGCCCGGGACGCTGTACTCGTACGGTCCGCGGTACACTTCGGGGATCTGCGCAAAGTTCGCGTGCGGCAATGGCGGGGTCGGCGTCGCCGCCCAGTCGAGGGTCGTCGCCTGCCACGGGTTCGAATCGACCTTCTCCCCCTTCTTCATGCTGAGAAAGAGGTTCACGATGAAGAAGAACTGGAAGATCGCCATCGTCCAAGCGGCCATGGACATGACGGCGTTGAGGTGCAAGACGCCCTGGGCGTGGGCGTATTGCGCGCCGCCGTCATAGAGCCTCCGGGAGACCCCGGCGAGGCCCTGGATGAGCATCGGGAAGAAGATGAAGTTCATGCAGACGAACGATCCCCAGAAATGGATCTTCCCCAAGGTCTCGTTCATCTTGCGGCCGGTGAGCTTCGGGAACCAGTAGTAGATGCCGGCGAACATCGCGAAGATCGTGCCCGGGGCGACGACGTAGTGGAAGTGGCCGATGACGTAGTACGTGTCGTGCAACGGGATGTCGGAGGCGGCGAGGCCCAGGGGCAACCCGGTGAGGCCGCCGATGCCGAACATCGGAAGGAACGCCAGCGCGAAGAGCATCGGGGTGTTGAACCGGATGGAGCCCCCATGAAGCGAGAGGAACAAGGCCGACAGGATGATGATCGACGGGATCGAGATGATCATCGTCGTCGTCTGGAAGAACGAGCTGATCGCCGTGCCCATGCCCGTGAGGAACATGTGGTGGGCCCACACGACGAACGACATGAACCCGAGGAAGATCGCCGCGTAGACGATCGACTTATAGCCCCAGAGCGGCTTCCGGGTGTTGTTCGCGATGATCTCCGCGATGATCCCCATCGCCGGGAGGATCAGGACGTAGACCTCCGGATGCGCGAGGAACCAGAAGAGGTGCTGCCAGAGGAGCGGGCTTCCGCCGCCGGTGTTCACCAGGGGCTGGCCGCTCACGACGAGTCCCGAGGGGAGGAAGAAGCTCGTGCCGGCGAGGCGGTCCATGAGCTGGAGGACCCCCGCCGCTTCAAGGGGGGGAAACGCCAATAGGAGGAGGAACGCCGTGACGAACTGGCTCCAGACGAAGAACGGCAGGCGCATGAACGTGAGCCCCTTGGTTCGAAGCTGGAGGATGGTGACGATGAAGTTCACCGAGCCCAGGAGCGACGAGGTGATCAAGAGGACCATGCCGAAGAGCCACACGGTCTGGCCGGTCGTCGCGATGTCCGAGAGCGGGGGGTACGAGGTCCAGCCGGAGTTCGCCGCGCCGCCCGGGACGAAGAAGCTCGAGAGCATCGTCACGCCGCCGCAGAAGTAGATCCAGTAGCTCATCATGTTGAGCTTCGGGAACGCCATGTCCGGGGCGCCGATCTGGAGGGGCATGATGTAGTTGCCGAACGCGCCGACGGCCAAGGGCACGATGCCGAGGAAGACCATGATCGTGCCGTGCATCGCGCCGAGCTGGTTGTAGAACTCTGGGAGCATGACGCCGTCCGGCATCGACTCGGAACTGAACCACGATCCGATCACGGGCAGGGCCTCGCCCGGATAGGCGAGCTGCCAGCGCATGAGCATCATGAGGGAGAAGCCGAAGAAGAGGAACACGAGGCTCGTGAACCCATACTGGATCCCGATGACCTTGTGGTCGATCGAGAAGACGTACTTGCGCCAGAAACTCTCTTCGTGGTGGGCGTGGTGGCCGGCGGAGGCAGCGTGTCCGCCGGCGTGCGCGTCGTGATTAGTGCTCATAGATTGATGACCCGATTCTCTTTATGAGTGAACCAGCGTGAGTTGGGGCTTCCCCGTCGTGCAAGCGAGGGGAGGAAGTGCGTCAGTTCCCGGAGAACGAAAAATCGGCGGTCTTGGTGTCGGACGCGCCGACGGTGAGCTTCATCGTCTTCGTGCCGAACTTTTCATGCCAGGCCTCGATCTCGTAGGTGCCGGCGGGGAGGTTCTTGATCTCGAAGGAGCCTTTGTCGTCGCTCACGGCGAAGAACGGATTGTCGAGGACCCCGATGTATGCGCTCATCCAGTTGTGGACCTCGCACTTCACTTTCACCATGACTTCGGGCTTCTCGAACACCTGCTGCATCTTCATCCCCTGCTTCGGCTGTGCGACGTTGAATCCCTTCGTGTTCTTTGCGAGGGAGTGGACATTGTGGAGCGTGGGATCGGAGTTCTTGATCTCGATCTTCTGGCCGACCATCATCCCGAGGACGTGCGGATGGTAGGTGCAGCCCTGCTGGTCGAACGTCACGGTGTTCGCCGGGATGGGGTACTTGCCCCCCGCGGCGAGGCCGCTCTTGACGTAGATGAAGACGTTCTTCAGCGTGCCGTTGCCGTTGATGACGACCGCTTCGGCGTCGACATCCTTGCCGCCGTGCATCTTCACGCATTTCGGGTCGGCGTTCATCTTGATCTTCGGCAGCGAAGGCTTGGCGCCGGAGAAACTGATCTTGCCGGAGACGGTGCCGGCCAGGGCGTTGGAAAGGAGGAAGAGACTCATGATGAGAGCAAGAACGAAACCGGAATTGCGCATTATGGTGGTTCTCCTAAAATGGTGAAAGAGTGTCGTATGCCGCTGTAGCTGTGTCTCATGTGTGGAGCCGTATGGGCACCTCTTAAGGCTAAAACGACCGCAGGGGCGGCGAGGTTCCATAAAAGACCCATGAATATACAAATCCTTTTTCTTCTTTTCAAGCACATTCTCAAAGGGGACCAGATGGTGGCCTTTTTTGGCGATTCTTGAGAAACTCCTGTTTCAAAAAAAGTGTACTCCTGGCAATAGAACGCGCGTTCGTGGCATGCGGACGGCCTTTGTGCCCACACCCACTCGCCTCACTCTCGCGTCAGCTCAGCGTCGGCAGCGCCTGAATAACGAAGGAGCCGGTTTCCTCTTGACAGAAAGAGGAGAACCGGCTCCTTGCTTCTGATGACCGCGGACCACCGCGCGCGCGCGCGCCCGGCGGTACCAGCGTTTCTATTTTATAAGCACCATCTTCTTGACGCTCGTGACGGAGCGGCCGAGCGTGCCGGCTTCCATCCCGGACGCGTCCTGGACGATGAGCTTATAGATGTAGACGCCCGAAGCGAGGGAGCTCGCGTCGAACGCCACTTCGCTCTCCCCCTCGTCGAGGAGTTCGGCGTTGATGAGCGACGCGACCTCCTGGCCGAGCATGTTGTAGATCTTGAGGCTCACGACGGACTCCGAGGTGAGGGTGAACCGGATCGTCGTCGTCGGGTTGAACGGGTTCGGGTAGTTCTGCTCCAGCGCAAAATGCTCCGGCGCAAGCGAGAGCGGGGAACTGCCCGAGATGAACGCAACCGGCATCATCGACTGGCCCGGATCGGCCCGAAGGTACGGGACCGACTTGAGCGGCCGAACGCCGCTCATGACGATCTTCTCGCAGCTCCACCTGACGGTGTCGACCGGCCCGCTAAAGGCCGCGTTGATCCTCCGGATGACCCTGTAATAGTCGTACGGGGTGAGCCCGGCGCCCTTCGGGTCGGGTTTGCAGGCGAGGATGATGTCGGCCTGGGCGAGGATCTCGATGACGCGCTTGTTGTTGAACGCCGGCGGCGTCGGGTTGACGAGGTTCTTGTGATCGTCATAGATGAGGCTGTCGAGGCCCGCCGGGAACTTGCCGAGCCTACTCGCCAGGACATTGAGCTTCAGCGCGAGCACCTCGGCGAACAGTGCGTTGTTGTGCTTCACCGGGGGGAGACTCTTCTGCTGCTTCAGGATCGGCTTCAGGTTCGTGATGAACTGATCGAGGCAGTGCGTCGAGTCGGTGTGGAGCGTGAGGATCCCCTTGTTGTCCTTGTAGAGGGACTTCTGCACGTCTGCGTACTTCAGATGCGTCACGCTGTGGCTGTCCGCCGCTGCGCCGACGGTGATCGGGAAGCCGCCCTGGATAAAGATCTCCTCGCCGACGTTATTGAGGTTCGGCCGGGGGAGCCGGAGGATGTTGGCCTTGATCGTGTCGCCCGACGCGTTCGGCTTGCCGGGGAGCGCTCCCTTGAGTACGAGCGGTTTCCCGGGGGGAAGAGGATCGGTGACGTTCCACTGGTAGGCGACCTTGATGAGCGAGCCCTTGGTGCCGCGTCCTTCGAACTGGACCGGGCCGGTCACGCCGATCGAGACGCATCCCAAGTGATCAAAATGCCAGACCATGCGCTTCGCGTCGGTCGTGAGCGTCCCGCACTGGAGCGTCTTCGACTTGTCGCTGTAGACGACAAGCGTGTCGACGGCCATGTTGAACTTCAGCGTCAAGCCGTCGCTCGGCGTGTAGTGCGTCCCGTCGAAGGGAAGGCGCAGGTTGAACTTGAAGTCGACCCTGTCCGGCTTGCATTTTTCCGCCTTGTGCTTCTGCTTCAGGTCGAGGGCGCGGGCCCAGTCTTCCGCGGTCGCCGTGCGGAAGAGCGTATCGGTGAGGGCCGCGCTGTTGAGCCAGGTATACTCGAGCGAGTCGCACGCTGTGATCGTGGCGTTGATGACGCCGGATTTCGGGAGGCTCGTCGTATATCCTGCCGGCACGGTCTCGGTCAGGACGTAGTCGTCCGGAGCGAGGTTCGGGAAGCAGACCTCGCCCGACGCGTCGGTGAGCGCCGTGTAGGAGGCGAGCGTGTTGGTGCCCTTGAGCGTGAAGCTGACATCCGCCATCGGCGGTTCGCCGCCGTCGAGCTGCTGGTTATGGTTGATGTCGTAGTACTTCGTCACGCAGATGGTGCCCTGGCGCTGGCGGTTGCCGAAATTGTACGGCGGGACCGTCGCGCCGCTCGAGGAGAGGATCGGCGCCTGAGGGATCGTCGTCGCGTCCCAGCACGGGAGCTGGTGTTCGATGAGGTTCCAGACGCCCGGCAAGAGGGGCGAGAAGCTGTAGTGGCCGCCGGTGTCGGTCTTCGTGCAGATCGGATGGAGCTGCGTCGCCGGGTCGCCGACGACGAAGGAGATGCTGTCGAGCGTGCCGGCAGGCTGCTTCAACGCATCATAGACCGTGACCGGGCCGCCGTGATAGGTCAAGGCCTTGGCCAGGGGATCGAGCGTGCCGTCGCCGTCGACGTCGGCCGAGAGGATGATCTCGCAGTAGAACGGTCCCACCGCGGGGCCCGATCCGTGCGGGATGGCCTTCAATTCAAGAAAGACGTCGAAGAAGCTCGAGTGGAGCGACGTGCCGGCGCCGCCAAGGGTGGTCCGCGTCTTGAGGAGGCTCACGTGCCCGACGTACTCCTTCTTCGGTTTTGAGGTGTCGGGCTTCACCGAGATATTGTAGGGGAGGCCTCCGATCGTGACGGGAGCGACCGACTGCAATTCGAGGGCGAGCATCTCGGTCGGGATCTTTCCGTTCTCAAAATGCGCGCTGGCCATGTCAGTCTTCGACATGTAGTACTGATACCCTCTTCGGGACGCGGCATAGCCCGAGAGCGTGCCGAGGACCGGTTGTCCGTTCAAACGCAATCCGAACGACCCCGTGCCGCTCGAGACGCTCGTGCCGGGGTTGGGGTTGTTCTTCGGGAAGAGGCAGATCTCCCAGTCGGGGAGCCCCTCGTCGCCGGAGTCCCGGATGCCGTCGCCGTTGTGATCGTTGAACTTCACCCCGGTGACTGCGGGGCTTTGGAAGTTGCCGAAATCGTTCCCGTTCATCGTGTCGCCGGGAACCATCCAGAATCCGTACGCCGGAGCACCGCCGGTCTGGATCCAGCCCGATTTGCCGATCTCGCTCACGCGATAGGCCCCGGGCAGGACACTCGAGAATGCGTAGTTTCCCGACGCATCGGTGACGGCCGAGTCGAGGATCGTGCCGAGGGTGTCGGTCAGGGCGATCTTCCAGTTCCCGAGGCCGGTTTCCCCGGCGTCCCGGGCGCCGTTGCCGTCCGCGTCAAGCCATTTTATGCCGGTGATGGTGCCCGCCCGGACCGAATCGAGTTCGATCCGCATCGCAGAATTGGCCGGGGACCATGTCGCGCCGCCATCGACGCTCAGTTCGAGGAACACGTCGAAGAAACTCGAGATCCCGGGGAGCGTCGGGGATTCTCGGAGCTCCGTCTTGCCGAGGGACTGCTTCGTGGGGCTTTCCCGTAGCCTGATGCCGGCGCTGACGGGCGGGTCGATCGACTGGATATTGAGCGAGAGCATCTCCGTATTGAAGAAGGTCTGCGTCGGCGTATGGTTCGTCGCGTCGACATGGACGACCATGGAGAATTCGCCCCAGACATCGAAGAACGACCCCCCGCCGTCGAGCGAAACCGACGCGGCGAAGTGTCCGGTGGCCGAGTTCGTGGAATTCCCGCCCGGAGCGGGAAGAGCGTCGGCGGTGAAGACATCGAAGAACGAGCTGTGGAGGAGGAGGCCGCCATCGGCGAACGCCGTCGCCCCGCACCGCGTCGGAGACTCCCGGAGCCTACTGCCGCGGTCGAGGCTCACCTTGTAGATCCCCGGAGGCGGGAAGTGCGTCGTCGTGAAGGTGCTCGGGGGCGGCAGGAGATTCTGCTCGACGTGAAGCGATTCCGCCGAGGGGTTCCAGGTGGCTCCGCCGTCAAAGCTGAGCTCGAGGAAGACATCGAAGAAGCTGTTGATCTTGTATCCCCCACCATTCGGCGTGACGCTCAGCCGCCCAAGAGACTGCCTCGTGGGGCTTTCGCGGAGCATAAAGCCGATGGTCGAGGTGAGATTGAGCGAGAGCATCTCGGTCTGGTACGTCTGGGTCGAACCGACGTCCGCCGTGCGGGTGATGCTTACCAGTGCGGCGCCGGAGGCCTGTCCATCCTGGAACGCCGTTCCGAGCGCGGGGGAGAGCTGCAAGTTGCAGGACTCGACCAGGTTATAGAACTGCGTCGCGCCCAAATTCGGCAGCGTCGCCGGCGGCGCGGAGGATTCGAGCGCGAGGTTGCGTAGTGTCGCGGTCGGACCGCTGGATGGGACATGGACGACCGATCCCGGCAGCTGGTCGAGCTGGACTTTGAACGTTCCGTCAGTCGGCGGGTACGTGTTCGACGGATAGGTCGCGGCAGGTTCGCAGGCACTGGCTGCGCCCGAAGCGGAAGGGATCGTGTCGGTGAACTCCAGCGTCTTCGGCAGCTGCGGGGTCCAGGTCGAGCCCGCATCGGTGCTCAGTTCCAGGAACACGTCGAAGAAGCTCAGAGCCTCAGGCGGAGTGCCCGGGTTCTGATGGATCGTCGTTCTCCCGAGGGACTGTCTCGTGGGGCTTTCGCGGATCATCACCCCGGAAGGAAGCGTCCCGCCCGACAGATTCAAGGAGAGCATCTCCGTGTCAAATGATTGTGTTGTTCCGTCGGCGTACTTCCCCGTTGCGCGGCAGGACGCCGTGACGTCGATCGGGTTCCGGTCGGCGCCTTGGACGGTCACGACCGCGCTCATCGCGCCCAATGAAAACGTCGCACTGTTCCCGACCGGCGGAAGCGGGGGCGGCGGAGCCGTGTTGTGACGCAGGCTCAGGAGGTCGAAGTCGGGGTCTCCGGTGATCTGACCGGTGAAGATCCCTGTCGGTATGGACGAGTTACCGGAGATCGTCGAGGGTGCCCGAAGCACCTTCGTCTCGAGACGGATCGATCCGTCGGCGGGTGTCCATGTCGCTCCATCATCGACGCTCAGTTCGGTGAAGACGTCGAAGAAACTGCTGATGAGTGAGGGGAGGGTCGGGGACTCGCGAATGTAGATCTTCCCTGTCGAGGCGAGGGTGGGGCTTTCCCGGATCATGATGCCCGGGGGGAGCGAACCGCCTGACAGATTCAAGGAGAGCATCTCCGTGTCGAAGAATCTTTCATCACCGGAGCTGCTCGACGACGACGTTCGGACGGTCGCCGAGATCGGACAGTTTTGGATCTGCGTGGTCGCGCCGCCGTCGAGGGAGAGATGGAAATGCGCGACGCCGGTCATGTTCTGCGTCATCGACGCGCCGGGCAAGGGGGGCTTCACACCGGTGGTGCCCGTGAAATCGAGCGAGACTTCGGTGAAGACATCGAAGAAGCTGCTGACGCTGTAGCGCGCCGGTCGGTTCGACGGGTCGAGCATGACGCTGCCGGAAACTGGCAGACGGTTGTCCGGCGCGGTCACGGCAGGCACGTCGAACTGTGCGAGGCCCACCGCAACGAGCGCGAACAACAGAACGAACATCGTGGCAATGTGTTTCATGGCTCTTCCTTCCCGATAATATTGAAGATGATGGAAACCTGGATCGTAGATTCGGTGACCGTACGCGATAGTCTGGAACAGATTCGATTGCCGTAAGTATGTGGTCAGCGCAAAGGGAAGTCGGACGCGCTTTCAAGATGTGTTGTTCGATCCCGGCCGCAGGTGGGACGAGGGGCGGGAGTACCCCGCAAGAGTAACGAATCGAGCGGCGATAATCAAGTCCCATTTTCATAATATGGGGGTTTTGGGCAAAAAAGATGAGCGAACCGCTCATTTTTCACCCCTGGTTGCATTTTCTTCAATTATTCTTTATCATGAATACAGGTTCATGCTCAAGAATTCCTCCACATTGTCACCAAGAATCCCCTTGACGAACGCCCTGCGCGTCTGTTCCGTGCTCCTCCTCGCTCTTGCCTGCTTCAGCTGTTCCACG
Organism: Ignavibacteriota bacterium; assembly: GCA_025358305.1. Classification (GTDB taxonomy): domain Bacteria; phylum Bacteroidota; class Ignavibacteria; order UBA10030; family SZUA-254; genus JANYJZ01. The sequence goes on from JANYJZ010000041.1 coordinate 78,060, forward strand.
TACGAGAACGTCACCGGTTACTTCAACACGTTTTACAACGCGAGCAAGATCTTCGACGACGCGGTCGCGGAGGTCGAGCACGCCCCCCAGAAGGACCGCGACACGAACTACTTCGCCGCGTCGGTCGTGTCGCCGGGGACGAGCCAGAAGTTCGACAAGGTCATCGAGAAATGCTCCAAGCTCATCCAGTTCCATCCGAACAGCAGCTGGGTCCAGGACGGCATCCTCATGATCGCGAAGTCGTACGTCTACAAGGGGGACTACGAACCGGCGTTCCGGAAATTTACAGAGCTCATCGAGAACTTCCCGACGAGCGGATCGCGGTTCGAGGCGAAGCTCTGGTACGCGCGCTCGAAGTACAGCGCGAAGGATCCCGACGCGGCGCTCTTGCTCGCCAAGGAGCTCTTCCCCGAGGCGCGCGCCGAGGGGAAGGACGAGATCATGCTCCAGGCCCTCATGCTCGAGGCGCAGATCTCCTTCGACCGCGGCGAGTACGGCCAAGCGGCCGCGACGTACCTCCTCGCCGTCGAGGTCTCCGGCGACGGATATGAGCGGGCGTGGTCCCAGTACGAGCTCGGGGTCTGCTACGAGAAGACGGGGGAGACGGCGAAGGCCGCCGAAGCGTATGACCGCGTGACGAAGTACAGCCCGGACCTCGCGATGGAGTTCCGCGCGAAGCTCCAGCACGGCAAGATGCTTTCGGAAGAGGGGAAGCACAAAGAGGCCATCGCGAAGTTCGAGGATCTCATCGCCGACCAGCTCGCACCCGAAGAGTTCGCGCTCGCCGACCTGGAGATCGCCAACACCTACTGGGCCATGGGAGACTCCGCCCAGGCCTTCGCGCTCTATGATTTCATCGATACGACCTACCGCCGCACGGACGCCGCCGCGAAGAGCTACTACCGCCAGGGGGCCATCTATGAGCACCATTTCGCGAACTTCAACCAGGCGTACGACCTCTATACGAAGGCGAGGGCCGAGAACCCGGTCTCCGAGATCACGCCCAAGGCCGTGACGAAGGCGGACAACTTCACGACATACTTCAATATCCGACGCTCCCTGCGGAACTACGACAGTCTCCTGGTCCGGGCCCTAACGCCCGATTCGGTCCTCGCGCGGCTCGATTCGATCGCGTTCGCCTCCGACACGACCCGCGCGAAACTCGCCCTCGCGGCCGACTCCATTCTCGCCCAGGCCGAGGCGGGCAACCCGTCCGACAGCATCAGGAGCGCGCCGGCCGAGAATATGCGCTTCCCCTCGCCCGAGCGGCTTGCGGCGAGACGGCCGAGGCCGTCGGCAGCAAGCAACGACATGCGGAGCCGCCGTGCGCACCTCGACGATATCGCCGACGAACCGGATGACCGCGCCATGACGAAGGCCGAGCCCGCCGCGAGCGACTCGACGAGGAAGGGAAAGCCGGCGACGAACCCGTACGTCTTTGTGAAGCTCTCCCCCGATTCCCTGCGGACGCTCGTCACGCACACGAGGTTCGAACTCGCTAGCCTCTTCTTTTTACAGATGAGCTACCCTGATTCCGCGCTCTACTGGTTCGACCGCGTCGTCCAGGACGACTCCGCGTCGGAACTCGTCCCGAAGGCGCTCTACGCCATGGCGGAGATCGAACGGACGAAGGGGGATTCGCTCCAGGTCGACTCGCTCTACCGCCTGATCCTCCTCAAGCACGCCCACACGGAGTACTCCCTCCAGGTCCAGAAGGTCCTCGGCATGCAGACGGAGGCCGCTCCGGTCGACCCGGCGGAGACGCATTACGCAGCGGCCGAATCGCTCCTCCAGGTGGGCAACACGGGCGACGCCGTCAGCATGTTCAAGGAGATCTCCCAGCATCCCACATCGCTGCTCGTCCCAAAGGCGACCTACAGCGTCGGGTGGATCTATGAGAACATCCTCAAGGACGCCGACAGCGCCGCGGTCTGGTACCGGCAGCTCCTGAAGGCCTATCCGAAGTCGGTCTACGCGATCGAAGCGCAGCCGAGGCTCGCCGTGAAGGACGATCCGAAGAGCATCGAGCGCTACCTGAAGGTGAAGAAGATCGACGCCGTCGCCAAGCCTGTCGGCAAGAACCCCTCGCGCCGGCTTCCCGCGGCGGACCGTCCGGGCCAGCCGCCGGAAGAACAGGTGAAGGACCCGGCCGATGAGCCGGACGAGGAGGAAACGCCCCCTCCCGAGGATAAAGATGATTCGGACGATTCGGATGACGGCGGCGGGCTCTCCTCGGTTCCGCATCTGATGCCTTTGCGCGTCCAATGATGATCCTCAGAGCGCCCGTCGTTTCCTTGCGCTCGGTGGGGCCGGACATGTATGTGCTCTCCCTGCACGCCCCCCAGATCGCGGCAAACGTGCTCCCAGCGCAGTTCCTCAATATCAAGGCGACCGACGGCTCCGAGCCGCTCCTCAGGCGCCCGTTCTCCGTCTACCGTACCCAAGGCGAGAACGTCGAGATCCTCTTCAACATCGTCGGCGCAGGGACGCGGATCCTCTCCCGGCTCCGCCCCGGCGACCTGGTCGACATCCTCGGACCCCTCGGCTGTCCGTTCAGCCTCGAGTCTGACTTCCGGACGGCGGTTCTTGTCGGCGGCGGCCTCGGCGTCGCGCCGTTCCCGCATGCGACGAACGCGCTTTCTCGTTCCTCCCGGCAGATCCGCACGTTTCTGGGAGCCCGCTCCTCTCCCCATATCCTCCGCGACCATCTCCAGAACGTCTCTGTTGCCACCGACGACGGGAGCGAGGGTTATCACGGCACGGTCGTCGCCCTCGTCCGGAACGCGCTCGAGTCCGGGTCCATCGATCGGCCGAAGATCTTCGGCTGCGGCCCAGAGCCGATGCTCCGGGCCCTTGCTCGGGCGGCCATCGATCTCGGCATTCCGTGCGAGGTGTCGCTCGAGAGCGTCATGGCATGCGGGATCGGCATCTGCCAGGGCTGCCCCGTCGAACGGACCGGCGGAGAGAAGAAGTACTCCCTCATCTGTAACGAGGGGACCGTGTTCGACGCACGCACGATCAAATTCTCGTAATGGACATCCTCCTCCCCCCGCGCGCGCACCTTGATTGACATGCAGGTCCATATCGGCTCCCTCACGCTCCGGAACCCCGTTCTGGCGGCCTCGGGGACGTTCGGTTACGGCGACGAGTGCAAGGAGCTCGTCGACGTCAACGGTCTCGGCGGGATCGTCACGAAGTCCCTCTCCCTGAAGCCCCGCGACGGCAACCCGCCGGCGCGGATCGTCGAGACGGCCAGCGGCATGCTCAATTCCATCGGACTGGCGAACGTCGGGGTCGACCGCTTCATCGCAGAGAAGCTCCCGTACCTGCGGACACTCTCAACCGCCGTCATCGCGAACATCGCGGCGAGTACGGTCGACGAATACTGCGCCGTCCTGTCGCTCCTCGAGGCCCAGGAAGGGATCGGCGCCTACGAGATCAACGTCTCCTGCCCCAACGTGAAGGAGGGTGGACTGAGCTTCGGAACGAACGTCGCGATGACCGCACAAATCACCCGGCGCTTGAGGCCCCTGACGAAGAAGCCGCTTATTCTAAAGCTCACGCCGAACGTCACGAACGTCGGTGAGTTCGCCCGGGCGGTGGAGGGCGAAGGCGCCGACGCGGTGAGCCTCATCAACACGGTCGTCGGCATGGCGGTCGACGCGCGCAAGAAATCGCCGAAGCTCTCGACCGTGACCGGCGGTCTCTCCGGGCCGGCGATCAAGCCCATTGCGCTCGCGAAGGTGTACGAGGCCTCCAAGGCCGTGAAGATCCCGCTCATCGGCATCGGCGGCATCATGACGGCCGAGGACGCCGTAGAGTTTCTCCTGGTTGGCGCGTCGGCCGTCCAGGTGGGTACCGCGAACTTCATCGATCCGGCCACCGGACTCACGGTCGCCACGGGGATGGCCCGGTGGTGCGAGCAGCAGGGCGTCGCACGTGTCGCGGACCTCACCGGTGCGCTCGAGGTCTCCACGGAGTTCTCCGTCTTGAGGACCTGGCTCTGAGAGCGCCACGACGGCCCCTCGCGCCCACCGTGCGGTCCGCCGTGAACTTTCTCTACGGACTCCAGCTCTTCGGCATGAAGGCGGGCCTCAGGAATATCCGCGCCCTTTCGGCCTATCTCGGCCACCCCCATGAAGGTTTTCCCTCGGTCCACGTTGCAGGCACCAACGGCAAAGGCTCGACCTCGGCGATGATCGCCTCGGTCCTGACGGCGTCGGGCTACCGCACCGGCCTCTATACAAGCCCCCATTTGCGCCGCTTTTCGGAGCGGATCAGGATCGACGGCGTGCCGATCCCCGAGGCGGAACTCGTACGCTACATCGAAGCGATGCGGAGCGCCATCGACCGGACGGGCGCAACGTTCTTCGAAGCGACGACCGCGATGGCGTTCGCGTACTTCGCCGACAGCGACGTCGACGCCGCGGTGATCGAGACGGGCCTCGGCGGCAGGCTCGACGCGACGAACATCGTCGATCCGGTCCTTTCGGTCATAACGGGGATCGGGTTCGATCATACGGAACATCTCGGCAATACGCTCGCGAAGATCGCCTACGAGAAAGCAGGCATCATCAAGCGGGGGGTGTCGGTCGTTTCCGGGGTCACCGACTCGGGCGCCCGGCGCATCATCGCGGCCCGGGCGGCCGCGCTTTCGGCGCCGTTGGCCGAGGTCCGGCATCCGGCACTCGATGCGCTCGAAGGCGAGTCGCTTGACGGACTCACGCTTTCGGTCGCCGATCCGCTCGTCCCCAAAGGCGCGCTCTTCGTCTCGATGGCCGGAGGGCACCAGGCCCGGAACGCCAGCGCGGCCCTCCGGGCGCTCGGGCTCCTCAAAAACGCGGGGTTCGACCGCGTGACGACCGGCTCCGTCGCCGCCGGGTTCGCGCACATTCGGCGGAACACGGGACTCCGCGGGAGGATCGACACGCTCCGGACGAGCCCTCTCATCGTCGCCGACGTCGGCCACAACGCCGACGGGGTTCGCACGCTCGTCCGGGCGCTCCGCAGGGTGTTCGCCGGACGGCTCGTCGTCCTGTTCGGCGTCATGAAGGATAAGGACCATGTCGCGATGCTCGACGCGCTGGCGGGCGTCTCGCGGACGCTCGTCGCCGTGAAGCCCCGAACCGAACGCGCTCGGGACACTTCGTCGATCCTCGAAGCGTGCCACGCGCAATCGATGCGCGCGATCGACGGCCGGACCGTCGGCCACGGACTCTCGGTCGCCCGCATGGAGCTGCGGCCGGGAGAGATGCTCCTCGTCACCGGTTCGCACTACGTCGTCGGAGAAGCGATGGACGCCCTGCGCATCGCATGACCCCGTCCCCGACGTCCAACCCGCCTCCGATCAACCGTTGAGCGACACCGAACTGATCCGCCGCGTCGCTGCGGGAGAACAAGGCGCCTTGCGCTTGCTCTACGAAGAGTTTCGTCTCCAGGTCTATAACGTCGCGCACGGATATGTCCAGGACCGGTCCGACGCGGAAGAGATCACCCAAGATGTCTTCCTCGAGATCGCCCGGGAGGCCAAACGTTTCCGCGGGGCCTCCGCCGTCGGCACGTGGATCTACCGCATCACCGTCAACAAGTCCCTCGACAAAGTGCGGTACCGCTCCCGCAAGAAGCGTTTTGCCCAGTTGGTGAGCCTGTTCCGGCCCACTGACGGGAGTCTCGCCTACGACCCGCCCGACACATCGCAGAAGGGTCCGGGCGCCGACCAGGGCGAGGACGCGCGTCTCCTGTTCGGGGCGATCGGACGACTCCCCGAGAAGCAGCGAAGCGCGGTCATCCTGACGTTCATGGAAGACCTGTCCCAAAAGGAGGCCGCTGAGGTCCTCGGCGTGTCGCCGAAGGCCGTGGAATCCCTCCTTCAGCGCGCAAAGGTGAATCTCAGAACGATGCTCTCGCAGGAATTCCCGGAGCGAGGGAACACGCGGCCGTTGTCGTCTAACTAGCAGAAGGAGCACTTCATGAACATTGACGAACATTCCCTGAACACCATGCTCGACGCTCTCAGGACTCTGAAGCCCGAAGAGCCGAGCCCGTTCCTCTTCTCCCGCATCGAAGCGCGGCTGCGTGAGGGTGGAACTGCCAGGATCGTACCTGCATCGGGGATCCGGCTCGCCCTCATCGCTTTCGCGCTTCTCTGCCTGGTCAACGCGCTCATCGTCAGCGCGGACACCGAGGTGAAGGCCGCCGCAGTGCCAATCTCGCGTTCTCTCGACGCATTTCCGCAACCTCTCTACTAAAGTATCACATGAAACGTGAATCGTTCCTTCTTGCCCTTGTCATCCTCCTGGTCGTTTTGAACGCCGCCGTTCTGGTGTTCCTGATCCCCAGGATGGGAGCGCGGCCCGAGCGCGAAGGGCGCCCGACGCATGAGATCATGATCGAAACGCTCGGTCTCGACAGTGCACAGCAGCGCCAGTTCGCTCTCATGCGCGAAGAGACCCACCTTGCGCTCGACAGGATCGACGCGCGCTTTGACGGAGCCGTGAGCGACTATTTCGCGCTCCTGACCCGAGACGAGGTCTCGGCGTCGGCGAAGGATTCGCTCGAACAGGCCATTCTCGGCGTGCAGCGGGAAAAGGCAAACTGCCTGTACGATCACTTCCTGAAGGTCAAGTCGATCTGCAGGGAAGACCAGAAGAGCAAATTCGTTGAATTGCTGCCTGAATTGACCCATCTCATCCATCCTCCGCCGAACAACCGCCCGGCGCCAGCGCCCCGAGGGAATTGACCGCCATCCGTCGTCTAATGATGATGTATAGAACGAAGTCGGCCGTTGCCCGCACCGGTAGAAATAGGCATGCGTTCGGTGATGATCCATGTGAAGGAGCAGGTGTGATGAAGCGAGGTATCGTAGTACGCACGACGGGGACCAGTTCGGTCGTTCCGGATCCTCGCACGACCAATGTTCCTCAGGTGCCCAAGGAGAAGGGGGTCCGCGCGCGATGATGCTCCGACGGCTCTCATTCCGGTTGAAACATATCATCGTCTTGGTCTGGCACATGCAGTGGAGGGAGATCCTCCGCAAGGTCCGGAACAGGATCTACTCCAGCACGGAGTATCACGGACTCCTGCGCGACCTGTCGCAGCCGATCAGCGCAATTGAAACGCTTCTGCCGACGCGCATCCGCGCACTCGATTCGGAGTATCTCCCGCTCCTCTTCAATATCCACGCGCCGGGTCTCTCGTCGCTCGAAGTCACCGACAGGCTCTACCGCCAGGCGCTCTTCACCGCGGGACTCCGGTCGCCGTACGTCGCGGTCACCCGGGAGGGCCGGCCCTGCGCCGCGATGTGGCTCATCCCCGCGTCGGAGAACCGGAACCTCGCCGAAGTGTCGAACGGAGCGTTCCCGGTGCTCCGGGACGACGAGATGCTTCTTGAAGGGCTCTTCACGCTCAACGAGTTCAGGCACAAGCGCATCATGTTGGCGAGCGTGACCGAGGCTCTTTCCATCGCAAAGGTCGCCGGGGCGCGCACGGTCCTCTCGTTCGTCGAACATGAGAACCTTGCATCGCTTCGGTGCTTGCGGCGCGCGGGCTTCAACGACCATCTTGTCAAACGCGAGTCGTGGTTCCTCTTCAAGCGGACCCTCACGTTCTCCCCCATTCTTGAGCTGGGCGGTGCGCCGGCGGAAGCTCCGGAACACGCCGGGGGTCGCTCCGCTGATACCGTCTTGCGCCCGGCGGCCCGCGTCTAACGGGACCGGGCCGTTCCCATTGGCTCCTACCGCTTTCCGAGAGCTCCATCCCCGCACTCTCTGCCGTAATGCCTGGCGTACTGCCTCGAGGGGCTTTTGTATTTCTTCACCGTTTCATGTACATTTCGCCTGCACCGCCGAATCGTATCAGACGAACCGTCCTGACCAAGCGCGCCTCTCACAGGGAAACGAAACCCATTGGCACACGTCACTCTTTCGTTCGACAAGGAACATGCCGCATCGTTCGCGCGGCTTCCCTGGTCGAAGCCCCTCCTGGAATGGACTCGGAAGGATGCGGCCTTCATCGACGTCAAGAGCGGCCTCGCACGGCATCCCGTCCGGTTCGTCCGGATGGGCCGCCGGTCCTTCGCGATCAAGGAGACCTCAAAGGAAACGGCCTTGCGGGAGTTCCGTGCGTACACGCGCCTCCACGAAATGGGCCTGCCGGCGCTCCTCCCGGTCGGAACGGCCATCCGGGAGGAAGGGACGTTCGCCGTCGCGACCGGCGTCGGCGTCCAGGCCGAGCGGCACGCCACCGGATTCATCGTCACGCGGCTCCTCGAATATTCGATCCCGCATTACCATCTCTTCCGGCGGGCGTTCACGCATGAGTCCCGGAAGCGCCTCTGGGACGCCGTGGTCCGGCTCTTCGTCCGGCTCCACACCCGGGGGGTGTACTGGGGCGACGCCTCGCTGTCGAACATGATGATCGTCTTTGCGAACGAGCCGTTCCCGGAGATCGGCGTTCGGACCGTCCTCAGGGCTATCCTCGCCGACGCCGAGACCGTCGAATTTCGGCAGTCCCTCTCCGAACAGATGAGAAGGGCGGACGTCGACGCGTTCCTCGAATCGATGGCGTGGACCGAAGCGGACCTTGAAGCAAGCGGTGTCCTGCGCGAGCCGTTCATGACGGCCGCCGATCAGCGCTACGTCTCCGAGCGCTACGCCGACCTCTACGCGCTGGAGCAGGAGGAGGAGTCATTCGCCCTCCTGACGAAGATCGACGTCGACGCGCTCCTCGGGCCGTTCGAGATGCGCGGACAGGCGAAGGCCCTCCTGCAGCACATCGCGGAGCATAAGTGGTATCTGAGCGAACGGGAACAGCGCGAGATCTCTCTCGAATCGGCTGCAAAGGACTGGTACGCGGAGATCTTCAAGCCGGTCTTGGCGCTCTTCGCCGAGTTCTCCATCCTCGACGAATTTACCGACCGCACGGCGTCGACGCTCTACCTCGACATCATGCTCCACAAGTACTATCTCAGCGAGAAGACGGGGAAGGACGTGGGGCTCGCCCTGGCGTTCGAGAGCTACGCCTCTCGGTTCCGCGCCCGGGGCCGGACGATGGAGAACCTCACCGGGTTCGCCCGTACGTTGCGAAACCTCTTCGGTCCGAACGCTGTCTAACGTAGCAGCGTGCCCCTCTCAGGGAACCATCAACGACACCACCATGGATCAGGAACAGATGCACAGAGAGATGAGACCACCACCACGCCTCCCCCGGGCGGAGCGCGCGCGATGATCGTCATAAAGTTCGGCGGCACGAGCGTCGAGGACGCCTCTGCGATCCGCGCACTCTGCCGGATCGTCCAGGACCGGGTCGGCCGGCACCCGCTCGTTGTCGCTTCCGCCTGCGCGGGAGTGACGAGCGCGCTCATCGCCGCCGCTCAAGCGGCCGGGGCCGGGAGCGCGCCGGAAGCCCTCGCCGGCATCGAATCCTTGCGAAGCCGTCATTTCGCCATCGCCGACGAACTCCTCGAGGCGTCCGCCGGCGAGGCGAAGAACCAGATCGCGCGGCAGTGCGACGATCTCGTCCATCTCCTCAGGAGCATCGCGGTGATCCAGGAAGTGACCCCGCGGCTCCTCGACCAGTGCGCGGCCTACGGCGAGGCCTGGTCGTCGCTCATCATCGCCTACGCCCTGCGCGAACGGGGCGTCGGCGCGGAGCTCGTCGACGCGCGCTCGGTCATCCTCACGAGCGACTCCTTCACGAAGGCGGAGCCCCAATTCGACCGGATCGCCGCGATGGCCGCCGAACGGATCGCCCCGCTCCTTGTCCATGCGGTCGTCGTGACGCAAGGGTTCGTCGGCGCCACCGAGAAGGGGGTGACGACGACGCTCGGACGAGGGGGGTCGGATTACTCGGCCGCCATCTTCGGCGCCGCGCTCGGGGCCGAGGAGATCCAGATCTGGACAGACGTCGACGGCATCCTGACGGCCGACCCGCGGTTCCTACCGGAAGCCCGCCTCCTGGACGAAGTGACGTTCAACGAAGCGGCCGAACTCGCCTATTTCGGGGCGAAGGTCCTCCACCCGAGCACGCTCCTGCCGGCGATGAAGAAGAACATCCCGGTCCGGGTCCTGAATTCCCGGCGCCCGGAAGGGACCGGAACTCTCATCCTGGCGCATGCCACGAAGGTCCCCGGCACGCCGGTGCGTTCGATCGCGTTCAAGCGGGGGATCACGGTCATCACCGTCGAGAGCACGCGCATGCTCATGGCCTACGGCTTTCTTGCCCGGGTCTTCGAGGTGTTCGCACAGCAGAGGAAGAGCGTCGACGTCGTGGCCACTTCCGAGGTCGCCGTCTCGCTCACGCTCGACGATAATGCGGGGCTCGAGGAGCTCACCGGCGCGCTCTCCGTCTTCTCCGACGTGAGCGTCGTCCAGGGGAAAGCGGTCGTTTCGGTCGTGGGAGAGGGGATGGGCCGAAGCATCGGGATGCCGGGCCGTGTCTTCCAGGCGCTTGGCCGGGCTCAGGTCCGAGTGGATCTCATCTCTCACGGCGGCTCGGAGATCAACATCACGTTCGTCATCGCCGAAGAGGATATCGCCCGGGCCGTCGGGTCGCTCCACGAGGAGTTCTTCGGGCAGGAGGCCGCGAAAAAAGGGCCGGGAGCGTGAAAATACGCCATCTTGCACTTGACTTTCAAAGTGAAAGGCTTTATATTGGCTTAAGTCGCACTTGAGAGGCGGCCGTGTTCCATACCTCGCGTGCCGGTCAAGAAAGACATCCACCGCAGAACTCATCAGATCTCGAATTCCTCACGTTTGTGCCAGGTACCAAGGCATCTCAGGCTCTCTCACGGAGACAACCTCCGCAACTCAAAGCGTCAACCTCATAAGGATCGAACCACGCCATGCCCATGGACATTGCAGAGCTGAAATCCAAAAAGATTTCAGAGCTCACCAAGATTGCCAAGGAGATGAACATCGTCGGCTACGCCGACCTGCGCAAACAGGAGCTCATCTTTAAGATCCTGGAAGCCCAGACCGAGAAGGACGGACTCACCTTCAGCAAGGGGGTCTTGGAGGTGCTCCCCGACGGCTACGGGTTCCTGCGGTCCGTCGATTACAACTACCTCCCGTCGCCCGACGACATCTACGTCTCCCCCTCTCAGATCAAGAAGTTCAACTTGCGCACCGGCGACTCCGTCAGCGGCCAGGTGAGGCCCCCGAAGGAAGGGGAGCGGTTCTTCGCACTCCTGAGGGTCGAGGCGGTGAACGAGGAGAACCCCGACGTCGTCAGAGACCGCGTCCTGTTCGACAACCTCACGCCTCTCTATCCGAACAACCGATTGAAGCTCGAGACGTCGCCGGGGGAATACGCCATGCGCATCATGGACCTCCTGACCCCCTTGGGCAAAGGCCAGCGCGGCATGATCGTCTCGCCTCCGAAGGCCGGCAAGACGATCCTCCTCCAGAAGATCGCGAACAGCATCCTCCGGAACCACCCCGAGGTCTACCTCATCGTCCTCTTGATCGACGAGCGCCCCGAAGAAGTGACCGACATGGAGCGCTCGGTGAATGCCGAGGTCGTCAGTTCGACATTCGACGAACCGCCCGAACGGCACGTCCAGGTGGCGGACATGGTCCAGGAGAAGGCGAAGCGCCTCGTGGAAGCCCGGCGCGACGTCGTCATCCTTCTCGACAGCATCACTCGTCTTGCCCGGGCGCACAACACCGTCGTGCCGCATTCGGGGAAGATCCTCTCCGGCGGCGTCGACGCCAACGCGCTCCACCGCCCGAAACGGTTCTTCGGAGCCGCCCGTAACGTCGAAGAGGGAGGGAGCCTCACGATCATCGCCACCGCCCTGGTCGACACCGGAAGCAGGATGGACGAGGTCATCTTCGAGGAGTTCAAGGGCCCGGGCAACATGGAGATCATCCTCGACCGCAAACTCGCCGACAAGCGCATTTTCCCGGCCATCGACGTCAACCGCTCCGGCACCCGAAAGGAGGAGCTCCTCCTGGAGGCCGACGAGCTTTCGAGGGTCTGGATCTTACGGAAGTTCCTGAGCGATTTCTCCACCGTCGAGGCCATGGACTTCTGCATCGAGAAGATGCGGGGCACAAAGACGAACAAAGAGTTCCTCCGTTCGATGAACAGTTAGCAATTCGCTTAAATTCAAAGAAAACAGGCCTGAAAGCTCCGCGCAACCCTTGACTTTATCTCAGGCAACCCGTACATTGCTTTGTCCTATTTTTTACTGACAACCCCCGATGATCCATCGCCTGACATACCGTTTCATCGTCGCTATCGCCATGCTCGGCCTCGCCGGGGCGTCTTTCGCCCAAGACAAGCAGGCGACGTTCGGCGTGGGCGCGTCGTTCGGGGCGGCATTTCCCAAGACGGACATCAACGAATCGAAGGCCCATCCCATCGGGCGCACCTTTATCCGGGTCTATCCCTCGCCCAATATCGGGTTCGAGGCGGGCGTCGGCATGGGCCTCCTCGAGGCGCAGCAGGACGGCCTCTTCTTCTCCTCGGTCATCTACCCGGTCGACCTCAGGCTCCTCATCCAGCCGATCTCGACCGGCAAGTTCCGTCCGTACGCCTATGGCGGCGTCGGGCTCCTCTTCTTCGACCCGAAGGACCGGTTTGACCAGCCCCTCTTGCGCAACTCCCGGTCGGAATACGGGCACACGACCTCGTTCATCCCGATCGGCATCGGCGGCGAGTACATCGTCTCCGACCAGGCGGCGTTCGGCGTGAGCGCCGGGTACAATTCCACGTTCAGCGATAACATCGACGACATCAAGGCCGGCGGGAAGGACTCCTACTGGAGCCTGTCGCTCAATCTCTTCGCCTACCTCAAGGCGGCGAACAACGATCTCGACGGCGATAAGCTCCTCAACGACGAGGAGCGCCAGCTCGGCACCGATCCCCGGAACCCCGACACCGACGGCGACGGTCTCAAGGACGGCGAAGAGGTCCACACCTACAAGACGAACCCCCTGAACCCCGACACCGACGGCGACGGCCTCAAGGACGGCGAGGAGGTCTTCACCTACAAGACGAACCCGCTGAACCCCGACACCGACGGCGACGGGCTCTCCGACGGCGAAGAGGTCCTGACGTACAAGACGAACCCCCTGAACCCCGACACCGACGGCGACGGGCTCTCCGACGGCGACGAGGTCCACAAGTATAAGACCGATCCTCTGAACCCCGACACCGACGGCGACGGCCTGAAGGACGGCGAAGAGGTCCTGACGTACAAGACGAACCCCCTGAACCCCGACTCCGACGGCGACGGCCTCACCGACGGCGACGAGGTCCACAAGTACAAGACGAACCCGCTTGATCCTGATACGGACCACGGCGGCATGCCCGACGGCAAGGAAGTGCAGCTTGGGCTCAACCCGCTCGACCCGTCGGACGACGTTCCCATCATCAAGATCGGCGAGCGGATCATCCTTGAAGGGGTGAATTTCGAGACGGGGAAGACGACGCTCCTTCCGGGCGCCAAGACGATCCTTGACCAGGTGGCCTCGAGCCTTTCGGCCTACCCGATGGCGGAGGTCGCCATCCACGGCCACACCGACAACGTCGGCGGCGCTAAATACAACATGAAGCTCTCCCAGGGCCGGGCAGAAGCGGTCAAGGCGTACCTCGTGAGCAAGGGCATCCCCGCACCGAGGATATCGACGAAGGGATTCGGATTTTCGAAGCCCGTCGGCGACAACGCCAGTGCTGAAGGCCGCGCGAAGAACCGCAGGATCGAGTTCGTGCGCATCAAGTAGACGCGCGCCCCCCCAAGTCTTGGGCTGGTGGCAGTTCTAAAGAGAGTGCCTGTTTCACCGATCCCGATAATGACCTTATCGGGATTTTTTTTGCATATTTCTCTGATTTGTCGTACCTTGGACGGTCATTACGCCAACTTCTCATCTGACACATCGACCATGAACCGCGAAGCAGTCATCGTAGCCGCTTGCCGGACCCCCATCGGCGCATTCGGAGGGTCCTTGAGCGCACTCACCGCCCCGAAGCTCGGGTCGGTCGTCATCGAAGAACTTCTCAAACGCTCCGGCGTGGAAAGATCAGCCGTCCAGGAGGTCATCATGGGATGCGTCCTTCCGGCCGGCGTCGGCCAGGCCCCGGCTCGCCAGGCGGCCCTGGGCGCCGGCCTCCCCGTTTCGGTCGAGGCCCTCACGATCAACAAGGTCTGCGGATCGGGGATGAAGGCGGTCATGCTCGCCGCCCAGGCCGTGCTCTTGGGAGACGCCGACGTGGTCATTGCCGGCGGCATGGAGAGCATGTCGAACACCCCGTACCTCCTCGACAAGGCGCGCACCGGCTACCGGATGGGGAACGGAACGCTCATCGACTCCATGATCAAGGACGGGCTCTGGGACGTCTACAACGATTTTCACATGGGCCAGGCCGCGGAACTCTGCGCCACCCAGTGCAATATCACGCGCGCCGACCAGGACGCCTTCGCGGTGGTGAGCTACAAACGCGCCATCGAGGCGCAGGAGAAGCAGTACTTCGCCAAGGAGATCGTCCCGGTTGCCGTCCCCCAGCGCTCGGGCGACCCGGTCTTGGTCGCCGAGGACGAAGAGCCCCGGAAAGTGAAGTTCGACAAGATCGGCACCCTCAAGCCCGCCTTCAAGAGCGGCGGCACCGTCACGGCGGCCAACGCCTCCAAGATCAACGACGGCGCCGCCGCGCTCCTGGTCATGTCGGCGGAGAAGGCGAAGGCCCTGGGCCTTGCGCCAATGGCCCGGATCCGGGGATACGCCTCGGCGGCCAGGAAGCCCGAGGAGTTCACCACCGCTCCGGCGGACGTCATCCCGAAGGTCCTCGTCCGCGCGGGCCTTGCCTTGGGCGACATCGACCTCTTTGAGATCAATGAGGCTTTTGCGGTGGTGAACCTTGCCGTCCAGGGGATCCTCGGGATCGACCACGCCAAGGTGAACGTCCACGGCGGTGCGGTCGCCTTGGGACACCCGATCGGCGCCAGCGGAGCGAGGATCCTCGTGACGTTGCTCCACGCGATGGAACAACGTGGCGCAAAGCGCGGCCTCGGTGCGATCTGCATCGGCGGCGGCGAGGCAAGCGGCATCATACTTGAACGATAAGCTCAATCGATAGGAAAGACAAGATCATGGAGATCCGCCACGTTACGGTCATCGGTGCCGGCACCATGGGGAACGGCATCGCCCACGTCTTCGCGCAGAACGGCATACCGGTCGTTCTCTACGATGTGAAGAAGGAATTCATCGATCGCGGTCTCGCGACGATCACCGGCAATCTCGACCGCCAGGTCAAGAAGGCGCTCCTCACGGAGGCGCAAAAGGGCGAGACGCTCTCCCGGATCTCTTCCCACGCGGACCTCGCCGCGTCGGTCGAGTCGGCCGACCTCGTCATCGAGGCGGCGACCGAGGACCGGAGTGTCAAGAAGAAGATCTTCGCCTCCATTGACGCCAGCGCGCCCTCGGGCGCGATCCTCGCCTCGAACACCTCCTCGATCTCCATCACGGAGATCGCGGCGGTGACGCGTCGGCCCTCTCAGGTGATCGGGATGCATTTCATGAACCCGGTCCCGGTCATGAAGCTCGTCGAGGTCATCCGCGGCCTTGCCACTTCCGACGAGACGGCCAAGGCGGTCCTCGCGGCGTGCGCCGCACTCGGGAAGACCCCCGTCGAGGTGAACGACTACCCGGGGTTCGTGTCGAACCGCGTCCTCTTGCCGATGCTCAACGAGGCGATGTACTGCGTCATGGAGGGGGTGGCCACCCCCGAATCGATCGACACCGTCATGAAGCTCGGCATGGGGCATCCGATGGGCCCGCTGACCTTGGCGGATTTCATCGGCCTCGACGTCTGCCTCTCTATTATGAACGTCCTCTACGAGGGGTTCGGCGACTCGAAATACCGCCCATGCCCGCTCCTTCGGAAGATGGTGGCCGCCGGCCACCTCGGCCGGAAGACGGGGAAGGGCTTCTATACATACCCGGCGTAGACCCAGCGTGCGCATCTATCCATACCATGACAGGCTTGACACATGATCTTTGACCTCACCGAAACACAATTGATGATCCAGTCGATGGCGCGCAAGTTCGCCGAGGAGGAGATCGCTCCCTCATCGATCGAACGCGACGAGAAGGGGGAGTTCCCGTACGAGATCGTGAAGAAGATGGGAGAGCTCGGGTTCATGGGGATGATCGTGCCGGAGGAGCACGGCGGCGCAGGCCTGGACGTCATGAGCTACGTCCTGGCCCTGACGGAGATCTCGAAGGTCGACGCCAGCTGCGGGGTGATCATGTCGGTGAACAACTCGCTCGTCTGTCAGGGCCTCACCCTCTGGGGGAATGAGGAGCAGAAGGAGCGATTTCTGAAGCCGCTCGCCTCCGGCAAGATGCTGGGGGCCTTCGCCCTGTCGGAGCCCGAAGCGGGCTCCGACGCGACGAACCAGCATACGGTGGCCGTCCGGTCCGGCGACGACTACATCCTCAACGGGACGAAGAACTGGATCACGAACGGGTCCACGGCCGACGTCGTCATCGTCATCGCCGCAACGGACAAATCGAAGGGGGCGCACGGGATCAGCGCGCTCCTCGTCGAAAAGAACGCCCCCGGGTTCAACGTTGCCAAGAAGGAGAAGAAGCTCGGCATCCGGAGCTCGGATACGGTCTCGCTCTCCTTCACCGACTGCCGGGTTCCGGCGGCGAACCGGATCGGGGAAGAGGGGTTCGGGTTCAAATTCGCCATGAAGATCCTCGACGGCGGCCGGATCGGCATCGCGGCGCAGGCCATCGGCATCGCCAAGGCCTCCTTGAGTGCGTCGCTCTCCTACGCGAAGCAGCGCAAGGCCTTTGGGCACCCCATCGCTGACTTTCAGGCGATCCAGTTCAAGATCGCCGACATGGCGACCTCCATTGATGCTGCGGAAATGCTCATTTTCAAGGCGGCGGCGCTCAAGGAGGAAGGAAAGCCCTATGGACGCTACAGCGCGATGGCGAAGCTCCTCGCCTCGAAGGTCGCCGTCAATGCAGCCTTGGAGGCGATCCAGATCCACGGCGGCTACGGTTACGTGCAGGAATACCTTGTTGAGCGTTATTTGCGTGATGCGAAAATCACCGAGATCTACGAGGGGACGTCGGAAATCCAGCGTATCGTCATCTCTCGGGACCTCCTCAAAGACTAACCACAACAATAGATAGGACCAACAGATGAAAAAGCAGACCCTTTTCGCCCTCTTCGTTCTTCTTCTCGCCGCCTCGTCGGCCGGGCTCTCCCAGCCGATGGCAGCCGATGCAAAGGTGGGGCTTTCCGTCTTCTCCGGAGGGGGAAGCTCGACCGGGCTTCTCTTCGGCGCGGGGCTCGACATACCGTTCCAGGAGAACCTCTATTTCCGGCCTGAATTGGATATCACAACGCACGGCGGGACGCCTATCGAGATCGCGGGCCTATTGAAGTATAATCTCCCCGCCGCGACCGCATCAATGCCGCTCTTCGTCGACGGCGGCCTCTCGATCTGGTTCTACTCGGGCGGTTCATCGCTCGGTCTCGATTTCGGCGGTGGAAGCTACATTTCTGCAGGCGATGGAAAGATGAAGATCCCCCTCGAAGTCCGGATGGGACCCATCTTCAACGCGGGTGCCTCGTCCTTCCAGTTCTCGCTTTCTACCGGCATCCGTTTCTCCGTGGGAGGCTAGCAAATTCCGGCGGAAGGTCGCACCCGTCTGATCGATGTGCAAATCGCTCTCCTATAGGGCCGTTTTGGCTCCTCAAGGGGAGAGGAACGTCCGATCGTGTGCAAAAAAGTGCCATTTTCAGTGCTAGAAAGGGGTTAGGTGGATCGCTTAAAGGATGTCCAAAAAAGTACTTGACAAATGTTTAATTTTTTGTTATACTCTAACCGTTCTTTTTAGGTAGCTATTGGGACCCGAAACAGTCACTTGGAAGTTTGAGATTACGAATGAAAAAAGCACTACTGATTCTTATCGCTCTCGTGGCAATGGCCGGCCTTTCCGCGTTCGGCCAGACCCCTGCAAACGGTAAGATCTCGCTCGGTTTCGGCGCCGAAGGTGCGGTACGGGTAGGGGTGTTCAGCAATGCCTCCAATTTCGGCATCGCACAGACCCTCGGTGCGCGCTTTGCGGAAGGCTCAGAGATGAATGTCGATATTCACGTCAATTGCTCAATGATCTACACCGATCCTCCTTCCACGTCGTTTCTGGGGTTCGGTGCCGGCCATGAGTTCGGTATGTAAGTCTACAGGTCAAATTCCAAATTACAAAAATCACTAAATCACGTATTAACCACATAACAAAAGGCAACAATATGAAAAAACTGCTTCTGGTTCTCTTCATCATGGCGTTCGCAGCGAACCTGATGATTGCGGGAGCCCCGATGACCAATCAGGGTGACAAACAGCTCGGCTTCATCATCAACGGCCTCGGCTCGTTCGGTATCTCGGGCGTGAACTCTGGTGCGGGCATCACCGGCTTCGGCTTCAACTATTTCCTCTCGAAGGACATGGCTCTTCGCGCCAACGTCGGCTTTGGAAACACCAAGGTCACGACGCCCCAGGGCGCCGCTGGCGATAACGAGAACACGCAGACCGCGATCGGCATTCGTCCGGGTCTCGTGTGGCACATGGCTCCGGTTGCCGGTTCCATCTCCCCGTATTGGGGCGTGGAAGGTCAGTTCGGCTGGATCAAGAACGATTTCAAGCCTATCGCTCCGAACCCGGAAGTGAGCAACAGCGGCACGTTGTTCGGCGCTGGCGTGTTCATGGGCGGCGAATGGTATGCTTGGGACGGTATCAGCTTCAACGCTGAGTACAACCTGAGCTTCACCTCTGCTTCCACGAAGTCAGAAGCGGCCGGTGTCTCCACAGATGGTCCGTCCACCACGTCCTTCGGCATCAGCAGCTGGGCAGTCGGAATGAACATCTACATCGGCGGTCAGTAAGAGTTTCATCTCTGCTAGTAGTACAAAAGGCGTCCGCGAGGACGCCTTTTTTTTTACTCTTCCTCTTGCCCCGCTCTTGAAGAACAGGCGGATTATATGTACATTGACACAACTTGTCCCAATCGTCCGAGGTCGACGCACCCTTGATGGTCACGAAACAGTTTTCGACGGGTCTTCCCGCGCTCGATCAATACGTTGGTGGCATTCTCCCCGGCAATTCGCTCCTGCTGTTCTCGTCCGATCTCCTCCCCGCAGCGTCGATCCTTGAGCCCTTGGCCCGGCACGCGCGAGCCGAGAACATCCCGGTCGCCTACCTCTCCTTCAACGGTTCCTTGCGGGGCCTCCTTGCCCACTCTGCGAGGTATGCGGAATGGCAGTACTCCCCCTCGATGAAGACGGCCGAGGCGGCGCTCAACTCCATGAAGCGGTTCCTCGGGAGCCAGCGCGACGGATCGCTCATCCTCACCGACGACTGCTCCGTCTGGAACGAGCTTTTCCGCCACGAGAAGCACGCGATCGCATTCATGGCGGAACTTGCCCGGATCACGGAGCGTAAACACGGGATGTTCTGCGCAACGCTCCTCCGGAGCCGCTTTTCGCAAGGAGCGCTCTCCGCCCTGAAGGAGCTCCCGACGATCTGCCTTGACATGGTTCTCCACGGCGATGATGTCTACGCCCTTCCCTTGTCGCTCCGGGGCCGGTACGTCTTGCACACTGCATTTCCCTGCCGCTTTGGTATTAAGGAGCTCCACCGTCCCGCTCCGGATGCCGCCACCGGCCCCGAGGGCCTCGCCTCCATGGTCCGGGAAGCGTCGGAGATCTTCCAAAGTGCATTCCAGGGCGCCCCGGAGGCGCTCCTCCTGTTCAGCCTCGAGGAGGACCTGCGCGAGCTCAACCGTCCGGCGGAACAGCTCCTGGGGTATGCCCGGGAGGAACTCCTCACGCTCGCCCCGTCGGCGATCGTCGCGCCGCATCACTGGTACAGGATGCGCAGGTTCCTCGTGGAACTCCGGTCCAAGAAGAAACGCTCCGTCCGGCTCGACCTCCGGAAGAAGAACGGCCGGGTGTTCCCGGTGGAGTTCAGCGCGGCTCCCGTCGGACCCGGACGGTATGTCGGCATCCTCCGGGACGACTCGGAACGGACCCAGTCCGAGCTCGACTTGCGACGCTCGGGACTCGAGGCGCACTCGCTCATGGAATCGTCCGGGCTCGCCGTCGCCGTCGTTGCGCGGGGGAAGGTGCTCTTCGCCAATGCGGCGTTCGGCAGGCTCTTCGCCATTTCGGAAGGGGGCACGGCCCAGGACGCCCTCTTGAAACGGTTCTTCACTCCCGTCTCGGTGCAGAAGATCCAGAAGGCCGCCGCGCTCGAACCCGGAACACTCTCCTCGCTCGAACTCGAAGGGAGCCGGGCGGACGGCACGACGGTCGTCTGCCGGGCAAGCGCGGCGACGGTCGAGTTTCGGGGCCGCAGCGCTCTCCAGATCTCGTGCATCGACCTCTCCCGTGAACATGCGTCCCAATCTGCACTGGCCGAGGCGTACGGTCGGTACCGCGCAGCGGTGGAGTCCTCGGCGCTCCCGGTCGCGCTCCTCTCCGGCGACGCCGTTCGGTCCATGAACGGGGCGTTCCTCTCGCTCTTCGGCCTCGATGCGACCGAGCCCGGGGCGGACGTGCCCCTCTCCGCGCTCCTTGTCGAGGCCGATGTTCTGCGACTTCGCGAGGCGCTCCTGCGTCAGGCCTCCGGGAAGAAGGGGGCGTTGGCGCCGTTCGACGCTCTGGGGAAGATGAAGGACGGGACGGCGCTGGACCTGCGGCTCACCCTCCAGATCGTGAGAGGCGATGGTGGCGAGGGGGGAGGAGGGGCGCTGCTGTTCGCGGAGAACCGGAGCGCGCAGAAGCAGAAGGAGCGGGGCCTCTCGCAGCAGCAGCGGGACCTCGACCTCCTGAAGGAGATCATCTCCTCCTCGACGGGAACGCTGGACCTCGACCGGCTCCTCAGGATCGGTCTCGATAAGATCACCGAGGTCCTCCACTGGGACATGGGTGCGGTCTACCTCCTGGACGAGACACGCAAAGAGTTCCACCTCAACATCCACCACCACTTCCCGGAAGCCCTCGCGGCCGGTCTGGCGGTGCTTCCCCTGGATACGGGACTCGGCGGGTTCGCGGCGAAGACCCAGGAGCCGCACCTTCTCCGGCTGGACCATTATCCGAGCTACCTGCCGCACCGCGCGCTCTTCCGGGACCAGCACATCGCCCGGGTCTGCCTCCTCCCCTTGATCGCGCATGAGCGCCCCGTCGGACTCCTCATCACGGCGGCGAGGAAGGAAGTCGCCCTCGACGACCACTCCGTCGACCTGCTCCTCGCCCTGTCGCGCCAGCTCGGCAACGCGCTCGCCAACGCGCTCGCTTTCCGCCGATTGAAGCAGGACGAGGAACAATACCAGCTTCTCGTCGAGTCGAGCCCGGACGTCATGTACACCGCGCTGCCGAACGGGTCGTTCCTTTTTATCAGCCCGCAGGTGAAGCAGCTCACCGGCTACGCCCCCCAGGACTTCTACCGGAGCCCGACCTTGTGGCTCTCGCTCATCCATGCCGACGACAAGAAGATCGTCCTGGGGCGCACGACGCGGCTCGAGGAGGCGGGAGAGAAGATCGTCACCGAGTACCGGCTCCTCCCGAAGGGAAAGGCCTCCCCGAAATGGCTCCGCGACGAGCTTTCCCTGAAGCGCGACGCGACCGGCGCGGTCTCCGCGATGACCGGGGTCGTCACCGACGTGACGCGGTCCCGGGAGATCGTCGACCAGCTCGACGCCAGGAGCAAGCGCGACACCGCCATCTTCTCGAGCCTCACCGAGGGGGTGCTCGTCTTTGGGCCCCAGCTTCGGGTCGCCGTCTGGAACCGGGCACTCGAGGCGATCACCGGGTACACCGAATACGAGATGCTCGAACGGACCCCGGACGAGGTCCCCCTGATCGCCGCGCTCGAGGAGGCCCTCCCGAAGCTCAACCGGGCGCTCGCGGGCGAGGTCGTCGTCGTGGAGCAGCTCGCGTTCCGGGCGAAGGCGGGCCAGAGCGAGTCGACCGCAACGATACGGTTCGCCCCCTTGCGCGAATCGGGCGGCGCCGTCACCGGCGTCGTCGGCGTCGTCATCGAGACCACCGGCGCGACCGAGGCGGCCGGCAACAGCCGGGCGACCGAAGCGGTCCTCATGAACGTCATCGACACGATGGATGACATCCTCATCATCACGGACCTCAAGGGGACCATCATCCAGGTGAACAAGTCGTTCCTCCGGGTCCTGGGCTACGCCCGGAGCGAGGCGATCGGCTTCGAGTTCCCCTACTCGTGGCTCATCGAGGAGGAGATGGGACGCTTCGTCCTCTGGATCGCGAACTTGAGGGAGCGGAACTGGCTCCACGACTTCGACATGACCTGGCGCGCGAAGGACGGGCGCTTGATCCCGATGAGCCTCTCGACGACGCTTCTGAGGAACTCCCTCGGCGAGCCGATCGCGATGCTCAACATCGCCCGGGACATCACCGAGCGGACGCGTCTCGCCCGTGACCTCGAGACCCGAAGTAAGCAGGTGGAGATGATCAACCGGATCATCAGCAAGGCGAACCAGACGGTCGATTTCGACGAGATCTTCTCCACCGTCACCGAGGAGATCCAGAAGTTCCTCCAGGCGGACACGATCACCATCGGCCTGCTCTCCGACGACGCGGCGGCCCTGCAGATCTACGCGCTCGGAGGGATCGATTCTCTGCGCAAAGGGGACCTCATCCCGATCGAGCAGACCGTCTCCCAGTTCGCGATCCGGTCCCAGAAGCCCGCCGTCATCGACGACCTCCTCCTCAACCCACAGTACAGCTCGCTCATCTCCCTCAGTAGGGGTCTCCGGTCGCAGATCTCGCTCCCGATACTCCTCAAGGGGAAGCCCTTGGGGACGCTCAATATCGGCAGCCGGGAGCCGCACTCGTTCAACGAGGAGCATGGACAGATGCTTCTTCCCTTGGCCCAGCAGATCGGGGCCATCATCGACCGGATCCAGCTCGTCACCAGGGTCACCGAGGACTCCCTCTACATCCGAAACCTCCTCGACTCCATCGATTCCATCGTCTACACGGTGGACTCCCGGTTCCGGCTCCTCGAAGTGAACAAGGCGTTCGGCGAGTTCATGCGGGAGTGCGGGGCGGCGCCGGTGGCGGAGTACCAGGGGCTCGGGCTCTTTGACGTGCTGCCGAGCGAGCCGTTGAAGATCATGTTCCGGAAGGTCGTGGACCAGCTCCTCGCCGGATCGGTCCGGATCTTCTCCGAGGAGTTCACCCAACAAGCGGGGGGCGTCGAGCGGATCTACCAGCTCACGATCAACCCCCTGGCGATCGGCGGCCGGATCACCGGTCTCGTGTTCACGCACACCGACATCACGGCGCTGAAGATCACGGAACTCGAGCTCAAGCAGAGCAACGAACAGCTCCTTGCCCTGAACGAGGTCTCGACCTTGATCAGCACCTCGTTCGATCTCCAGGACATCCTCAAGGCGGCGATACCGCTGCTCCAGCGGATGCTCGGGGCGACGGCGGTCCTCGTCTACCTCATCGAGAAGCCATCCCTGGACCTCTACCTCGCCGAACAGATCGGCCTGGACATCGAGAAGAGCAAGTCCATCATCCGGCTGAAGCACTCGACCTCCGCCACCGGGTCGGTCATCAAGACGAGGGAGCCCCTCTACATCCAGGAGAAGGCGTTTGCCGACGAGCGCATCATCCCGCAGAACCGGGAGGTCCTCCGGGAGAACCGGATCGAGTCGATGGCCGTCATCCCGCTCGTGTCAAAGGACAAGGTCCTCGGCGCTCTCGACATCTTCTACGCCGCGCCGCACGAGTTCTTCCAGCAGGAGCAGCAGATGCTCGCCTTGATCGGGAACCAGCTCGGCTCGACGATCGAGAACGCGCAACTCTACAGCGAGCTCCGGAGCCAGATCGACCGGCTCACCGTGCTCTACGAGCTGAGCCAGAAGCTCACCTCGACCTTGGAAGCGGGCCAGATCTTCCAGTCCGTGTACGAGAGCGTCTCCCAGATCGTCCCGTTCGAGCGGTTCTTCATCGAGCTGTACGACCTCCCGTCGAAGTCGATGACGGCGACGTTCCTCGTGGAGACCGTCCTGGAGGAAAAAAGGGTCGTTCCCCAGGCGTCGCAGCCGCATTCGGTCGGCGCGGGCAGCCCCGCGGCGCTCGTCCTGGAGCAGATGCGGCCGTTCCAGACGTACGACAAGCGCACGATGTACATTCCCATGGTCTCGAAGGAGACCCTCATCGGCATCATGTCGATCCACTCGAGCTGGGCGGAGGAGTACGCCGAGTCGCACCTGCGGCTTCTGGAGAGCATCGGCAACCTCACCGCCATCGCCCTGGAGAAGGCGCAGCTCTACGAAGAGACGCTGCAGAAGTCGGAGGAGATCCATCGCCGGAACAAGGAGCTCGACGACTTCACGTACGTCGTTTCGCACGACCTGAAGGAGCCCCTGATCAGCATCGAGGGGTTCAGCCGGATCCTTCAGATGGACTACCAGGAGGTCATCCAGCAGGAGGGGAAGGAGTACCTTGAATCCATCGTCGGCGCGACGACGCGCATGAAGGGCCTCATCGACGATCTTCTCATGCTCTCCCGGGTGAGCCGCCCGAGCGAGTCGTTCCGCCCGGTGCCGATCAAGGAGATCGTCGAGGACATCAAGACGGACATGGAGTTCACCATTCGGCAGAAAGGCGTGAAGATCATCGTTGACGCGGACCTCCCGGACGTCGTCGGGAACGCCACCCAGATCACCATGGTCTTCCGGAACCTCATCGGAAACGCCATAAAGTTCAATAACGCCCCAAATCCGGAGGTCGAGATAGGATTTCGAAATGCGGAGAATAATTCTTATCTTTTCTTCATCCGGGACAACGGGATCGGGATCGACCCGGACTTCCACGAGAAGATCTTCGTCATCTTCCAGCGCCTCCACCGCCGGGAAGACTACGAAGGGTCGGGGGCCGGCCTCGCGATCGTGAAGAAGATCATCGAGATCCACAAGGGGACCATATGGGTGGAGTCGCGCATCGGCGAAGGTTCCACGTTCTTTTTCACTATACCGAAAATAGCTGAGGCGTAGGGGTCAATGGCGGACAATGGCAAGATCGAGATCCTCCTGGTGGAGGACAATAAGGACTTCGCAAAGCTCGTCCAAGTCTATCTCCAGCGGTACGAGAAGGACCGCTTCGCCGTTACCTGGAGGGAGAACCACACCGACGCAATGGCGGAGCTCGAAGGGGAGAAGCGGTACGACGTCGTCCTCATGGACTATTTCCTCCCCGGGAAGAACGGCCTCGAGATCACGAAGGATATGGTCGTCCGGAAGATCGACGTTCCGGTCATCTTCCTTACCGTCAACAAGGACTTCGAACTCGCCCTCGAGGTGATGAAGCTCGGGGCCGCGGACTACCTCGTCAAGGAGGAGATCTCCTCGCCCGTCCTGCCGAAGACCGTCCTCGGGGTCATCGAGAAGCGGAACCTTCTCCGGCAGCTCCTCGAGATCGAGAAGAGTCGAGAGCGCCTCCGGGCGATCCGGGCGACCCTCAACGGCGTCGTCCAGGACTTCGAGACGCCCCTGCACGAGATGCGCCTCATCTCCGACGACCTCAAGGCGAAGGTCACCGCCCCCGCCTCCATGAACTACATCCGGATGATCGACGAGAATGTCAACCGGATCATCGACAAGCTCGATAAGCTCATGACGCTCAAGGCCGACAAGACCGTCAAGTACATCAAGGACATCAAGATGATCGACCTTTCCTGACCTGGGGGGCCGTTTGCCCACGGCCCGCCGGACCGAAGGATCCCTCGTCATCCCCCCGAACGTATGAAGTTCACCATCGCCCTCGCCCAGATCGACTCCCGCGTCGCCGACATCGCCGGCAACGTCCGCCGTCATGCCGACGCCATCGACAGAGCCCGGCAGGGGGGCGCAGACCTTGTCGTGTTCCCCGAACTGAGCCTGTCGGGTTATTCCCTCAAGGATGCCGCCGCCGACGTCGCCATCCGTGTCGCGGATCCGCGGCCTTTTGGTGTCATCCCCGAACGCACCGGAGATATCTCCGTGCTCCTGGGGTGCGCCGAGGAGACCGAGGACTTCGCCGTGACGAACTCCGCGTTCCTCATCGAGGAGGGGAGGGTGCGCTCCGTTCACCGGAAGATCTACCCGCCCACCTATGGCATGTTCGAGGAGATGCGGATCTTCTCTCCCGGCAAGAGCGTCCGGACGGTCTCCTGGCGCCATGGCACGTTGGGCGTCCTGATCTGCGAGGACCTCTGGCATCTTCCCCTGCCCTACCTTCTCGCCCAGGAAGGGGCCCAGGTCATCATCGGCATGGCGGCGAGCCCGACCCGGCTCTCCGGCGACGCTGTGCGCTTGCGGCAGGCGCAGGTGAACTCCGAGCAGCATCAGGCCTATGCGAGGCTCCTCGGATCGTATGTCGTGTTCTGCAACAGGGTGGGCTATGAGGACGGCGTGAACTTCTGGGGCGGATCCGAGGTCATCGGCCCGAACGGCGACACGGTCGTCCGGGCGAAGCTCTTTGACGAGGACATGGTCTTTGCGGAGATCGACACCGACGAGGTGAAGCGGGCCCGGAGGCAGTCGCGGCACTTCCTCGACGACGACCTCGGACTCGTCCTCAGGGAGGCGAAGCGCATCCGCCGAGGCGGGCTCTCACAGTTGGGACGATAGGAACTCGTGGGGGGCGGGATGGGACCTTTTCTCTGGCGGCAAGGGAGCGCCGTCGTATAGGAAGAACGGGTCCGATCGATCCTGCAATCCGCCCGACGCGCCCTGACCTGCGCGAACGGGAGATCAGCCCTCGTCCGCTCCTCGAAGCACAGCGCGGGTCTTCGTTGCGCGTGGCTTTGCGTGGCTGTCGTTGTGACCGGATTTACATCGCCGGCCCAGGAAGCGAATCTCCTTCTCACGCGCTCGGATGGTATCATCATGAGGGGCGAACTCCTCTCAGTGCGGGACACCTCCATCCTCGTCGATACGGCGATCGCCCCGCATGGCGAACAATCGTCGGCGAGCGACGTTGCGGTCGTCCCCCTGAGCCTCAGCCAGAAGGCGGTGCTCACGCGCCGGTCGAACGTCGCGAAGAGCGCACTTATCGGGTTTCTCGTCGGTGCGGTGCCGGGCGGCATCCTTGGAGAAGTTGTCAGCAGATCGAATTATTCCAACGTGAACTTCGGTATGACTGCGGGCAATGACGTTCCGGACATCGCCAAAGGTGCGGCGGTCGTCGGTGCGGGCGGAGCAGTGATCGGCACACTCGTCGGGCTTGTCACTCCGAATGGCGATGAGGAATTCGACCTTCGGGAGAAGGATCAGATCACGGCCCTCGGACGCGCGCGCGAAATACAAGGAGCGAGTGCCCGATTGGCTCCGGGCGATCCATTAGGGGGGCCACTCAACGCGGTGACGCGGAACCTCCGCCGGCGGGGCATCCCCCCTCGGGCCGGGGAAGATAAATTGGAGTTATCCCTTTGGTTTCGTATATTTTGCTGTCAAATTTCGGAATAATCCCTATGTCACGCATCTATATCGAAGATCTTCACCGGCACGTCGGTGAAGAGGTCACCATTCGGGGCTGGCTGTACCACAAGCGCTCAAGCGGTAAGATCCGGTTCCTCGTCGTTCGCGACGGCACCGGGCTCCTCCAGTGCGTCATGGTGAAGGCGAATGTGACCGAGGAGGTGTTTGCGCTCTCCGACGCCCTCACCCAGGAATCCTCGCTCGCCGTCACCGGCATGGTGAAGAAGGACGACCGCGCCCCGGGCGGCGTCGAGATGGAGATCACCTCGTTGTCGGTCATCCAGATCGCCAAGGAGTACCCGATCAGCCCCAAGGAGCACGGCGTCGATTTTCTCATGGACCACCGGCACCTCTGGCTCCGGTCCTCGCGACAGCACGCCATCCTCAGGGTCCGGCATCAGATCATCAGCGCGATCCGGGAGTTCTTCGACAACCGCGGGTTCATCCTCATGGACGCCCCGATCTTCACTCCGGCGGCGTGCGAAGGCACTTCAACGCTCTTCGAGACCGAATACTTCGACATGGGCAAGGCGTACCTCACCCAATCCGGCCAGCTCTACGGCGAGGCGGGCGCGTTCGCCCTGGGGAAGACGTACGTCTTTGGGCCGACCTTCCGCGCTGAAAAATCCAAGACCCGGCGCCATCTCACGGAGTTCTGGATGGTCGAGCCGGAGGTGGCCTTCAACGACCTCAAGGACAACATGGAGCTCGCCGAGGACTTTCTCGAGCACATCGTGGCCTCCGTCCTGAAGCACCGAATGCCGGAGCTCAAGGCCCTGGAGCGCAACACGAAGTTTCTCGAGAACGTCAAGGCGCCGCTGCCGAAGATCTCCTATACCGAAGCCGTCGATCTCCTCAAGGCGAAGGGCGTCAACGTCGCGTGGGGAGACGATTTCGGCGGAGCGGACGAGACCGTCATCTCGGAGAATTTCGATCGGCCCGTCATCGTGCACCATTATCCGACGAAGATCAAGGCCTTCTACATGAAACGCGACGCAGAGAACCCCGAGACGGTCCTCGCCATGGACGTCCTCGCCCCCGAAGGGTACGGCGAGATCATCGGCGGCAGCCAGCGCGAGGACGATCTCGACGCCCTCGTCCAGCGGATCCAGGAACACCAGCTCCCCCAGTCGGCGTTCGAATGGTACATCGACCTCCGGCGCTACGGCTCGGTGCCCCACGCGGGCTTCGGCCTCGGCGTCGAGCGCACCGTCGCCTGGATCTGCGGCCTCGACCACGTGCGCGAGACCATTCCGTTCCCCCGCATGATCTACCGGCTGACGCCGTAACGATCGCCCCCCCCCGATGCTCACCGCCGCGAAGCTCCGCAAGCAGTTCGGGCCTGTCCTCGCCGTCAACGACGTCTCTCTTGAGTCGGCCCCGGGGAGGATCCTCGGCGTCCTTGGACCCAACGGCGCGGGCAAGACCACGACGATCCGGATGATCCTCAACATCATCGAGCCCGACGGCGGGACCGTGCACTTCGACGGCGTCGCGTTCAGCGAAGCGGTCCGGAACCGCATCGGATACCTTCCGGAGGAGCGCGGGCTCTACCGGAAGAACAAGCTTCTCCACGCCATCCTCTACTTCGCGAGCCTCCGGGGGGTCCACGCCGCGGAGGCGAAGCGGCGCGCCTACACGTGGCTCGAGCGTTTCAACCTCCTCTCGTACTACGACCGGAAGATCGAGGAGCTCTCGAAGGGGAACCAGCAGAAAGTGCAGTTCATCATCGCGATCCTTCACGATCCCGAGTACCTCATCCTCGACGAGCCGTTCTCCGGCCTTGACCCGTTGAACCAGATCATCCTGAAGGACATCCTCCTTGAGCTGAAGCGTCAGGGCAAGTCGATCATCTTTTCGACCCACCAAATGGACCAGGCGGAGCGCCTCTGCGACGCGATCTGCCTCATCAACGCGGGCAAGGTCGTCTTGGAAGGGGAGCTGAAGGAGGTGAAGCACCGGTACGGCAAGAACGCCGTCGTCCTGGAGTACGAGGGGAACGGCGCGTTCCTCTCCGGGCTCCCGTCGGTGAAGGCGGCGCATGTCTACGAGAACTACGCCGAACTCCTCCTCCACCCTGACGCGCTGCCGGACGCGATCCTCCCCGAGCTCGCCGGGAAGCTCGCCCTCAGGAAGTTCGAGGTCCTTCAGCCCTCCCTCAATGCGATCTTCCTTGAGATCGTCGGCAACGCCGGCGCGGCCGCCCGAGCGGAGAAGACCGCATGAATAAGACATTCGCCGTCGCCCGGTGGGAGTACGTCGAGAAGATCAAGTCGAAGGCGTTCCTCCTCTCGCTCGTCCTCATGCCGATCATCATGATCGGATTCGGCGTCATCCCGACGCTCTTCGCCTCGCGCGCCGACACGGAGACCAAGGTCATCGGCATCGTCGATGCGACCGGAGAGATGACGGTGCCGCTCGCGGCCTATCTCGACGAGAACTACAAGCTCCCCGATGGGCGGCCGAACTACATCCTCAGGCCCGTCCTGATCGGTCCCGCCGCGGACCTCTCGGAGGGAAAGGCGGAGGCGGATTCGATCGTCTTCCGCGGCGAGATGGAAGGCTACCTCCTCATTCCCCCTTCGTGGGAGGAGGGGGTGGACTACAAGACGCAAAACGTCGGCAACCTCAAGGTCACCGAACGGCTCCTCGCGGCGTTCCGGGATGTCGTCGTGGAGCGGAAATTGCGGTCCCGGGGCTTTGACCCGTCGATCGTGAAGGAGCTCACGAAGCAGGTCGACATCCGCACCATCAAGATCTCGAGCAACGGTACGGAGGTCGCCTCAGGGTTCGGGGAGGTCTTCTTCACCGCGTACGTCTTCATGATGATGATGTTCTTCCTCGTCGCGACCTCTGGACAGCTCCTGGTCCGGAGCATGCTTGAGGAGAAGTCAAACCGCGTCGTCGAGGTCCTCATGTCCTCCGCCTCCGCCAACGACCTCATGACCGGCAAGATCATCGGCTTGAGCGGCCTCGGCCTGACGCAGCTCGCATTCTGGGGGATCATCGGGACTGCGATCAGCCTCAAATTCGGATCGATCCCGATCTCGCCGCTCCACGTGGCCCTCACCCTGATCTACCTCGTCCTCGGGTATCTCCTGTACGCGGCGATCTTCGTGGCGGCCGGCGCGCCGGTCTCGACCGAACAGGAGGCCCAGCAGATCACCTCGTACCTTACGATCATCCTCGTCTTGCCGATCGCCCTGGCGATGCCCGTCCTGGAGAACCCCGGGGGGCTCATGGTGCGGATCCTGACGTTCATTCCGCTCCTGACCCCGACGATGATGGCCATCAGGATACCGGTGCAGATGCCGTCGTTGACGGAGATCCTCCTTTCCATTACGCTGCTCGGGTTCTCCGCGGCCTGCATGATGTACGCTGCGGGGAAGATCTTCCGGGCGACGATCCTCATGGTGGGAAAGCGCCCGAGTCTTTCTGAACTCTGGCGGATCATCCGGCTTCCCTAATCTCGCGGCCCAACTGGCAGTGGGAATGAGGACCGGCCGCTCCTGAAAAACCCCAATGGTCGTTCGAACGGGGGGGGACGCGGGAAGAACCGGCAGGGGCAGCGAATATTTTGCCCATCGGCGGGAAAGTCGTTGAAAAAGAACGGAAAATTTGGTATCTTGTGTCCACCAAACACAGTATGCTTCTCTCATGACAGTTGATGCGATCTTGTTCTTTATCGTGGCTGCCGGAGCCGTGGCCTCCGCCGTCCTGATGATCACCGGCCAGAATCCCGTAAAAAGCGTCCTCTTTCTCATCGTTAATTTCTTCTGCCTCGCGGTTCTCTACCTCATCCTCCACGCCCAGTTCATCGCGATCATCCAGATCCTCGTCTATGCGGGAGCGATCATGGTGCTCTTCCTCTTTGTCATCATGCTCCTGAACCTCGGGACGGAGGAGAAACATGTGGACGCCCTCAATATGAAGCGTTCCGTGGCCGTCATCTTGTCGTGCATCGTCCTGTTCCTCATCCTTATCGCGATCGGGCTCCCGGCCGCCGGGACGGGCGGGCTTCCGGCGAGCGCTCTGGTGAACGGCACCGTCGAGACGATCGGGAGGGACCTCTTTCGGCAGTATCTCCTGCCGTTCGAGATCACCTCGCTTCTCCTCCTCGGCGCGATGGTGGGCGTCATCGTCCTGGCGAAGAAGCATTTTGAATAATCCCGCGGACCGCCCATGATCCCCCTGGAATACTATCTCTCGCTCAGCGCCGTCCTGTTCGCAACCGGCGTCATCGGCGTGCTCACCCGGCGCAACGCCATCATCGTGTTCATGTCGATCGAGCTCATGCTCAATGCCGTGAACCTCTCGCTCGTCGCGTTCAGCCAGTACCTCGGGTCGACCACCGGCCAGGTGCTCGTCTTCTTCGTCATGGCGGTCGCGGCGGCCGAGTCGGCGATCGGGCTCGCCATCATCATCGCGCTGTTCCGGAACAAGCAGACGCTCAACATCGACGAACTGAACCTCCTCAAATGGTGACCCCTCACCAAGGCGGGCCCAAGGAACGCATGACACATCTTCGTCCTGACATCATTCTCTGACCATTAGCGATGCATCAATTCGTCCCGTACATCCTTCTCCTCCCGCTCATAGGGTTCCTCGTGAACGGGCTCTTCGGCAAGAAGATCGGCTCGGAGACGGCCGCCGGCTTGATCGGCGCGGGCGTCATCGGCCTGGCGTTCGTCCTGGCGGCCGTCATCGTTGGGGAGATGGCCGGGTCGCCCGCGGAGGACCGCAAGCACATCGTCACGCTCTTCCAGTGGGTCGCCGCGGGCTCGTTCTCCGTCAGCGTCGCCTACCAAGTGGACCAGCTCTCGATGCTCATGACCCTCGTCGTCACCGGCGTCGGGTTCCTCATCCACGTCTACTCCATCGGGTACATGCACGGCGACCCCGGGTTCCGCCGGTTCTTCGCCTACATGAACCTCTTCATCTTCATGATGCTCAACCTCGTCCTCGCGGGGAACTTCCTTCTCATGTTCCTGGGATGGGAGGGGGTCGGGCTCTGCTCGTTCCTCCTCATCGGGTTCTGGCACGACCGCCCCTTCGACACCGGAGGGTACGCCCCCGGCACGGCGATGACGACCGATGCGGCGAAGAAGGCGTTCATCGTCAATAGGATAGGGGATTTCGGGTTCCTCATCGCCATGTTCATGATCGTCGGCGCGTTCGGCACGCTCAACTTCGACGAGGTCTTCGCTCGGGCCCCGTACGTCTTCGAAGCGGGCAATGCGACGGTCTTCTGGATCACGCTCCTCTTATTCCTCGGCGCCACGGGCAAGTCGGCGCAGATCCCTCTCTTCGTGTGGCTCCCGGACGCCATGGCGGGCCCGACGCCGGTCAGCGCGCTGATCCACGCCGCGACGATGGTGACCGCGGGCGTCTACATGATCGCGCGCTGTTCGATCCTCTATGCGCTCGCCCCCGCGACGATGGAGATCGTCGCTGGTGTTGGCTTGGCGACCGCGCTCGTCGCGGCGACGATCGGGCTCGTCCAGAACGACATCAAGAAGGTCCTCGCCTATTCGACGGTGAGCCAGCTCGGGTACATGTTTCTCGCCCTTGGGGTGGGGTCGTTCACGGGCGGCGTCTTCCACGTCATGACGCACGCGTTCTTCAAGGCGCTCCTGTTCCTCGGCGCCGGCTCCGTCATCCACGCGATGCACGACGAGCAGGACATCCAGAAGATGGGAGGCCTTGCGCCCGTCATGCCGGTCACGTACCGGACGTTCCTCATCGCGGCCCTCGCCATCGCCGGGATCCCGCCTTTGGCGGGGTTCTTCAGCAAGGACGAGATCCTCTGGAAGGCCTTCTCCCAGGGGGGACTCGGCTACTGGGTCGTCGGCTGGATGGTCGCCGGCCTGACCGCATTCTACATGTTCCGGCTCGTCTCGCTCACCTTCGGCGGCGAAGCGCGGTGGGGCCACGACAAGCACCCGCACGAGTCTCCGAAGCTCATGACGGTGCCCCTCATGGTTCTGGCGATCCTCTCGGTCGTCGGTGGGTTCATCGGCGTCCCGGAGAGCCTCGGCGGGTCGAACGTCATCGAACGGTGGCTGGAGCCCGTCTTCGCCCCTGCGATGGCGAAGCTCGCGTTCGTCCAGACCGGCCATGATCCGGCGGAGTATCTCCTGATGGCGCTGTCGGTCCTCATTGCCGCCGGCGGGATCGCCGGTGCGCGCTACATCTACCTCAGGCGCGCGTCGATCGCAGATGGCATCGCCGGTCGGTTCCGGCCGTTCTACGCGCTCCTCTGGAACAAGTATTTTATCGATGAACTCTACGACGCCGTCATCGTGCGGCCGATCGCGGCCGGGTCGGACCGGCTCCTCTGGCGGTTCTTCGACATCGGCGTCATCGACGGCATGGTGAACGGGACGGCGCATCTCGTCCGGCTCGCCTCTGGCTCGCTCCGCAAGCTCCAGAGCGGGAACGCCCAGAACTACGCGTACGGCTTTCTCGTCGGCATCATTCTCGTCCTTGGCGTAATCATCTTCCGATAATGCTATGACCGATCTTCTTCCCATCGTCCTGTTCCTGCCCTTTGCCGGGAGCCTCGTTCTGTTCGCACTGCGCGACAACGGCCGGCCGGCGGTCGTGAAGACCGTCGGATTCGCCTTCAGCGCAGCAACGTTTCTTCTCTCGCTTCTTCTCTACGCGCGGTTCGACGCCGCCAATACCGGCTATCAGTTCGTCACGAGCATCCCCTGGATCCCCTCGCTCTCCGTCTCGTTCTCGGTGGGGCTCGACGGGATCTCGCTCCTCCTCGTGCTGTTGACGACGTTCCTCACGCCGATCGCCCTGCTCTCCTCCTGGAACGCGGTGGAGAAGAAGGTCCGGCAGTACACCATGATGATCCTCCTGTTGGAGACCGGCATGCTCGGCGTCTTCTGCGCCGTCGACATGTTCCTGTTCTACGTCTTCTGGGAGGCGATGCTCATCCCGATGTACTTCATCATCGGCATCTGGGGAGGGGAGAGGCGCGTCTACGCGGCGATCAAGTTCTTCCTCTATACGATGTTCGGCAGCCTCCTCATGCTCGTCGCGATCATCGCCCTGGGGATCTACGCTTCGACGCTCCCCGGCGGGCACTTCACGACCGACCTGTCGCTCCTGAACGCGATCGGGCCGCAGATCCCCATGACCATCCAGCTCTGGATGTTCCTCGCGTTCGCCCTAAGCTTCGCGATCAAGGTCCCGCTCTTCCCGTTCCATACGTGGCTCCCCGACGCGCACGTCGAGGCCCCCACCGCCGGCAGCGTCATCCTTGCCGGCGTGCTTCTGAAGATGGGGACCTACGGGCTCGTGCGCTTCTGCGTGCCGCTGTTCCCGGCCGCCGCGACCCTCTGTGCGCCGTACATTTCCGCCCTGGCGGTGATCGGGATCGTCTACGGCGCCTTGGTCTCCATGGTCCAGACCGACATGAAGAAGCTCGTCGCGTACTCCTCGGTGAGCCACCTCGGGTTCGTCGTTCTGGGGATCTTCGCGTTCACCGAAGCGGGCCTCCAGGGGAGCATTCTCCAGATGGTGAACCACGGCCTCTCCACCGGAGGGCTCTTCCTCCTGGTCGGCATGATCTATGAACGGCGGCACACCCGGGAGATCCGGGAGTTCGGCGGACTCGCCAAGGTGGTCCCGGTCCTCTCCGTCGTCCTGATGATCGTCACGCTCTCCTCCATCGGGCTGCCCGGTCTCAACGGGTTCGTCGGCGAGTTTCTCATCCTCCTCGGGTCGTTCAACTCCGCGGTGCTCAACCCCTGGTTCGCCATCATCGGGGCGACGGGGGTGATCTTTGCCGCGGTCTATCTCCTCTGGATGTACCAGCGCGTGATCTTCGGCAGCGTCAAGAACGAGGCGAACAGGGGCCTGCGCGACATGAGCGCGCGCGAGCTGGCGCTCATGATCCCGGTGCTCGTGTTCATCGTCTGGATCGGCGTCTATCCCGACACGTTCCTTCGCCTTAGCGCGTCGAAGACGAAGGAGCTCGTCACGATGCTCTCCCACCCGAAAGCAGCGCTGCCGCCGGTTTCGGAGCCGGTCGGACCCCAGAAATGATGATCGCGAAGGGGAAGGGAAGGGGCATCCTCGTCCTTCTCATCGCCACCGCTCTCCTCGTCGTGTTGGCCTGCGCGAGTGCCTGCGCCCAGGGTGCCGTTGCGCAAGGGCCAACCTCCCACCAGGACCCTGTCGCTCCGATCCTCGTCGCGCTCGGCCTCATCCTCCTGGCCGCGAAGCTTGGCGGCGAGATCTTCGAACGCTTCCGCCAGCCGTCGGTCCTGGGGGAGCTCGTCTTCGGCATCCTCCTCGGGAACATCGTCTTGGTGAACCCTTCCTGGAACTTCTTCGAGCCGCTTCGCGCCGGACAGATCACAGAGCATTGGGCCGTCGTCATCGACGCCCTGGCCCGAATCGGCGTCATTCTCCTCCTCTTCGAGGTAGGCCTCGAATCGACCGTGAGCGAGATGCGCAAGGTCGGCCTTGCGTCGACCATCGTCGCTGCGGCCGGAGTGGTCGCTCCGTTCATCCTTGGGTACGGCGCCAGCGCCTGGTTCATCCACGAGGTCCCGGCGTCGATCCTCGCGGTCTCGCCGGGGTTCTCGATCGCGAACATCCACATGTTCGTCGGGGCGATCCTTTGCGCGACGAGCGTTGGGATCACGGCGAGGGTCTTTCGGGATCTTGGCAAGATGCACCTTCCCGAGGCGAGGATCATCCTCGGGGCCGCCGTCATCGACGACATCTTCGGGCTCATCATTCTCGCGGTGGTGAGCGGTCTCGTTGTGGCCGCGGAAACGGGCCGCGAGGTGAGCGTCGGCTCGCTCCTCGAGATCGGCGCCGTCGCCTTCGGGTTCCTCGCCGGGGCGATCCTCGTCGGCATCTACGCCGTTCCGCGGTATCTGTCGATCATGGCGCGGTTTCGGACGCGCGGCGTCATGATCGTCTCGGCGCTCCTGTTCTGCTTCCTCCTCTCCTATCTCGCCAATCTGGCCGGCCTCGCGACGATCGTCGGGGCCTTCGCCGCCGGGCTCGTCCTGGAGAGGGTCCACTTCAAGGAATTCAAGGAGGAGCGTTCCCTCAACGAGCTCCTCGCTCCCGTTACGACGATTTTCGTGCCCATCTTCTTCGTCATGATGGGGATCCAGGTCCGCCTCGAATCGTTCGCCGACATGAACGTCCTCGGCATTGCGCTCGCACTGACGGCCGCCGCCGTCATCGGGAAGCAGGTCTGCGGACTCGTTGTCGGGAAGGGATACGACCGATTGAGCATCGGCATCGGGATGATCCCCCGGGGCGAGGTGGGGCTCATTTTCGCGAGCATCGGCAAGAGCCTGAACGTCATCGACGCTTCGATCTTTTCGGCCGCGGTCATCATGGTCATCCTCACGACGCTCATCACACCGCCGCTCCTCAAACTCTCCCTCCAGCGCTTTGAACGGCGAAAGCCCGGATCGAGGGCCTGATTGGAAGCGTTCCAGCGCCATACTTGCCGTTTCCGGCAGCGCGTTAAACCTTTTTCCCGCCAGCGCATCTAATTCATAGCGTCATGAGCGACAAGACCGACGCCGAGTTGCTGCTTTTCTTTGGAAAAGGGGACGAACAGGCTTTTAATGAGCTGGTTCGGCGCCACCAGACGCGGGTCTACTGGGTTGCCCGACGCGTCCTAGGGACGCACGAGGACGCCGACGATATCGTCCAGGAGGTCTTCGTCCGGGCCTACGAGGCCCTCGGGAAGTTCCGGGGTGAGGCGAGCCTCTCGACGTGGCTCTACCGGATCGCGATGAATTTGTCGCTCAACGCGCTCCGGAAGAAACGGCTCCGGTCGGTGCTCCACCTTGACGAGCTGACGCAGGAACCGGAATCGGCCGGCGATGCAACCGACGAACCGCTCTTGCGCGGCGAATATGAAACAGCACTCCGCCGGGCGGTGGAAGCGCTCCCGGAGAAGCAAAAACAGGTCTTTGTCCTCCGGTATTACGAGGAGCTCTCCTACGCGGAGATCGCCCGGATACTCAAGAAGTCGGAAGGCGGACTGAAGGCGAATTACTTTCACGCGGTACGCAAAATTCAACATGCGATGAAACGCGACGTGACATGAATGACTGTAGGACCATAGAATTCCTCCTCCCCGAAGCCGCGACATCGTCGCTGAGTCCGGCCGTAGCGCACGCGGTCGAGGAACACCTGCGCGGCTGCGTTTCGTGTGCGCGCACGGCCGCGGAGATGCGCGAGTTTTTCTCCCGGCATGTGGCCCCCGAGGCGGTCCCGGAATCGTACTGGATGACAATCCTCCCCCGGGTTCGCCAGGGCATCGACGCACGGAAGACGTTCGAGTTGCCGGCATTCGTCCTGAAGCGCCTCTCGCCGGCCCTCGCCGCGCTCTTCCTCCTTGTTGTCGGCTCGGAGCTCATCCCGACCAAGACTGGGTCGTCGCCGGGTGATGCGGCGATGCTCCTGACGAGCCTTCCGGAATCGGAGCTCGTCTCGGTCGCGGAACGGCACGACTCGGAGGCTCCCATCATGCTCCCGGCGGACATCGCGGAGAACGCGTCGCCCGATCTGGAGGAAAGCAGCATGATCCAGGAGATCGTCGACGCGGAAACGACCGTGAATCTCTACGCATACCTCGATCCCGATGTCGCCCTGGGGAATCTCGCCGACGAGGATCAGGTGAAGCTCATCAGCATGATCGAACATGAATGATCACGTACATACGAAAGGCACGCATATGAACATTCGGATCGCACTCGTCGTTCTTCTCTCAACATTGTGCTTCGCACTCACGCAGGCCCAGGAGCCGAGGTCCCCGCATGGCGGGATGGGCGGAGGCATGGGGCGTGGCATGGGCGGCAAGCCGGAACGCCTGGACAACTTTAGGAAGATGCGGCTCGTCGAGCTTCTCCATCTCAAGGAGGACGAGGCCGTGCGGTTCTTCGCGAAACAGGGTGCGCACGAGGAGACGATCGGCGGCCTCATGAAGACCCGAAACGACATGCTCGACGCGGCCGACGCGATGGCCAAAGAGAAGTCGGGCGATCCCGAACTCCAGAAGAAGATCGACGTCGTCCTCGACATCGATCAGCAGATCTTCGCCGAACGCCAGCGGTTCCAGAAGGAGATGCGCGGGTTTCTCACTCCGGAGCAGTTCGTGACGTTCATCTCGTTCGAGCGGAACTTCGGGCTTCAAGTTCGTGACGCCCTCGGGAAGATGCGCAACGGGCCAGGCTCGATGCGCAGAGAACACGACTAAACGTTCTCCACCCTGTGAGGCGGTCAAGCGCCCCTTGTGCGTTGGTGGTTCGCACAGGGGGCGTATCATTTGTAGAAGTCTGAAAAGGGATGTA
Source organism: Ignavibacteriota bacterium (assembly GCA_025358305.1). Classification (GTDB taxonomy): domain Bacteria; phylum Bacteroidota; class Ignavibacteria; order UBA10030; family SZUA-254; genus JANYJZ01. The sequence goes on from JANYJZ010000041.1 coordinate 116,935, forward strand.
TATTTTTCTCCATGCGCAGCGTCTATCTTGACCATACCGCGACGACACCGCTCGATCCTATCGTGGAAGAGGCTATGCGGCCCTATTTCACCGAGAAGTTCGGCAACGCTTCTTCCGTGCACCATTACGGCCAGGAGGCCCGCGCTGCGCTCGACAGGAGCAGGGACGCCCTTGCCGCTATGCTGGGAGCCAGGCCGGGGGAGATCTTCTTCGTCGGGAGCGGCACCGAGGCGGACAATTACGCCCTCAAGGGGGCAGCCCTGCACATCGCAAAGACAGGGAAGCGCCACATCGTCACGACCGCCGTTGAGCACCACGCCGTCCTGGAGACCTGCTCCTACCTGGCCGAGCAGGAGGGGTTCAGCGTCACCCGCGTCCCGGTCGACCGCGACGGCCGCGTCGCGCCCGAGGACGTTCTGGACGCCTTGCGGCCCGAGACCGGCATGGTCTCGGTCATGCACGCCAATAACGAGGTCGGGACGATCAACCCGATCCGTGCGATCGCCGAGATCGTCCATGCGCAAGGCATGCTCTTCCACACCGACGCCGTCCAATCGTTCGGAAAGATCCCCATTGACGTTCGTGACCTCGGGGCGGACCTCCTGTCCCTTTCGGCCCATAAGATCTACGGCCCGAAGGGGATCGGCGCGCTCTTCATCCGGAAGGGGGTCGCGCTGGAGAAATTCATGCACGGCGGGGCGCAAGAGCGGGGGAGACGGGGCGGCACGGAGAATGTGCCTCTCGCCGTCGGGTTCGCAGAGGCCGCGAGGCTCTCGCTGGAGCGCAGGGGGGCGGAACAGCCGAGACTTCTCTCGTTAAAGGCGCATCTCACCGGGCGGCTCTGCGGGGCGTTCCCGGAACTCCTGGTGAACGGCCACCCCGAAGAGGCCCTCGCGCATATCGTGAACATCTCCTTCGATGCGCGGAAGCTGTCCATCGACGGCGAGGCGCTCCTGTTCGGCCTTGATCTCGCAGGGATCGCCGTGACGAGCGGATCGGCCTGTACCTCCGGCAGCATGGAACCGTCGCACGTCTTGCTGGCGATGGGCCGCGAACCGGCCACCGCCAAAGCGACGATCCGCTTCTCCATGGGGAACTCGACGACCTTGGACGACCTCGACTACGCGGTCGCGTCCCTCGCAGAGGTCGTCCGGCGCATCGGCCGGCCCGTCTGAGCCCTTCCTACTTCCTTCGTTCCCATTCCCGTACGACGAGACCGTAGCGCAGCCCCCGGTCGCTTGCCATGACCGAGGAGATCCGGTAGAGAGACATGATCTCGTGGAGGATGAGGGTCCCCGCCGTCAAGACGTCCGCACGGCCGCTCGCGGAGGACGAAAGCGACTCGATCTGCTCCGCCGTCAGGGCGGAGAGTCGATGAAGCCACCGGGCGACGCGGGAATACGGCATGACGTACGCGCGGACCCGAGCGGCGTCAAAACAGGGGAGTTCCTGGTCGAGGCAGGCAAGTGTGGTGACGGTGCCGGCGACCCCGACCATCGTGAACTGTTCAAATCCGGGGTTCCGGACAGGGGCGAGCTCCTCGAGGATGAGCGACCGAGCGCTTTCGATCTCTGCCGACTCCGGGGGAGAGTGCCGGAAGAAGCGTTCGGTCAGCCGCACCGCACCGAGCTGGAAGCTAAACCGGGTCAATTTCGTGCTCCCGTTGTGAGTTCCCGGTATGGCGTACGAGAGCTCCGTGCTCCCGCCCCCAATATCTATGACCATGACATTATATGCTCCGACTGGAAGCCCTCCGAGAGTCCCCTTGTAGGTGAGGAGTGCTTCTTCTTCCCCAGCAAGGACGTCGATGGCGATCCCGGCGGAGCGCTCCATCTCGGCGAGGAACTCTTTCTGGTTCGAGGCGTCCCGAACGGCACTCGTGGTACACGCGGCGATGTGGAGAGCGCCAAATTGAAGCGCGATCGCCTTATATTCGATCAAAATGGAGGAGATATTCGCGAAAGAGCCCGGATCGATGCGGTGTTCGCGGTCGACCGCCCTGCCGAGACGGGGAAGGCGTTGTTCCTCATGGAGAGTTTCGATGTTGCCTGCGTCATCAATTTCGGCGACCAGGAGGAGGCAGGTGTTCGTCCCGATATCAATGGCGGCGATCTTCATGCATGTTTTTCTGCGACAATGGCAACCCATTCATTTTCATAGAGTTGCCCAAGTACGCTAAAGTGATTCATTGAGAGCCCATGGACCATCGCCTGCTCGTCATGCTTCAGGAGTCCTGAGAACAGTGCTCGGCCCCCTGGCGAGAGAACCCTCCGGAACTCTCCCAGGAGTTCAAGGTTCGTGTTGAGTGTAAGGTTCGCCGTTAGGAGTGAAAACTCCCCGTCCCGGAATGTCGAAACCGGAGCATCGGTGATCGTGATCGCCCCCTCTAGGCCGTTCGAGGCGATGTTTTCCTTCGCATTCTCGATCGACCATTCATCGATATCGATGCCTGCGGCGCTTGTTGCCCCCATCTTCACGGCGGCGATCGCCAGGATCCCCGTTCCCGTGCCGACGTCGATCATCCGGTCTCCCGGTCGGACGTGCTCCTCCAGGAGCCGCAAGACAAGGCGCGTCGTCTCATGGTAGCCTGTGCCGAAGGACATTTTCGGGTCGATCTCGATGACGATGCGCCCGGAACCTACCGGGTAGGAGGCCCATGAAGGCTTGATGACAAGCCGGCTGCCAACCTCGATGGGCTGGATCGTTGCTTCCCAGGCCGCATTCCAGTTCTTGTCCTCGATCTCCCGGGTGGAGATCTCCGCATTGGCGCTGATGGTCCTGAGGAGAGCCAAGAGATCGGTCCGGAGTTTCTGGCGCTCCCACATCCCTTTTTCAAGATAGCAGAGGAGGTGGCTCTCCCGTTCCTCAAATCCCATGCAGCCGAGTTCCACCATCGTCGGGATGAGCATCTCTCGCTGGCTCTCGCTGGCGGAGATGGAGATCTCGACATAGGTCTTCACACCTATGCCCCTTGTTTGTAAATGACATAGAGGAGGACCTTTCCGACGGCTTCGAGGCTTTCGCCGCTGCATTTGTCGGGGGTGTCCTCGAGCGTGTGCCAGTAGCGGTTCGTCTCGTCGGGGTAGTCGAAGTCGATGAGGTCGATGGTCTTGATGCCCGCCTTGTTCAGGGGGAGATGGTCGTCCGTGACGTAGTTTTGAAGCTTGTCGCTGAACTGGACGACGTTCAGGGCCTTTGCGGCTGACCAGACCTGCTCGACGACGTCGGGAGCATAGGAGAGTGAATAACGCTCCTTCATGAGCTCCAACCGCTTGTCCCCGACCATGTCGAGGAGGATGCCGAAGATCGGCTGGAATCCGGCCGGAATGTGCTCTGCAAAATACTTCGCGCCCCGCAAATAGTCCTGATCATGTCCCTCTTTCGCATAGTCCTCCCCGTCCGTCAGGAGCATGTCGACCCCGACGGCCGCGGGGGGGGAGGCCTTGAGGTGCCGGGCGATCTCGAGGAGGACCGCGACGCCGCTGGCGCCGTCGTTCGCACCGAGGATGGGCAGCTTGGCCCGCGCAGGGCTCTCTTCCTGGTCCGCCCAGGGACGGGTGTCCCAGTGAGCGACCAGGAGGATCCTCGTCCGGGCCTCCGGGTGAAACGACGCGATGATGTTCGTCATATGGAGCTCCTTGCCGTCGTACCCCGCGACCGTGAAGGGCTGGAGGTTGACGGCGTCGGCGTACTGGCTCAGTTCGTTCGAGAGGTAGCCGAGGCAGTTCCGGTGCCCGTCGGATCCCGGCGCCCGCGGACCGAAATCGGTCTGGGCGGTGAGGTAGGCGTATGCCCTCGCGCCGTCGAAGGCGGGAACGGGAATATCCGCCGGTTTTGCGGTCGCTTGGGCTGCCGGGGGGTTCTCCGGCACGGGTTTCGGGTTCTCTTTCATGCAGCCTGTCAGCAGAAGAAATAGGAGGAGGAGGGAGAAGGCGTGCTTCATCGTTCGATCTCGTGAATGTTTGGCAAAATCTAACGAAAAGTTGACAGAATCGCAATCGCCCCGCCGGGGCTGAAACTTTTTTCATCGGCCTTCGTTATACCATTCAAAGAGCGCTACTTTCCATCTACGCTAAGGAGTCGATATGAACAGATCACTGTCTCTGACGGCCAAGCTCGCCGTACTGCTCGCCTTGGCGGTCGTCTTCGGGGCGACGCTCATCGCTCTTTCCACGCGCACGCAGCGCCGGGATCACAGCGACGCCTATTTCACAGGCGACTCGGATAACTCGAAGAAGGTCCACGAGACCTTCGCCGTGACCTCCGGCGGGGAACTCATCCTCGACTCCGACCTCGGCGACGTCGAGATCACCGGCTCGGACGCCTCGGAGCTCACCTTGGACGTCAGCATGGACGGCTCCAAGAAGGAGATTGACAAGTTCAGTGTCGACTTCAGCCAGGACGCCAATACCGTTCGGGTGACCGGCCGCTCGGAGAAGCGCTCGTTCCGGATCTTCGACAATAATTCGCTCCAAGTGCGCTATGAGATCCATCTCCCGAAGAACTTCAACCTCCATCTGGAAACGGCGGGCGGCAACATCGTGCTCGCGGGCGTCGAGGGATCGCTCCAGGGCGAGACTTCCGGCGGGGACCTCGACCTCTCCGACCTGAGCGGCACCGTGACCATGCGGACCTCGGGCGGCAACGTCACGCTGCGCAACACCCGCGGCGACATGACCGCGGAGACCTCCGGCGGGAACATCCGCGGCGAGAACGTCTCGGGTTCCACACACGTGGAGACCTCGGGCGGCAACATCACATTCCGGGAAACGGACGGAAAACTTTATGCGACGACCTCGGGCGGCGATATCCGGGTCTCGCTCACCGACAACAAGGGCATCGACGTCTCCACCTCGGGCGGCAGCATCACGCTGACCCTGCCGAAGACGATCTCTGCGAACGTCGAGGCCGAAACGACCGGCGGCGACGTGACCTGCGACTTCTCGTTCGCCGGGCACCTGCATGACGGGAGCCTCAACGGCACGATCAACGGCGGCGGCAACCTCATCAAGGCAGAAACGTCCGGAGGGGATATCGTTATCAATGAAACTGATTAGTCGGTGATGTGGATTGTGGATGAGTGGATCCCCGACGATCGGTCCGTCCCGCAGAGGCTTGCGGGACGGATTTTTTTTACCGTTTCCGAAGGTCCGTTCCTGCCACGAGCGCGACGATGGAATTCTGGAGCGCGCGCAATACGGAGAGCTCCCCTGGAAAATGATTACAGAGGATCGAGAAGGCGACCGGCGCGCCGCCGGCCGTCGTGACGTATCCTGAAAGGCAGCTCACCCCCGTGAGCGTGCCGGTCTTCGCCGCAGCGTTCCCTTCGGCCTTCGTCCCCTTCATCCTGTTCTTGAGCGACCCGTCGATCCCCGCGACCGGAAGGCTGCGCCGAAACCGCCCGAACGTCGCGCTCTGGTCGAACTCGTGCTGGAGGAGCCGGCAGACCGCCGAGGGGGAGACGACCGTGTACCAGGAGACCCCTGAGCCGTCGGCGAGGATCATTGCGGTCGTGTCGGCGTCGGCCTCGGCGAGGTACGACTTGACGGCCGCGAGACCCGCTTCCGCGGACCCCGGCGGGCTGGAGCCTTCCGCGCCGAGCGTCTTGAGGAGCATCTCTGCGCCGAGATTATAACTCTCCTTGTTCGTCCGCTCCACGACCGTGTCGAGCCCGTGCGTGACCTCGCCGAGTGTGTCGGCGAAGGGGACGGGCGTCAGGCTCGTGGAGAGTCCGCCGACGATCCGGACGCCACGGCCGAGCAGGCGGTCCCGCAAGAGCGCCAGGAGCCACTCCGCCGGCTTCCAGATGGTGAGGTCGAGGTGTTTCGCGGTGTCGTCCGGCGCGATACGGCCGAAGAGCCGGAACGTGTTCGTGTTCCGGATCCTGTCGCCGTCGAGGGGTGCGATGAGTGTGTCGGTTCCGGTGATCGCGGCCGAGAGGACTTTCACCTCCGCCGAGGCGGGCTCCATAGTGAACCCCGGTGCGCCGCCTGGTGCCGATGAGGGCGTGACGCGAAGTGAGATCACGTTGTGATGGACACAGAGGGGTGTGAGGAACGGAAAGTCGGAATACGGCTCGTCGTCCCACATCCAGCCCTTTCCCCAGCCAACCGAATCGAACCTGCTGACATCCCCGATGATTCCCCCGGTGATCCTTCTGATCCCTCTGGCCGCGATCATCTGTGCGAGCGAATCGAGGTCGGCGGGCATGAGGAGCGGATCGCCTGTTCCCGCGACGATGAGATCCCCTTCGAGGACGCTGTCACGGATGGCCGAACGGGCGCCGGCGGCGGTCGTGAACCGGAAGGACGGGTCCAGTCGGTGCAGCGCGGTGGCGGTCGTAAGGAGCTTCATGTTCGAGCCGGGATGGAAGAGCTTCCGGCTGTTCTGCTCGAAGAGCACCGACTTGTCCCGCAAGGAGCGGATCTCCACGCCGATGAAGCATGGCGCGAGCGCAGAGTCGGCGAGGAGCTTCCGAAGCTCCGTCCTCATCTCCGACCGGGATGTCGGACGCGTTCTGCCGAGGGCCGCGTGCGCGGAGGGGTGGCGAGGCACCGTAGCGTAGGCGATCGAGAGGGCGACGAGGGTCATTGCGCCGAGGGCAACGATTCTTTTCATAGGGCAACAGTGCCGGCGAGGTGGCTGGTCATGGGGCATGGTGGAAGTTCAAAGAAAAAAGTCTGAGATGCAAGCGGCAAGAGCGGGCGGGACGCCGAAATGGAGACGCTGAGGGCGTATCGCTACCGGAGAAGGAGCATCTTTTTCGTATCGACGAACGTGCCGGCCGTCAGGCGGTAGAAGTAGACCCCGCTCGGCACGCCGGAAGCATCCCAGGATGCGCGGTACACACCCGGCTGGAACTCTCCGCCGAAGGGTTCAGCGATCTCCCGCCCGAGGAGGTCGTAGATCACGACACGCGCGGGGCCGGAGGCCGGAAGCTCGATCTCGAACGTTGTGACGGGGTTGAAGGGGTTCGGGTAGTTCTGCCCGAGACGGTAGCGTTCGGGGATACGATTGCGAACCGGCGGTACGCCGGCGACGGTGAGCACCGGACCCACGGCAACGATGAGCATGGTGGTGATCGAAGGGTCCGCGAATACGACGCTGTCGGTGGACTTCATGTCGGAGACGAGCCCGTTCGGGTCGATGAGGAGGACCGGGCCTGCGTAAAGCGATGCGACCTGCGCAGCGCTCCACCGGAACGTCATCGGGTAGTTGCCGCCGAAAAAGTATCCGGGGAGGAACGACACTTTGTACGAGTCCGCCTCTGCCGGGGAGGTGTACGCCCTGATGTCAGTCCAACTCCCTTCGCCGAAGTAGTCGGGGGAGCCCTTCGGATCGACGAACCGGGCGTCGAAGATGCCTTCGAGCTGCGGCGGGACCTCCGACTCCCCTTCGGAGTAGTCGATCGAGGTTGACAGGAGATCGGCGCCCCAGATGCCGTAGGACGCTCCCGGCCGAACGCCGAGCCACAGCGCGCGCGATGTGCCGATGTCGTTCAATGCAGTCATGCGGAACTTCACCCTAGCCGGGACGGGGTGAACGCTGAAATCATATCCCGTCTTGTGCACATCAAAGGCGCCGAAGTCATACTGATAGCCGTGAAGGTAGACGGGGAGTGTCTCCTCCCACGACGGCTTGAGGGAGATGCTCACGTAGTGGAGCCCCGTCTTGACGAACGGGAAGTAGTAATTTCCATTCGCGTCCGTGAGCGCCGAATCGATCGTCTCTCCGTTCAGGCGTACCATCCAGCCCAGGAGCGGCGGGTCGGTGCTGTCGGCGTGGCCGTCCTCGTTGAGATCATGGTAGACCCTTCCGGAGATCGTGTTCCACCGGTAGTAGAGTCCGAAGTTGTTCCCTCCGGCAGAGTCGTTCAGGCCGAGGTGGACGAGGAGGGCTCCGGAATCAGGCGTGGTCTGTCCCCAGCCGGTCCTCGGCTCGCGATCGATCGCATACATGCCGGAATCGAGGCCTCTCATGGAGTATCTCCCGACGTCGTCCGTCATGAGGGTCGTGCGGGCCCGGCCGTAGAGCTCAACGCGCCATGCCGGCATCGGCGGCTCGCCCGGATCCATGATTCCGTTCTTATTCAGGTCATCGAAAAAGAGGCCGCCAATCGTGCCAGTGCGGGGGCTGCCGAATATCATGTCCTCCGGGCGGACGGGCATGATGCAGTAGCGTCCGCCTTCGGTCCTGAGAATGCCGCGCAAGGTGTCGATCCGCGTGCCGACGAGAGGGGGAATGTAGGTGGAAATCGGGTTTCGGTGGGTTCGGATCGTGAACCAGGGTGATGCATCGCTCATGGGGATCATGTTTCCAGAGTCGCCTATCAATGTCATGGTTCCCGACGTGGGGTCGTAGGGTGCATACACGGAGAGGTCGGTCAACTCGACGCGCATGCCTTCGAGCTGCTCGCCCGAACTGTAGCGGACCTTTCCAAAGGAGGCCGCTCCATCGTAGAGTTCCCCGATCGAGATGTGCCGGGCCCGGGGTATCGCGCGCGCGGAGTCAAGAAGGCGGATAGTGAGGCAGTTGATGTACGTTTCGCTGTTCATGCTTGCCGCGGGGTCCTCCAGGATCTTGCCCGTGAGCATGACCACGTCGCCGACGCGGAGTCCCCAGAAGATCGTGTCATTGACGAAGGGGCCGAGCCAACTGTTCTTCACCCGCAGGCCATTCCACGCACTCGTGTCGACCGTCGTGTCGGCGAGCATGAACCAGTCTCCCCAGTCATAGTATAACGACTGCATCGTGGCACGCAACTCCGAGGGCGGCACGGTGCAGACACCGACCACGAGGAGGACACTATCGCGCAGTGACGAAGACTGCAGTCCCGAGCGCCACGGCATGGAGGTTTGAAGCGAGTCGGCAACATGGAGCGACTCGGCAGCGACGGTCTGTATGCGCATGACCGAAGCTGAGTGCCTCCCGGCGGATGGAGTAAGGCTCCACGTCGCGGACCAGGGTCCTGGCTGAAGGCCGAACTCCGCGCGCATGCGCCAGTAGTATGTCTTCTCGGGATCGAGATTGACCATCACGGTAGACGTATCCCCGACCGTCGCAGCATGCGCTGTGCCGTCGTAGAACATCTCGGAGGCGAAGCCGGCGTTTGAGGCGACCTGGACCCGTATTCCGGAGGGCCGATAGAGATCGTACCGCCGCCACCGAAACTGGACACCGAGCTGCACGGTCTCGTTCATGAGCATCTCGACGTCGGTAGCGCTGTCGGCGGGGAACACGAGCGACACCGGCGGCGCGTCGGCATGGTCGAGGAGGCAACGCGAAACGAGTCCGTGCACGCCGACGGCGAAGAGCGTCCTGCCGTCCCGGAACGCCGCCGCTTCGAAGGGCTCGGGGACGTACGCTGTGCTCCAGGATGCCCCGTCGTCCGACGTGAGCACGAGGCCGCTCCCCACGGCCGCGCCGGAGGAGGGGCCGGAGACAGGGAGCGCGACGAACCGTGCGCTCACCGGCGTCACCCACCAGACGTTGCCGCCGTCACTCGTCCGGTAGCCCACGCCGCCGTCGCCGACGATGAATCCGTTGAGCGGGTCGAAGAAGGAGACCGCATTGAGCATCGGCTGGTACGGCATCGATGGGAGTGACCAGACGTTCCCGCCGTCGGAGGTCTGGGCGACAACGCCGAAACTGCCGACCGCAACGGCGCTCACGCTCGTGCGGAAGGCGGCGCTGTGGAGCGGGACGGTCGTGCCCGAGTTCTGGATCTGCCAGGTCGCGCCCGCGTCGGTCGTGTGGAGGATCGTCCCGCCCACGCCGACGGCGAGGGCGGTCAGGGAGTCGAAGCAAGCGACTGACATGAGGAATGCGGCGGATCCGGAAGTCTGCACCGTCCAGGAGGCGAACGCGTTCGTCGTGTGGAGGATCGTCCCGTTCGCTCCGGCGATGAAGCCGCTCCCGCTGGGCAGGAGGGAGACCGATCGGAGGTGTTCCGTGGTCCCGGTGGCGAGCTCGTTCCAGTTGGTGCCTCCGTCCGTTGTCCTGAGGAGCGTGCCAAAATCGCCGACGATGACGCCGTAGAGACTGTCGGCGAAGGCGACGCCCCGAAAGTTGCGGACGGACGGGCTATCCTGATAGGTCCAGAGTTGGGAGGAGGCGCGCTCCGGGAGGAGGACGCAGAGGGAGAGCGCGAGCAGTATGGCGGCCTGGCGGTACAGTTGCAATCTCACTCCACAGTTCTACACTAAAAGGTACCGCATCCGGCTGCGAAATGCAACCTTGCCTGTGAGCTGCCGTCCGGCCCCCTCCGGTTGTATGAATCATGAAAAATCATTAGATTTGGGGCGTCAATTATTTCATACAACGACCGTTCTCATGCTGAAGCTCTTATCGAAGATCTTTCCGAGCAAGTCCGAGAAAGATGTCAACAGAATTACGCCGATCGTATCGGAAATCAACGCTTTTGCCGATGAATACCAGTCGCTCACGGACGACGCCCTTAAGGCCAAGACCGTGGAATTTCGGGGCCGGATCGCCGAGGCGATCCATGAGCCCACGGCCGAGATCGCCGCGCTGAAGGAGAAGCTTGCATCGAACCCCGATCTGCCGTTCATGGACCGGGAAGAACTCTATGACCAGATCGAAGAGGTCCGAAAGACCATCGACGCTTCGACGCGCGAGGCTTTGGACGAGCTTCTCCCGGAGGCGTACGGGCTCGTCAAGGAAGCGTGCCGGAGGCTCGTCGGCCAGACCTGGGACGTCACCGGCAGGGCCATCACCTGGGACATGGTGCCGTTCGACGTGCAGCTCATCGGCGGCGTGGTTCTCCACGAGGGGAAGATAGCGGAGATGGCGACCGGCGAAGGAAAGACGCTCGTCGCGACGATGCCCATCTACCTCAACGCGCTCCCCGGCCGCGGCGTGCACCTGGTGACGGTGAACGACTATCTCGCCCTGCGCGACAGCGAATGGGTGGGGAAGGTGTTCGAGTACCTCGGCCTGACCGTCGGCTGCATCCAGGCGCCGATGGACTCGTTCCAGCGCCGGAAGCAGTACGCCTGCGACATCACGTACGGCACGAACAATGAGTTCGGATTCGACTACTTGCGCGACAACATGGTGGTCTCGCCGGAAGAACTCGTCCACCGCGAGTTCTATTACGCGATCGTCGACGAGGTCGACTCTGTCCTGATCGACGAGGCCCGGACCCCGCTCATCATCAGCGGCCCGGTGAAGACCGAGGATCACAAGTTCACCGAAATGAAGCCGCGCGTCGAGCGCCTGGTGACGGCCCAGCGCAACTACGTCACGAAGATCGTCGCGGAGGCAGAAGACTTCCTCGGCAAGGGGAACGAAGAGGAAGCGGGCGTACAGATCCTCCGGGCCTATCGCGGCCTGCCGAAGCACGCGCGCCTCGTCAAGATCCTCTCCGAACCCGCGAACAAGCGGCTCATGCAGAAGACCGAGATGGAGTTCCTTCGGGACCAGGCGAAGCGCCTCCACGAGATCGACGACGAGCTCTACTACGCGATCGACGAGAAGGATCATTCGATCAACCTCTCGGAAAAGGGCCGCGACATCCTCGCGGGGAATGCGAACGACAAGGATTTCTTCGTCCTCCCGGACGTCGGTTCGGAGGTCGCCCTGCTCGAGCAGGACGCGACGCTCTCCGCCGACTCGCGCCAGGCGAAGCGGGACGAGATCAACCTGCGCTACGCGGAGAAGAGCGACCGCATCCATACGGTGACGCAGCTCCTGCGGGCATATTCCCTCTACGAGAAGGACGACGAGTACGTGGTCTCCGACGACGGCAAGGTGATGATCGTCGACGAGTTCACCGGACGCATGCTCGCCGGCCGGAGGTATTCGGACGGCCTGCACCAGGCCATCGAAGCGAAGGAGGGCCTGAAGGTCGAGCGAGACATGCAGACCCTCGCGACGGTGACGCTCCAGAACTATTTCCGGCTCTACAAGAAGCTCGCCGGGATGACCGGCACCGCGGAGACCGAAGCGAGCGAGTTCATCGACATCTACAAGCTCGACGTCATCGTCGTGCCGACGAACCAGGACATGGTCCGCGACGACCAGGACGACGTCATCTACAAGACGAAGCGCGAGAAGTACAACGCGGTCATTCAGGAGATCGAGGCGATGCGGAAGCTCACGCGGCCCGTTCTCGTCGGAACGACGTCGGTGGAGGTCTCCGAGACGCTCAGCCGGATGCTCAAGCGGCAGGGTATCCCGCACAACGTCCTCAACGCGAAGCAGCATCAGCGCGAGGCCGAGATCGTTGCCCACGCCGGCCTCCCGGGCGCCATCACGATCGCCACCAACATGGCGGGGCGCGGTACGGACATCAAGCTCGGACCCGGCGTCAAGGAAGCGGGCGGACTCCACATCGTCGGCACGGAGCGCCATGAATCCCGGCGCATCGACCGCCAGCTGCGCGGCCGCGCCGGCCGCCAGGGCGATCCCGGCTCGTCGCAGTTCTTCCTCTCCCTCGAGGACGATCTCATGCGCCTCTTCGGCAGCGACCGCATCGCCGGCGTGATGGAGCGCCTCGGACTGAAGGAAGGCGAGCTCATCCAGCATCCCATGATCACGCGATCGGTCCAGCGCGCGCAGAAGAAAGTGGAAGAGAACAACTTCGCGATCCGCAAGCGGCTCCTTGAGTACGACAATGTCATGAACCAGCAGCGCGAGGTCGTCTACACGCGCCGGCGCCACGCGCTCGTCGGCGAGCGGCTCCGCGAGGATATCTTCGAGCTCCTGGACGATTTCGTCAGCAAGCTCGTCGAGAAGCACTACGAAGGGGGCGAGATCGAGCCTCTGCGCGAGGCGATCCGTACGAACCTCCTCGTCGAATTCGCCGTCACCGCAGATCAGTGGCAGACCCTCGGCACCAACGGCGTCACGACCGAGATCCTGAAGGCCGCGGCGGAGTTCTATAAGCGCAAGGAGGAGCGCATCGGAAACGAGCAGATGTCGGTTCTCGAGAAGATGGTCTCCCTCCAGGTCATGGACGACAAGTGGAAGGACCACTTGCGCGAGATGGACGACCTCAAAGAGGGTATCCACTTGCGGGCCTACGGACAGAAGGACCCGATCGTCGAGTACAAGACGGAAGCGTTCAACATGTTCGTGGAGCTCCTCGACATGATCAGCGCGGAGACCCTCAACATGGTCTTCAAACTCTTCCCGTCGCCGTCGCCGGAGATGATCGTCCAGCGCCAGCCCCGGATCGCGCGCCCGCAGCAGATAACGCTGACGCACGCGGCCTCGGCCGGCATGGGGTTCCAAGGGGTCCCGGAGGAACAGATCGACGAGGAGGGCGTGGCCCACCAGCGCTCGAGCCCTCCCGAAGCGAAGGCCGGCAAACCGCAGCCGATCCAGGTCGGCGAGAAGGTCGGGCGCAACGACCCCTGCCCCTGCGGCAGCGGGAAAAAATACAAGCAGTGCCATGGATCGTAGGCGCACACCGCTCCGGCTCGCCGCGCTCGTTGGGGCGCTCTGCGCGCTCTGTTTCGCGCTCGGCGCACTGGTTCAATCGCGTCCGGCGAACCCCATCACCCGGGAGATCGTTGCGGCCGCCGAACGGCTCTTTGGGCTGAAGTTCTCCGAGGCGAAGCGCGACTCGATGCTCAGCGGCCTGAACGACCAGCTCATCAATTACGAACATCTCCGGGCCGTCCATCTCCCGAACTCCGTTCCGCCCGCGATCCTCTTCAACCCCATTCCCGCCGGCATGAAGCTCCCTACGGTGCGGACGGCTCTCCGATTGACACCCGCGGGACCGGTGGATCTTCCGCCCCGGCGCGAGGAGATCGCCTTCTACTCCATAGGGCAGCTCTCCGCGCTCGTCCAATCGCGTAAGATATCGTCTGTGGAGCTCACGAAACTCTATCTCGACCGGCTGAAGCGCTACTCGCCGATGCTCCACTGCACCGTCACCCTCACCGAGGAGCTCGCCCTGCGACAGGCGGAGAAGGCGGATGAGGAGATCGCCGCCGGCAAGTACCGCGGCCCGCTCCAAGGGATACCGTTCGGCGTGAAGGACCTCCTGGCGACGGAGGGGTATCTGACGACCTGGGGATCGGTCCCGTACCGGGGCCAGATGTTCGCCGAAGACGCGACCGTCGTCCAGCGTCTTGAGGATGCCGGCGCGGTCCTGGTCGCAAAGCTCTCCATGGGAGAGCTCGCGATGGATGATGTCTGGTTCGGCGGATTGACGCGCAATCCCTGGGATACGACGAAGGGCTCGAGCGGCTCCTCGGCAGGATCCGCCTCGGCGACCTCGGCGGGACTCGTCGCGTTCGCGATCGGAACGGAGACGTGGGGATCGATCGTTTCGCCGTCGACCGTCTGCGGGACGACGGGCCTCAGGCCGACGTACGGGCGAGTGAGCCGCAAGGGTGCCATGGCGCTCTCCTGGTCGATGGACAAGATCGGTCCGATCTGCCGCTCGGTGGAGGACTGCGCGATCGTGTTCGACGCCATTTATGGACCCGACGGGGAGGACCCGACGGTCTACGACGCGCCGTTCAACTACACTCCCGACGTGCGGCTCTCGAAGCTCCGGATCGGCTATCTGAAGAGCGATTTCGACAGCGTACGGCAGAACCGGTCCCTGAATGACTCTGTCTTCGCGACCCTCCGGCGCCTCGGGGCGACCCTCATTCCGATCGCGCTCCCCCAGTATCCGGTGGACGACATGTCGATCATCCTCACGGCGGAAGCGGGCGCCGCATTCGACGAACTCACCCGCAGCGGCGAGGACGACCTCCTCGTGCTCCAGGGGAAGGGCGCCTGGCCGAATATCTTCCGGACCTCGCGGTTCATTCCGGCGGTCGAATATATCCAGGCGAACCGTCTGCGGTACCTTCTCATCCAGGATATGCAGCGGCTCATGGATACGATCGATGTCTACGTCGCCCCGTCGTTCGAGGGGAACAACCTTCTCCTGACGAACCTCACGGGCCACCCGTGCGTCGTCGTGCCGGACGGCGTGTCGTCCGACGGCCTCCCGGCGAGCATCTGCTTCATGGGGAGGCTCTTCGGCGAGGCGGAGCTTCTCGCCGTCGCGAAACAGTACCAGGACGCGACCGGGTTCCATCTCCGCCACCCGGCATTCCCCTAAGGCGAGACCTCTGATGACTGAAGAGCACGCGGAGACCCTTCCTTCCCCCGACGGTTTCAAGGCGGGATACGTCGCGATCATCGGCGACCCGAACGTCGGCAAGTCGACGCTCCTGAACGCCCTCATCGGCCAAAAGATCTCGATCGTGAGCCACAAGCCGCAGACGACGCGGCATCGGATCCTCGGGATCCGGTCGAACCCCTCGTCCCAGATCATCTTTCTCGACACGCCGGGGCTCCTCACGCCATCGTACCGGCTCCAGGAGGCGATGATGAAGAGCGCGTTCGGGGCGATGGAGGAGGCGGACGTCGTCGTGTTCATGATCGATGTCACCGACCCAAAGGTCGGTCCGGAGATCGAGCACGACGTCGCGTTTAAGACGCTCGCACGGCTCCAGAAACCGGTCTTCCTCGTCATCAACAAGACCGACCTCGCGTCGAAGGGGGAGATCGCTTCGGTCATCGGGTTCTATTCTGTGAAGTACGCGTTCACGGAGATCTTTCCGATCTCCGCCAAGACGTCCGACGGGACCGACGACCTCGCCGAGTCGCTCGTCGGCCATCTCCCCGTGCACCCGCCGTTCTACCCCCTGGACGTCGTCAGCGAACATCCGGAGCGGTTCTTCGTCGGAGAGATCATCCGCGAGAAGATCTTCGAGCAGTTTCGGGAGGAGATCCCGTACTCCACGACCGTGGACATCGTGGAATTCACGGAAAAGGCCGGCCGCAAGGATCTCATTCGCGCGGAGATCTATGTCGAACGCGACTCGCAAAAGGGGATCCTCATCGGCAAGCAGGGGAAGGCGCTTCGGGAGATCGGCGAAGCGGCCCGAAAGGACATCGAGACATTCCTGGAACGCAAAGTGTTCCTTGAACTCCACGTGAAAGTCCGCGAAAAGTGGCGCGGAAGCGACGCCTGGCTCAAACGGCTCGGCTATCACTGACCGGGCACTCGCCGTGCGCGGATCCGACTTATCACAACGTACAGAACATGCCTGATATAAAACCGTTCCGCGGAATTCTCTACGACCGCCGCAGTGTCGAGGCGAAGGATGTCATGGCGCCGCCATACGACGTCATCGGCGCCGAACTCCGCCGGGCCCTCTACAAGCGAAGTCCGCACAATATCGTCCGATTGATCCTCTCGGATGCTGCCGATCCCTACGCCGATGCGCAGCACTCCTTTGACGCGTGGAAGCGCGCCGGAGTTCTCGTCCAGCAGGAAGTTCCCGCCCTCTACTTCCTCATGCAGACGTTCGCGCTGCCGGGGGGGAAGGTCGTTCGCCGCAAGGGGTTCGTCGCGGCGTGCCTCCTCGAAGAGTTTTCCAAGGGGACCGTCTTCCCCCATGAACGGACGCTTTCGGGGCCGAAGGAGGACAGGTTCCGGCTTATGGAGGCGACCCACGCGATGTTCAGCCAGATCTTTTCGCTGTACTCCGATCCGAAGCACGTCATGGACGCGGTCATGGAGCCGTGGCTCGCGCGCGCGCCGCTCTTCGACCTGGAGTACGACGACGTCCGGAATACGCTCTGGGCGTGCGACGACCCGCTCGCCACCCTCACGGCGGTCGACCTCTTGCGCGACCAGAAGGTCGTCGTCGCGGACGGCCACCACCGCTACGAAACGGCGCTCCGGTTCCGCGACACTCAACGGCTGAAGAACCCCGCCCATACCGGCAAGGAACCGTACAACTTCGTGCCGATGTTCTTCGCGAACATCCATGACCCGGGGCTCCTCATCTTCCCGACGCACCGGCTCGTCCACGGACTCGAGGGGTTTCGGCAAGAGGACCTCGTGCGCGAGCTCGGGCGCTCGTTCACCATCGAGGAACACCCGACCGCCGAGAGCCTCACGTCCGCCCTCGTAGGCGCGGATCGCCACGCGTTCGGGCTGCTCTTGGCGCGCTCTCCGAAGTTCAGCCTCCTCGAGTGGAACGGAGGAAAGGTCGTCCCGGGCCGGCCGGGCGAGCCGCAGATCGTCTCGCAGCTCGACGTCTCGATCCTCCACACCGTCATCATCGAGCGCATCCTCGGCATTTCGGAGGAGATGCAACTCCGGAAGCTCAACCTTGAGTACGTCCGCAACGCGAGCGAGGCGGTCGCAGCCGTCGCATCGGGGTCCGCTCAAGCCGGGTTCCTTATGAATGCCCCGCGCATGGACCAGGTCCGCGTCATCGCCGAATCGGGCTGCACGATGCCGCAGAAGTCGACCTATTTCTACCCAAAGCTCCTCTCGGGACTCGTGAACTACTCGTTCGACGGACGCATATGAGATCGGAGCGCGTGCTCATGGCCCTCGGCTTCGGGCTCATCTCCATCATCTGGGGGTCCACCTGGCTCGCCATCAAGGTCGGGCTGGGGAGCGTGCCGCCGTTCTTCGCCGTGGCGATACGGTTCACGCTCGCCGCGGCGATCCTCGCACTCATCGCGGGCGTCCGGAAGGAGAGGCTCCTCCTCGACAAGGACTCCGTCATGGTCTACCTCACGATGGCGTTCCTCTCGTTCAGTTTTCCGTTCGCCCTCGTCTACTGGGGAGAGCAGTACATCGGATCAGGCCTCGCGTCGATCCTCTTCGCGATCTATCCGTTCGTCGTCGCGATCGGGTCGCATTTCTTCCTGCCGGAGGAACCCTTGAACCCGTTCAAGGTCGCCGGCATCCTCCTGGGGTTTGGAGGCATTCTCACGATCTTCTGGTCCGACATCCACCTGGGGGACTCGGCGACGGCGGGCATGGTCGCCGTCCTGGTGAGCACGCTTCTCCAGGGGACGTCGCTCGTCATCGTGAAACGCAAGGGAAGGCACTTAAGCCCGACCATGCTGAGCCTCGGCGGTATGCTCATCGGCATCGTCGTGCTCTACATCCTGGCGTTCTCGTTCGAGGACGTCTCGCAGGTCCACCTGGACGGGGCCGGGGTCGGCTCTATCCTCTACCTCGGGACGTTCGGCACGGTGGTGACGTTCCTCGTCTACTACTGGCTCATGAAGCGGGTCGACGCCGTCTATCTCTCGCTCGTATCGCTCGTGACGCCGATCCTCGCGGTGATCCTGGGGACGATCTTCCTCGGGGAGGTCCTCGCGCCGAGGGTCTTCACGGGGGCGGGGCTCGTCCTTGTCGGCATCCTGACGGCGAACGGCCGGGACCTCGCCCGGTCGCTCCGGCATCAGACCTCCAAATTCGTGTCTTAGGAAGGACCCACCCATGAAGAAGAAGCTCGTCCATGTCGGAGTGGCGGTCAAGGACCTGAGCGCCTCCGTTGCCACCTTCTCGAAGCTCCTCGGACTCACCGAGGTGCCGATTGAGACGGTGGCCGACCAGAAGGTGCGCCTCGCCTTCTTCCACACCGGGTGCGCCTCGATCGAACTGACGGAGCCGACCTCGCCCGACTCCCCGATCGCGAAGTTCATCGCGAAGCGGGGGGAAGGCGTTCACCATCTCTCGTTCGAGGTCGACGACATCCGCGCGGAACTCGCCCGGCTCAAATCCGAAGGGTTCGAGCTCGTCGACGAGGAGCCTCGCCGAGGCGCGGGCGGCTACCTGATCGCGTTCGTCCATCCGCGGTCGACGAACGGGGTCTTGATCGAGATCAGCGAAAAGATCGGCACCGGAGGACATTGACAATGGACGCTCCGGAGTCCCGCGAGGGACGCGCATGAAGGATCTTCTCGTGATCTTTGTCGGGGGAGGGCTCGGCGCATCCGCACGGTATTGGCTCTCCGGCCTCGCCCACCGCTACAGCGGAAGCGGATTTCCGGTCGGAACGATGCTCGTCAACGTCATCGGCTGCTTTCTCATCGGGCTTCTCATGGGCTCGATGGAGGAACGATTCCTCGTCACGCCGACCCTCAGGCTCTTCCTCACCATCGGCGTCCTGGGCGGGTTTACGACCTTCTCATCGTTCAGCTATGAATCGATGGCGCTCCTGCGCGACGGCGAGATGCTCCTGGGACTCGCGAACGTCGGCGGAAGCGTCGTCCTCTGCCTCCTGGCGACATTCGCCGGGTCGGCGGTCGCAAAACTCTTCTAATTCTGAGAAAGGGGTCCGCTATGAAGCTCACAGGTCAGGGGAGACTTCTTCGGGTGTTCGTGGGGGAGCGCGACGTGATCGATCACAAAGCGCTCTACGAGGTGATCGTGCTCAAGGCACGCGAAGGGGGGCTCGCCGGGGCGACGGTGCTCAGAGGGATGATGGGGTTCGGGGCGAGGAGCAGGACGCTTCACACGGCGAAGATCTTGCGCCTCTCGGAAGACCTTCCGATGGTCGTCGAGATCGTCGACTCGGAGGAGAGGATCGCGGCGTTTCTGCCGGTGGTGGAGGAGCTTTTCCGTCGGTCGGGATGCGGCGGTTTGGTGACGACCGAACGGGCAGAGGTCATCCAGTATACGGCGGGCGGATGAGAGCACCCCTCGTCGCGGTCTGTCTTCTGACATGCTGCCTGAGTGTCGCGGCCCAGACGGACACGTCGCGATCCGGGGCTTCCCTCGGTCAGATACTCTCCTCGGACATTTCGACCGGACTGTCGGACGCGGGGAGGATCGTGACGGCGCCGCTCCACTTCAACGCGAAGGAGTGGATGGTGACGGCAGGGGTCGTCGGAGGTACGGCCTTTCTTTTCACCTTCGACAGAACGGCGCGAGTCGAGGCTGCGAGGAACCAATCCGATGCGGCGCATTCGGTCTTCAACGTCGGCAGAGAGTACGGCCGGGAGATCTACGGACTCTCTCTCGCCGGCGGACTCTACGCGGGCGGGATCGCGTTTCAGCGCACCGACATCCGGACCACCGGCCGCATGCTCGGCGAGTCGATCGTCATCGCGGGCGTCATCAACATCGCCTTGAAATCGCTCTTCGGCCGGAGCCGCCCGCAGACCGGAGAGGGTCCGTACGAATTCCGGGGATTCCAGACGTCGAACGAGCACCTGTCCCTTCCCTCGGGCCATTCGACGGTCGCCTTTTCGGTCTCTTCGGTCCTCGCTCGGAGGATCGGCAATCCGTACGCCTCGGCGGCACTCTACTCACTTGCGGGCGTGACCGCGCTCTCGAGGGTCTACACCGACGACCATTGGATCTCCGACACCTTCCTTGGGGCGGCGATCGGGACCGCCGTCGGTCTCTCGGTCTCGAATCGAGGCGAGGAGACGCCGATCCTCGGTCTGCGCATCCAACCATCACTCTCCGGGCTGCACGTTGAGTACCTCTTCTAATTCGGGACGCATGTGTCCCTCAGGTTCCTTGGTCCATGACATGGATCTGCCGTGAGTTCTTCCGAAACCCCCGTCAACATATCGCTCGAGGAGAAGCTTGCGAACCTCCCGACCACGCCCGGCGTCTACCAGTTCAAGGGCGCGAAGGGTGAGCTCCTCTACGTCGGGAAGGCGATCAACCTGCGCAACCGCGTTCGGCAGTACTTCCAAAAATCCCACAAGGCCGACAAGCGCCGGCGCCTCATGATCGCCCGGATCGCCGACGTGGAGCTCATCGTCACGGACTCCGAAGTGGAAGCGCTCATCCTCGAGACGACGCTCATCCAGAAGCTCAAGCCGCGGTACAACATCGACATGAAGGATGACAAGACCTTCCCGTACATCGTCGTGACGAACGAACCGTACCCGAGGGTCTTTGCGACCCGCCGCGTCATCCGGGACGGCTCGAAGTACTTCGGCCCCTACAGCGACGTGAAGAACATGCACGCTTCACTCAAGCTTGTGAGGGAGCTCTACCGGGTCAGGAGCTGCAATTACCTCATCGACGACGAGTCCATACGCAAGAAGAAGATCAAGATCTGCTTCGACTTCCACATCAAGAAGTGCGACGGCCCCTGCGAAGGGAGGATCAGCCACGAGCAGTACACCGCGATGATCGCCGAGGTGACGCAGATCCTCAAGGGGAGGACGACCTCGCTCGTGCGGATGCTTGAGGAACGGATGCAGAAGGCGTCCGACGAGATGCGCTTCGAGGATGCCGGGTCCTACCGGGACAAGATCGGCCAGCTGAGCGTCTACAACGATCGCCAAAAGGTCGTCGACATCGAAGCGGTCGAGCGGGACCTCATCGCTCTCGCCCCAGAGGGGGACGACGCGTGCGGCGTCGTCTTCAAGATCCGGGACGGCAAGATCATCGGTCGGCAGCATTTCTACCTCTCCGGCGTCGAGGGGAACACGGAATCCGAGATGCTTGAGCGGCTCATCAGCAGGTACTACCTCGAGACCGACGACATCCCTCGGGAGATCTTTCTCCAGGTGGAGGTGGAATCGCTCGCCTCCCTGGAGGCCTGGCTCACGGAAAAGCGGCAGGAGCGTGTCCACATCACGATACCGAAGATCGGCGAGAAGGCGAAGCTCATGACGATGTGCCGGAACAACGCGCAGTTCCTCCTGGAGATGCTGAAGATCCAGAAGGAGAAGCGGAAGGACGCCGTTCCGCTCTCGCTCTCCTCGCTCCAGAAGGACCTGCGGCTCCCCCGGGCGCCGCGCCGCATCGAATGCTTCGACATATCGAACTTCCAGGGCTCGGATTCCGTGGCGTCCATGGTGGTGTTCACCGACGGCCGTCCGCGGAAGTCCGAATACCGGAAGTTCAAGATCCGCACCGTCGAAGGACCCGACGATTTCGCGAGCATGCAGGAGGTCATCGAACGGCGCTACGCGCGCGCGCTCGAGGAGCAGTCGGAGCTCCCGGACCTCATCGTCGTGGACGGAGGGAAGGGGCAGCTCTCGAGCGCCGTGGAAGTCTTGGAACGGCTCGGCCTCAGGCAGCGCTCCGGCGCAGTCCTTCTGCAGGAACCGCCTCCGCGCCATCTTCCCATCATCGGCCTGGTGAAGAGGCTCGAGGAGGTATTCGTGCCGGAAGCGAGCGACCCCCAGTCGGTCGCCCGGTCGTCGCCGGGGCTCAAGCTTCTGCAGCAGGTCCGGAACGAGGCCCACCGCTTCGCAATCACCTATCACCGCTCCCTCAGGAGCAAAAGGACGCTCCAGACGGAGCTCGACCTGATCGGCGGCGTCGGGAAGAAGCGGGCCAAGTCGCTCCTGGAGGTCTTCGGGTCGGTCCAAGGGGTGAAATTTGCCACCCGCGAGCAGCTCTCAGATGTCGTGGGAGACGTCGTGGCCCAGCGGATCCAGGAGTACTTCCTCCAGGACGCGAGTTCTGGCGGAGCGGGCCCCACCCCGTCGAACGCCGCGAAATAATTTATTGACTTTTTATTCAAAAGTGGCTATACTTTAGCTATGGACGTAGGTTCGCCCCGGGGGCTAACTGACGATCTCCATCACAGTTGAGTGTGGATGCACCATGGACAAGAAACAACCGCTCTTTCTCATCATCGCCCTGTTGATCTTCGGCGTAGCGCTCGGATCCGCGCTCTGGGCGTTCGGCAAGAAGAACGTCTCTGCGCATAGAGATGAGCTTATCAGCGAGGTCACGCACATCGCATCCGACGCGTTCCAGTACCGAGCCCGTCCGAAGTCGATCGGCGGCGGCGGCGGCTCCTACGGCGGGTACCATATACCCTACCGGCTGGGGGCGAACGATCACGCGGAGATCAAGGTGTCCGGTTCTCCGGCCGACGAGATCGTGATCGAGGCGGTTTCCACCATGGGGATGGGCAAGGTCGCGGCAACGATCGGCAGCGACGGCGAGATCCATGCCTTCTCCTATACCGGCGAATTTCTGGAATAGCGGCACCGAGGCGTTCAGGCTTGACCGCGCAGTGTTCACCACGACGTACTTCTTGAGAATGATCCGATGGACATGAAGATTCACGAACAGTCAAACAGCGGTCCGGCCGTCCTGGATCTCAAAGGAGATCCGCTGGGCGAGGATGACGCTTCGAAATTGAAGGAAAAGGTCTACAGCCTCATCGCCACAGGTGTAAAGCATGTCATCCTCAACCTCAGGGACGTCAAGCATATCAACAGCGCCGGGCTTGGCGGAATGGTCTGCGCGATGACGGCGCTCCGTAGAGTCGGCGGCGACATCTACCTCGCGAACACGCAGCTCAACGTCAGCAAGATCCTCGCCATCACGCAGCTCAACCGCATCATCGAGATGTACAATTCGACCGATGAGGCGCTTGTCCGAGCGAAACGCTGATCTCGACGATTGCCGAACCATCGTCTCTCTTTGAACTCCGACCCCCTGGTCGGAGTTTTCGCTTTCGGAAGGAAGAGTTTGGCGGCGGCGGGCGGCAAAAAGCTTCCGATCTTTGTACATTCAACGCATCTAAAGGGAAAGGACCCACACGTGAAGACCCGATGCATTCTCGCACTGTTCATCGTCATAGTGTTCGTGCCGCGCCTCGAGGCGGGGGCGCCCAAAAAATACGGCAAGCCCGTGACGCTCACTACGAAGACGTCCGTCTCGCAGATCCTCGCGTCTCCGGATAAGTTCAACGGCAAGAAGGTGCTCGTCGAAGGGGCCGTCGTGAACGTCTGCGAGAGCCGGGGCTGCTGGATCGAGCTCGCGAGCGACAAGGAATTTCAGTCGATCATCTTCAAGGTCGACGACGGCGTCATCACCTTCCCGATGAGCGCGAAGGGGAAGACGGCAACGGTGCAAGGCGTCGTCCAGGTGACAACGGTGAGCAGGGAGGACCGGATCGATCGAGCGAAGAAGGAAGCGGCAGAGAGCAAAACGGCCTTCGATTCCACCGCGATCACCGGCCCGAAGACGACGGTCAGGATCATGGGTGACGGCGCGGTCATCAAGTAACGGCCCTCGTATGAGCGATTTTTCCTGGCGACGCTGGAATACCATCCTCCACAGGGATGTCGGGTACATCATCGTCGCGCTGACGATCGCCTACGGCATCTCGGGGATCGCGGTGAACCACACCGCCGATTGGAACCCGAGTTATGTCCAGATGAAGCGTTCGATGAAGATCGATCCCATCATCAAGGAGGCCCGGGAGGAGATCATCGCGGAGGGACGTGCGAAGATCGGCCGCGTGGACGAACCCCAAAACGTGTTCCGGCCCGATCCAGAGACGCTCACGCTGTTCTACCCTGGCGAGACCTATTCCATCGACCTCCCGACGGGGAACGTGATCGTCGAACAGACGCATACCCGGCCGGTCCTCTTCGAGGTGAACCAGCTCCATCTGAACGCCCCGAAGGGTGTCTGGACCTATATCGCCGACCTCTACGCGCTGACCCTTATTCTCGTTGCTCTCACCGGACTGTTCGTCTTGCGGGGGAAGAACGGCATTACGGGCCGAGGCGCCTGGCTTACCGGTATCGGCGTGGCCGTTCCGGTGGCCTACTGGGTCTATTACCTGTACGCCTGAGGGACTGCTCTGAATTCGCTGGATAGAGGAGACAACGGAGCGTTCCAAAGGGTTCGCTCTTGCAAAAAAAATAAAGTTGTGATCCGGCTCCGTGGGGTATTGACTTTTGCTTTTATATTATCGTAATTCTCATAATTATCAATGCCACCAATGATGGGGTTGGCGCTCGCGAACGTGAGAAATCGACTCCAGGCGGTGTTGAAGAAGGGATGATTGAGGAGACACTTCTTCGAATGGTGGATTTTTGTACGGAGAGGTGTCCTAGGGAGGGGCTGTGAGCATAAGCACAGCCCTTTCTGTTTTTTGACCCCGGCCAGGGCTACGGCCGGGGTCATTTTATTTTCTACCGGGCCATCGAACAGCGGGGGGTTGACCGACGTCACGTGGGGGGTAGCATCTTTCGACGCGAAATCCCAGATTGGGAAAGAACTTATCGGAGGAAACCGTGATGCATCGTTGGTCCATACTAGCGCTCGCGATCTTCTGCGCGGCGAGCGGCGCTGCCGCCCAGGGTCAGAAGAAGGGGTATCTGGTGACCGATCCGAATGGCAAGGGGGTCTATCTCATCCCTGATGTCATCGCGGAGAAGACGGTCAATGTCACCATGAGTCAGCCTGCAGCCCCGGCGCCTGTGCTCAAGCGCGGCGCGTCGTATCTAGTCCAAGTCGGCGCCTTCGCCGTTCCGGCGAACGCCGCACGGCTGGCCAAACAACTCGAACAGGACAATTACCGGGTACTACGGTCGAAGGCCCGGTTCGAGCGCAGGAACCTCACGGTGGATGTGGTCTCCGTCGGCGGGATTGCGACGCTTGAGGAAGCCAACAAGGTTCTCGGCATTATGCGCGCGTCGTACGGCTTACAGGGCCTGATCGTGCCTCCTGGCGTTTCGACGCTCGCCGCGGAGTAGACTCTACATCCAGGCTTGAAACGCAAAGACCCTGATCGTTGACGATCAGGGTCTTTGCGTTTATGGCCGGTCGGGATGGCTACTTACTGGCCCAAGATACGCGCCGGGCGTCGATCCAGGCCACGGTCGTGCCCGATGCCTCCTCAGAAGGGGTAAGACGGATCCTTTCGATCTCACTGACCGGTATCCGCATGGACCCGGCGGCGCTGGCGATCACGACTGCTGTCTTCAGAGGGATCTCGCCGTTGAGAAACATCCCGCGCAGCGCCATCCTGCGGATACGCGCCCCATCTTTCCCGGTGATGCTCCCCAAGGAACTGAAGTAGACCTTTTCTGTCCCGTCGCCCTGAGGATCGGCAAAGAGAATGGACGACTGGTCGAATCCGACGAGCTCGCCTTTCCACACCTTGCTCTCGTCCAGGGACGTCGTATAGGAGACGGTCTGGCCGAGGGAGGGGAGCGCTCGTTGGCGTGTCTCGTCCATCGTCGCTGAAGCATAGTATGTCGCGTATTCATTGTCGGAGAGCTCACGGACCGATGCGTAGGTGCCGTTCAGGACGGTTCCGTCGCGCAACAGGAGGGTGACCCGCTGGCCGATGTCGATGCTCGATGTGTGGGGCGTTTCCCGCGGCGCCCACGCGACGGGGCTGCAGCCGGCGCAAAATGCCGCGAACAGAAGAACGAAAAGGGTGGTTCGTGCCGAGATGATTGATCGCATGGTCGTATCCTCCTCTAGTGAAGAACAGTACGACGTACTGTTCCATATCCGCTTCTTGGTACGGTCGGGGGCTGAGGATGTTGCAGTCGATCAGATCGAAGAATGGGCCTTGTTTGCAAAGATCATATTTAACATGATATTGAGGCTCGCTCCGAAAGGCACGGAATGTCGTTCATCACATCCAATGCGCACCTGGGATGCCTCGGCACACATCCGTGGCGATATGTTCCTTGCGGAGAGACCAGAGGATCAAAGACTCTGCTGCTCCGGGAGTACACGAGAGTCCCAGAACTGTGGGATGAAGTTGGCATTCAGTTTCTACGATTAAAGATCCTCTCTGATGGCGATCCCCCGAGGACCTCGCTCAGCGCCCAGCTACTTGATACGTACACTACGTCGCACCTCGATCCCCAAAGATCTCCCGTCATGGTCTAGAGAACCTAGTCAGACGTACGATTCACAAATGCTAATACGAAGCGTTCATCGATGTTCTTCTCACGATGTACGCCTGTGGGATCCCTTCCGAGCGTAAACGGGAACGACTCCGAGGGAACGACTCCGAGGCAATTAATCGCTTGCAATAGGTGGGCTGGTTTCGTATATTTAGAGCGCATAAAATCATTCTACATTCCGAAAAGACAGTTCTGAATCGTCCTTTTCTTTCTGCGAAGCTATGGAATGGCTGAATGATGAGAGGAGAGGGTGTTGTGTTGACGGCAGGTGTTGACAAGACTGTTGACTACGCTCTCCGCAGCTCGTCAAGAGACGAGCGAAACACAAGGAAGAACGTCTCAAAATTTGGGCGCTTAGCTCAGCTGGTTCAGAGCGTACGCCTCACACGCGTAAGGTCACTGGTTCGATTGGGCTACATTCAAGGTTTTCCCTCCATCTGCTAACGGGATTGCTAACCGAAAGGTGACGCAATGCCCTCTTCTCCTCTGAAGTTTTCCCTCTTCAAGCGCAACAACGGCAAGTACTATGTTCTCTACGTTGAAAATGGGCGCAAGCGATGGAAGTCCACGCGCGCTGGCTCAAAGCCTGCGGCGTTGAAGGTCCTCACCAACCTAGAGAAGCTCTTTTCTGCTGAGAATCCCCCCAAGACTCTCCACCAGTTCACACAAGAGTTTTTAGACTACGCTAGGAGTACGTTTGCACACCGCACGTGGCTCATTTACAGCGGTGCTTTGAATAATCTGGAGTCCCTTGCTGGGAATACTCAGCTGACTTTGCTAACGCCTCAGCACTTCGACAACTACAAGACGAAAAGGCTGGAGGCTAAGAAGTCTCCTGTCACGGTGAACATTGAATTGAGGGCCTTGAAGGCAGCAATGAACACCGCTGTACGCTGGAAGTACTTGGAGGCCAACCCTCTCGGAAATGTCACTCAGGCAAGGGTTGCTGAGACTTCCCCCACATATTTCACCAAACAAGACTTCCAAGGGCTTCTCAACGCAATCTCAGAGGAATGGCTTAGGGAATTGGTGGTTTTCGCTGCGTTGACAGGGATGAGAAGGGGGGAGTTAGTTAATTTGCGCTGGGAGGATATTGACCTAAAGCGAAAGCTAATCCGTATTCAGAGTAATCCGACATTCAGGACGAAACAGGGCAAGCGGAGAATCATTCCCATGAGTGATGTTGTCTTCAGCCTCTTATCCTCCAAAGCTCAGCACATCCGCTGCGAATATATTTTCCACCTCAAGGGCTTCAAGGTTAACGATGACTATGCGAGCAAAAGATTCAAGAGTCTTGTGCGTAAAGTTGGGCTGGACGGGAAACTTCACTTCCACAGCCTCAGGCATACGTTCGCAAGTTGGCTGGTTCAGGACGGAGTTTCGTTGTACGAAGTCCAAAGGCTCTTAGGCCATAGCAATTCGAAGGTCACTCAAATGTATAGCCACCTAGAGCCTGAGAAGCTCCATTCAACGGTCAACCGCATCTCCGTCTCCACGAACTAGGACCAGAATGTCACATTTCACGAAAGAAGAATGCAACGGCGCTTGATACTACTCATTAAATTGAGTACAATGGCATGCAACATGGGGGAGGGAGGAGCGTCACTGGAACACCTCTTCGTGAACTCACTTCGAACGACTTGCATTACCACATTCAAGGAGGTTTCATGAGCAGACTCTTGCGGATACCCGGTTCAGCGATATTACTCCTAGTGAAAGTATTGTTAATCGTGTCTATTTCGTTGAGCATCATTGCACTTTCAGCTTGCTCAAAATCCAATCCTACAGCGCCGCCACCACCACCGCCTAGTAAGCCGAAGTTTAATCTATTACCATATTATGAGTCCCTCGATTCAGGGTACTTCAAGGTGTGGTCAGACAGCTCATGGGAACGGTACAGTGGCAATGTGACTCTCAGCGGCATTGCCTACCTCGTCACCGAAAATAGCTCTGGCACAAAGTACTATTACTCCTCCGGAGGATACGCTGGATTTACGGCAACCAACGGAGATTTGATAATTTTTAACCATCCAGTAGCACCCCTGCCCCAGTACCTCGTCTTCGATTCCACATCTCATCGTTCCACCACATTCTATTACGCCGGTTACACTGTTACCTTTTCGTATGACAATCGCCTAATTGACACAACTGTCTCGGTCTCTTTGCCATTTGGTGTATTCACCCCGTGTATAAGCATTGCGAGTAAAGGAGTGATATCCGCTGGTGGAAGCGAACAAGCTGTCACAAGCACCGGCTCCTTGGCGAGGAATCTTGGAGGGGTTCGCTCTATCTCCTCGGATGGTTTTACGATTATCTTGGTCAGGGGTCGAGTAGGCGGCCACGATTGGGGTGTCGGAACTGAGAGCTTAATTCTTCACAAAGTAGACTCAGAGAATCTGTTCTCTGGGCTTACGTGTCAGCAGGCTCTGAATGGTCTTTCGATAAACCAGAGTGACCTATGACAAAGTTGATGGGACAACAATACTCCCTTACTTTTACGGAAGAATCTATAGAGGCTGCGAAAACAGAGCGTGAAGCGAGGGGACAAATAAGAGCCACAGATTATGCCCACTTTAACGATTGTGTGCGTAAGCTCAACTCAAATGTTGCAAGAATCCCTACCGACCTTCAAGTCACGATTTCGGAAATAATCTCACTCACTCAAGATATTGACCACGAGTCCTATATGAGTGGGTTGATTGAGGCGTACCTTTATATTATCAGCTCGCTCCCAGAACATCTGCCACATATCTTGCTTACAATCTTTAAGAGATTGAAAGTTCCTATGACCAAGAAGAGG